>CAZOVY010000013.1:0-79150 GCA_964583255.1 uncultured Prosthecobacter sp.
CCTCGCCGATCTCCTGCAGGAGCTTGTAGCGCCCGATGTGTTCGCCCTCGCGCTCGGCGGCTACAGGATTTTGTCTTGTGCCGGGAGCTAGCTTAATCGTGACATCGGGATCGTCTTCTGCGAAGCCCTCGACGAGGGACGCTGCGAGGAAGCCCGAAGGCATCACCTCATGCGCCGCGAGGAGTGAGTGCACCTCGGCGCGCAGCGCTGCATCTCCGCCGCAGGCCGTTACAAGGAATCCCTCGCGATCTTCCGGCGCATGATCCAGCGCGGCGATGAGGATGTCTTCAGCGCGGCTTGAAGGCGGTGGAGTCGTCATGGCCGAGTTCATTTCACCTGCTCATGCGAGATTTAGCGAGCAAAAGGATCATCGAATTTTGAAAATCTTTTCAGATTGGGATGAACCTAGCCGCGCTACCGCTCCACATTGCTGGAAAGGTGCGTGCTGCCCCCGCGTTTCACGCGGCCATGAAACGCTTCACCCTTCTCGTGGCTTTGCTCCTAGCTCCATGCCTCATGCTTCAGGCGGCTTCGCAGCCGAACATCATCCTCATCTACGCCGACGACCTCGGCCTCGATGGCGTGGGCTGCTACGGGTCTGACAAGCACAAGACGCCGAACATCGACAAGCTCGCAGCATCCGGCACGCGGTTCACGACGTGTTATGCCGCTCCGTTGTGCGGGCCATCGCGTTGTTTGCTGATGACGGGACGTTACGCCTTCCGTACGGGTGGCATTGGCAATGGTTCGTGGCGCGGAGACGGACCTGGTGCGAAGTCGGCTGACGAACCGTCCATTGCGAAAGTTTTGAAGCAAAGCGGCTATGTCACCGCACAGGCGGGCAAGTGGCGGCAGGTCGGCGAGACGCCGCGTGACTGGGGTTTCGACGAATACGTCACTGATCCGACCGCTGGCGGCTGGTTCTGGAAGGACTCGTATGAAAAGAACGGCGAGCAGATCAAAACCGATAAGGAAGTCTATAACCCGGACATCATCCAGGCTTACAGCATCGACTTCATCACGCGAAATAAAGAGAAGCCGTTCTTCCTCTATTACGCCATGCACCTTGTTCATGGACCGATCCTGCGCACGCCGGATACGAAGGAAGGCAGCGACCTTTATGAGGACAACATCGCCTACATGGACAAGCAGGTCGGCGGCATCGTCGCGGAGATCGAAAAGCTCGGCTTACGTGAGAAGACGCTGATCATTTTTTCCGCCGACAACGGCACCGCAAACAGCTACCCCAGCACTATCGGCGGGCGCATGATCAGCGGCAAAAAAGCCAGTATGCTCGAAGGCGGCTCCCGCGTGCCCTACATCGCCAGTTGGCCCGGCGTGACGCCTGCGGGCGCGGTGAGCAAAGACATCATCAGCATCGCCGATCAGCTCCCCACCTTCGCCGAACTCGGCGGCGCCAAACTGCCCGAAGGTGTGAAGATCGACGGCATCAGCCACGCCGCGCAAATTCGTGGAGAAAAGGGCACGCCGCGTGAATGGGTCTACGTGCAGCTCGGAAAAAACTGGTTCGTCCGCGAGCATGGCTGGAAGATGGACGAAGCCAGCGAGCTCTTCGACATGAGCGACGCACCCTTCGTCGAGAAACCCGTCGCCGCTGCTGAAGACACCGAGGCCAGCAAAGCCGCCCGTGCGCGCCTCACCGCCGTCCTCGCCGATCTCAATCCCGCCGCAGGCAAAACCGACGGCGGCGATGGCAAGAAGCCGGGGAAGAAGAAAAAGAAGAAAGGCAAAGCCTGAGTGCAGGTCGCGTCCTTCTTTGGCAGACGGTTTCTGCGGGACTCCATCAATGTTTGATGGAGCGGGTGACGCGATTCGAACGCGCGACATTCTCCTTGGCAAGGAGATGCTCTACCACTGAGCTACACCCGCTTTTCTGGCGGGCGCTAAACTGAGACAGGATCAAATTCGTGCAAGCACAAAGTTGGGTATATTTCATTTGGGGGCGTGGCACTACAGGGCACCTCAAAGAGACCTGCGAATGCAGGCTGAAGCCCGCCTCACATCTGGCGGACTAAAGTCCACCCTACATTTGATCTCAGGCTCTAGGCTGCTACAGGGCAGGGATGCAGCCACGGAAGTTTGTCCCCCACCCATTCACTTACCACCAAGAGCTGGAGGTGCGCATCGAGAACCTGACCAATGAAGGCAGTGGTGTGGCGCGGGTGGATGGTTGGGTCGTCTTTGTGCCCTTCGCTCTGCCGGGTGAGCTGGTGAAGTGCCGCGTCTTCCGCAATCACAAGAACTACAGCAATGCGGATTTGGTCGAGGTCCTGGAGCCTTCCTCTGAGCGGGTGCAAACGGTGTGCCCTCTCTTTGGCACCTGCGGCGGCTGTCAGTATCAGCATCTAGCGTATGACAAACAGATCGCGTGGAAGCAGCGGCAGGTGGAAGAGCTACTTCTGCACATGGCCAAGATCGTACATCCGGTGCTGCCGGTGATCGCTTCGCCGAAGCAGTATGGCTATCGGTCAAAGATCACGCCGCATTTCCACAAACCCAAGGATGGTGAAGTCGCCGCTATCGGCTTTCTCCGTGTCGGTACACGCAATGCCATGGTCGATGTCGAGCAGTGTCCCATCGCCATGCCGGCGCTGAATGAGCAACTGGTCCAGGTGCGTGAGGCGGCGCGTGCAGGCAGTTTTAAGAACGGTGCCACGCTGCTGATGCGCGCCACCGCGACGGGCGTGCTGACACGGGCTGACGCCATCGCGGTCGAGCAGGTGGGCGATGTGAAGTTCGAGTTCCAGGCGGGTGACTTCTTCCAGAATAATCCCTTCATCCTGCCCGATTTCGTGGCCTACGCCGTGAATGAAGCCAAAGCCAGCGGTGCTAGTTTCCTTGTGGATGCGTATTGCGGCAGCGGACTGTTTGGCATCAGCGCTGCCAAGGAATTTCAGGAAGTCATCGGCGTGGAACTTTCGGAAAGTGCTGTCAAAAAAGCGGCGCACAATGCGGAGATCAACCACCTCACGAACTGCAAGTTCATCGCGGCTGATGCGCGTGAGATCTTCGCCCAAGTGCCGCACTCTGGGAGCGACACGGTCGTCATCATCGACCCGCCGCGTGCGGGCTGTAGCGCGGAGTTTTTGGAGCAGCTCTTCACCTTTGCCCCGAAGCGCGTCGTCTATATCTCCTGCAATCCAGCCACGCAGATGCGTGATCTCGCGCTCTTCACCACCGCCGGATACAGCCTGCATAAAGTGCAACCCTTCGATCTCTTCCCGCAGACCAAGCATCTCGAATGCGTGATGACGCTATCCAAGTAAGACCGTCTTTTCTTCATTCGACACGCTCGCTTCCCGCATACAAAATCTGCGCCTCCCCCACCCAACTATGTCTTCCATTTTTGAACTCTTTTCTCTCCAAGGTAAAACCGCTGTCGTCATCGGCGGCACAGGCGAGCTTTGTGGTGCCATCGCTAGCGGCTTTGCCAATGCCGGTGCTGAAGTCGTGCTCGTGGGGCGTGATCCTGCCAAGGCTGAGAAGGGCCTGGAAGCCATTCATGCCGCTGGTAGCCAGGGGTATTTTGTGAGTGCAGACGCCTCACGCAAAGCCGATCTCCAATTGCTGCTCGATCAGGTTCTGGAGCGCTCGGGCGGCTGCCAGATTTTGGTCAATGGCGCGGGTGTGAACTCCGCCACGCCGTTCCTCGACATTTCTGAAGACGAGTATGACCGGATCATGAACATCAACACCAAGGGCGTGTTTTTGGCCTGTCAGGTTTTCGGTAAATACTTTGTCGAAAACAAGGTGCCAGCCTCGATCATCAATCTCGGCTCCATGTCCGGGCTGCTGCCGCTGAGCCGCGTCTTCACCTACAGCATGTCGAAAGGCGCGGTGCATAATCTCAGCAAGAATCTGGCTCGTGAGTGGGCACCGCTCGGCATCCGCGTGAACACGCTTGTCCCCGGCTTCTTCCCCGCTGAGCAGAACCGCAAGGTGCTCACACCCGAGCGTGTGGAAAAGATCATGGGACACACGCCGATTGGCCGTTTCGGTTTATCCAATGAACTCATCGGCGCAGCCCTCATGCTGGCCTCCAATGGTGCCAGTTCCTTCATCACCGGCCATGAGATGGTGGTGGATGGCGGTTACAGTTCGATGACCATTTAACTCTCACTGCCATGGCCGACTGGACACCTCCTCAATCCGTGAATCTCGTGGACCTCGGGTTCATGGATGCGCGCAGTAAGCTCATCGATCTGGCTGCCTTTCTGGATCGCGTGCAGCGCGCTGATCAAACCGCCGACTTCCGCGTGCAAGCCTTGAAGAACGCCATCGCCCTCCTGTCTCTTGATGAACCCAAGCGCGCCCAAGAAGTGCTGCTGAGCTTCAGCGACCCGAGTACGGAACCCATCGCCAAAGCCACCATGCAGGGTGCCATCGGCGCGCATCGGGGATGAAGAAGTTTGCCGTTGTTTGCGATTGTTTAAAGACCACTGCAAGCCATCGCAAACCATAGCCAACCACTGCAAACTTCCTTTCTTCCATGAACTACATCGAACCCCACGGACACATGGTCAGCCGCACCACGGATGATTATGAGCGCATGGCGCTGGCTGGCTGTCAGGCGATCTGTGAGCCGGCCTTTTGGGCTGGGTTTGACCGCGCTTCAGCAGATGGCTTTTATGATTACTTCCGGCAGATCACCGAGTATGAGCCGAAGCGCGCGGCACGGTTTGGCATCAAGCATTTTTGCTGGCTCTGCATCAACCCGAAGGAAGCTGAAGACATGAAGCTGGCTGAGGATGTGATGGCGCTTATCCCGCAGTTCATCGACAAACCCGGCGTGCTCGGCATCGGCGAGATCGGGTTGAACAAGAACAGTCGCAATGAGCTGAAAATCTTTGAGCAGCATGTGCAGATAGCTCAGGATTATGATCAGCTCGTGCTCATCCACACGCCGCATTTGGAGGACAAACTGAAAGGCACACGCCTCATCGTCGAGGCGCTGAAGAACTTCCCCAAGATCACGCCGGAGCGGGTGATCATCGACCACGTTGAAGAGCACACGATTAATCATGTGCTCGACCACGGTTTTTGGGCTGGCATCACGCTCTATCCTGAGAGCAAATGCACGCCGCATCGCGCCATCGACATGCTTGAGCAGCGCCAGGCAGAACGCATCTGGATGAACAGCGCCTGTGACTGGGGTATCAGCGATCCACTGGCTGTGCCAAAAACCATGCAGGCCATGCGCCAGCGTGGTTGGACGCCTGAGATGATCCAGCGCGTCTCCTTCGACAACCCATGCGCTTTCATGTGCCAGAGTAGCAAATTTGCACTCTGATTTTTAATTCCGACTCAGCTTATAAAACAGCCAACCACCGATGCTGAGGAAGAGCACGTTTGGCAGCCACATGACCAAGTGCGGCATGGCGTTGGGCTTGTCATTGAGGGTGTCACCCAGAATGATGAAGACGATATAGACAACGGCAGTGATCAGGCTGAGGGCAAAGCCCGTCGAAGTCTCACGACGCTGGGCCGTGACGCCGAGCGGGATGCCGACGAGGGCAAAGGTGAAGCAGGCGAGGGAGAAACTATATCGCTTGCTCAACTCGGTGCGTGAGAGGCAAACCTGAACGTTATCCATCGGCTTGGTGGTCACGGTGTCCACATGCTCGTTGACCTCCTGCCAGAGGGCATCGGTCGTCTTCATGCTGGCATTCACGCGCACGGTCTGATCACGCAGCCGAGATAGCGGAAAGCTCAGGGCCGTTTCGGCTGCTTTGAGGAACTCGATCTTGTCCACCTTCTTGTCGGGCGTGTGGCTGATCGCTTCGATCTCGGCATCGTAGAGATGCATGGTGAAGTCGAGCACGCCGGGCTGAGTTTCCAAAACGGCACGCTTAGCCCGCACGACACGTTTAGCCAAAGCGCCCTCCATCTCGATGATCTCCAAGTTCTCGAGATTACGTCCCTCGCGCTTCCCAGTGTGAATGCGGAAACCGGGCACTTTTTCCAGCACGCGACCTTCCTGAAAGAGCGCTTCGGGATTCTCCAGCGCGACCTCGTAAAAGAGCATCTTCATGCGGTTCTTCGCCATCGGAGCCAGATCCACATTCACCCAGAAGCAGATGCCGGAGAGAGCGATGGCTAGGGCAAAAATGGCCGCACTGATGCGTGGCATGGACCAGCCCGTCATGCGCATGGAGACGAGTTCATTGTCCGCTGAAAGCCGGCCAAACACGAGCAAGATGCTGGTGAGAAAGGCCCAGGGAATGGTGAAAATGAGCGAGAACGGAATGATCAGCGCGATGAACTCCGCGATGACTGAGAAGGGCAGTTGGGTATCCCCCAAAAGTTCATCCAGCTTTTTGTAAACATTCCCCAGAACCATCACACCACTGAGCAGCAGCACCCCCATCAGCGTAGCTGACAGGACTTGCTTACCGAGATAGCGGTCAAAGATGCGGATGAACATGCAGGGCAGGGGATGTTTGCGGAGGTTTGAGTCGTTGGCAATGGTTTGCGGTGGTTTATCAAACAGTAGCAAACCTTTGCCGATCTCTTCCTTTATACCCGTTTCCACTCAGCCAGAACTTGCGGCAGGAGCTTGTGCTCGGCCTGCTTGATGCGCTGGTGCAGGATCTCGGCAGTGTCGCCGACGAGGATGGGAACTTTGGCTTGAGCGAGGATGCGCCCGGCGTCGATCTCGGGTGTGACGAGATGCACGGTGCAGCCGGTTTCGAGTTCGCCGTCATCGAGCGCCATTTGCACGGCGTTGGCACCTTTAAATTTGGGTAGCAGGGAAGGATGCACGTTGACGAGACGATCCGCATACAGGCTGAGCACAGGCTCTTTAAGGATGCGCATGAAGCCAATGAGTACGACGACGTCCACCTCTGCCTGCTGCAAATGCTCGGCGATTGCGTTCTGCCCTGCGTCATCGAAGCGGCGCGGATTCGCACCTCCCTGCACATGCTGCGTGGGGATGCCTTCTGCCTTGGCCAGCTTCAGAAAGCGTGAGTCGGATTGATCCGAGATAGCGATGACGATTTCGGCCTCCAAGGTTCCATGACTGATGGCATCGACGATGGCGCGTAGATTTGATCCTTCTCCTGAGCCGAGCACACCAAGACGCAGGGGTTTGGGCCGATCTCCCGTCGCGGTCATTCGCTCGATGGTTTTCGTCGTGGAGCGTCCAGCGACGAGTGACAGGATCTTGATCTCGGCACCGACTTTGTCCAAAGCTGCGCGCTCCTCGGGATTCAAGGAATCCGCGGTGTAGTCGCCGCCTTTGGCATAAACGTGGGGGCGGATCTCCTCGATGAGTGATGTGGCGCGTTTGTCGCCAAAGACGACGACGGCATCCACTGCGCGCAGAGCGGCCATGACTTCGGCACGGTCACGCTCGCGATTGATCGGGCGGGTGGGGCCTTTGAGTTCGCACACAGAGGCGTCTGAATTCAGTGCCACGACCATAGCATCACCGAGCGCACGAGCTTGGTTGAGATAGCGCACATGCCCAGCGTGCAGGAGATCAAAGCAGCCGTTGGTGAAGACAAGTTTCTTACCCTGTTGATCCAGCGTGTCACGCAACTTACGCACCTCAGCGGGCGTCATCGGAGTGTAGGAATGGTCTGGCGGCATGATGGGCTTAGCAGACGGTTACGCCTTCAGCGCGCATTTTGCGGAACCACTCGACATAAGCTGGCACGCCTTGGGCGATGGTGGTCTTGGAGCGGAAGTTGAGTAGCTGCTGGGCCTTGCTCACGTCTGCTGAGGTCAGCGGCACGTCACCCGGCTGCTCAGGGAGCTGGTGAATGATCGCCTTTTTGCCGACAGCTGCCTCAATGGTGGCGATCAGATCATTCAGCGTCACGGTCTGCGAGCCGCCGAGATTGAAGATGTCACAAATGGGGCCTGTGCGGTAATTCAGCGCGCCGATGATGCCAGAGACAATGTCGCTAATGAAGGTGTAATCGCGCGCCGTGTGGCCATCGCCATATTTGTCGATCGGCTTGCCATCTTCAATCAGGCGGCTGAATTTTGAGATGGCGAGATCAGGCCTTTGACGCGGCCCATAGACGGTGAAGAAGCGCAGGCTGACGGTCTTGATGCCGTAAAGGTGGCTGTAGTTTGAGCACATCTGCTCGCCCGCCATTTTGGTCATGGCGTAGGGGCTGATGGTTTGCAAAATCGGGTCGATCTCGGCAAAGGGCACTTTCTTGTTCACGCCATAAACGGAGGAACTGCTGGCGAAGACGAAGTGCTTGCAGCCTGTGCGCCGCGCGGCTTCCAACAAGTTGAAGGTGCCTTTGATATTGGTGTCGATGTACAATTCAGGCTGCTCGATGGAGGGCCGCACGCCGGCGCGCGCGGCTAGATGGATGACGGCATCAAAGCGGCCCTCTTCAAAGACGCGATGGACGAAGGCTGCGTCTGTCAGATCCCCCTCATGCACGGTGACTTGATCGGCAAAGCCGCGCACGTTGGCGCGTTTAATGGCTGGATTGTAGTAGTCGTTGAAGCTGTCCAAAATGGACACTTTTCCAGCCCCGCTTTGCAGCAGATGTTCGACGGTATGGGAGCCAATGAAACCGGCTCCGCCGGTGACGAGGATATTCATGAGCGGGTACGATTCAGGCGGAGCCACCTTTTTGCAAGTAGTGGGTGGATTTGTTCGCTTTGATGACGGCACGCTGACGCCTGCTGCTACAGGTCCTTCACTTGGCGGTGATGGCGGACGCGGTAGCCGCGATTTTTGAGGAGCTGGATGAGGCCGTCATCGGAGGTGAGGTGCCCGGTGCCGACGAGAATCATCGCGTTCTCACCTTTCTTCAGCATGGCTTCCAAGCGGTCGATCCAGGCGTGATTGCGGTCCTTGAGAAAGAGATCCATGAGCTCGGGGTAGCGCTCGGCTTCACGAAAGAGCATCTCATGCAGGGCATCGAGCTCGCCATTTTTCCAGGCGCTGATCATCTTTTCATACTCGCGTGAAAGTGTGCTCACCTCGGCCATGGTTTGCTCCAGCATGTCTTTCTGCTGAGCCTGAGTCAGCTTCGAGAAAAGCTGGAGCTGAAACTCCACGGTCTCCAGTCCCTCACCTGGTTTGCCATCGCGCTCAGCTCTGGTTTCAAAATATTGATCCACGCCCATATCTGGCTTCGCACCCAAGGTTGCGTATTCGGTGGAAGTGATGATCAGTGACACGAACCAGGGCCGAAAGCGATTGAGCGATGAGGCCTCGATACCGTGAGTGGAGGCCCATTGGCGCACCGTTTGCCAAGTTTCTTGGTTGATATTCGCCTCCAGGGAAGTGTCAGCCGCATAGGTCCCGAGTTGGCGCATGCGCGAGGCCATCGCGGGTCCATTGCCGGAGCCGGGCGGCAGTTCGAGGACGAGTTTATCCGAGTGATTGTAGGCTGCCTCATAGCCTGGCGAGAGTGGGTAATCGCTCTCCCTCAGGACATGAATCGTGCCGCAGAGGAAAAGCCGCCCAGGTTGGCCTTCACGATCCACCACCCAGATCGAGCCTGCTGCTCCAGCTAGGTCGAGATTTTCTGTCTGCGTGGCTTCCACCGCCACAGGCTCACGGCGGCAAACCGTGAGAAGGGTCAGGACAAAGAGTGAAAGCAGACAACGAACAAGAAACACAGGCGATCCAAACACCCACCGGGGTGGCAGAGCAACCGGGAAGTCGCGTGTTTGCCAGGGTGCTCTTATTAAAGCTCGATCTTCACCGGCGGCGGTGGCTTGAGCTTGATGGCGGGCTGCTCACCTGTGTCTCCGCCGTCTTCTGGACCGATGGGTACGGCTCGGCGGATGGGGCTGCCGTCATCATTGACGGGCCGCGCGCGGAGCACGGGTTGCTCGGAGTTGTAGGGATCTGCTCCGACGACGATGGGGTCCTGAATATGCACGGCCTCCAGATGGGCATACTTGTTTAGATCGGCTGGCAGAACGGTCTCGCCGAGGGTGGTGATTTGCTGGTGAAAAGCGGCGAGATCAGCCGGCAGCCCATCACCCGTATGGACAGGACATGTGGCATTGAAAGGTGTGCCAGGGCGCAGGTACTCGAAGTAGGTATTGCGGACGGATTTGGAGACGCCGTCAGGACCTTTGATCTTCTCATAACAGAAGTCCGTGGCGCGCAGTCCGCTGCTGCGGCAGATCTCGACTCGGTCGGCAGACTCAGGCGGAGTGAAGTCCTGCGCAGTGTGGCCTTTGACTGAGGCATTGATGATGTCAGTCCAGATGGGCAGGGCGACTTTGTTGGAGAAGGCTTCAGGGTAAATGGTTTTCTGCTTATCAAATCCGACCCACACGCCGCAGGTGACGGAGGAGGTGTAGCCGAGGAACCAGAGGTCTTTGTATTCGTGATGCGTGCCGGTTTTGCCAGCGGCTGGGAAATCGCCAAGGCCATACTCGATGGAGGGTGAGCCTGTGCCACGATGCAGGGCTTCATCCAAACAAGTGTGGGTCTGCCATGCGGCGATTTCGTCCATAGCGCGCACGCTTTGCAGCGTGGCTTCATCGAGCTGGAAGACGGTCTTGTCGTTGGCATCTGAGATGCGCTGGATCAGGTGCTGCTTGGCTGGTCGCTTACCGCCGGTGGCAAAGCAGGAGTAGGCCAGGCACATCTCATTGAGTTTGGCTTCACTGGCTCCGAGACAGGCAGAGGCGGCATCACGCAGCGGGGAGGTGATGCCTGCTTTGGTGACGAAATCTTTAAAGCTGGCTTTGAGCAGTCCGCGCTCCAGGGCCACGTTTTCTCCGAGGCGAACGGTGGCGGAGTTATGCGAGGCGACGAGTGCCTCGCGGACGGTGATTTGTGTGCGCGACCATTTAGGATTCGGCACCTCCATGCCATACTCACCGAGGATACCCGTGAAGCCGCCGATCATGACGCGGTCATTTCCGAGTGGCTCGTCGGGCAATGTCGTCATCGGAAAAATGTTTGGCTGATTAAAGGCCGCCGCATACACAAATGGAATGAAGGCTGTGCCGGTGGGGCGGAGGCTGTCGGTGGCGCGGTTGTATTGGCTGTCGTTAAAATCACGTCCGCCGACCAGGGCGAGGATGGAGCCATCTTTGTTATCCATGACGATGGCGGCTCCCTGCAAGTACTCAGGCTTCGGGCGCGGCGTGGTAGCGTCGGGCCCACCAGCGGAGATCTTTTTGCGCCAGTCGGTGATGGTTCCACGAAACTGCGCATAGGTCTGGTGATCGTAGCCCTGGCGCAGCTCGACTTCAGTCAGTCGGTCCTTCATGGCCTGCTCGGCCTTGGCCTGGAGTTCTTTGTCGATGCTGGTGTAGATCTTGAATCCACCGCTCAGCGCGCGCTCTTCACCCACTAGCGCGACGACTTCTTCACGCACGGCATCAAAGGCATAACTCAGTCGTGGGTCCGTGCTTTGCGGCGTGGTGATGACGGGTGTTTTCTTGATCTCCTCTGCCTCTTCACGCGAGACGTGCTTTTCGATCACCATGCGTTCGAGCACCCAATCACGCTCCTTTTTGGCACGCTCAGGATGGCGGATAGGCTCGATGTTATTCGGACTCTTGATGAGTCCAGCGATGATGGCGGACTCTCCGAGAGTCAGCTCTTTGGCATCTTTACCAAAGTAACCCCGCGCAGCAGCCTGGATGCCGTGGAAGTTTTTGCCGAAGAAGATGCGGTTTAAATACAGCTCCAAGATCTCTGACTTCGAGTAAGCGCGCTCGATGCGCTGAGCCACAAAGGCCTCCATGAGTTTGCGTTTATAGCTGCGCTCCATCAGCCCAAAGGTCTGGCGGGCTAGCTGCTGAGTGATGGTGCTGGCTCCCTGAGTGACTTCGCCGGCCTTGAAATTCAGATACACGGCTCGCACCAGCCCGATGTAGTCCACGCCGTCATGTTGGAAAAAGCGGCTGTCTTCCTGTGAAACCAGCGCGTCGATAAAATGCTGTGGGATGTCCTTGATGGAAACTGGCGTGCGATTCAGCACAAAGATGCGGGACAACTCCTCACCATTCCGGTCATAGATCAGACTGGCTGCCTCTAGCTTCTTGAGTTCATCGAGATCATAAGTTTGCGCCTTCTGACGCAGCGGGCTCACAATGATGGCGTAAATGCCGAGCAAGGTCACACCCACGAGCAGAGTCAGCGCCACCAGGGCACTGAACCACACGCGGCGGTAGAAGGGCAGCTTCAGGCCGGATTCGCCGCGCCAGTTGGTATTAGGATTCGGTTCGAGACCAAACATGAGAGGTGGCTTGTGATAAAAAAGGAAACCCAAAGTAGCCATGCCACGCCTGCCCGCTAGCTTTTTCCCGTGCCTCCTCTTCATCAGCTCTTGCTCGACCGACTCGCCTCAGCGCAGCACCTCACTTTCGCTGAGGTCATGGAGCTAGCGCTCTATCATCCCGAGCACGGCTACTATGGACCCGCGCCGCGCCGCATCGGCCGCAGTGGTGACTTTTACACCGCCGTCAGCGTCGGACCACTCTATGGCCGACTGCTCGTAGCCCTGGCTCAACAAGTGCGTGAGGAGCTGGGCCAGCCATCCGAGTTTGTCGTCATCGAACAAGCCGCGCATGACGGCCAACTCGCTGAGGACATCCTCACCGAAAGCACGCTGGACTACCTCATCGTCGAGCCAAACCCGCGCTACGAAGTCGTGCAGCGTGAGAAACTAGCGCGCTTTGCTCAGCGCGTCCGCTGGGTGAAATCACTCGCAGACATACCCGAGCTGCCCGCACTCTTTATCTGCAATGAACTCCCCGATGCCATGCCCGTGCACCTCATCCGCTGGACTGGCTCCGAGTGGCAGGAGTTGCAGGTAAAGGCGGATGCTACGGGCGCATTGTCTTTCTCCCCCGGCCCCCTTTCATCCCCCGAACTCGCAGATGAAGCAGCGCGCCTGCCGCGCCATCTGCCGAATGGCTACACCACCGAGATCGGACTCGCCGCGCTTCAATGGATGCGTGAGCTAGCTGCCGCAAAGTTTCGCGGTACCGTCTTCATCGCCGACTACGGATTCGATCACGACGAGCTGTATGCGCCGGAGCGCCACACCGGCACGCTGCGCCGCTACTACGAGCATCAGACCGACGACCGCGTTCTAGAAAACCTGGGCGAATGCGACCTCACCACCCACATCAATTTCACCCGACTCAGTGAGATCGCCGAAGCCGCCGGCATGACCCAGCGCGCCTATGAGCACCAGGGCCGCTTTCTGGGAAAACTCGGCTTGCCCTGGCTAGCAACCCTGGAAGGCCACACCTCAGATGCGACCACACAAGCCCTCCTCCGCCAGTATCACTCACTCACCCATCCCGCCTTTCTCGGTCGTTCGTTCCGAGTCCTCCTACTTGGCAAGTGAACCGGTCTGGGCATTCTCAGGCTAGCCCTCGTCGATGAGCAGCTACTCAAAAAGATTCAAGCCCTCCAAGCTGCGACCCATCACATGCTAAAGCGCGCCTGAATATTGGATGCGGACCTGTCTAGGCATGGGCCAAGAGTGTCTAAAAAACTGGAATCTTGCATCATGAATCACCTGGTCCTTTCGGTGCTTTCGCGATGGCGTCGACGATGGCCTCGGCGATGGCGGCCATGCCTTGGTCGCCGGGATGATTCGCGACGCCTGCATGTTTGTAGGGCCGCTCGGAGCGGGCGTAGTGTTTCTCGTCCTTGCTGAGAGCGCTGATGTTGACGTAAAGGCCGCTGACAGCGGTGCAGGCTTTTTCTAGAGCTTCATCTTTGGCGGCATTCGCCCAGAAACAACTGCGCACGAGGATGGTGGGATGGCGGTCGGCTTTGAGGATCGTGAGCAGCTTCGTGACGCTTTCCTGGAGATTCGTTTTGTCCTCCGGCGTCTTTAAATTGGGCACGTTTTCACCGATGGCGACGATGATGAGGTCCGCTTTGAAATCGACGGCTTCTTTGAGTTTGCCCGCGATGTCGTAACCAGCATACGCACGCTCAAAGTCGGCGATGTTCTTCACCAGAACCTCGGGAGCCGCGCCTTGTTTTTCGGTGAGTGCCTTCGTGACGAGATGAACGTAGTCTTTGGCCTCGGCGCTGGCTGCCATGCCCCAGTTGCCCGTCCAGTCGATGTCCGCTTTGGGGCCGTGTTTGGTGATGCTGTTGCCGAGGAAGAGCACTTTGCGGAATGTGGCCTGCGCAGAGGCTTGATTGGCAGCGCAGACGATGAAAAGAAGAAGGGCGAGTTTCATGAGTGGTGGAAGTTTAATTCGTTGTTTGGCGCATGACCCAGTCATAGCGCACACCGGCTTGTTTGAGCTGCGATTCGAGTTCGGCTGGCTGGAGGAAGCGCTGTTCGATGAGTTTTTGCAGCACGGCCTTCACTTTGGCGAGATACTCGTCTTTCGAGGCATAGCGCTCCGCCATGGAAAGTCGCGGATCGTTCGTGGCTTCACGCTGCGATTTGGTTTGGGCAAAGGGCACCCAGGCTCCGCGTAGCAGGTAAAAGTCGTGCGGTGAACCCATCGCAGCGGGACGGAAAACCCAGCCTGTGGCGGTGCCGAGCGGCACGGCGATGTCGGGCATGCGAATACCGCCCAAGTCATTGCCATCGGCATCGACCTGCGGCACGAGCAGCGGCAGCGCGGTGCCTTCACCGGCACCGTCGGGCCACTGCGGGTTCCGCACGCGGCCACCGGCAGTCACGGCATTCGGCGCTGCCATGCCGGGCACTTTGGGAAAGCGAACTTCGGCCACGGGCACGAGCGTGCCGTCGCTGAGTTTCGGATACACGCTCGGCGGCGGTGAAATGCTATCCGCCGCCCAGCGATGTAGCGCGAGCCGCAGCGCGATACCGGAAGCACTCGCACTCACCGGATTGGCCAACGGAGCCTCTTTGACGAGCGCGGTCGGTGGAAACGATGCGGGTCCATGCGAAGTGCTGGCAAAGAAATACGAGCGCACATTTTCCGGCAGCGCGATGTCCTGCGTGCCTGCTACATTCGTGTGCGTGAGTGCGGCGACGCGGCCTGCGCCCCAGTATTCTGCCGCCATGTTTACATAAAAAACTTTGGGCCGGTGCTTCACACGCGAGTTTTCCAAAATGCCCTCCGAGTGGCCGCTGATGGGGTCTTTTTGCGCGGTGTCGGCAAAGGGATACGAGGCGGTGTAGTAGCCGGAAACGCTGCGCGGAGTTGACCAGCGCTGATTCAGCACCAAACGCCCGGCCCCGGCGACATGCGCGATCACTCCGTCAAAAGCGGCCCGGTTTTCTTCGTCGGTGTTGAATCCGAGATAGAGAAAATCACGCAGGAAGCGGCCACACTGCGAAGAACCAAAGGCATAGGCATGCTTTACCGGTGCGAGCGAGCCTGCATCGTGCTTCAGCCACGCCACAGCATCACGAATCGCGGCATAACCCAGCCCGGCCACAGGCGGCGCTTCCGCGAGGTAAAATACTTCATACGTCTTCCCCGGCTCAAAGCCGCCCTTCAGACGAAGGCGATTGCCTTGCAGGTTCCACTGATCACGCGGCACTTCATCTCCACCGGGAACGGCGGCGCGCGTCCGCACGATGAGACGGCTGTCAGCACCAGCAATGTCCACAGCGGGGTAGTCAGTCAAATCGGTGAGCGTTTGCTCCTCCGTGCGTTTGTCCGGCGTGAAGGGAGCGCTCACCACGCCACGAATCGCGCTGCCATCTTTGTTTTGAGCTGTCGGGACAACGATGCGCAGCTTGTCGGGCGGCACGTCGGACTCCCAGCCGACATTCACCACCGAGAAACCATCCTTCATGACCCAGTCGCTCAGACTCGCCTTCCCGCCGCGATTGGGGATCTCCACCCAGGCTGCACCATTGCTGCGTGTGGCGTCTTTCGGCCTCAGGATTCGCAGATCAGACGAAAAGCTCACGCGGCCCGCTGCATTCACCGGAGCCAGAACGACATCGGCGATGATGGCATTACCAGCCTGCTGCGGGTCGATCTCAAAATGCAAACGCCCGATGATTTGCTCATAGCCCGTTTTGCCAAGGTCGGAACGCTCAGATACCTCCACGCGCACTACGGCAGCGAATGACGAGAGTGCGACGAGGCTCGAGCAAGCCAGAAGGAGCGAGTTCATTTCAGCTTGGTGAAAAGTTCTTCCAGACCCGCGATGATCTTTGTCGAGGCATCGACTTCGAGGCAGCTCGACCGGGCACGCCAGGTTTCGTAGCCGCCGAGTTTGTGATGCTCAGGCGTCGGCAGGTAGCCGTGGTAGGCGTTGGCCAAAGAGACGCTAAAAGTCGGTGTGTGGCGCTTTTTCAGCTCCAGGCCGATTTCGACGAAGACTTCGGCGGGAATGGCGGAGACGCGCAGATCACCGATTTTCATGATTTGGAGCGGCGCGGAGACTTGAGCAGGAAAATCGGCCAAAAGCACGGTTTCTCGCGCATAGACTTGCTCCATCGTTTCCATGCGTGGAGAGAGCTTGGAGGCCTTCATCACCTCGCGGGCCTTTTCGACTTCGTCTTTGGTCGGGATGCGCAGACCGAGCGTGATCTCCTTCTGCGCAACGGCGAGCGGCACTGAGTCGGCATGGCTCACTGTCTTCAGCGCTGCGGCAACGGCTTTGGCGACATCGTTGGCGACGATCTGGATGCGGCCATACGGTGCTTCTTTGGCCTGACCACCACGAAAGTCGATGTTGTTAATGTCACCGCTGGTGCCGTTCGACATGATGCCGACAAACTCCGGCCCAGTGCCGAGCAACTGGCCGATCTTCACCGCGAACGCGCCAAAGTAGTCCGCCGAGATGTGGCCTGGACCGACACCGCCGACGTAGTGCAGCGAGTAGTTCGCCAGCAGCGCGAGCGGTTTACCGTCGGCGCTTTGCACACTGATGAAACAGACTTCGGGATCGGTCGGGCCAGCGGGTTCGACGAGGTTCGGGTTGTTGATGCCGGGATTGGTCTTCACCTGATCGGTCGTGACGCCAAGCGGTGTCGGCGGGATGCCTCCGGGCTTCATCTTCCAGCGGCGATTGAAGACTTGCTGCGGCACCGAGGCGCTGCCGTGGCCGATTTTTGCCGGTGCGAGGTTGTTCAGCGCACGCCGCACTCCATCCGCGATGCGTCGGGCCACGAAGCGCTGGTAAATCGGACTCGGTTCGCTCTGGCCGACGGCTTGCAGGGTTCCGCAGGAATGTGAATGCGTGGCGGACATCATCATGTTCTCCATCGGCAGGCCGGTGGCTTCATTCACCATTTTCTTGGCCTCATCAAAGATGCCACGACCAATCACACAACTGTCTGCCACGACCATAACGAGCTTCGTCTGGCCGTCATCAAGCGCGAGGCAGCGGGCGTTGAGTTCATCATGAATGACGGTGGCTTTGCCGTCCTGAAAGCCGCCGTTGATCGAGCTGCCGAGTTCCGGTGTGATGTTGCTGGTGGCGGCACCGGCGCGGAATTCGGCGGCGTGAAGGGCGGAAGTGGCGAAGAAGAGGCAGGCGATGAAAAGGAGTCTCATGCGAGTCTTACGGCACGAAACGTCTGAACTTGATCAAATCAGCTCGCGGAGCGGCAGCGCGCCGCCTTCGACGAGGTAATGCGGTCGGCCTTTGGTGTCGGTCACGGTGGTGGTGGCCACATCAATGCCGAGGTTGTGGTACAGCGTGGCAAAGACCTCGGCGAAGGTCACGGGGCGGCTGTCGGCTTCACCACCGAGGCGATCCGTGGAGCCGATTACCTGCCCCATCGGCATACCACCACCAGCGAGCAGTGCCATGGCGACGCGCGGCCAGTGATCACGGCCGACTTGCTTGCTGATGATCGGCGTGCGGCCAAATTCACCCCACACGAGCACGGTGACGTCTTTGTCGAGGCCTCGCTGATGCAGATCCTCGACGAGCGCGGTGATGCCTTTGTCGAAGACGGGGAAGTCCTCGCGTTCGCGGGAGAAAATGTCGTTATTGGCTCCGCCGTGCCAGTCCCACTTGCTGTAGTTCACCGTGACGACACGCGCACCGGCCTCGACCAGCCGCCGTGCGGTGAGGAAGCTCTGCGGCACACGCGGCGCACCATTTTCGTCGATGCGCTTCACGGTGTCGCCTGTGCCGTAGCGTTCGACGAGGCGCGGGTCTTCTTTGGAAAGGTCGAGCGCGTCCGCCAGCTTCGACGAGGTGAGCACGCCCATGGCCTGCTGCGTGAAGGTGTCCATCGCTCCCATTTGACCGCTGGCATCGATATCGCGCCGGAATTTGTCGAAGCTCGTGAGCAAGCGCGAGCGATCCGTGAGACGATCATAGGTGATGCCCTGCAATGTGAGATCGCTGCGACTCGGGCCGACGTGGCGGAAGGCGGCGCTGGCGGAGCCCAACATGCCAGGGCCGGGCTCATTGTAAGGACCGTGCGTGCAGTCGTAGCACATGCTGACGAAAGGCGGCACAGCGGGATCAAAAGCGCCCTTCAGCTTGCCTACCACGCTGCCGAACTGCGGCCAGCCGCCGGGCGGGACGGTGCCCGCGCGATTTGGGAAGCCAGTGTAGCATTGGATCGCATCGTGTCCGGCCTGTGCGCCGACGAGTGAGCGAATGATGGTGAATTTGTCCATCATCTTCGCCATGCGCGGGAAGAGTTCGCAGATCTGAATGCCATCGACATTTGTGCCGATGGGCTTGTGCGGTCCGGCGATCTCGCTCGGTGCATTCGGCTTCAAATCAAACATGTCCTGATGCGGCGGACCGCCGACGAGATAGATCAGGATGACCGACTTGTGCGAGTTGCGGATGCCCGCCTGGTTTTCTAGCGCCAGCAGCTTCGGCAAAGACAGGCCGAGGGAGCCCAGTCCGCCGACTTTGATGAAGTTGCGACGCGACACACCATCACAGAAGGCGCTGCGTTTTTCGGCGGGAGCGAGAATCTTGAGCATAGCAGGTCGGCGATGGACGCCGAACAAGTATGGAACTCATGCCTGCTTTCTTTCGTTTCTGCGCGAATCGCTACTTGCAAAACTCACGCGCAGCGCGCTCCCAATCATCGGTGAGCACTTGATAGTCGGGAGTAAGTTGTAGGTTTTTATTCAGACGCGGAGCGCTGCGTTTCAGATGTCATGGAACGCCTTCACTAATTAGGGGATCATGTATGGGAATGAAAAAGCCGCACGCGGCATGTGCGGCTACTTCCCACCACGAATCTTAACGCCCACCGACGAAGGGATTCTGCGTGCGTTCGCGGCCGATGCTCGTTGCTGGGCCGTGGCCGGGAAAAACTTTCGTGTCATCTGGCAGCGGCCAGAGTTTGGTTTCGATGCCGCTCTCCAATTGCTCAAATGAGCCACCAGGGAAGTCCGTGCGGCCCACGCCATCGAGAAAAAGCACGTCGCCACCGAAAAGGAGTTTTTGATCAGGCAGATAAAAGCACAGGCTGTCAGGCGAATGCCCTGGAACATGAAACAGCTCAAAGCACGAATCGCAGACGCTGAACTCAGGCTTTCCGGCCAGAATTTCATCCACGGTAAATTCAGGCACGGAGAAGGCGCTGCCTGTCACTGCGCCGTAGAGCAGCTCAAGCGTGAGGTCTTTGGACAAGGGGGACCAGGCATGGACCTTGCAGCCGTGCTGCTCCCTGACGGCGGCAGCATCCTGCACATGATCAAAGTGCTGATGCGTCAGCAGTAGCGCGTCCACCTTAGCTCCGCGCCGCTTCAGCCAATCGGCAATTCCTTCAGGCGCATCGACCAAAAAGGTGCCTCCTGGAAGGGTGAAAAGGTAGCCATTGGTCTGGGCGATGCCGCCAGTGAATGTAGAAATATCAAGCATGGAAGAGACGATCTGCGGGAAAGCGTTGGACATTTCAAGCCGCAAACCACAAAATCATCAGCGATAAACCTCGCTTCACAGCGTATTAGTTAGCCCCTCATCATGATTCGCAAATCCTTGTCCATCCTGGCTGCCTCTCTGGCATCCGTCTCACTCGTCGCTGCTCAGGCAACCACAGAGACCAATTTCGGCCAGGTGGCCATGCATGTCGCCTACATGCTCCAGAGTCAGCATTACTCACACCGGGACTTCGATGACGAACTCTCCGGCAAGCTGCTGCATAACTACCTGAACCTGCTCGACTTCAAGCATGTGTTCTTCACTCAGGAAGATGTGGATGCCTTCAAGTCCAAATATGACACGACTCTCGATGACCATGTTTTGATGCGCAACGTCACTCCAGCCATTGAGATTTACGACATCTACAAACAGCGTGTTCAAGAGCGTATCGCCTTCATCAAAAAAACACTGGAGAGCCACAAGTTCACTTTTGATTCCAAGCGCACCGTTGAGTTGAAGCGTGATAAGGCTCCTTACCCAAAGAACATCGCCGAGCAGGACAAACTCTGGATCGACATCTTGGAAGACAACATGCTCCAGGAAAAACTCTCGGATGAAGCCAAGGTCGTGGAGGCTAAAAAGAAAGCCGACAAAGCCGCAAAGAAGGCCGCTGAAAAGCCAGCCGACGCCGCTGCGGCCAAGCCTGCTGAAGCCAATAAAGAAGTCGCTGTGAAGGAAGATAAAGACAAAGACCTCACCCCACAGCAGCGCGTGCTCAAAGACTACGAGCGCCTGATCGAAAGCATCAATGAAAATGACCAGGAGGCCATTGTGGACTATTTCCTGTCCTGCCTTTCCTCCGCCTATGATCCGCACACCGAGTACATGAGTGTACAGGAGACAGACAGCTTCAATATTCAGATGAAGCATAAGCTCGTCGGCATCGGTGCCCTTCTCGGAGTCATCGATGACGTGGCCCAGATTCAAGGCATCGTCGTCGGTGGACCTGCGGATAAGCAGGGTGAACTCACGCTCAATGACAAGATCACCGGAGTCGCTCAGGGAGAGGCCGAATTCGTGGAAACGAAGTACATGAAGCTGCAAAAAATCGTGGACATGATCCGCGGTAAAGATGGCTCCACCGTCCGTCTGCGTGTCAATCCAGCCGCCGATCCGAGCGCGACAAAAATCGTCACCATTGTGCGCGGAGCCGTTGAACTGAAGGAAAAGTTAGCCAACGCCGAGCTGCTACTTACCCCCTCTGAAATGGGCAAGCCATTGAAGATCGGTTGGATCAATCTGTCCTCCTTCTATGCTGATATGGAAGAAGGCACAGTGAGCACCACGGACGATGTGCAGAAGCTGCTGGCCCGCCTGATCAAAGAAAAGATCGACGGGCTCGTCCTCGATCTGCGCGGTAACGGCGGGGGTTCTTTGGAAGAAGCGATTCGCCTCACGGGCTTGTTTGTGCCTGCGGGTCCAGTGGTGCAGGCCAAAGACTGGCGCGGTTCCATCTCATTCCGCGAGTGCGAAAACGAGAAGGCTTTTTATGACGGCCCGATGATCGTCCTCACAGACAAAACCAGCGCCTCGGCCTCAGAAATTCTTGCCGCTGCCCTCCAGGATTACCGCCGCGCATTGATCGTGGGCGACAAGTCCACCTTTGGCAAAGGCACCGTGCAGACCATTCTGCCAGTCGATCGCTTCATGCCTTTCTTTGCTAAAAAAGACCGCGCAGGAAATCTCAAAGTCACCATCCAGAAATTCTACCGCATCGCAGGCGGATCGACTCAGCTCAAGGGTGTCGAACCTGAACTCGTGCTCCCATCCATCCGTGATGTGCTCGACATCGGTGAAGGCTCTGCTGACAATCCGCTGCCTTACGACACCATTCCTGCGCGCAAATACAACCTCGTCACCAAGAACCCATTCCCGCTCGAAGAACTGCACAAACGCATGGATGAGCGCATGAAGACCAACCCAGAATTCCAGATCATTGTGGACGAATCCAAGCGCCTCAAAGAGCGCATCGACAGCAACACACTCAGTCTGAATCTTGCCGATCGTGAAAAGGATACGGCAGAGACAAAACTGCGTCGTGAGAAGCAGGACGCCGAGCGCGAAATCCGCACCAAGGAAGTCACCGCCAAGCTCAAAGACGGCGGCTTTAAAACCTACCATTTGACGCTCGACAACGTGGACAAGCCAGAGCTCGTCATCGAGTCCGACTTCAGTCGTGAGCAGAGCACCGGCATGAGAATGGCCAAGAAGACTGACGACGAAGACGCAGAGCCAGCGGGTTCCAAGTTCCCTTATGGTCTTGAGCCGATGAAGCTCGAAACAGTCAATATTATGCGCGACTTCCTTGAGTTAACCACCAAGCAGCCCACCACCGCCAAAACCGAAGAGACGAAATAAGTCGGCTGATAAACTCTGTTAAAAACCCAGGACGTTAAGTTCTGGGTTTTTCTTTGTCTGGTTGGCAGACAGGGTTTTGGAGCAGATGGTTCCCGCACTGCACCGCGCACCCATGATTTCCGCCCCAGCCACGTTTACCCGCGAAAGCCGACTGAACCAGATGATGATCTGGGTCTGCGGCACCTTGCTCGGCGTGCTCGCGGCTGACGCCGTCATGGGTTCCTACAACGCGGGCATTTCTCCGCTTAAACCGATCCTCTTTGTCATGCTCGCCGTGGCGGCATGCATCGGCTTATCCATGCTGAATAAGCCGCGCTTTGCACCCGTGGCACTTCTCGTTTTGCTGCTGCCACTCGTGCGCATTTTTGATGCCGTCATTTTAGCTCGTGCCGATGTTTCATCCGTCGGGCAAGTGGGCATGGACATGATGCGCATGTTACTCGTACTGATCGCCATTCTTGCGGTACTCTCGACGGATCAGGGCCTGCGCGCTGCACGTTGGGCGGCGATTTTGGCGATCTGCCTGACCACAAGTTCTGAAATCTATGAGATGCTCGGACTCGCTAAATTCACCAGCATCCCGGGCCGCTTCTCAGGCTTCAATGGGCACCCAAATTTCCCGCCCGTCCTGCTGTGTGAAATGCTCGGCATTGTCTTTGCACTCTCCCCAAATTTCCGACTCAACTGCATGCTCATGGGCGTCGCCTTTGTCGGCGTGGCTTTGACTTATGGACGTAGCGGTTTCGTGGTGCTGGCGTTGATGGGCGGCTTTTATATCCTGATGAATGCGCGCAGAAATCTGGGCTTTCTCATCGTCATCGCCGCCATCGCGATCCCCTTGGTTGGCGTGGGTTTTGCTATTCTTCAGAGCCAGACTGAAAAGGGCATCGTGAAGGATCGAAACACGTCTGAGCGTCTTGAGGCCATCTACAGTTTTGATCTCGATAAGCTGAAATCCCCAGAGCGAGTGAAGGACCTCTCAGATGCCTGGGAAGGAGTCATGGCAAAGCCCATCTTTGGTCACGGCACAGGCGTGTCTGGCGCTCTATGGGCACCGCACAATGAGTACATTTCGATCTGGCTGGAGTTAGGCATCCCTGGCCTGCTGCTGTTTGTCGGCACGCTCGGTACACTCGTCATTCGCAGCATCATGACAGGTGGTCGTGCAGGTTACCTTCTCTTTGCCATTCTTGCTTACACACCCGCAGGTCAGGGCCGCATCGAGATGCCGCACTTCTGCCTGGCTTTGAGCACGGCAGCCGTGCTGCTCTGGCCTGAGCGCTACCGTTTCGTCCTGCGCCACCAAGCGTAAATGAGCGGCGATAAAAGCAGCAGCCAAAGCGGATTAAAATCTGGTTCTTTAGCTTTGGTCGGCGGTGCCGGGATGGCAAAAGGGCGGCTGTTTTCACCAGGGAAAAGAACCTGCACTTTGGGTTCGGCCTGACCTGCCTTTTTCAACAGCAGGATCAGGCTGACTTGAGCCTCCGCACCAAAACCGAGAACAAAATCCTGCGCTGTTCCGGGCACCGTTCCCTTGAGTGTAGCTAGCAAATGAGCCTCCGTCGTTTCAGCGGTCAGTGTCAGATTCGTCGCTCCATCCATCGCCTGCCAGGTGGCTTCGGGCAGCGGCAGCGCCTCATTGCCGAAAGTCAGTTTGAGATTTTTCGCCAGATAGTCCGTGGCCTTTTCCAGACTCGCTTTCACCTGCTCTGGCGACTGGTCTAGATACCAAGCAGCGGCAACGGGCGGCAAGGATGTGGGCTGCGTGGAAAGGATCACACGCGGGTCCACATTCACCTTCAGTTCAAAGCTGCCTGCCGAATCAAAGTCAGCCTCAATCGTCATGTTCGGCACCTGATGCGCCTGTGCTGTAGCGCAGACGATCAGGCTAAGAATGAAGCATCGAATAAAGGCAATCATGCAGACAAGTTCGGAGCACCGCCTTTAGGCGGCGCAGGCACATTCTCCAACACAATCTTGTGCATCTGCCGTGCCCTTACTTTTTCGCTTTCCGTGTCTCAAAGGTGAAGGCCTTCTCAGGATTCATGCGCTCATAGTCCGCAGGCGTCGGGCCACCGCCAAACTGCTTCCAGTATTCTTCAGCGAATGGATTCAGCTTCGGTCCCACCGCCTTCTCATTCAGATCAACCTGACCTTTGAGCGAGTCCCACCAGGCGTCATAGCTCACGAGCATTTCCTTCACGACCTCAGGCTTTTCAGCGGCGATGTTTTTCGTCTCACCAGGATCAGCTTTTACATCAAAGAGCTGCCAGCCGGTTTTTGCATCAGGGTTAGCCTTCGCTTTTCCTGGGCCTACAATTTCACTCACCAGATGATACTGCGTGGTGCGTGCTGCAGCATTTTTGGTCTTGGCCGCATTGTAATCCGTGCCCTTTGGCCAGCGTCCGGTGTGGGTAAAAAGAGTGCGATCCTTCCACTCAGACTTTGGATTCTCAAGCAGTGGCAGCAGACTGCGGCCTTCGACCTGCGCCTCGATTTCAGGGGTGAGTTTGGCACCAGCAAAACCCGCCCAGGTGCGGAAGACATCCACATGCGCGGTCAGCGCCGAGCACTCAGCAGGCGCCAGCGTGCCAGGCATACGCCAGAAGGACAAAGCTCGAGTACCGCCGACCCATGGCGTGCCCTTTGCCCCATGCATTCCTGCATTGAAAACCTTCACACCAGCAGTGCCGCCATTGTCATTCATGAAGACCACGAGCGTGTTTTTGGCGATGCCCCACTCGTCGAGCTTGGTCATCAGTTTGCCGACGTTTTGGTCGATGTTATGCAGCATTCCAAAGAAGCTTTCCGTGTCTTCACCCAATCCCTTGCCTTCGTAGAGTTTCTTGTCCTCAGGCCGCGCGATGTAGGGGCCGTGCGGTGCGTTCGTGGAGATGTGGCAGTAGAAAGGAGCATCGCCTTTGACCGACTCGATCCACTTCGTCGCCTGAGCAAAGAAGACATCCGTGCAGTAGCCTTCCGTTTTCTCGAAATGGTCATTGTGGAGGATCGCTGGATTGAAGTACTTATTGTTCGGAGCATCTCCACAACTGCCGGGATAGGTTTGACCGATACCACCGCCGCCGTGGATGAATTGTTCATCAAAGCCACGACGATTCGGGCGATACTCGGTTTCATCACCGAGGTGCCATTTGCCAAAGATGCCGTTCGTGTAGCCAGCATCTTGCAGCACCTGGGCGATGGTGATGGCCTTCAGATCCATCCGCTCGCGCTCCAAGATGGTGTGGGTGATGCCATTGCGAAACTCATGCCGCCCGGTCTGGATCGCGCTGCGAGTCGGCGCACAGGTGGGACTCACCATGAAGTCACTGAAGCGCACACTCTCACCGCGTAGCTTGTCGAGATTCGGCGTTTTGAGGATCGGGTTTCCATTGGCGGAAAGATCGCCGAAACCTTGATCATCCGTCAAAATGAAAAGGATGTTTGGCTTCGATCCCGCCAGTTCAGCCGGGCTGATAGAAGGCAGGGAGAGAAGGCACAAA
Source organism: uncultured Prosthecobacter sp. (assembly GCA_964583255.1). Classification (GTDB taxonomy): domain Bacteria; phylum Verrucomicrobiota; class Verrucomicrobiia; order Verrucomicrobiales; family Verrucomicrobiaceae; genus Prosthecobacter. The sequence goes on from CAZOVY010000013.1 coordinate 25,654, forward strand.
ACGGACAGGGCAATGGCTGAAGGGCGGCTCATGGGCGCTCTCTAACGATACTTTCTCAGTAAAGCTATCTCCTCTTTTACTCCCCCGTCTTCGTCAGCTTCACAAACACTTAACAAAGCCGCTAAGGACAGGTTTGACATCTCGCCTGTAAAGTATGAAACCGGAGGCTGTTATTTCTCTGCCAACAGCTCCACCCTTGAGCCAACGAGTCCATTATTATGCTGAGTCCTAGACCACGCCCATTCGCGCCTCGAGTTTGCCTTCTCAATTGTGCCACGGGCGAGCGCTCCGTCGTGGCCGCTACGCCCTTCATCATTGGGGCCAATGCCGCCGCCGATTTCCGCACCAGTTCTCTCGATTGCCCGCCCGTACTCGGCACGATCCAGCAGCGCGGTGATGAATTTGAAGTCACCATCAATAGTGATGGCACAGCACTCGTGGATGGCGCACCCGGCTCGCAGTTCACGCTGCATTTGGGTGAAGAACACACGCTCACTGCCGGCGGCGAGGTGCTCGCTTTCAAATGCCTCGCCGATCCTCAGGAGTGGCTGGCTTTTGAGCACGAAATGTTCTGGCACTTCTTCGATGCGGAAGCGCGCCAATGGTATGGCCCCTTCAGTCCCGAGGAATTGCGTGATCACCTCAAGAAGCAAACGCCTGATCAAGCCGCTGAGAACTTGGTCATGCCCGCTGGCCTTCGTGATGTAGGATTCTTTGTCAAAGACGTGCTCCACGTCTTGCCCGAGCGCGTGGTGACCGCTGCCACAGATGAACTCGTGCAAGCAGTCCACGCCGAGCCAGTAAACACCGAATACGGCGAATTCACCTGCCCGGTCTGCTGGTTCAAATTTGATCGTGGTGATGCCATGAACATCTCTGTCCACGCTGCCCTGCGTGGCGATCCGCTTTTGGGTGAAGACGCCATGCAGCGTTTCCATGCCACGCGCTTCACGGATCGCGGACAGGCCATTGATGCCATGGGCATCGCCGCGCCTGATCTCGCCTGCCCGCACTGCCGCCGTAAGTTACCACCCGGTTTCATGGAGACGCCGCACCATATTTTCTCCATCGTCGGTGCGCCATCATCAGGTAAATCGTACTACCTCAGCGTGCTCACACGCACGCTTCAGACCAGCCTGTATCAGAACTTCGGCGTGACCTTCCGCGATGCTGATCCTTCGGAAAATGTCATACTCACGCAGATGCGCACCCAGCTCTTTTCCGCATCGACACCTGAGGACGCCTTTCTCGCCAAGACAGAGCTCGAAGGCATGCTCTATGAGACCCTGCCGCGTCTCGGCAGAAAGGTGCGTTTGCCGAAACCCTTCGTCTTTAAACTCTCACGCCGAAACGCTCACGACACGGATTTCTCCATCGTCTTTTACGACAACGCAGGTGAGCACTTTGAACCCACGCGCAACAGCGCCGACTCACCCGGTGCACAGCACATCGCCGTCGCCTCTGGCATCTTCTTCCTCTTTGATCCGCTTCATAACACGGAGTTTCGCCAGCGGCTCAAAGGCGTGCGTGATCCGCAGATTCAGAGTCGCCGACTTGATCAGCAAGACGTCATCCTCGCCGAAACCGAGGTGCGAATTAAGAACGTCCTCGGTCTCGATTCGCGTCAGTGCATCGACACGCCATTCGCCGTCATGGTCGGCAAAAGCGATACCTGGGAGCCACTGCTCGGCCCCGAGCCTTTACTGCCGAGCATCGAAAAAGGCGCGCTCTTGCCAGACAACATCCAGAGTAATTCCGAGCGCATCCGCGAACTACTTCTCGAGCTTTGCCCTGCCATCGTTTCAAACGCTGAAGCCATTTCCTCAAACGTTGCCTATTTCGCCATCAGCCCCCTTGGTTGCTCCCCGGTCCAGTTCACCGATCTCGAAGGCCACATCCGTATCGGCCCCGATCCACAGCAGATGAAACCCAAAAACGTCGAAGTGCCGACCCTCTGGGTCCTCTCCCAAATCGCCCCTGAAGTCGTGGCGAAGAGATGAGGTTGACAGTGGTTTCTCAAAACCACCGTCAACAACTGTAAACCACCGTCAACTTCCCCCTCCCTCAAATGGCCTGGCAACTCCTCTACACCTCAGCCCCTCGCTTGCTCGAAGCCGGTCGCACCGGCTTTGGTACAGTGGCGCGGCATCGTGGTGTCGGCGAGTTAGTGGCTGGTGCGGTGGAGCGCGTGTCACAGTTTGCCCGGCAAGCTGGACTGGGCGCGCGGCGCGTGATTTATAGTCACCGCATCATCACAGCGGGGGCTACTCAGGTGCATGTGTTCAGTTGCATCCGCAATGCTGGCTCAGATTACACAGGCCGGACAAATCATCTCGCGCATCATCTCATCGCTGATCCGCGTGAAGTTCGTGCCGCCGCAGAAGTCGGCATCACGCCCGCAGACATATTGATGCAGATGAAATGGCGTACGTCCTGGAGCGAGCCACCACGCTTCTTGGAACCTTCAGAGGAGATCACTCTCACCAGCCTGCGCGCCCGTGCTTTTGGTTCGGCGTGGGAGCGTCTCACAGGGCGATCAGAACTCAGCGCGCTGCCATCTCAGACCACCCGCTGCTTTGTCATCCTGCCGGGTGAAACGGATGCCCTGTCACTGTTTCAGGAATCACTGAGCACGATGGGTATTCAGGCCGCGCAAGTCACCTTCACCACACATTTAGAGCCCACGGATGATGCCGCCGAGTTCCGCTGGGTGGCCATGAATGCAAGCTCGCCACTCAGGCAGCAGGCAGATGGCATCGCGCGCACCGTGCTCGATCTCACACAGCCACAGGCCTTACCAAAGCTAGGCGCAATAGCCGTCAGTGCGCCTGCTCGCAGATCGCGTGAAAGCTTCACACCGCTCCATGTCACAACGGAGCCAGAGGCCGGAAAAAGCCAAGCGCCGCAGTCTTCCATGCCCAGCAGTTTTATGGAGTCACTGCATCCGCTTCCGCGCGCTCGCTCTGGCCGTTTTGCAGGTATCGCACTGGCTGCCATTCTTGTGGTCGGGTTGGGCATCGCTTCCTATTGGTGGTTAGATCAGCAGACACAGAACAGCCCGGCACGATCCGCTGTCGATCTTGCCAAGCGGGTGGATGACCTTTGGCAAAAGCACCACCTCAAACTACCCGCCACAGCCACATGGCTGAAAAGTCAGGCCAGGTTCGCGCTCATAGATTCGCATGAGAAATCTCTGCTCCTTCTTGCTCAGGCCCTGCGTGAGCCACTGCACCCGCTAGAGATTCCGCGTCCCGAGTCCACCCAGGACGAGTTCATGGAGATGCTGCAAAGTTTCACTCAATGGCAGCAGCTTGTCGCTGAGTCCGTGCGCCGAGACACTTGGTTGAGTGATGCTCCAGCTGAGATCAAAATCGAAGCGCGTGTGCAATTGGATGCTGAAGAGCGACTGTGGAAAAGCTTCGCCAAAAACCTCCAACGCGCTCCAGCGAATACCGACCCACTCAAGCAGGAAATCAGCACGCAGGTGTTGAAGCAATTGAACAAGTCCACACCGCCCGCAGGTGCCGCAGAGGATTGGCGTGACGTGGTTTCCATGACCACTCAGCCCGCGCCCCGTTGGCTAGATCTCTGGGTTGGCATTTCCCATCTGCCAGCAGCTCCCGCACCACTTCAGACATCTGATCAAGCCCTGCTCAGTGCGGCTGCCGAAGACAAGAAATCTCCCTCATGGTTGCAACAGCAAGCCGCTAAGAGACTCACACAAATCAGTGAAATGAATCAGAGTGACACCGCCGCACTTAAAGCGGCAGAGGACATGTTGAAGCCATCAGCACCTCAGCTTCAGGTGCAGTCTGCTGATGGTCCTAAGTCATCACATCCGCGCTATATCGTCATTGCGACGGCAGAGGTCGATTTATCGAAGGCGCTGCAAACACTGCCCATCCTGCCCGTGCAGGAAGACATGCAAATCATCGCAGGCAGTGCCGGCTTTGCTGAGGACAATCTTGTCCGCTGGCGTCAGATCGGTAGTCCTGGCGTGTATCGGAAAAGCTTCACCGACTCCGCCACGCTTGAGATCAAAGATGGGCGTCTCATCAAAGCCCCCTCAGACAAAGACTCCTGGCGCATCATCGGTCGCTCATCTTCTGGCGCTGATGTCCTCTTTGAGGTGCTGCTCATTGCCCAAGAAAAAACACCAACGGAAGTCTGGCATGCTGACGCCGCATTCACTTTTCAAAACCAACATCATAATCAGCGCACCGTTCTTGATGCTGCCGCAGCGAGTTGGTTGGCTAAAATTTCCTTCAGCGGAGTTCAGCCGCATCTACGCTTGCAGAGTGTCGATGATCCCGCACGCCGATTCCGCGTCCGGCTTGATGCAGGAGATGCCGTGGTCGAGATCGAAACCAAGCAGCAAAAAATCACCACCACCACCGCCCGTGTTAGTAGCCTCAGCGCAGAGATCGAGGGCCTGAAGCAAGGCATCCGCATTGATCAGCAGCGGAAAGCTGAAGTCGCTGGGGGCAAGCTCGCGCGCCGAGAAAAAGAGGACAGCATCATCCGTTTCGAGACCGGCATTTCTAACAAAGAGCTGCGCATCCTAGAGATGGAGGAAGAAATGCGCGGCCTCACAGAGCCGACAGCGAGTCCTGTCTCCCTCGTCGGAATCCCAGCGGGTCAATATGTCCTCGTCGCCGTTGTTTTCAGCTCAGATGGCAGCGAGACTGCGCTCCGACTCTGTGAGCTGACCATCACCTCTCAACAAGCCAAGAACGCCCCGTGAAAGCCGCCTCCCAGACCATCGAAATCCTGCGTTCCTCTTTGCAGACAGGCCTGCTCTCAGGCGCTGTCGAATCCGCCGCCGCCCATTACGCACGGCTTTGTGCTGAGGCCGACAGCCGCTTGGAAATGATCGCCACGATGATCGAAAAAGGCAGCGACTACCAGGCGCTGCAAACCGCCGAGCAAGAGCCGCCACTGCTCGATCTCGTGGCCATTCTCAGCTTCGGTGGTGAAAAAGCGTGGATGGATTTCTGTCAGGCTCATCAGCTCCCTATCGCTCAGCGGCTTGATGCTAAAACCGTGCAGGCACTCGACCGCCTTTATGCTCAAGGCGTCACCGCCAACCACCCGTTGTATAAAGACTTCCGCGCCGCTGTCCTCTCCCGTGAAGATGAGAAAGCGCTACGCATCGTACGCACCATCTTGAAGCTGAATCCGAGCGATGAGAATGCCAGATCAGAACTTCTACGTTTGGAGAATAAGCATCTCCAAGACCTGCTGGAGCAACTCCGCGCGGCGCTCAAAACTGATGACGAAGAGCGGATCGCTAAGCTTGCCGAATCACTCGCCCGCATCTCTCCCGAGGCGAAGCTTCGCATCCTGCCCGAGTACACTCAGGCAGATGCCATTCGTCGCGCCTTGCGCCGCCGACAGACGGAAGAAAAAATCCCAGCTCTGCTCGATGAAGCCACCGCGCTCCGTGATGCCAATGACTGGCGCGGAGCCGCACTCGCTTTGGAGATCGTCCGTGAACTCATTGAGACACACGACATCGATCTACCATCAGGCAGTCTCAAAGATCAACTGGAGAGCCACACTGACTTCGTGCGCCGTGAGCGCACCGCTGCGGAGCGGAAGCGCGCGTTTGAAAATGCCCTCAGTAGCTTCACTGCATTCGCTGAAGAAGCCGACACGCGATTACTGACAGGCGCAGGACTCGCCTTTCGCGAGATCTCTGGCATGGACGAGGGCTTTATCCGGCGCTGGCGTGAGTTAGAGAATTTTCAAATGCCAGTGCCAGATGCCACGCTGAATCGCTTGCGCCAGACGGGTCAGTCGATTCGTGCGCGTCTGGATCAGATGCAAAGTCGTCGCCGCACTCGCTCGCTGTTGTCCGCTGCGGCATTGATTGCCTTTTTGTTAGTGATTGCAGCCCTCGCTGCGCATGGCTGGCGTGCCCGTGCCTTTACTGATGAGCTCGTCAGCTATCGCGCCCGCCAGCTCTGTGAGCCTGCGGAAAAGCTGATCGCAAGTCTCCGGGCTGATGAAGCACCGATGCTGCGCTGGCCTTTTCTGAAAACGAAAATCGAGGAGATCGAAGTCTGGACTCGTCAGTCACGAGACCTGAGCAAGCAGGCGGATCAAGCACTCACCCAACTCGAATCTGAAGCAGCTAAAGGCTTCAGTGACACCGCCCCGACAGAAGTACTCAAGCGGCTCGAAAACACCCGCACACTCGTCGGCCAGCTTCCCGGAGATGTCGCCGCGATGGCGAACAATCGACTGACTGCTTTGAAGTCAAAGTCCGAGCTGATGCTCAGCAGCGTTAATCAAGAGCGCAGTGGCAGTGGCCGCAAAACGCTGGATGAAATCACGCTTCTGCTGGAAAAAGAACTCAACTATGAACGCCCTGTTGCGGCTGTGGCTGCTGCGGTTCAAAAGCTTGAACCGATGCTGGCCAACCTGGAGATCTGGATGAAGCCCGAGGTCGATTCATTGCAACTGCCCGCTGATCTCGAAGCCCGAGTCAAAGCCGCACGATTGCGAGTGGCTGGTTTCAAAACCGAACTGGATCGCTATGCGAAAGTTCGTGAATCAACGGCAAGCGCTCTAACTCTTGCCGAGTACAAGAAGTCGCTGCTTGCCTGGCAGGACATCCGCTTTGCAGAGGCCGCGTCCGCATCCTCCATGCTGAATGCAATCCCGACGGAAGAGCAGTTTCTCGCCAGCCTAATGACAGGTGGCGACCTCTCTGTGTGGAAGGCCGCAGTTGATGATGTGGCAGGATCAAAGATGATGCCGGATGCGCCCATGGATAGTGATTTGAAGATCCTGCTGAGCTTGCGAGATGACCGCTATTTGAATGGCGTCTGGGAGAATACAGTCGTCGATCACGCACGCGGTCAAGCCACGCGCAGTGTGTGGTCGCAGGGGCCGCTGGAAGAAAGCCGCGTCGGTGACACAACCCGGCGCTGGAGTGGCCTCTGCTATGATTCACACAATGAAGATACAGGAGCCGCCTTTGTGAAGAACGACTTCAAACGCATCTCCGTCGGCAGCAGTGATCAGGGCCAAAGCGTGCGCACCTCAAAGCTCAGCAGCACCACTCATTTCATCGATAGCCTGCAACTTGATCGCATGACAGATTCCACGGGCGAGCACTGGCAGCGGAATGCATTGGAGGTCTTTGACAAAATCATGCAGGACAAAGCATCGCCAGCCTTGGTCAAAGCTCACGTCTTGATCGAACTAGAACGCATCACCCGCACCCAGCCGCTGGCTTGGGGCCTGCATCTCACGCCGACTTTGCGAATTGACCTTGCCGACCTGCAAAAAACTATCGGTGGTTACCCGCTGCGCAGTGAGGACTGGATGGTGCCAAAAGTTCGCGCAACGCTGGGTGCAGCATTAACAAAATTCTTTGAGTCTCATCAGGGTCGTCAGTATCAAAAGGAAGCGCAAGCTCGCCGCGAGTTGCTGCGGGACATCAGCCTAGCCGGATTGAAATTCGGCGGCTACATCGAGAGTGATTTTTCGCTGCATCTCAACAATGCAGCACGCGCCCGCCCTGAGTTGTGGCTGCTTGGCAAAACTGGCCCTCTACACATCGCTACGGACAGCAAGACCGCACCCATCAGCGCACTGGCATTGAGTCCAGTCTTTTTCATACCCGCAGATCGCGCAGCACTCATGCAGCGCTATCAATTAGCCCTGACAGGCACAGTCACCGCCGCCCCTGCACCAGCCTCGGCGGAAACACCCTTTTTCAATGCGCGGTAATCATGTCTGAAGAACTCCAGCTTCAACTTCAATGGCGTGGCAAGAGTCATGGCCCGTGGACTTATGCGGAGATCCAGACGCGACTGATCGAGGGCGAAATTCACTCTCTGTATCAGGTGCGTGTGGATGGCGTGTGGCTGCCGCTGCGAGAGCACATTGAGAAGGTCGAGTCTGCCGAGTTACAACGACATGCGACTGAAAGGGCGGCGAGTATTCGCCAGCAAGCCGTCGAGAAGATCGAACCCATGCGTCAGCGTGTCAGCGGGCGAGTTGGGGAGCAGGTGAAGCGCCCCGATCCGTTCTCCAATCCACCCCCCGTATTCGTGAAAGGCACTTCTTCGTTTCTGCCACCTACTCTCACCGCTTCAGAAATCGCTCCGACCTGTTGGTTAGCGGTGGCCGCCTTTGTGGTGAGTTGCTGCAGCTTCGTGCCTTATTTAAATCTCGTGAGCTGGCTGCCCAGTCTGGTGCTCGGTCATCTGGCACTAGCACAGATTCGCCGTGATCCCAATCTGGACGGTCGCGGACTCGCCATCGGCGCAATCATGATCGCGTATGCCATGCTTGCCTTTGCGGCTTTGTCATTCCTGCTCTCACCCAATCTTTTCTACCGCGTCTTTCCCATCGCAGGCTGAAGCTTGCTCCACATTACCTCTGCCATGCCACCTGATTTATCCACCTCACGCGAGTCCCTTCCGGGCACCAATCCTTTTCAGACGTCCATGCTGATGCTCGATTGGTCGCGCTCCGATCCAGAACGTCGGCTTGGCTTCAAGCCGGGCCGCTTCACCTCGCCGAACAAACTCCTCTCTCTGCTTGTCGGCCTTGGACTGACGGTGGCGTTTTATGCATCTATTCAAATCGGTCTGGCCGGTTGGCCAAAGGCGCAGTGGTTTATCGACATGTTCACGAAGCGTGGCCCATGCCCCTATCCAACGATGTTGTTCTTCTTTTGGGCGCTGGCGATGATGTTCTTTAAATGGCGTAAGTTTCAGCTCCAGAAACGAGCCATGACACTGCCTGTGATGCCGCAGCAGCCTGACTTTGAACTCACCCCTGCCACGGCGCGTGCGGTGCGTGAGCGGATGAGTGCCATCGTGGACAATCCGCATCATTTCATTTTGCTGAATCGAATCGACCTAGCTTTGGCCAATCTGCATAACATCGGCCAGACGGCAGACGTGGCCGCGATCATCAAGATTCAGGCCGAGAACGATGAAGCTCAGATTGCCTCAAGTTACGCCTTGGCTCAGGGTTTTCTGTGGGCCATTCCGGTACTGGGTTTCATCGGCACCGTGCAGGGTTTGAGTCAGGCCATCGGAGCCTTTGCCACCACGCTCGCGGCGGGTGGTGATATGGTTGCGCTGCGCGGCTCTTTGCAAAACGTGACGGGTGGTCTAGCGACTGCTTTTGAAACCACGCTGGTGGCTCTGGTTTGCGCGCTCATCATGCAATTGATCGTGAGCTGGCTGCAAACTCTGGAGTCTGAGTTTCTCGATGAATGCAATGAGATCTGCCACAAGAACGTGGCGGGTAAACTACGCCTCAACGTCAACTGATCTATGAGACAACGGTTCGGCAAACAAGGGGGAAGCGGCGTCAGCTTCTTCGCCTTCCAGGACATCATCACCGGCACCTCAGGCTTCCTGATCGTGCTGACGTTGTTCCTGGCGTTGAACTTGGACGAAGTGCTGGTCGAAGGCTCAAATTCGGAGCCACTCGCGAAGCGTGAAGGAGAGTTGCGCTCGATGCTGTCACGCATCGTCTCGTTAAAAAACATGGTGGCCGATTTGCAGAACCAACCCGCAGAAGATGAGACGACCCTGCGGCGCATGATCGGCCAACTCAAAACGACCGTGGCAGTCTTGGAAAGTCCGCCGACGCCAGGACTCAATCGCGACTTTGATGCCACCGCGAGGGATCGCGAGCTGCGTGTGTCAAAGCAGAAGCTGCTGACCAAGTTGGAGAAGATGAATGCTTCAATGCATCAGGCGGAGCTGCTTTCCTCGGGTATCAACAAGGACGTTCCTGATCTTGAAAAGAAGATCAAGGATGCCCAAAGCTCACTGCAAAGAGTGCGTGACCGTCGCAATGTCATCAGTCTCGTGCCGGAACGCACCAATACCAAGAAGGAGCCGGTGCTCGTGCTCGTGCAGGGTTCACTCATCCGCTTTCAGCGTGCCGATGGACAGCCTGCTTCAGTCGGCTCGATTCCTGACTTTGTGAACTATCTGCGCGCCGTGACTGCGGCGAAGCATTATGTCGTCTTTTACTTCAAGCCCTCGGGAGCCAACCACTTTGAATCACTCACCAAGCGCGCGCGCCAGGAAGGCTTCGAGATCGGCTATGATGTCATCCCGGAAGATATGGATGTGGAGTTTCAAAACAACCTGCCTGCAAGCAAGCCATGAGACGTAAACTTCACGCCAATCAACAGGACAGCCTGGAACTATTACTCGACACCTTGTGCAATGTGTTTGGTGGCATCATCCTCATTGCCTGTTTGCTGGCGATGCTGAGTCGGCCCAAATTGGCCCAGACCTCATCTGACTCTTCTTCCAATCCTGAAGCGGGTATTCTGGCAGAAAAACGGATCGAGATGGCACAGGCTGAGCTGGATGGCTTGCAGAAGCTTCGTGCCCAATTGCAAAGTGAGGATGATCCGTCTTTGCGACCTTTGATAACTGAACTTGCGACACTGAAGAAGACCGCAGAAAAGCTGCGACAGGAGAAGGCCCGGCAGGATGCAATCGCCTCTGTTAAAGCCAAAGAGATGGTGCGCGATTCAGGCAATGAGATTGCTCGGTTACGTGAGCAGGAGCAAGAGATCGAGAAGAAGCTCGCCATCGCTAACAAGGACATGGAGGCTGCTAGACAAATGAGACAGGCGTTGGAGAAAAGGTTGGCAGATTTGCAACTTGAGTTGGAGAACGTGAATACGTTGAAGATCGAGAAGCTGCGCTTCCCGCGTGAGCGAGTCATCAACAAAAACGCCGCGCCGATCATCGTGCAATACGGTCAGGTTTTTCCGCTCTTTGATGGAGGCGGCAACCCTATGCCCATGGTACGTCAGGTGCCTTCAGCGGATGGCAGTTTCACGGCGTTTGCCAATCAAGGTCAAGGCCTGAGTCCGAATCTGCAAGCTAAGCAGTTGCGCGAGATTTTGAAGCAACTCGGCAGTGGGAATCGCTACCTCACGCTCTATGTCTATCCCGACTCTTACGCGACGCTGCGTGAGTTGAAGAAGCTGATCTATGAGATCGGCGTCGATTACGGCATGAATCTGCGCACGGAGAACAGCACGCTCGTCTTCGACCCCAACGGAGCCAAACCCGCGCCGCTGTGACGTTCCGTAGCACGGGTGTGTCCGGCGGCGAGTCGTCACGGAAACATCTGCGATCCATCCGCCGGACCGCCCGTATTCTTTGAAGGTCACTCGCACCAACAACCCTTCTCAAACCACGCGGGCGGCTCGGCGATTGAGTCTTGTGAGATGACGAAGCCCGTCCGCGCCGAACACACCCACGCTACGCGCCAATCGTAGCACGGGTGTGTCCGGCGGCGAGCAGTCACGAATACATCTGCGATCCATCCGCCGGGCCGCCCGTGTTCTTTGAAGGTCACTCGCACCAACAACCCTTCCCAAACCACGCGGGCGGTTCGGCGATTGAGTCTTGTGAGATGACGAAGCCCGTCCGCGCCGAACACACCCACGCTACGCGCCAATCGTAGCACGGGTGTGTCCGGCGGCGAGCAGTCACGAATACATCTGCGATCCATCCGCCGGGCCGCCCGTGTTCTTTGAAGGTCACTCGCACCAACAACCCTTCCCAAACCACGCGGGCGGTTCGGCGATATGATCATGCGTGGCAATTCTGCTTTCACTCGCCGAACACATCCACGCTACGATGTGGGCGCATTGGCAAGACCTTCCTCTGCAATCACGTTCTCTGTCCATGCCTCAGCCATCACTTCTACGTCGTCAGTTTCTTGCTCAGAGCACCCTTGCTGCCGCTGGTGCGTTAGGGTTTCCGGCCATCGTCAGTTCGCGGTCACCCAATGCGAAACTGAACTTGGTCTTCATCGGCGTGGGTGGGCGTGGAGCGTCGAATGTTCAGTCGCTTGTGGGCGTGCCTTTGATGCGGCCGAAGAACGCGAAGGCGGGTGAAACTCCTGCCCCGATGCCTGAACCGACCGAGAACGTCATCGCGATCTGTGATGTGAATGGCGAGAACTTGGACCGTGCTTCTGCTGCTTTTAAAGGTGCCAAAGCCTTCCGCGACTTCCGTAAGCTCTACGACACGATCAAGGAATCAGAGATCGACGGTGTGGTGGTGAGCACGACTGAGCACACTCACGCATATGCCACCATGCCCGCGCTGAAGATGAAGAAGCCGGTGTATTGTGAAAAGCCTCTCACTCGCGATGTCGCTGAAGCGCGACTTATTACCCAAGCCGCCGCCGAGGCTGGCGTGGCCACGCAGATGGGCACGCAGATTCATGGGATGCCGAACTATCGTCGTGTGGTTGAGCTGATCCAGAGCGGCGCCATCGGCAAAGTAAGCGAGGCGCATGTCTGCGTGTCACGTGCTTGGGGTTTGCAGAGCAAGGCGGATGCGGAAATGAACAAGGACATCGCCTTTGTCACCGAACGCCCAAAGGAAGAGCAGACACCGCCGCCGTATCTCGACTGGGATTTGTGGCTGGGGCCAGCACCGTATCGCCCTTACAACGAGATCTATTTCCCAGGTCCGAAGTGGTATCGCTGGTGGGACTTCGGCAATGGCACCATGTCCGATCTCGGCAGCCATTGGAATGATCTGCCCTTCTGGGCGCTCAAGCTCGATGCACCGCTCAGTATCGAAGCCTTCGGTCCCGAGCCACATCCAGAGATCGCCCCAGCCACAATGTCCGCCGTTTATGAATACGGCGCACGTGGAGAGATGCCTGCCTGCAAGCTGCACTGGCATCAGGGCACAGATAAGCCCGACGTGTGGAAGAACGATCCGCTCATCAGCCAATGGAACAGCGGAGTGCTCTTCATTGGAGACAAAGGCATGCTGCTGTCTGACTACAGCAAGCACGTCTTGTTGCCTGAGGCTTCCTTCAAAGACTTCCAACGCCCGAAGCCATTCATCGCCGACTCACCCGGCCAGCACATCGAGTGGCTAAATGCCATCCGCAACGGCACCCCGACTGGCAGTCCTTTTAGTTATGGTGGGCCACTGAGCGAAGCGAATCATCTCGGCAACGTGGCCTTCCGTGTTGGCAGCAAAATCCTTTGGGATGCCAAGGCCATGAAGATCACCAATAATGAAGCCGCGAACCGTTTCCTCAGCCGCGAACCGCGTGCAGGCTGGAAGCTGGTTTAAACCTTTAACTCCATCACATCAGTCACATGCGCCCCATCTATTCTCTCCTTCTACTAGCTTCCTTTGCCTCAGCCGCCGACTGGCCTGAGTTTCGTGGCCCGGATAAACAAGGTCATACTTCCGCTGTCGGACTGCCCACGGAATGGAGTCCCAACTTCAATAAGAACGTCCTCTGGAAAGCTGCGCTGCCAGGCATCGGCTGGTCATCGCCCGTGGTCATTGGAGATCGAGTTTATCTGACCTCTGCTGTCGCTGCGGGCGGTGAGGAGAAGCCTGTCGTGGACCGCAGCCTGCGCGCTCTCTGCGTTTCAGCAACCGATGGAAAGGTGATCTGGGATAAGGAAGTCTTCGCTCAAATCGCAGCCACAGCGCCGAACATTCACAAGAAGAACAGCCATGCTAGCCCAACGGCGATTTTTGAAAATGACCGTCTATTTGTCCACTTCGGGCATCAGGGCACAGCCTGCTTAAATGCAACCGATGGCAGCACCCTGTGGAGCACGCGCGAGTTTGCCTACAAGCCTGTGCACGGTGCTGGTGGCAGCCCGGTGATCGAGGGTGATTTGCTCATTTTCAATGCGGATGCGGAGAGTGATCCAGCCGTGATCGCGCTCGACAAAGCGACGGGCAAACAGCGCTGGAAATTCGCGCGAGTGAGTGATGCGAAACGCAAGTTCTCCTTCTCCACGCCACTCGTGATTGGAGTGAATGGCAAGCGCCAGCTCATATCTGCTGGCAGCGGCGTGGTGAACGCGCTCGACCCAGTCAGCGGGGCCGAAATCTGGAAGGCACGCTATGATCAGGGATACTCGGTGGTGCCACGCCCAGTGTTTGCGCACGGCATGGTTTTCATCGCCACAGGCTACGACAAGCCAACGGTGATCGCCGTCCGCGTGGACGGCACTGGAGATGTGACGGACACGCATGTGGCCTGGAAGCTGGAGAAGTATGCGCCGCACAATCCGAGCATGGTGGTGGTGGGTGATGAACTCTATCTGGTGGCCGACAACGGCATCCTCTCCTGTCTCGATGCGAAGACAGGTGCGGCACATTATCAGGAGCGCTGCACAGGCCCGATCAGTGCGTCCATTCTGTCGGCAGATGGCAAATTGTATCTCCAGGATGAAAAAGGTCTGGGTGTGGTGGTGAAGCCGGGCAAGACCTTTACCGTGCTCGCCAAGAACGATCTTGCCGAGCGCTCACTCGCCTCCTACGGCGTAGTGGGAGCCGACCTCCTCATCCGCACCGAGCAGCATCTCTGGCGAGTGGGGATGAAGAAGTGATCGGCTTTAATTCGTTCAAAGGCCCAAGTTTCAGGCGCTCAACTTTGTTTCTAGGTTGATACACTTGGATATAGAACCACTCGGCCATGAATCACGCAGAGTCGTAATCTCTCTGCGATGAATGACCTCAATGCCCCAGAAATGCCGCCTCTTCGTCAGCGAATCGAGCAGGCCTATCTCCATGATCTAAAGGCTGAAGGTCGGCCTCCAGTCTCCATTTTTAAACTCTGTCAGAGTCTCGACATCACGGAGCGGGATTTCTTTTCCGAATACTCCACGTTGGAGGCTGTGGAGATGCACTGGTGGCGCGACATGATGGATAGGATCATCTTGTCTGTAGAAAGCGGTGCCGAGTGGTCTGACTTCAGCGCAAGGCATCGGATGCTGGCCTTTCTCTTTGCCTTTACGACTGCAGCGCTCGATAACCGCAGCTTGCTATTACTCAGATTGGGTCACGCGGGACCTCTGAAGTGCATACCTGAATGGTCCGCTTTTGAGCAGCGCTTTGAAGAGTTTGCAAAAGCTATCCTCATGCACGGTCGGCAGCACGGTGAGATCGTCTCACGCGGACCCGTCAGCGCTGTATATCCGAAGGCGCTGCGACTACTGCTGCGTAGCGTCGTTGCTTTTAATCTCAAGGATGACAGCGCCAAGTTCGAGCGCACAGATGCGTTTATCGAAAAATCCGTGGCGGTGTTCTTTGATCTGATGGGGCGGCAGGTGCTGGACTCCGGTTTTGATCTCCTCCGTTTCCTGCTGCCAGGAGTTACCACGCGCGCCTGATCCATGGCCGCCGAAAAACCCACACAGGACAGCATCCGCAGCACGCCCCTGAGCCGCATGGCGGAGCTAGCGGGAACTGGAGCACGAGTCGGGCTGAACTATCTGAAATATTACGGGCAGCGTGCCGTCACTCCAGAATCCGCAGCCACCTCTCTGCGCGCTGATTTAGACGAGGTCAATGCCCGCGCTGTGTATGCAAGTTTCAGCAAACTCAAAGGTGGGCCGCTGAAGCTCGCGCAGATGCTCAGCATCGATGAAAATTTGCTGCCGCCAGCCTATGCCGCGCAGTTTGCCCAGGCTCAATACTCAGCACCGCCACTTTCCTGGCCACTGGTGCGGCGGACTTTGGAGCGTGAGTTCGGTCAGCCTGTGGAGGCCCTTTATGATAGCTTCACGCACGAAGCCGCTCACGGAGCCTCCATCGGGCAAGTGCATGTCGCCACACGCGCTGGGAAAAAGCTGGCCGTCAAAGTGCAGTATCCCGGCGTCGCTGAGTCCATGCGCAGCGACCTCCGCGTGGTGAAGCCTGTCGCACTTCAAGTCTTGGGTTTGCGGGAAGAAGACATCGCTCATTACTTCACCGAGGTGGAAGCACGGCTACTGGAGGAAACTGATTATGTCGCCGAATTGCAGCGCTCGCAGGAAATCGCCGCCGCCTGCGCCTCCCTTTCTGGCCTGCATTTCCCCACGTTTTATGCTGACCGCTGCTCACGCCGTGTGCTGACCATGGACTGGCTCGAAGGACTCACGCTGGACCGCTACGCCGCCAGCGCCGCCACGCAGCCCGAGCGTGACCGCATCGGCCAGATCCTGTGGGACTTCTACATGCATCAGATTCATGTGCTCAAGCTCTTTCATGCTGATCCGCATCCGGGGAACTTCCTCGTCAGTGCCGACGGGCAGGTCTGCGTGCTCGACTTCGGCACCCGGTCCATCACGCCTGAGTTCCACGCCCTCCAGTTTGCGTTTTTGAATCCCGCACTCTTGGAATCTCCCGCCGAGCTAGAGGCCTCACTGTGCGCCATGGATGTCCTGCTACCTACTGATAGCGCCGCTCAGCGCAAGAAGCTTACCCATCTCGCCCGCGAATCCATCGAGCTGCTCACCCGCCCCTTTCGTGTAGGCCGCTTTGACTTTGCCGATCCGACCTTTCTCCGGGCCATGTACGAGATGGGCGAGGCGAACCGCCAAGACCGCGACCTGCTCAGCATGCGTGGTGCCCGTGGCCGAGCCGAATCTGTGTATATCAACCGCGCTTTCTTCGGCCTCTTCAGCCTGCTTCACCGCCTGCGTGCTGTGGTGGAGACGCGCTAATGGCTTAAAGGTACAAAATGAATCACGCGGCTACGGCAGCATAAAAGGCCTCAGTCTGCTCGGCGTTGGGGATGACTTCAATGAGGACGGGACCGTCGGGTAAGTTGTTGAGGTGATCAGGTTCGGTGGCGCGGATGTAGGACATGCCCCACATCTGTGCCCAGGGTTCGAAGCTGACGCGGTGCCGGTTTTCGACGATCTGGCGTGCCTCCTCAGGCAGTGCACGAAGACTGGCAACTCGGGAGAAGATCTTGCCGCCGCCGTTATTGATGACGACTAGGCGTCGATTGCCCTGGGGCAACTGTGGCATGATCCACGGTGCGGCGAGATCATACAGCGCGCTGAGATCACCGATGATGAGCCAGGAACTGCGCGAACTGGCGCTGACACCTAACCAAGAGGAGACAATGCCGTCGATACCGTTAGCACCCCGATTGGCGTAGAATTCGACGCCCTGCTCAGAGCAGGACATGGTGAGATTCATTTCACGAATGGGCAGACTGTTGCCGATGAAAACGCGATCAAAAGCGCTGAGTCTGGTGGTGATCTCACGCATCCAGGCTGGCTCGGAAAGTGGATGTTTTTTCAGTGCACGCGGGATGTCATTCTTCTCACGTCCAGGTTTGGCAGGCGGCAGCTTGCGTGTGGCGAGTGTGACCAGGGCATTCCACGGCAGGGTTTGTACGTTCTTGGTTCGAGCTAGGCCGGAAAAGGGCAGTCGTGAGATGCTGGTCACCCACACTTCGGGTGCGTTTTCCAAATCACGCCACCAACGTGATGAGGGGATGCCGCCGATGCGAATGAGTTGCTTGATTTTGAGCGTGCGAAAGGTGGCCTCAGCGGATGGCAGGAGAAGGTGATCGAGCTTTGGCCGGTCTGGCCAGGTGCCCCAGAGGTTTGATGTGGACTCTGCAATCACGGGTAGGCCGAGCTTGGCCAGCACCGGCGCGACTTCACGTGCTTCGGAAGGATGCAGGCCACTGACGACGATGGCGGTGGATTCACCCGAAAGCATGAATGTGGGTGCCTTGGCAGTCTTGGAGAGGCGTTGAGGGTGATGAGCCAGGAAGTCGATGCCTTCTTGAACGGTATCGAGCGGCTCGTCGAGGCAGACATTGATATGCAAGGGCTGCGATCCTAGACGAGTGGGCCAAGATAGGCTGGCACCATCTTCGACATCCAGACAAGCGCTGACATAGGTGCCGAAGAGATCCTTTTGCTCAATGGCCTGAGGCGCGCCACTGCCACGGTATCTGCTCGGTCGGTCAGCGGTGATAAGTACGAGTGGCAGGCCTTGATAATGGGCCTCGATCACGGCTGGCAGTAGCTCGGCGGCAGCAGTACCTGAGGTGGTGAGCACGGCCACGGGCTGACGATCTGCCTGGATGCGACCGAGTGCGAAAAAGGCGGCGCAGCGCTCCTCGAAGAAACTCCATATCTTGACGCCTTCACTCGCCATCAGGGCGGTGATGAGCGGCGCATTGCGTGCACCAGCAGCCACACAAACTTCAGCGACACCCATGCGCGCGAGCGCGGTCAGGGTGCTGCGGATAATGCGGGCATTCATGGTTTACTCCAGGATCGTCTGCGGCTTAAACACGCGCAGAGCTGGCAGGTCGTGGAGGATGTTGGTGCTACGCATCAAGGTCTCACCGACGAGCAATGCGTCCGCACCGCAGAGGGCGAGTCGCTCGGCATCGGCCACGGTTTTGATGCCGCTCTCTGCGACGAGAATGATGTCGTCAGGCACTTCCTCCGCAAGTTCTTCGGTGGTGGATAGATCGACGGTGAAGGCTTTCAGGTTGCGATTGTTCACGCCGATGATGCGGGCATCAGTTTCGAGTGCGCGCTCGAGTTCAGCCATGTTGTGGACTTCCACGAGGACATCGAGCTGAAAGGTGTGCGCGGTGTTTAGAAGATGAACGAGCGTTGGCTGATCCAATGCGGCGACGATGAGCAGGATGGCATCTGCACCGGCGACGACGGCTTCAAAAATCTGCGCTTCATGGATGATGAAGTCCTTTCTCAGGCAGGGAATATCGACCTGCTCGCGAATGAGCGTGAGGTAGTTGAGATGACCCTGGAAGTACTTTTCATCGGTGAGGATCGACAGCGCGGTGGCGCCGGCTTTTTCATAGCCGCGTGCGATGGTGAGTGGATCGAAGTCCTCGGAGATGGTGCCAGCGGAGGGTGATGCGCGCTTGATCTCGGCAATCATGCCCAGACGAGTGGGATCGTTGCGCAGCGCATCAGCGAGCGAGCGGAAGTCGTTTCGGAGCGTGGCGGCAGCCCGCAGTTTTTCCATGCGCGGCAGGAGTTTTTCGACCTCGGTGCGCTTATGGGCGATGATTTCGTCCAGCTTGTTCATAGGGCGCGGAAGATGGGGCGCAAAGCTCTGGGTGCAAGCCGCCTGATGTGAAGCAGGATTTATCCTGCTTTTCAGGGAAGGCGAAGTGAAGTCCGCCTCATATGGCTTTGCACCTTGCGCCATGCGGCTAGCTCATTACCCTCGCCCTCTTATGGCAAAACCTGCACTTGGAAAAGGACTCGGCGCACTGATCTCGACCCCGCAAGGTGGAGCCGGACTGCCGCGATTTCCCGCATTGGCGCAGCCTGCGCCTGGAGATGTGGTGAATCGTGTGTCGCTCGATCAAATCGTGCCCAGCCCGTTGCAGCCGAGAAAGCATTTCGTGCCGGAACAACTCACCGAGTTGATGGAGTCGATCCGTGAGCATGGGATCATCCAGCCGTTGATCGTGCGCCGTGTGGATGGCAAGCTAGAGTTGATCGCGGGTGAGCGTCGCTTCCGTGCCTCGCGTGAACTCGGGCTGAAGGAAGTGCCCGTAATTGTCCGTGAGGCCGCCGACCAAGACGTGCTGGAAATGGCGCTGATCGAGAACCTTCAGCGTGAGGATCTGAACCCCATCGAAGAAGCCAGAGCCTATGAGCGCTTGGCTCGGGAGTTTAGCATGAAGCAGGAGGACATCGCCAAACGTGTCGGTAAAAACCGCGCGACTGTGGCCAATGCCATCCGTTTGTTGGACCTCGCCGTCTCCGTTCAGGACATGGTTTCTAGCGGCAAAATGACTGCTGGTCATGCGAAGGTATTGCTCACGCTAAAGTCTGCAGATGCGCAGATGAAAGCTGCTGATGAAATTCTAAAGAAGGGCCTGACCGTGCGCGCCACGGAGAAGCTCACGCAGAGCATCCTAAATCCGCCTGCACCGAAGCCGCAGATTGATGACACCGAGCTGACTCGTGCGATCGAGACGGTGGAGCAACGGCTCATGCAGCACTTGTCCACGAATGTCACCGTGAAGCATGGAGAAAAGAAGGGGCACATCGAGATCGATTACTATGGTGTCGAGGATCTCAATCGCCTGCTCGATCTCATGGGCACGCCGCCGGAAAAGATCGAAGAGGAATGATGAAGCAGGTATCCAGTATGAAGATTGGATTCATAAAAGCCCTGCTCCTGTGGCTGTGCTTCACACTCGTCGGCTGTGGGCAAGCGGCGCATCCTGATCAGGCGGGTATTGAGACGTTTTTGAATCGCTACTTCTCCACTTGGTCGGCCAAGGATATGGATGGTTACGGCTCCTGCTTTCATCCCACAGCACGCATCAGCTTTGTAGAAAAAGGTGGTCAGTGCGGCAGCCAGGGACTCACGGATTTTTTACACGGTCAGAAGATTGGTCACGAGCGCTCGCCAGAGCCGATGACCGAGGTGCCAACTAACATGACGATCACTGGAGATGCACGCGTCGCTCAGGCTCAAGTGCGATGGAAGCTGACCAAAGGCCGCGAGGTCATCACCGGCACAGATTTTTTCACGCTGCTGAAAACACCTGACGGCTGGCGCATCGCTGCGTTGGTTTTTTACAATGATTAAACTCTGACGGATCATTTGCCCTCCTGCCATGTCCAAGACTCCACCCAAATCCAGCACATCACTCACTCGCCTTTATCTCGGAGCAGCATGCTTTCTCGCCGGAGCGGCGATGATGGTTATCGAGATCTGCGCCTTTCGCCTTCTCGCGCCTTTGTTTGGGAACAGTGTCTATACCTGGACGGCTCTTATCGGTGTGATCCTCGTCGCCTTCAGTGTCGGCGGATTCATGGGCGGAAAACTCTCTGATAAATACTCCAGCATCAGCCTGCTTGGCTGGCTGCTGGCTGGGGCGGCGGTGCTGACATTTCTGATTCCGCCGCTGCATTTGGGGTTCGGCGAGAGCTTCACTTATGGGGGTCTCATTGGCGGATCAGTGATGGTGTCTCTGTTTCTGTTTGCTCTTCCGGGAGCGCTGCTCGGTGCCGTGTCACCGGCGGCAGTGCGTTTTTATAGCATGACCTTTAAAGACACGCATGTCGGTGCGGCGGCTGGTACGGTGAGCATGCTGGGATCTCTGGGTAGCTTTGTGGGCACGTTTCTCTCGGGCTTTGTGCTGCTCTCACACTTCGGCGTGCGCAGCATTTTTATCGGCTGTGGAGTGCTGCTCCTCGTGCTGGCTGTGCTGGCCTTTATGCTGGCAAAGAGTGGGCTGAAAACGGCAGGTGCTGCCGCTGCTGTGGGCATCACCGCTGCCATACTAGGAGCGCTGGCGCAGGACAAACCGGGGAAGGGCGTGATCTACGCGCAGGAGTCGTTTTATCACCGCATCGAAGTTTCAGAAACAGGCATAAGCCCGCATCGTCAGAGATTGCTGAAGCTGGACTCGACGGCTGAAGGTGCCATGAACCCTGACTCAGGAGACCTAGTGATGGACTATCAGCACTACTGGCGGCTGCCGCTGCTGAAGGATAACGCTCAGCTCGAAAGCGCGCTCTTCATCGGTGCTGGTGCGTTTGGGATGCCTGAGCAGCTTTCGCGTGAGTTTCCCAAAGCTCGTGTGGATGTGGCAGAGATCGACCCGCAGGTAATTGAAGTGGGCCGAAAGCTTTTCAAGCTAAGCGAGCATCCGCACGTGCAGGCACACGCTGGAGATGCACGCCACTTTCTGCGCACTCAGAAGGATCAGCGTTGGGATCTGATCTTTGGTGATGCCTATGCCGGCGTGCGCTCCATTCCATCACATCTCGTGACGAAGGAGTTCTTCCAGCTCGTCTCAAATCATCTGACTCCACAGGGCATCTTTGTCATGAATGCGATTACGGCAGTGCAAGGCGACAAAGCTGAGTTACTCAGCGGTCTGCTGGTCACTCTGAAGACTGTCTTTCCGCATGTGGAAGCCTTTGCTGTGCAGGGGCCGCGTCAGATGACGCAGAACATCATCATCCTAGCCTCACATCAGGATTGGAAACCCTGGCTCACGGATCGTTTTCATGCGGCTGGTACGTGGCAGAGCCGAATTCTCAGCAGCTATGTCGCGAGCAACCAACTGCCACAGCAGGGACAGGTTTTCACGGACGATTTCAATCCCGTGGACCGCATCATCGCGCGTGGATTGATGGCGGAGTAGAAACGAGTCTTGTCATAGGCGGTGAGAGTCTCTAGGCTCTGCTCACCCATGAAACGACTCCTTCTCTCGCCTCTACTATGCCTTGCTGCTTTTGCCGCTGAACCTCTGCCTGAGTTCAAAGGCAGTATCGAAAAACTAGACTCGGCACTGGATGCGCTGCTCGCACCTGAAACGAAAATCGAAGTGCTGGCCAGTGGCTTCAATTGGTCTGAAGGCCCTGTTTGGAAAGATGGCAAAATTCTCTTTTCCGACGTACCGGAGAACACGGTCTTTGCCTGGAAAGAAGGTGACGCGGCAGCATCCATCTCACTCAAACCCAGTGGCAGCCTCAGCGGCGATGGCCAAGGCTCAAATGGTCTAGCCAAAGATGCAGCAGGAAATCTGATCCTCTGCCAGCACGGTGAGCGCCGCATCGCACGGCTGGAGAAAGATGGCAGCTTCACCTCGCTGGCTGACAAGCATGATGGCAAGCGCTTCAACAGCCCGAACGATCTGGTGATCACGAGCAAGGGCACGATCTTCTTCACTGATCCGCCGTATGGGCTGAAGAAAGGTGCGCAGCCAGATGCGCCCTATCATGGGATTTATCGCGTCGATTCGGATGGCAAGGTGAGTCTTATCATCGAAGACATCAAATGGCCCAACGGCATTGCTTTGAGTCCTGATGAAAGGACGCTCTACATCGCCGTCTCAGACAAGGATGAACCGCGTGTGATGGCCTACGACGTCCAGACTGATGGCACCGTGAAGAGTGGGCGAGTCGTTTTCGCAGCACGATCCCTCAAGTCAGCCGAACGCAAAGGAGGCTGTGATGGCATGAAGGTGGACTCGCTCGGAAATATCTGGACCACAGGTCCCGGTGGCGTTTTGATCATCAGCAAAGAGGGCAAACACCTCGGCTCTATTTTGACTGGCCAGGCCACGGCCAACTGCGCGTGGGGCGGTGATGACAAGAGCACGCTCTACATCACGGCGGACATGTTCCTGCTGCGAGTGAAGACGAAAGTGAAAGGCTTCTAATGACGCGAGTCGTGCTGGCGATGTGCCTTCTGCTGGCAGCTTTCGAGTTGCCAGCACTCGAGGTGCAGTCACACGGATTACTGTTTGAGAAGTGGCTGCGAGACACCTTCTTCGGCGGCTATGAGCCGAAAGGCTACACGCAGAAGTGGGACATCCCGGCGGCGGCCAATCCTGATCATGGTGGCATCCCGGTGAATCCCAAGGCGATCAAATATGGCACGCCCATTGGGCTCGGTGATGCGCTGCGGCAGTTTGAAATTGAAGAGCCGTTTCTTTTGATCGCAGGCTTTTGGGAGCAGGTCACGCCGGAAGAAAAACGCTGGGTGAATGTGCAGGCTGTACGGGTCGAGCCGGAGGTTTGGCGTACACTTTGGGGTGATCTTAAACGCAGTGATTTGGACAGGCTGGTTGCTGTGATCAAAGACAAGTCTCTGACACTGGCGCAGGCACGGGAACGTGTGAAAAAAATCAAAGCCAAGGCTCCCTACACGACCTCGGTGATCGAGCTGAATCCCAAGATCGACAGCAGCCAACGACGGCTTCAATGCAGTCTGCGCTTTTCAGCCTTCTTTGATCATCTCGCGCCGAAGGCTGATCGTGCGGTACAGGAACGCCCAAAGATTTTTGGTCAAAGTGTTCCTGGGCGATTTGAATCAGCGCCGCGTGTGATCACGCCAGAGAAGTGATCGTCACGCAGCCATAATCTCCGGCTCGCCCGTACGCCCGTCGGCAGGCGGCTGAGGTGGGCTGAGGAAGGCCATGGAAAAGCGCTTGAAGACAGAGCACGCTGACACATACAAGAAGCCCATGAAAAAGAGTCCAAGGAAAGGCAGCGAACCCCAGTCTTTTCGACCGACAGCGAGCCAGAGGAGATAGCCAAAGTAGCCCACAAGTAGAACCTCGATCCACAAGCATACTGACTTGCTGGCTTTGTAGTGGAAGGGCTTTTTTGCGGACTGCGTCCGCTTCACGACACCGTATTTCGGCGTACGAACAAACTCAGACTCCTGCCCCAGCAGCGCCTCGATGACTGCCTTGCTGTTGTTGATCGACATGCCGACGCCTAGAGCCATGAAGAAGGGGATGTAGGGGATCGTTTTCAGCCAGCCCCAGCGGGTTTGTGCGCCTTGAGCTGTCAGGTAGAAGGCAATCACTGTGACGGTGGCAAAGAAGAAGACAGGCAGGTCCACGAAGAGCGCCTTTTGCCATGAATGAGCGGGCAGAAAGTCCACGGGATACATGAGCACGAGGGAGGCCAGCGTGAGTAGGTTGGCGAAGTTGGCTCCGAGCTGAGCCGTGGCTTCGAGTTTCTTGTGCAGTGGAAACGGGCCGCGCCAGACTTGGCCGAGCATCTTTTTGCAGACCTGGATGGAGCCTTTGGTCCAGCGATGCTGCTGGGATTTGAATCCATCCATGTCCGGTGGCAGTTCAGCCGAGACGACGATGTCGTTCAGATAAATGAAGCGCCAACCTTTCATCTGCGCGCGGTAGGTCAGGTCGAGATCCTCAGTGAGCGTGTCGTGCTTCCAGCCGCCAGCGTCGTCAATCGTAGTGCGTCGCCACAAGCCAGCGGTGCCATTAAAATTACAAAACTCGCCCCAGCGGCTGCGTGAGGTCTGCTCCAGCATGAGGTGCCCGTCGAGCAGTATGGCCTGGAGACGTGTGAGCAGTGAAAACTCGCGATTCCGATGTCCCCAACGCGCCTGGACGATGCCCACCTTCGGGTCAGTGAAGTAGTGAATCGCACGGCGGAGGTAGTCTGGCTCGGGAGAAAAATCGGCGTCGAAGATGCAGATGAACTCGCCCTTCACCGTCGCCATGCCTTCATCCATCGCCCCGGCTTTGAATCCGCGTCGATTCGTGCGGTGTCTATACTCGACATCGAAGCCGTTCTCGCGCAGCTTTTCAGCGTGGGCTTCACCGATCTCGGCTGTCTCGTCCGTCGAGTCATCGAGAATCTGAATTTGTAGCCTGTTCTTTGGATAATCTAGCGCACCAATGGCAGCTACGAGTTCGTCCATCACATCCGCCTCATTAAAGATCGGCAATTGAATCGTGACGGCGGGAAGTTCCTTGAATTCGCTGAGGGCAACGGGGCGCTGTTTACGGTGCTTCCAGTATCCATACAGCACCTTGACCTTGTGCGCCCCAAAGGCGGACAATACGACGGATACAAGAATGTAGCTGGTGAACCAGAGAAGTGTTTCCCACCGAATCATAGGGATCCCGCAATCGGGACGGACCAATCAACGCCGAACACTCCGCGTCAAGTTGCAATCCCGATGCCTCGGTTACTCTCAAAGCTGAGTAACGCGAATCAGGAAAAGGACTTCCGCAGATGGCTCGGAAGGCTCCCGAGGGCTTCGCGGTATTTGGCCACAGTTCGACGAGCGACTTTTATGCCCTGTTTGTCGAGGATCTTGGCCAGCTTGTCATCGCTGAGCGGCTTAGACTTGGGCTCGTTTTTGATGAGTTCAGCGATGGCGTTTTTGACGCTGGTATTGCTGAGATCCTCCCCAGAATCCGTTTTAACACCGTGGCTGAAGAAGAATTTCAGCTCAAATACCCCATGCGGAGTGGCCATGTATTTGCCAGAGATCGCGCGACTGACCGTGGTCTCATGCACCCCTACTTCATCTGCCACCGTGGCCATATTGAGAGGGCGCAGGAAGCTGGTGCCCTTTTCTAAAAACTCGCTCTGATGGGAAAGAATCTGTACCGCGATTTTGTGGATCGTTTGCTGTCTTTGATGGATGCTACGGATGAGGAACTTGCCGCTGCGAATCTTGTCGCGGATATAATCCCTCACTTCTCCGCTGCTACCAGACTGGGTGAGCATGTCTTTGTATGCATTGCTCAGGCGCAGATGCGGCAGCTCATCATTGTTCATGACTGGCACCCACTCACCAGCTTGGCGCTCCACGATGATGTCTGGAGTGACGTAGTTGTTCGAGCTGACATTGAAGCGCGAAGCCGGGCGCGGGTCCAGCGTACTGATGAAGTCGGCAGCGCGTGAGATCTGCTCGATCGGCATGCCCATTTTACGAGTCAGGATCGGGTAGCGCTTATTCGCCAAGTCATCGAGATGAATGTCCACAAGGCGATAAGCCAAGCTTTGCCGCTTGCCGAGTCGGTCCAGTTGGATCAGCAAACACTCGCGCAGGTCATCAGCGCCTACGCCGACTGGATCAAAACTGATGAGGAGCGCCTTGGCAGCATGCAAGTCATCCAGCGGGATACCGTGTTGAAGGCTAAGGTCCTCAACAGCCGTGTGCATAAAGCCTCGATCATCCAGACTGCCGATGAGAAACTCGACGTTCTTGATGAGGAGCGGATCTTTAATTTCTGACGTCCGAAGCTGTGAGATGAGATGCGCCTGAAGCGTCATCGGAGCCACGATTGAGTCCATCAAGAACTGCCAGCGCTCTTGGTCATCCGTGCGGCGGTTGGGCGACTGCATCCTGCTTTGGGCCCAATACTCACGCCACTCCTCATCCATCTGAGAAAGTGTATTGAGTTCATCACGATCAGCAGGGTCTTCGGGAGCAGTGTCTTGCAGAGAAACCTCAGGACTTTCAAGCTCCAGCACCGGGTTGATATTGATCTCCTGCTGGATGATCTGACGCAACTCCAAGGTAGGCGCCTGCAAGATCTGCAGACTCTGCTGCATCTGCGGTCCGATAGCCAGTTTTTGAGTCTGGGTCTGATATAATCCTTGGTCTGCCATTGGTGGTTGGCGGCATCCCTTTCACCGTCGCGATGAGTTGGCAAGCAAAGATCGGGCCAGGACGGCAAAGTATTTTTTGAGATAGTTGCATCCATGCAACACAGAACTCAGAAAGCATGAGGAAAGGGCGGTAAATTTCGCGATAAAAATCATTGTCTCTAGCGAGCGAATTTCATACTCTGTGGCCTATGGGATCTGTATCTTGGATTATTCAAAATGCGCTGTCTCACCACAGGTAGAGCTTGTGAAATGGTCTGCTGACTGACTGGCTAGATCGATGCTTCACGCTATAAACTAAAACATGCTCACCGACCTGCTGCTCAGAGACTTCCGCTGCTTTCAGGAGTGCCGCGTGACGCTGCATCCTGAGACGACGGTATTCATCGGCATAAACGCGCAGGGGAAGACCTCGATCATGGAGGCGGCCTGTGTGCTGCTGCGGCTGCAATCGCCGAGAACAGGCAACCGGCCTGAGATGATCCGGCTCGGTGCCACGACAATGCTGATCGAAGGCACACTTGGTGAGAAACGTCTCCGCTGTGCCCAGTCGGCCACGGTTCGGCGACTCGCGCTCGATGGCACCGTCTGCACCCGTTCCGCTGAGTATCTGGAGGCCAGCGATCTCGTGGTGTGGATGGATCACCGCGACATGAATCTGCTGCGTGGCGGCAGTGAGCATCGCCGCCGTTATCTCGACTTTGCCGCCAGTCAAATCTTCCCCGATTATCTCAAAGCCCTGCGCGGCTACGAACGCGCGGTGCGCGGCCGCAATCATGTGCTGAAACGCGATGCCGTCATCCAATGGAGACAAGCCGATGCGTTTGCCAAAGTGATGGATGATTTTGCTCAAGTGCTGCGAGCAAGACGTGCTGAACTCGTGACCGCATTGCAGCCGCATGTTGCTCGTATTCACGCAGATCTGAGTGCGAATGCCGAGCAGTTGCTTCTGACCTACCAGTCAGGTTTTGCGGAAGGCAATCTGGCGGAAGAGTTGCTCAGCCGACGTGAGGAGGAAAGCCGGAATCGGCAAACAGCAGCGGGACCGCATCGCGACGATCTGACGCTCACACTAAATGATCTGGATGCGACCACTTATGCCTCCGAAGGCCAGCAGCGAAGTTCCGCATTATCACTGAAGATCGCCCAGGCCTGTGTGCTCGAAGCCGCCGCTGGCAAACCACCGCTGCTTTTACTCGATGATGTCTTTGGTGAACTCGATGCCACGCGCCGACGTGCCTTGCTGCGTTTGCTGCCCCATGGCACACAGAAAATCATCACGACCACGACTCTGGACTGGGCACAAGAAAATCCATTGAGTGGCCTAATTTATGATGTGGAAGCTGCGACGATCAGACCACATGGTTCACCAAATGCCACCGATGTCGGGAGCCTCTGAAACATCGCGCAGGTACCGGTAGCCTTCGATCCTGGCCTGGTCGAAAGGCGGCAGCAGTGGGATGATCTCACGCGCATACTCGCCACCATCAATGTCTTCGAGTTCGTCCAACCGAGCCAGACAGGCAGCATCGATTTCCCAAATCTCACCGTGGATGGTGATACCATTTGCTTCATCCAGCACCATGCCTGGATAGCCGCCAAGATCATGCAATCGATAGCGCGGCTGAGTCATCGCCATGCTGACGAAATGCTGCCCTTCCATATAGCCATGATTGGAGTGGCTGCGCTTCAAGGTGCCATAGACAAAGATGAGCATGGAATTATGTCAGTAAGTCATCACGATCAGCCAACCACTGTGGCAGCGAAAAACGCTTTGCTTCGAGTTCGGTGGCACGAGTCATCA
The DNA here is from genome assembly GCA_964583255.1 of uncultured Prosthecobacter sp. Lineage (GTDB taxonomy): Bacteria > Verrucomicrobiota > Verrucomicrobiia > Verrucomicrobiales > Verrucomicrobiaceae > Prosthecobacter. Next base: position 54,156 of record CAZOVY010000013.1, read on the forward strand.
CATGGGCTGGCATTTCTTCGGTGATCAGCACCTTCCCTGCCAGCCGAGCGGCCCAATTGGACCAGAAGTCTGGCTGGATTCTCACTTGCTGCACGCTTCCCTGATGGAGAAAGCCAAGCTTGCCACGCCGCTGACCGGCACCCGCCACTTTCACCGGCCCACGAATTACATCATGCAAAGCCGGCGCCGTGAAACAAAACGGGCCTTCCACAAGGTCCTCAGGCATCGCTAGTCGGCATCCAAGATGACCATTTTCAGCCAACGCTTGAGCGAGTGAACCATGAATGCGGCGATAACTCTCCAGCGCCGACATTTCTGCCCAAGGATGACGTGCCGGGACGATCACCGAGTAGGTGTAGTCTTCCTGATGAAATACCACGCCACCGCCCGTCCAGCGCCGGACTACCGGCCAGTTTGGCAGAGACTCTTGAAGCTTCGGCAAACTTTGCGCATAGCCAATCGTGACGGTCGGCTGATCCCAGGTGTAAACTCGCAGCACAGGCAGTTCACTCTGTTCCAACCAAGCCTGATCCACCGCCATGTTCATCGGCCCCGCGTGGGTGCCATCGAGGTGGAGGAGGATATGGTCGAAGAAGGGGGTGCCGAAGGTCACGGGGGTATGATGGAGAAACGGACCGATGTTTCACCGAGGAATCCAGACTTGACCACTTCTGTCGTTATCTCCAATGCATTTCGCGTCCAACATTCATCAGGTCGGATTTCAACTCATCAACTGCCTCATCTGAGATCCCTTTTTTGGTTTTCAAGACATCTGCGGCACGCAGGAGCATCTCAAAAATCTGAGTCTGTTGGGTGAGCGAATCGGCACCGATGAATTTTCCCAAGTCCATCCAGAGGCGAAAGTCCATGTTCCTCCTCTTGGGGGAATAAAGGGAGCGTTCTCCGAAAACATCGTCTCCTCTCATCACTGAGATGCAGTCGAAGCTGTCCAGAGCCAGATCGTAGCTTTCGTTTGCAAGCCTCTCATTTAGCGTTCTTTCCACTTCTTTGCGCGCCAGGCGAAACGCCTCGTAGGCACTTTTGTCGATTTCGGCACCGATCCAGAATTTCATAGCATCAGTAGTCGTTTTTGTTCAGGTCCGGACGGTTCCCACCATTCTCAATGCGCATGCACCTTGGCCGAGTGCCATTCGGGTTTGCCTCTTTATAAAGTCTCTGATCACTTCGTTCACATCCGAGTGTGAAGACGCAGGCTGATGAAGACAGCCCATCACGCCCCTCTCGGCAAAACCTCAACCACATCGGCGAGCACGCGGCCGCTGCCGTGGCGGAGTTCGTTGCAGCGGCCGAAGAGAATCTGGCCGCTGGTGGCTCCGAGGAGTTCGGCGAGTCGTGCATCCACAGCGATGCGGAAGAAGCCGCGCGGGTGGCTGCTGTGCGGAACTCCGTGCTTTTCCAGGATGGTGCCAAAGGGCACGCGGCCTTCGATGACGAGCTTTTGCGCCTCTTCAGGCAGCAAATCGAGATGGATGCCGATGGCACCAAATTCGACAGGTTTGCCGTCGCTGCGGCGGTTCAGTACGCTGGCACGGACAAGGTAGTTGCCGATGCGGCCTTTGGCATGAACGTCGAGATCGATCTCGCAGCCGTGGCCTTCGCGCAGACGCGGGGTCATGTCGATGTCATGGACGAGCAGCCAACGCTCATGCTCAGGCAGATCCTCAGGCTGGACAAAGGTCACGCGCGGTCGCGCGCTGCCGAGTCCGTAAAAGAAGACGAGCGGGGCGAGATCGTCTTCTTGATTGCGTTCGTGGACCACGTCCTGGCGGACGCGGCTACTATCAAGTGTAGCGGGCATACTGGCGATGCTGGGGCAGGAAGAAGTCGTGCAGCAGACGGTCCACCTGCAGCAGGCCGTCGCGCGTGAGGGTGATGTCGTGATCGGTAAGGGAAGCAAAACCTTCCTTGGCGAGATACTCGAGTTGAGGCGCAAAGAATTGACGTGGGCTTTGGCCGAACTTCTTTTGGTAATAGTCAAAGGAGCTGTGACCAAGCTTCAGCTTCAAAATGAACTCACGCACAAAGCGCTCTTCTGCATTCGTCTGATAGGCACGGTAGATAGGCCGCTGGCCAGCATCGATCGCCTGCATGTAGGGGCCGACATCGGATTGGTTTTGATAATGCACCCCGCCGAGATGACCAAAGGAAGCAACACCGCAACCTAGCAGATCGGCGCCTTCCCAGAGTGAGTCACGATAGATAAATTTGATGCGCTCAGGGTCTTTCACCACGGTGTAGGCGCTGGTCACGGTGTAGCCAGCTTTCACAAATTCATCAAAGGCGTAGCTGACCCAGTCACGCTTGGTCTGCCAGTCGGCGACAGGCGCGGTGACTTTCCCCTCGGCCTTCATCTGCTGATACATGGTCGTGTTAAAGGGCACTTCCATTTGGTAGATCGTCACGGCATCTGGCCCGAGTGCGATACCCTTGGAGACCGTGTCTTTCCAGTTGGCCTCGGTCTCATTCATCATGCCTGAGATGAGGTCGATATTGATGTGCTCAAAGCCGAGTGTACGTGCGAAGCGATACGCTTTGTCGATCTCGCCACTGCGATGCGCGCGACCATTGGTTTCCAAAATATGGTCGTCAAAGTTTTCCACGCCGAGGCTCAGGCGTGTCACGCCGATTTCGCGGATGCCCGTGAGCTTCGTCTCATTCAGCGTGCCGGGTTCCGCCTCAAACGCGACCTCTGCCGCGCCGTCCCAGCTCACGAGATCCTTCATGCGATTCGTCAGATCTTTGAGCTGTGGCACGCTCAGATAGCTCGGCGTGCCACCACCAAAATAGACAAAGTGCGCCTTTCGTCCTGCGAGGTAGGGCTGCTTGGCGAAGCTCTCCATCTCACGCATTCCGGCGTCGATGTAGGCCTTCACCTCTTGCGCGTTCTTGTCGGTATAAACCTTGAAGTAGCAGAAGTGGCAGCGCTTTCGGCAGAAAGGAATATGGAAGTAAACACCGAGCGGGACATCACTCGGCGCAGGTGTTTGTAGCACGGCTTCGACCACAGGAACTTGCTCCGGTTTCCAAAAGGAAAACGGTGGGTAGTTCGAGACGAAGTAATTTCCAGCCTCGGTCTGCTCGACCTTTTTTTCTGTGGCTGATGGGGGGGCTTCCAAAGTGGTGGACATGTCAATGAGTGCAACGTGCTGCGCAGACTAGTCATGCATGAAAAAACTGCCAGCACGGATGTGAGAGCGCCTTTATGCCAGCAACGTTCGCAGAAAGTCGCCGTCAGAGAATTTAGCGTTCTGTCCCTGCCGCACGATCACGAGTTGCATGGATGGGATGGCATAGAGCCGCTGATAGCCGCTGCCGATGCAGGCGATCAGATCAGATGGCGCTTCTTTACATAGGCAGGCGCGTTTCCAGACTTGCTTGTCCCAGTCGTGTTCGAGCTGGTCTTCGATGTCGATCTCACGCGGATCATCTTTGCCCGCAGCGTGGTTGTTCCAGAAACCGAAACTGTAGGCGGCATTGGCACTGGAGCCTTCGATCAAGGCGCGAAAAGACGCCGGTTTCAGCACCGGCGCACCTTCATGCAGCAGCAACTCGCCGAGCTTTGCCCATTGGCTGACAGTCATGAGAAAGCCCGCTGCCAGCAGTGGATTGCCTGCCGCGTCAGGAATGTAGCGCTGTGGGCCAAGTCCGAGTGGCTTCAAGACGCGCTTTTCTAAATAACTCGTCGGCGACTTCTTGAGCTTCCGCTTCAGTAACTCATGGAAGACTTGAAGCTGACTCGGCCCATAAATAAATGCTTTACCCGGCGTGGCGACCATCGGGCGTTTCATCGCCATTTGATTGCGGTCTTTGAGTCCATCTTCGTGAATCTTCAGCCCGCGCTCCAGACCGCCGGTGAAGTCGAGTAGTTGCTCCACCGTGACTTTGGCTTTTCGTTCATCGTCCTGCCACTCAGAGATCGTATCGGCCACTTTTTCATCGAGCGTGATCAGCCCATCTTCCACGGCTGCCATCGCCGCGAGTCCCCAGAAGCCCTTCGTGCCGCTGAAGATGCGTCGTGCTTCGCCGCGCTTGGCTCCGTTGGCATAGCTTTCGTGGATGATGCGCCCGTGTTGTCGGATCAGCAACGCGTGACCACGGTGCTCGGCCGAGTAGCGAGCGGCATTGGTGAGAGCACTTGGTTTGATGATCTGCAACTCAGGCTTGCCGGCCTCAGCGGGCATGATGAAACCAGCTCCGCCGAATCCCAGCCACGCTAACATCTGACGACGGCTGCTAAGTTTGTCGATGTGACCGCGCATGTCTTTCTCAGCGTCATCGCACATGGATTTCAGCATCTCAGGGCTGAGCCAGTCGGCACCAAAGGCCATCACCGTCTCACCCACCATGGTATCGGCAGAGACGACACACACGGGGTGCAGCTTGGCATACTTCGCGGCGATCTTTTCCAGGATGTGATCGGCACTGTTGCCGGAGGCGGCATAGATGATTTGAAGTCCGCCATCTTCACGCTCCTCAGTCATATGAGCCTGGGTTCCATCAAAGACCACCACGACCTGTCCGCCCTTCATGTCTTGATAATGCCGAAGACGCTTTAGCAGATCGGCACGAGCCACATGTCGCTTGCTGGCCACGATCTGGTGACGCCGCAGCTCAGGCCACGCATGCAGGACGCTGTGGCCATCCACGAGCAGAAAGGAATGCGGGGCAGACATGGCAGAGATAGGCACAGGATACGCCTGCCATCAATCAGATGGACGGCGGCGTTGTTATTGGTAGCATCCGCGCCATGCGCCGCCTATTGCCCCTTCTTCTCATCACCCTCATCAGCTCCCATTCCCTGATCGCTCAGGAGGACAAAAAAGACTCGAAGGATCACAAGGACGCCGCTGCGAAGACGGAGGACAAACCCGAGTCCAAGGACAAGAAGGAAGAAAAAAAAGACGAGAAGGCTGACAAAAAATCCGAGACTGAACACAGCATCACGCTCGGCGGCCAGAAGATCGACTACACCGCCACGGCTGGCACGCTAGCGCTCAAGGATGCCGAGGGTAAAACCACCGCCGACATCTTTTACATCGCCTACACCAAGAAAGGGGTCACCGATGTGGCCACTCGCCCGCTCACCTTTTCCTTCAATGGCGGCCCAGGCTCCTCCTCCGTCTGGATGCATCTCGGCCTGCTCGGCCCCAAGCGCGTGAAGCTGCGTGATGATGGCTTTGCCGTGCCACCGCCCTATCAGCTCGTCGAAAATGATTCCAGCCTGCTCGATGAAACTGACCTCGTTTTCATCGACCCCGTGAGCACTGGGCTGAGCCGCGCGACCAAGCCTGAAGACGCCAAAAACTTCCATGGCCTGAACGAAGATGCCAAGAGCATCGGCGAATTCATCCGCCTCTATGTCACCAAACAATCACGCTGGCCTTCGCCGAAATTTCTCATTGGTGAAAGCTATGGCACCACCCGTGCCGCAGCGCTCAGTGGCGAACTGCTGGAGTCACACCGCATGAATCTCAATGGCATCATGCTCGTCTCCACCGTGCTCAATTTCCAAACCATCTGGGGTGGTGATGGCAATGATCTGCCGCATGTGATGTTTCTGCCCAGTTTTGCCGCCACGGCCTGGTATCACAAGAAGCTGCCCGCTGATCTGCAAAAGAAAGCGCTCACTGAGGTGCTGGCCGAAGCGGAAACCTTTGCCAGTAGCGACTACAACCGTGCCCTGCTACTCGGTGCCGCTCTGCCTGCCGCAGAGCGCGCTGCAATGGTGAAGCAGATGGCGCGTCTCACCGGTCTGTCGGAAGCCTTTGTCGATGCTGCGAATTTGCGCGTCTCGCTCGGTCGTTTCAATGCCGAGCTGCTGCGTGACAGACGTCTCGTCGTGGGCCGCTTCGACAGCCGCTACACCAGCACCGTGCGTGATCCTCTCGGCAACAATGCCGAGCGTGATCCGAGCGCCGATGCTGTCTTCAGCGCCTTTGCCTCCACCTTCCATCATTACCTCCGCAACGATCTCAAGTTTGAAGACGACCGCCCCTACAACATCCTCGCCGGAGTCGGTAAATGGAACTGGAGCGCGGAAAATCACTTCGCCGATGTCTCCGAGACACTCGCCGAAAGCATGACCACGAATCCCTTCCTCAAAGTGCACGTCTCCAGTGGTTACTTCGACATGGCCACGCCCTACTTCGCTAGCCGCTACACGTTTAATCATCTCACCGTGCATCCCGATCTAACCAAGAACATCACCCACGACGACTACACTGCCGGCCACATGATGTATCTCAATCTGCCCGACCTGAAAAAACAGAAGGCTGATCTGTCGAAGTTCATACGCGCCGCGTCAGTACAGAAGTAGGAGCCATCACAAAAGCACCACCAGTGGCTGCATTCGCACGAGCCACGGAGAGTCGTGGGCACGTTAGAGTGGGGTCACGCTCTTCGTATCCTCACCATGCGCTCTCTCATCGTCCTTTCGGTCCTATCCGTCGCATCTGTCTTATCTGCCCAGCCAGTCACGCAGAAAGTCGATCTCCTTCAGGTCATCAAATCCGGTGCCGTCGAGCACCATGTGAATCCGAAAATGGATTTCCACGATGACCCAAAGGACATCTGGACCTTCGCCGCAGACGGCACCTTCAACATCAGCGGACGTGGCTACGGCTATGTCGCCACCAAGGAAAACTACCGCGACTACCACCTTGTCATCGAATTCAAATGGGGCGCAAAGACTTGGGGTGCTCGCGAAAAGAAGGCCAAGGACAACGGCATCCTCCTCCACGCCTATGGCCCGCACGGAGCCTACAGCGACACCTGGATGGCCAGCATCGAGGCGCAGATCATCGAGGGCGGCATTGGCGATATTTTGGTACTCAGCCCGAAGCTCGCGGATGGCACAGAACTGACCACATCGCTCTCCGCCGAGTTTACGCGTGATCGCGATAAAGAAATGATTTGGAAGAAGGGCGAGCCACGCCAGACCGTGACCAAAGGCCGCATCAACTGGCGTGGTCGCGACGAGGACTGGAGTGACACAGTAGGCTTCCGTGGCCGCAATGACGTCGAAAGCCCCAGCGGCGAGTGGAACCGCCTCGAAGTCATCGCCAAAGGCGACACACTGCAATACTTCGTCAACGGCGCGCTCATCAACGAAGCCTTCGATTGCAAACCCGCCGAAGGGAAAATCCTCCTCCAGACCGAAGGCGCGGAGATGATCGTGCGCCGCTACGAACTGTATCCGCTCGGCGAATTCAAAGAGAAATGGTCCGCTATTCAGGCCAGCGGTGGCAGCGATGTCAGCGTGCGCGATGGCCAAACCGAAGCGCTTTCGCCGGAGGAATCCATGAAGCGCATCCAACTCGATGGCGACTATGAAGTGCAGCTCGTCGCCGCTGAGCCGCTCGTGCTCGATCCCGTCGAGGCCACGTGGGATGACAAAGGCCGGATGTATGTCGCCGACATGCGCGACTACCCGCTCGGCCCGCCAAATCCCGGCGATCCCTGGCTTTCCCGCATCCAACTCCTCACCGACGAAAACGGCGATGGTCGCATGGACAAGGCCGTGACCTTTGCCGACCACATGGACAACGTGCAGGGCCTGCTACCCTACAACGGTGGCCTCATCGCCACCACCCGCTCACAGGTGCTCTTTCTCAAAGACACCAATGGCGACAACATCGCCGACGAGATCAAGCCTCTCATCCGCGGCTTCAATCCCAAGCATGCTCAGCTCCAGGTTTCCGCCCCGCGCTGGGGTCCTGATGGCTGCGTCCATTTTAATAATGGCCTCGATGCCCGCGAGATCTATCCCGCCGATGCACCGAAGGATGTCGTCAACATCCCGGGCTCCAATTTCAAATGGGACCCGCGGACCGGCAAGATCACGCCCACCGGCGGCAAAGGCCAGTACGGCGGCGCGTTCGACGACTGGGGCCATCACTTCTACTGCTCCAACCGCAACCCCGTCATGTTCACCGTCATGCCCTACGAGGCCATGCTGCGGAATCCGAATGCTGGCATCACGCAGGTGCATGAGGACATCGCGACGCCCGGCGCGGAGACTCGCGTCTATCCGCTGCAAATCACTCACACCACCGCCGACGCCCACGCTGGAACGAACACCGCCTGCTCCGGCCTCGGCGTCTATCGCGGCCACTTGATGCCCGAGCTGAAAAACAACGTCTTCGTCCCCGATCCAACAGGCCAGCTCGTCACCCGCTACAAAGTCGAGCCTAACGGCGCTTCATTGAAAGCCACACGCGTCGGCGACCGCAAGGAGTTCTTCCGCAGCAGCGACGAATGGAGCCGCCCCGTGAACTTCACCACCGGTCCTGATGGTGCCATTTACATCTGCGACATCTACCGCCGCTGGATCGACCACGCCCGCTTCTTCCCCGAAGAGTTCGTCAAAACCCACGACATGCGCCAAGGCGAAAACCAAGGCCGCATCTGGCGAGTAGTGCCAAAAGGCACCAAGAAGCTCGTCACTAAGACTCCAGGCAAATACCACGCCATTCCTGAAGTCGGCTGGGGCGATGCGCCAAAGGAGCACGCCGATCGTGCCCTCTTCCTGAAAGTGCCAGGCATCACCGACACCAAAGAGCTCGCCGCCATCGTTACCAAACACGCTGACGATCCGTGGATGGCCAAGATGGTCGCCAGCGCCGCCAGCAAACAAATGGGCCGCGTGCTCAGCCATCTCGGCGACAGCTTCTTCACCACCTTCTCCGAAAATCGTAGCACCACCGTCCGCACCTTTGCCACAGGCTCTCTCGCCGACGCTGAGGCCGATGATGTGAAGGCTGTGCTCACCCTTCTCCAAAAACAACCCGGCGAACTTCTCTGGTGGAAACCTGCCCTCCTCCAAGGCCTCGCCAAGCTCCCCAAAGGCCAGGAAGACGCCGCCAAGGAGATCGCCGCCCTGCAATCCAAGATCGACGACATCGTCGCCGACCCCAAAGCCCCGCTCGATCAGCGCCTCGCCGTGCTGCCGCTGCTGGCCTCGCGGAAATGGGCTGCCGTCGAGCCGGTGATGAAGAGCCTGCTCACCAGCAACCAGCCCACCGAACTCACCACCGCCGCTGTCGCCTTGCTGAAGAAATTCGCCGCCACAAGCACTGCGCCGCTCATTTACGAACTACTTCCGAAGGCCGGTCCGGCGCTCAAACGCGACCTCGCCGCCATCCTCACCGCGAATGCCACCACCGCGCTCGCTCTCTTCAAGCGAATGGAGAAGGGCGAATTCCCGCCTGCGTGGGTCGATGTCGAAAAACGCTGGAGCTACCAGCGTGGCAAAGGCGAGATGGCTGATCTAGCCAAGAAGCTCTTCGGCGAGGCCAACAGCAACCGCGCCGCCGTCGTCACCGCCTACCTCGACGCCGCCAAAAAGCCTGGCGACGCCAAACGCGGCCAGCAAGTCTTCGCCACCATCTGCATCGCCTGCCACAAGCATGGCACCATGGGCGTCGATGTCGGCCCGCCCCTCTCCGACGTCAAAGTGAAGCCCCCCGAAGGCCTCCTCAGCGACATCCTCGACCCCAATCGAATGTTCGAAGCCCGCTGGAGCGCGTACTCTGTCGAGACGAAGGACGGACGCACCCTCAGTGGCCTCATCCAAAACGAAACCAGCGATGCCATCGTCCTCGCCATGATGGGCGGAGCCAAAGAAACACTATCTCGTTCAGCCATCAAAGACATGAAGTCCCTCGACCGCACCCTCATGCCCGACGGCCTCGAAGCCGCGATCACCAAGGAGCAGATGAGTGATCTATTGGCGTTTTTGCTCGGGAAGTAGCATCGGCTTTCTAGCCGGTGCTCTTTGACGATTGATTTGCTCCAAACTACACAGCCTAGAAAGGCCATGCTACGGACAATCCGCGACCTAATGCTGACGGACTTGTTGGGAAAGTTAAGCGCTTATCCCAAAAGAATGAACCCCGTACGAAGCCGGGTCGCTTTGAGTTCCCACCTGTGCCGTCCGAACTGAGGGCCTCGTAGCCCAAGGGCGACCAAGTGGGGTGCCGATGAACATGTGGCGGCCTATCTGAGAGATCGTGAATGCAGGGTCTGCCGCGATCTCGGCGATTGTGAGCAACGGTAAATATTGATACCGCGAAAGTGGCGGAGAGGGTGGGATTCGAACCCACGGTGAGAATTACCCCACGCCAGTTTTCAAGACTGGAGCCATCAACCACTCGACCACCTCTCCAGATGTGTTGGTTTGCAGCGCGGAGAGTGAAGCAGATTGGGCAGATGCCAAGGAGAAGTTTTCATTCTTACCTTGGCCATGCGTGAATCAAGAAACCGATAGACATGAGTCACCGGAATCGTTGCCTGCGACCAATTTTCTATGCGCTCTATCCTGCCCCTCATTCTGGCTCTCAGCTTCGCGGCTCAGGCTGCTGACAAAAAAGAACAGCCGATGACGCCAGGAGGTGTCTTTCGCGCACACGACATGCAGCGCCCGCGCCCGCCCGTGATCACGCCGCCTGGCTTTAGTTCGCAGGAGAGGGCTGGCGCACCGCCTTCAGACGCTATCGTGCTCTTTGATGGTAAAGATCTGTCCAAATGGAAGGCTGATCCGCGCAAGGACACGCCGCCTGGTGATGACAAGCCGCGCTGGAAGATCGAAAATGGCTACACGGAAATCGCCGCTAAGGCTGGCGGCATCCGAACGCGGGAGAGCTTCAAAGGCGACTACCAACTGCACCTCGAATGGCGTGCGCCGGATGTGGTCGTGGGCAATAGCCAGGGCCGTGGCAACAGCGGTGTGTTCATCGGCGGCTTCCCAGAGATCCAGGTGCTCGACTCATATCAAAACGACACCTACCCAGATGGCCAAGCGGCAGGACTCTACAGCAACTATCCGCCAATGGTGAATGCCAGTCGTAAGCCCGGTGAATGGCAGACCTATGACATCTTTTTTGAGCGCTCAAAGCCCGGAAGCAAAGCCAAGCTTACGGTCATTCATAACGGCATCGTCGTGCAGTATCAGCGTGAGTTTGACGGTGCTGCTCAGGATGGAGACCTGGCCCTGCAAGACCACAACAACCCCGTGCGCTACCGTAACATCTGGCTGCGCCCGCTGCGGGTCGATTCGGATGCTAAAGGCACCAAACCCACCGCCGCTGCCCCCATTCCTCCCGTCACTCCCAAATCGTCACAGCACCAAGTCATCAAGATCAAGACCATGACCGCGCAGATGAAGTATGATGAGAATGAATTCACCGTGCGCCCCGGAGAGGTTGTGAAAGTCATCTTTGAAAATGGCGACGACTTGCCTCACAACATCGTCTTCTGCCAGCCCGGCACTGACACCGCGACGATGGCGATGAAGCAGATGGAGAAGCCCGAAGAAGCACTCAAACGCAACTGGTTGCCCGACGACAAGCGCATCTTCGCGCACTCGAAAATGCTCAACCCTCATGAGAAGGAAGAGATCACCTTCACCGCGCCTGAGAAGCCCGGCGACTACCCATTCGTCTGCACTTTCCCAGGCCATGCTTTGACGATGAATGGCAAGCTGAAAGTCCTGCCGTTGGGTGAAGGATTGAAGGATCTGAAGTTCGCCCTTTATCTCGGCAAATGGGAGAAGCTGCCGGAGTTCGCTAAGCTCAAACCGCACCGTGAAGGCGTCATCGCGGACAATCTCATCGACATCAAGCTCGACGACTACAAGAACGAGTTCGGCGTCGTCTTCACCGGTAAGCTCACGGCTCCACGCAAAGGCAGCTACCGTTTCTCCATTGCTGGTGATGATGGCGTGCGCTTGCTCGTGGATGGGAAGATGGTCGTCGAATACGACGGTATCCACCCCTCAGGAACGATCAAAGAAGGCAGCGTGCAGCTTGAGCAGGGCGACCACGAACTGCGCTACGAGTACTTTCAGGGTGGTGGTCAGATAGCGGTCTATGCTGCTTGGAAGGGCGCGAATTTTGACGTCACGCCACTTTCAAAATGGCAGCCCGAAGAGCGGAAGAAGGGCGGGAAGGGCAAGAAAAAGCAAGACTTTGCACCCATCCCGATCGTCGTCACTCAGGAGCCTGTCATCTATCGCAACTTCATCCAAGGAGCTGGAAATCGCGGGATCGGAGTTGGTTATCCCGGTGGTATTAACATCGCTTGGAGCGCGGAGAGCATGAGCCTAGCCGTCCTTTGGCGCGGGGCATTCATTGATGCCTCGATGCACTGGAACTCACGCGGCGGTGGCGCGCAGGCTCCTCTTGGTTACGACGTGCTTCAGCCCACGGGCGAAGTAACTCCGGCGTTCTTTGTCACGGACAAACCCGACGCTGGCTGGCCCGTTTGGGATAAAACAAAGCGCTACGAAGGCTTTGCCTGGAAGGGCTACACGCTCGATGCCAAACGCAGTCCGATCTTCCGCTACACATGGAACGAGGCCGAAATCGAAGAAAGCTTCACAGCCACGGGTGACGGCAACAAGCCTGCCGGCAAACCCACACTCATCCGCACGCTGAAGATCAGCGGCAGTCTTCCAGCCAAGGCTTGGTATCGCATCGGCTCAGGTGCTTTTGAAAAGAAAGCTGACACTTTTGTATTCAAAGGACTCAAGCCATACACGATCACCGCCGCTGGCGCGCAAATCGCGGGTCAAAATCTTGTCGTTCCTGCCAAATCCGGCTCCCTGACCATCACCTATCAGTGGGTTCAGTAATCTTTCCCCAACTCATCGTTATGAAACGCTTTACAATCTTCCTCGCCCTCTGCTCGCCACTCTTCGCCGCTGATCCCGTCGAGTCGGATTATTACAAGATCACCACCTTCGAGACACCGAAGGAAACCGCGATGGAGGTCGGCTCCATCGACCTGCTGCCGGATGGTCGTCTCGTCATGGGCACGCGACGTGGTGAAATCTGGATCGTCAGTGGCGCGGGCAGCAGCGATCCATCCGCGGTGAGCTACAAACTCTATGCCAGCGGTCTGCATGAGGTGCTCGGCATCGCCTACAACCCAAAAGACAAGAACATCTATGCTACCACGCGGTATGAGATCACTCGCCTGAAGGATGTGGATGGCGATGGGCGTGCTGATGTCTTCGACAACGTGAGCGATGCCTGGGGTGTCTCTGGTGACTACCATGAATACGCTATTGGTTCGCGCTTTGACAAAGCCGGCGACCTCTGGGTCACGCTCTGCCTCACCGGTTCATTTAGCAGCGCCGTGCCGTTTCGTGGCTGGGCTTTGCGCATCAAACCCGATGGCAAAATGGTCCCCACCTGCTCCGGCATCCGCAGCCCCGGCGGCATGGGGTTCGATGCTGAAGGCGAGGTCTATTATGTGGACAATCAAGGTCCGTGGCATGGCTCATGCACGCTCCAGCATCTCGTCCCCGGCAGCTTCCAAGGCCATCCCGGCGGCAACATTTGGTATGACCAGGCCCCGAACATGGGTCCGCGTCCGATCGACCCGAGCCCTGAGGCTTTCCAAGGTGATCGTGGCCGCAAAGACGCACGTCCCGGCGGTGATCCAGGCCGCATGGTGAAAGAGCGCGAGCGCATCAAAGAGCTGCTCCCACCTGCCGTGTATCTCGTGCATGGCAAGATAGGCAACTCCGCCTCCGCCATCATCTGCGACACGAGCGATGGCAAGTTCGGCCCCTTCATGAAGCAGCTCTTCATCGCTGATCAGAGCCACAGCAATCTCAGCCGCGTCTTCCTGGAAACCATCAATGGCATCAAACAAGGCGTCGTCTTTCCCTTCCGCCTCGGCTTCACCAGCGGCCTCATCGGCGGCCGCATGGATGAGGAAGGGCGCGTCTTCACCGGCGGCAGCGATCGCGGTTGGGGCGCACGCGGTGGCAAACCCTACTGCTTCGAAAAATGCGAGTGGACTGGCAAGCTACCCTTCGAAGTGCATGAGATGCGCGCGAAGAGCGACGGCTTCGATCTCACCTTCACCCAGCCTGTTGATGCCAAGACCGCAAGCGATGTAAAGAGCTACACCATGCGCGAGTTCGTCTATGCCTACCGCGAGCAATATGGTGGCGACGAGATCGACGAGATTCTCCCGAAGATCACCGCCGCGAAAGTCACCGCCGATGGCAAGAGCGTGCGCCTCACCATCTCCCCGCTGACCAAAGGCCATATCCACGAGCTGCACTTCGAAGGCGTGAAAAACACCAGCGGCCAGCCTTTGCTGCACACCGTCGGCTACTACACGCTGAACGAGATTCCGAAGTGAACGGTAAAATGCGGCTTGGGAGGGCGTTTTAGCAGCGTTGAAACGCTCCATCCCAGTTATGTTCCTGTTAGCTGCCACGCCTGTCGCGGCGGCGGTTGATTTTAGTCGGGACATCCAGCCCATCCTCAGTGAGAACTGCTACCACTGCCACGGCCCCGATGCCGCGAAGCGCAAAGGTGATCTCCGACTCGATGATGAAAAGGCCGCGAAGAGTGACGCCATCGTGCCGGGCAAAGCCGATGATAGCGAATTGGTGAAACGAATCTTCAGCAGCGATCCAGAAGAGGTCATGCCCACGCCGAAGAGCAATCGCAAGCTCACTGAGGTGCAGAAGCAGCTTGTGAAGCAATGGATCAGCGAAGGAGCCAAGTGGGGCAAGCATTGGGCCTTCGAGCCAGTGAAGAGCCCGCCAGTGCCCGCAGGCGCGAAGCATCCGATTGATGCCTTTGTGAACCAAAAGCTCACCGCGGCTGGCTTGAAGCCAAATCCGCCTGCACCCCGCGAAACGCTCGTGCGCAGGCTCTCACTCGACTTGACCGGCCTTCCGCCGTCGGACTCATCCGACAAGTCTGACCTGTCAGACATCATCGAACGTCTTTTCGCCAGCCCGCACTTCGGCGAGCGCTGGGCCTGGGACTGGCTGGATGCAGCGCGCTACGCTGACAGCAACGGCTACCAAGGCGATCCCGAAAGAACGATGTGGCCCTGGCGTGATTGGGTGGTGAAGGCGATCAACGCCAACCTGCCGTATGACCAGTTCACGATCTGGCAGATCGCGGGTGATCTCATCCCGAATGCCACCACCCAGCAGAGGCTGGCTTCAGGCTTCAATCGCAATCACATGATCAATGGCGAAGGTGGCCGCATCGCCGAAGAGACGCGGGTAGAGAACGTCATGGATCGTGTGGAGACTACAGGCACCGTTTGGATGGGTCTCACGCTGAGCTGCACCAAGTGCCACGATCACAAATTTGATGCCCTCACCCAGCGCGACTACTACGGCCTCTACGATGTCTTCAACCAGACCAGTGAAGACGGCAAAGGTCGCAGTGGTCAGGCGGCACCTGCTATGGACATGAGCACGCACGCCGAACTGGAGCGCACGGTCAAAGCCAATGCCGCTGTGAGCAAGATCGCCGCTGAAGTGGAAGCTTTTGAGCTGAAAAAATTCCCACGCGCTGCGGGCAAACCACTCACAGAATCGGACGCGAAAAATCTCCCCGACAATCTGCCAAGCACTCTCGCCAAGACCGAGCCAAAAGCTCGCGGGGTGGATGCGTTGCTCGAAGCCATCGGCTATTTCAAAGGCAAGGATGACAAGTATGTGGCCGTGCTGAACAAACTCCTGGCTGCCCAGCGTGAGAAAGTGAGCGCCGCCAGTGCCGTGACCAAAGTCATGATCATGGACACGCTGCCGACAGCGCGTGAGACGCTGATTCTCGACAAAGGCGCTTACGACAAACCGCTGACGACGAAGGTCAGTTTCAAAACACCCGCCGTGCTGCCATCCATGCCTGATGCTGCACCGAAGAATCGCCTCGGCCTCGCCGAATGGATCGTGCGCCGGGACAATCCGCTGACTGCCCGCGTTACCGTGAACCGTTTCTGGCAGGCGTTCTTCGGCATTGGTCTTGTGAAGACGGCGGAGGACTTCGGCGTGCAGGGCGAGATGCCCGTGCATCGAGAGTTACTCGACTGGCTGGCTGCTGAGTTCATGGAAAGCGGCTGGGACGTGAAGCACCTCATCAAACTCATCGTCACCAGCGAGACGTATCAACGAGGTTCACAGTTCTCGGTTCACGATTCGCAGTTGGACCCCGACAATCGTCTTCTCGCCCATGGTCCGCGTTTCCGCATGCCGTCTTGGATGCTGCGTGACCAGGCCTTGCAGTTAGCTGGATTGCTCAGCCCGAAGCTCGGTGGCCCATCCGTGAAACCTTACCAACCTGAGGGCATTTGGGAAGAGGCCACCTTTGGCAAGAAGACCTATGTGCAAGATCACGGAGACGCTCTCTACCGCCGCACGCTCTACGTTTTCTGGCGTCGCATCGTCGGGCCGACGATGCTCTTTGATAACAGCACCCGCCAAGTCTGCACCGTCAAAGCCACCCGCACGAACACACCGTTGCAAGCTCTCGTCACACTCAACGACACCACCTATGTCGAGGCAGCTCGCGTGCTTGCTGAGAAAGTCCTGCAATCACCCGGCGATGACACGCAGCGCCTTCAACACGCTTTTCAAATCGTCACGTACCGTGCCCCGAAGTCAGACGAACTCTCCGTGCTGAAAATCCAGCTCGCCAAACTCCGCCCGCAAGTCACGCAAGACGCTGCCAAGCTTCTGCAAGTCGGGGAAGCCAAATCTGATCCCAAACTCAACCCCGCCGAGCACGCCGCATGGACGAGCCTTTGCCTCATGCTGCTGAACCTCGATGAAGTCGTGACGAAGGAGTGATCCCCACGTCACCGTCATTCTTGACGACGGACATCAGAGAGGGCAATGTCCGTCATGAACACTAGCACCACTGATTTCACCGTCCGCGATCTCAACCGCCACCTCGCCAAGGTCCTGGAGGCCTGTGATCGTGTGGGCCTCATCCGCATCCGCAGCCGGAAGGGAACCACCTATCAACTCCGCCCCGAGGAGCCGCCTGCTGCTGCGCCGAAGGCCGAGTACCCCGACTTCGCCGCGCGTCGCCTTGCTCTAAAGATGCCAATGATGACGAAGGCTCAGCGTGACCAATTGGATAAACTCATCGCTGGAGAATGACCACTTACGCCGACACCAACTTCTTCACCTACCTTTATCTGGAAGATGCAGGTTCCGGCAAAGCGGATGCTTTGTTGCAGCAAAACGTCCCACTCCTCCCCATCACTTGGCTCACGAGATTGGAAGTCATCAATGCCTTTGAGCAATCCGTGCTCACGGGTTTCGGCGAGGCTAAGTCTCGCGTCAGTGCAGAGCTAGCCGCTGCCTGCCAGCAGCAGTTCCGCGATGATCTGACCCAGGGCGTGGCGATGCGGCTGGTGAATGTCTCTCAAGCCGAGGTTTCGGCGAAGTTTGAGGAGATCGCCCTCCGCCACACTGCACGTCACGGCTTCCGTGCCTACGATATCCTGCACGTCGCCTCAGCCCTCATACTGAAGTGCCAGAGCTTCTGGAGCTTTGACAAAAAGGCCAGCAAACTGGCGAAGCTCGAAGGCCTGAAGGTGATTAAGTGAGCCTTCATCAACCTACCTCAGCCGTGACCATGCGCGAGTGACGCGGGCAGAATGCCTGACCTACCTGTTCGACAAAAGTTCTGAGATGTGGGCGACGTTGATACATCCTCACCATGCCACCCACGGATCTGCATCATCTCAATCTCACTCGCCGTGCTTTGTTTGGCCAGGGTGCTGCGGGCCTTGGCGGGCTTGCCTTGGGTTCTTTGTTCACGAAGCAGGGGCTTGCGATGCAGGCTCCTGATCCGCTAGCTCCGGCGCTGCCGCATTTCATGGGGAAGGCGAAACGGGTGATCTATTTGCTGCAAAATGGCGCGCCCTCGCATGTCGATCTCTATGATCACAAGCCGATGCTCAAGAAGATGCATGGCACGCAGATCCCAGACAGCGTGGTGGGTGGAAAAAGATTCAGTACGATGACAGGCGGACAGACGGCGCGTCCGGTGCTGGGCGAGATCACGGAGTTTTCCAGGCATGGTAAAAGCGGTGCAACGGTGAGTTCGTTTCTGCCGCATATCGGTGAGATCGCGGATGAGCTGTGCTTCATTAAGTCGATGCACACGACGCAGGTGAACCATGCGCCTGCGATCACCTTTCTCATGACCGGTGCTGAACAAGCAGGGCGTCCGGCGATGGGGTCGTGGCTGAGCTATGGGCTCGGCAGTGAGTGCGAGGACCTGCCCGCCTTTGTCGTGATGACGAGCCGCGACAAAGAGGCGTCGTGCGGCCAGATCTTCTATGACTTCTATTGGGGCAGTGGATTCCTGCCTTCGAAGTATCAGGGCGTGAAGTTTCGCGGCAGCGGCGATCCGGTTTTATACATCAGCAATCCCGAGGGCATGAGTCGTGAGGTGCGCCGCACGATGCTCGATGGCTTGAACGAACTGAACTCCATTAAGCTCCGTGATCATGGCGATCCTGAGATCGCCACGCGCATCTCGCAGTATGAGATGGCGTATCGGATGCAGAGCAGCGTGCCGGAGCTGACGGATCTCTCGAATGAGCCGAAACACATCCTCGACATGTATGGCCCCGATGTGCTGCGTCAGGGCAGCTACGCTTACAATTGCCTCATGGCGCGGCGACTCGCTGAGCGTGGTGTGCGCTTCGTACAAATCATGCACGCAGGCTGGGATCAGCATCGGAATCTGAACACGCAACTCAAGATTCAATGTCAGGACACGGATGCACCGAGCGCCGCTTTGATCAAAGATTTGAAACAGCGCGGGCTGCTGGAAGACACGCTGGTTATCTGGGGCGGCGAGTTTGGGCGCACGCCGTTTTTGCAGGGCGACATCGCGAACACGAAGCAATGGGGCCGCGATCATCACCCGTATGCCTTCACGATCTGGATGGCAGGGGGCGGGGTGAAGCCCGGGGTGAGCTATGGCGAGAGTGATGAGTTCGGCTTCAACGCCGTGAAGGATAAAGTCCACGTCCACGATCTCCAGGCGACGATCATGCACCTCATGGGCATCGATCACGAGCGCTTCACCTTCCGCTTCCAAGGCCGTCAGTTCCGCCTCACCGATGTGCATGGTGAAGTGGTCAAATCGGTGCTGGCGTAGTTTACGAGGTTAGCTCAGCAACGGCGGCTTCGAGACTGGCGATGTCTTTGATGGAGATGACCTTGGCTTCCATGTCGATCTTCTTCATGAGGCCAGCGAGTGTGGCATCGGGCCCGAGTTCGATGAAGAGTTCGTGACCTTGCGCGCGCAATGCTTGCATGGACTCGACCCAGCGGACGCTGCCGGTGACTTGAGCGGTGAGTGTGGCGCGGATTTCTTCGGGAGTCTTGACCGTGCGGGCTTCGAAATTGCAGACGACTGGCACAGCGGGCTCACTGATGGTTGAAGAGGCAAGCACGGCGGCGAGCTTGTCCTGAGCGCTTTTCATGAGGCGGCTATGATAAGCACCAGCGACGGGCAGCGGGATGGCGCGCTTGATGCCTTTGTCCTTGGCCTTGGCAGCGGCGGCTTCGATGCCTTCGACACTGCCGCTGAGAACGATCTGGCCGGGAGCGTTGAGATTGGCGACATCGACCTCACATTCGGCGGCAAGTTCGCGGATGGCGCTCTCTTCACCACCGAGCATGGCGAGCATGGCACCGCGTGTCTGCTCGCAGGCCTGCTCCATGAAGCTGCCGCGCTGGAAGACGAGATTGAGGCCGGTGGCAAAATCAAACGTGCCCGCCGCGGCATGAGCGGTGAACTCACCGAGCGAAAGACCGGCGGTGGCGGTGATGTTGAGTGAAGGCACGCGGGCTTTCAGCACTTCGAGAAGAGCGAGTCCATGAGTGTAAAGAGCGGGCTGGCAGCGGCTGGTTTTGGTCAGCTCTTCCATCGGCCCCTCAAACATGATCTGGCTCAGCGAATACCCGAGTGTGGCATCTGCCTGATCGAGCATGGCACGCACGGCTGGGTAGGCTTCGGCGAGGTCTTTGCCCATGCCGACTTTTTGAGCACCTTGACCGGCGAAGAGGAGGACTGCGGAGAGAGACATGAAAGTAATAAGTGGTTAGTTGGAAGTGTTTAGTTCAGAGGGTTTGGATCTGATACTAAACACTTATTACTGAGCACTTGGCTCCTGGCGATGCAAGCCCAGCAAGCCGCGAATCTCCTGCACGGCCTGACGGGCGGCGGTTTCGAGGAGTTCTTCGGCGCGGGCGATGGCTTCGCTCAAGGGCATCTCTTGTGGCTTGATGGCATAGGCGAGATCGAAGTGCGCGCGCAGGGCTGGAGAGTCATCAATGGCACCGGCGAAGGCGATGACGGGTTTGCCAAGTTCACGGGCCATCATGGCGACGCCGACGGGGCCTTTGCCGTGGAGCGTCTGGGCATCAAGTCGGCCCTCGCCAGTGATGACGAGATCGGCGGCGGAGATTCGCTGGCGGAGGTTCACGGCATCGGCGACGAGATCGAAGCCGCTGACGAGTTGCGCGCCGCAGAAGGCCATGAGTCCATAGCCAAGTCCACCGGCGGCGCCGGCACCGGGAAGGTCGGCGTCATCAATGCCGAGGTCGCGCTTCACCGCCTCTGCCAGCTTCGCGAGCCGATGCTCGAAGAACTCAAAGCAGGTCACGCCTTTTTGCGGTCCATATACGCGAGTGCAGCCGTGCTCGCCGAGCAATGGATTGCTGACGTCGCATGCTACTTTGACGGACGCTGGCAATGACGCGGGCTTTTCAATCCGTGCGAGTTGATCGAGATCGCGAGGCAGGTTTTTTAGCGCGTTTCCTGCGGCATCGAGAAAACGATATCCGAGCGCCTGGGCCATGCCGGTGCCGCCGTCGTTGGTGGCGCTACCGCCGATGCCGATGAGGATTTTGTGAGCGCCGCAGCGGATGGCATCGAGCATCATCAAGCCGGTGCCGTGCGTGTTGGCGGTGGTGGGGTCAAGCGGTAGGTCGCTGACCATGGCGAGTCCAGAGGCGGTGCTCATTTCCATGACAGCTTCGGTGTGGCTGTGGTGTGAAATGAGGCCATAGCGCGCCGCGATGGGGCGCCCACGGGCATCGAAGCTGGGCGTCTCCACCCACGCGCCGCCGAGCGCGGTGATCATGGCCTCGGTGGTGCCTTCACCGCCATCGGCGATGGGGCAGATGTCGCAGACCACGCCGGGGATTTCGCTTTCAAACACACGTCGCAGGGTCTGCGCCACCTGGGTGGCGGTGAGGGAGCCTTTGTATTTGTCACTGGCGAGGAGGATGCGCATTGGTTGAGATTACCGCGCCCGCCCATAGCAGCAAGCACATGGGGCTATCTGATGACGACAGAATCGTTGTAAAACTCGAATTCTTGTTATTGTGGGCGCTCTCGCCAACCCCCTGAATCCATCCAACCCGTTCCTCATGAGCACCACCCGCGTCCTTCTCACCACCACGTCATTCCAGGACACTCCCGGCATTCATCACGAAATGCTGGACAAGACAGGATTCGAGATCGTCCGCGAGCGCGGACCGTTACCCGAGAGCCGCATGCTTGAACTTGCTGGTGACTTCGATGCCTACCTTTGCGGTGACGATGCCCTCACCCGCGCAGTGATTCAGAAATCTCTGCCGCGCCTCAAAGTCATTTCCAAATACGGCATCGGCCTCGACAAGATCGACGTTCCCGCCGCCACTGATCTCAAGGTTCCCGTGCTCTTCACGCCGGGCGTCAACCACACCACCGTCGCCGAGCACGCGTTCTGTTTGATGCTCGCCGCCGTGCGAAACCTCGTCGTCGAGGCCAACCACGTCGCTGCCGGTCGCTGGACGCGCATCACAGGCAACGAAGTTTGCGGCAAGACCCTCGCCATCGTCGGCTTTGGCCGCATCGGCAAAGAAGTCGCCATCCGCGCAAAGGCTTTTGGCCTGAACGTCATCGGCTACGGCAACTACTGGGACGAGGACTTCGCCCGCTGGTATGACATCAAGCGCGTCGAAAACTTCGACGACGTCCTGCGTCAGGCCGATATCATCTCGCTGCACACGAAGCTCACTGCTGCCACCAAGGGCCTGATCAACGCGAAGAATTTTCCGCTCATCAAAAAGGGTGCCGTCATTGTCAACACGGGCCGTGGCGAGCTCGTTGATCTCACGGCGCTCGTCGCAGCACTCAAGTCCAACCAACTCCTCGCCTACGCCGCCGACGTGCTCGACCAGGAGCCGCCGCCCGCCGATCATCCGCTACTCGGTCTGCCCAATGTTATTCTCACGCCGCACATCGGCTCCCGCACGCATGAGAGCGTGCAGCGCCAGGCCAGTTGCGCCGTGGAAAATCTCACGCGCTACCTCTCAGGCAAGGAGCCGATCGCTCGCGCCAATCCGTTCTGAGATTGGTCTTGTCCTGATCATCCGTTCTTGATTTCCTGCTTTCAAAATTCAAACATCCATACTCCCCAACCCACTCATGAGCCTCTCCATCAAATCCCGTGAATCCTGTGCTTTCGATCAAATCTCGCTCGGCGAAGTCATGCTCCGTCTCGATCCCGGCGAGGGCAGAATCCGCACGGCGCGCAATTTCCAAGCCTGGGAAGGTGGCGGTGAATACAACACCTCCCGTGGGCTGAGAAAGTGCTTCGGTTACAAGACCGCCGTCGTCACTGCTTTCGTGGATAATGAAGTCGGCCATCTCATCGAGGATTTCATCATGCAGGGCGGTGTCGCGACCGACTTCATCAAGTGGCGTGAGGACGACGGCATTGGTCGCACCGTCCGTAATGGCCTCAACTTCACCGAACGCGGTTTCGGCATTCGCGGTGCCGTCGGCAATCCTGATCGCGGCAACACCGCAGCCTCGCAGCTCAAGCCCGGCGACATTGATTGGGATCACATCTTCGGCAAGCTTGGCGTCCGCTGGTTCCACACGGGTGGCATCTACGCTGCGCTGTCTGCTTCGACCGCAGAGTTGACCGTCGAGGCTGTGAAGGCAGCCAACAAGTACGGCACCATCGTCAGCTACGATTTGAATTATCGCCCCTCGCTCTGGAAGACCATCGGTGGCTTGAAAAAAGCTCAGGAAGTCAATCGAGAGATCGCGAAGTATGTCGATGTCATGATCGGCAATGAGGAAGACTTTACCGCGTCACTGGGTTTCGAGGTCAAGGGCCAGGAAAATCTCGGCCATATCGAGACTGACGCTTTCAAAGCGATGATCGAAACCGCCGTGAAGGAGTTCAGCAACTTCAAGGTCGCCGCGACCACACTGCGTCACGTCATCACCGCTACGAAGAACGACTGGAGCGCGATCCTCTGGCATGACGGCAAGTTCCACGAGAGCCGCCAGTATCCCGGTCTCGAAATCCTCGATCGCGTCGGCGGTGGGGACAGCTTCGCCTCCGGCGTGCAGTTCGGTTTCATGGAGTTCAACGACGCCCAAAAAGCCGTCGAATACGGAGCCGCCCACGGCGCTCTGGCCTCGACCACTCCCGGCGACACCTCAATGGCGACGCGCAAGGAAGTCGAAAAGACGTTCGCAGGCGGAGGCGCACGAGTCGTGCGGTAATCTCCGGGTCCTAGCGACTCCAAAGTGCAGCGCTGAGTGAGGAGGGGGCCTGCCCTTCGCCTTGCGCCCAGCGTGCTTCGCTTCACTATCGCCCATGCGCATCTCGGAGATCTTTTATTCCGTCCAGGGTGAGGGTTCACTGATCGGTGTGCCCTCCGTTTTTGTGCGCACGTCCGGTTGCAATCTACGCTGCACTTGGTGTGACACGCCCTATGCTTCTTGGTCACCTGAGGGGCCAGAGATGACGCTGGAGCTAATCCTGGCCGAGGTGTCGAAGCATCCCGCACGGCACGTCGTCGTCACTGGCGGCGAACCCATGATTGCGAAAGGCATCCGCGAGTTCATCACCATGCTGCAAGCTCAGCGCAAGCACGTCACCGTCGAAACAGCAGGCACCGTTTCGCCGGATGGACTGCGTGTCGATCTCGCCTCGCTCAGCCCGAAGCTGGCGAACTCCACACCTGCGGAGGACAAAGCCGGAGCCGCCTGGGTTCAGCGCCACGAGCAGACACGACTCCAGCCCGCCGTACTCCGCGAGTGGCTGGAAACGAGCCTCGATTACCAGCTCAAATTTGTCATCTCCACCGAGGCCGATTTGCACGAGGCGCAGAGCGTCATCGCCAGCATCGGCATCCCCGTGCCGCCGGAGAAAGTGCTGCTCATGCCAGAGGGCGTCAGCCTGGATGCCATGCGCGCGCGCTACCCGCTGCTGGTGAAAGCCTGCCTTACCCACGGCTACCGGCTCAGCCCCAGGCTCCACATCGAGCTGTTCGGCAACAAACGCGGAACGTGAAGTAGTCCGCAGCTAGTGATGTGGTCCGCACGCTCCGTGTGCGGGGATTGAGATCTACTCGACCGACTTCGGCATCCCTGGGCACAGCTTCGATACACGCGCACTGACATCCGGCGCGTCTGCTATAAAAAAGAACATCTTACCCTTTCGATCACAGATCCAGACCTCGTGGGCACCTGCTTCAAAGTAGAGCATCTTCTTCTGCTGGATTTCTTGTTTGGTATTCGATGGGGAGATCACCTCCACACAGATTTCAGGGGCTGCTTTCAGCACGTTCTTGCCCCCAATCTTCAAAAGCCGTGCCTTAGACAGCCAGGTCACATCGGCGACCTTCACACCATCACTGGTGGAGATGGGACACTCCACATTTACCTTGCCGCCAGATATGAGTTTTTTCAGGTTCCAGGCGATATCCACCTGCTTCCCGCCGTGTGAAAATTCCGCATAATGATACATGATGGTCCTCCCATATTGATCCGTCTCCACACGCCCAGGCCACTGGCGCACCTGTTCATCGTGGGCCAGCGCCTCCCAGCGTTCCAGATTGAAAGCCGTCTGGTCCTTGATCGAGGGGAGTTTCAGCGTTGCGCTCATGGTTTGAAGAACCCGATCTTGCCACACCGCTTTTGATCCCGCAACAGAGCTTTATGCATCAAATCGGCACCTGATTGTCAATCACGGCCAGATTACAGGATTTACATGATTGGCAGGATGTACAGTCTTTTTCAGACCTGTTAATTCTGCCAATCTTATTAATCTTGTAGGAGCCTCTTGCAAAACCTCCGAGATGCAAGGTCGCGGAGAGTTTTTTCATC
>CAZOVY010000014.1:0-78147 GCA_964583255.1 uncultured Prosthecobacter sp.
TCCGTCACCACCATCGGACCTGAGCGCAACTTGCTCGATCCCGTGGCTGAAAGCTGCAACCTCATCGAACTGAAGTCGCCGATCCTCACCAATGAGGAACTCGCGAAGCTCAAGCACGTCGCACAAGGAGAGTTCCGTTCCGTGACGATCCCGACGCTGTTTGATCCAGCCAAAGGCGCGAAAGGCCTCGAAGACGCGATGGCGGAGTTGTTCAACCAAGCCTCGCTACAAATCGATGCTGGTATCAACATCATCATCCTCAGCGACCGCGGCATCGACAAGCACAACGCTGCGATCCCGCCGCTCATGGCCGTCTCCGGCCTGCACCACTATTTGATCCGCGAAGGCAAGCGCACCAAGGTCGGACTCGTCCTCGAATCCGGCGAGCCACGTGAGGTGCATCACTTTTGCACGCTCATTGGTTACGGCTGCGCTGCGATCAATCCGTATCTCGCCTTCGAGACGCTGGATGACATGATCAAGCAGGGCCTGCTCACGGGCGTCGATCATTACAACGCCTGCAAAAACTTCGTCAAAGCTGCCACCAAGGGCATCGTCAAGGTGGCCTCGAAGATCGGTATCTCCACGATCCACAGCTACCTCGGCGCGCAGATTTTTGAGTGCGTCGGTTTGCAGCAGTCCGTGGTGGATAAGTACTTCACCGGCACCGCCTCGCGTATCGAGGGCAACGACATGGAAGCCATCGCCAGCGAAGTGCTCTCGCGTCATCATGCCGCGTATCCAGATCGCCCGGTCCTGAACCGCGCGCTCGAAGTCGGCGGTGAGTATCAATGGCGTGCAGAAGGTGAGGCTCACCTTTTCAGCCCACAGGTCATTCACTCGCTGCAAAAAGCCGTGCGCACAGGCAGCTACGACACTTTCAAGACCTACTCCGGCCTCGTGAACGAGCAAACGAAGCAGCACTTCACGCTGCGCGGCTTGCTGGAGTTCAAAGCACGCGAACCGATCTCGATTGATGAAGTCGAGTCTGTCGATGCCATCCTCAAGCGCTTCAAAACAGGTGCCATGAGCTACGGCTCCATCTCGAGCGAAGCACACGAAGCACTCGCAATCGCCATGAACCGCATCGGTGGTAAATCGAACACTGGCGAAGGCGGTGAAGACCCAGCGCGTTACACTTGGACTAACGAAAAAGGCGACTCCAAGAACAGCGCGATCAAGCAGGTCGCGTCTGGTCGTTTCGGAGTCACCAGCCTTTACCTGACTCAGGCGAAGGAACTTCAAATTAAGATGGCCCAGGGTGCGAAGCCCGGTGAAGGCGGCCAGCTTCCTGGTGCCAAGGTTTATCCATGGATCGCCAAGGTGCGTCACTCGACTCCGGGCGTGGGCCTCATCTCGCCACCTCCGCATCATGACATCTACTCCATCGAAGATTTGTCTGAGCTGATTCACGATTTGAAGAACTCCAACCGTGCCGCGCGCGTCAGCGTGAAGCTCGTCTCTGAAGTCGGAGTCGGCACCATCGCCGCAGGCGTGGCCAAAGCACATGCCGATGTCGTTCTCATCTCCGGCTTCGACGGCGGCACAGGCGCATCGCCTCAGACCTCCATCAAGCACGCGGGTCTTCCATGGGAACTCGGACTCGCTGAAACGCATCAGACACTCGTCTTGAACAACCTCCGCTCACGCATCGCCGTGGAAACGGACGGCCAGCTCAAGACCGGACGCGATGTCGTCATCGCTGCACTGCTCGGTGCTGAAGAATTCGGCTTCGCCACGGCTCCGCTCGTCACGCTCGGTTGCATCATGATGCGCGTTTGCCATCTGAACACCTGCCCGGTCGGCGTCGCCACCCAGGACCCACGTCTGCGCGCTAATTTCACTGGCGATCCAGAGCACGCCGTGAACTTCATGAAGTTCATCGCTCAAGAAGTACGCGAGATCATGGCGCAGCTCGGCTTCCGCACCATCGTCGAGATGGTGGGCCGCACAGACGCGCTCGAACCGAAGCACGCTGTCGAACATTGGAAAGCCAAGGGCATCGACCTCTCGAAGTTGCTCTATTCGCCAGCAGTCGGCCCTGAAGTCGGACGCTACTGCACCGACACGCAGGATCACGGCTTGGAGAAGTCGCTCGACATCACGCACCTGCTCGACATCTGCGAACCCGCCATCCAGCGCGGTGAAAAAGTTACCGCCACACTGCCGATCACGAACATCAATCGTGTCGTCGGCACCATCCTCGGCAACGAGATCACCAAGCGTCACTGGCAGGGCCTGCCGGACGACACCGTGCATCTCAAATTCCACGGCAGCGCGGGTCAGAGCATCGGAGCCTTCGTGCCGAAAGGTGTCACGCTCGAAGTCGAAGGCGATGCCAACGACTACGTCGGCAAGGGTCTCAGCGGCGGTCGCATTATCATCTATCCAGACGCCAAATCGACCTTTGCGGCCGAGGAAAACATCATCATCGGTAACGTCGCGCTTTACGGTGCCACGAGTGGCGAAGTCTTCATCCGCGGTATGGCTGGCGAGCGTTTCGCCGTGCGTAACTCAGGCGTCGATACCGTCGTCGAAGGCGTCGGTGATCATGGTTGCGAATACATGACCGGTGGTCGTGTCGTCGTGCTCGGAGAAACTGGCCGCAACTTTGCCGCAGGCATGAGTGGCGGTGTCGCTTACGTGCTCGATGAAGCCGGTGACTTCGCCATCCGCTGCAACGCGCAGATGGTTGGCCTTGAGAAGGTCGATTCTGAAGAGGCCGAGAAGCTTCGTTTGCTCATCAAACGTCACGCCGACTTCACTAAGAGCCAAAAGGCCTTCAAGGTGCTCGCGCTTTGGGATGACATGGTACCGAAATTTGTGAAGGTGATGCCGAAGGACTACAAGCGTGTGCTCCAAGCCATCCGCAAAGCCGAAGACGAAGGCCTGAGCGGCGACGAAGCCCTCAACGCCGCCTTTGAAGCCAACGCCAGAGACGTAGCCCGCGTCGGTGGCGGCTAGGACATATAGGTCGAGTAGGTCCTATGCGACCTATTCAGAAATTTCACTGACACTTTCACACAGCATCACGAACATGGGAAAACCAACCGGCTTCATCGACTACCAACGCGAACTTCCGACCGACCGCGATCCGATCTCGCGTCTCGGCGATTGGAAAGAAATCCACAACCACCTGCCCGAAGCAAAGCTCAAGGACCAGGGCGCACGCTGCATGGACTGCGGCATTCCGTTCTGCCACACTGGTAAGCTCATCAGCGGCATGGCCAGCGGTTGCCCGATCAACAACCTCATCCCTGAGTGGAATGATCTGATCTATCGCGGCCTGTGGAAAGAAGCGCTCGACCGCCTGCACAAGACCAACAACTTCCCCGAGTTCACTGGTCGCGTCTGCCCCGCTCCATGCGAAGGCTCCTGCACCGTCGGCATCAGTGCCCCGCCAGTCACGATCAAGAACATCGAAGTCTCGATCATCGACAAAGGCTTTGAAGAAGGCTGGGTCACGCCTCAGGCTCCCGCCAAGCGCACCGGCAAAAAAGTAGCCATCATCGGCTCCGGTCCCGCAGGCCTCAGTGCCGCCGCTCAGCTCAACAAAGCCGGCCACACGGTCACCGTGTTCGAACGCGCCGACCGCCCCGGCGGCCTGCTCATGTATGGCATCCCCAACATGAAGCTCGACAAGAACGAAGTCGTCATGCGCCGCATTAATCTGCTCGAAGACGAAGGCGTGAAGTTCGTGTGCAACACCACCGTCGGCAAAGATTTGCCCGCTGAAAAACTCGCCACCGACTTCGACGCCACCGTCATCTGCACCGGCGCAACGAAGCCCCGGGATCTGCCAATCCCCGGTCGCGAATTGAAGGGCATCCATGTCGCCATGGACTACCTTACCGCGAACACTCGCGCCGTACTCGATGCCAGCGCAGCACCGATCGACGCCAAAGGCAAAAATGTCGTCATCATCGGTGGCGGCGACACCGGCACCGACTGCGTTGGCACTTCCCTCCGTCACGGTTGCGTCTCCGTCACCCAGCTCGAAATCATGGCCAAGCCGCCGCTCACGCGCGCAGCGAACAATCCATGGCCTGAGTGGCCCAAGACCTACAAGATGGACTACGGCCAGGAAGAAGCGGCCGCCAAGTTCGGCGACGATCCCCGCGTCTATCTGACCACCGCCACTCACTTCGAAGGCGATGAAAACGGCAACGTCAAAGCTGTCCACGTAGTCAACGTCGAGTGGAAGAAGGACGACAAAGGAAACTTTGGCCCCCAGAAAATCCCCGGCACCGAAAAAGTCCTTCCCGCGCAGCTCGTCCTGCTCGCCATGGGCTTCCTCGGACCCGAGCAGCCGCTCCTTGATGCCCTCAACATCGAGCGCGATCCCCGCACCAACATCAAAGCCGAGCACGAGAAATACACCACCAGCCTCCCCGGCGTCTTCGCCGCTGGCGACTGCCGTCGTGGTCAATCCCTCGTCGTCTGGGCCTTCAACGAAGGCCGCGGTGCCGCCCGTGAGTGCGACCGCTTCTTGATGGGCGCAACGGATCTGCCGTAATCAGACCGGTCCTCGAATTTAGAAAGCGTCTCTGGCAACGGAGACGCTTTTTTGTTAGCTCACTTCAGCTTCCACTTCGCCTGACGCAGGACGGCGAGCTTGGGCTCGGCCATGGATTCGTACCAGACGGTGAGGAAGGAGCCGTCGGTGAGTTCGACGGTACTGGGGTAGCCGAGATCGCCGCCTTTACCGTCGCCGGAGAGGATCATGGGCTCGCTCCAGGTTTGGCCGTGATCGGTGCTCAAGCGAGCTTGGTTGCCGAAGGGTGGGCGACGGTGGCCGTAGGTCATGAGCAGGCGGCCATCGCGCAGACGCAGGAGATGAGAAGGTAGGCCGAAGGTGATGGGATGCGGCTCGCTCCAGGTCTTGCCGCCGTCTTTGGATTCGGTTTGCAGCGTCCCGCCTTTGTCGGCTTCGTTGTGATTGCGAATCTGGGCGATGATGGTGCCATCGGCGGCTTCGACGGCGTAGAGTTCGTGGTAACTGTGTGCAGCGTCGTCACCTTTGCGGGTTGGAATGTCAGCGAGCCACTGCCATGTGAGACCGTCGTCTTTGGATTCGCAGACACCGATCTTCCTGTCGCCTGTCCACAACTGTTTACCGACATAGAGGAGCCGACCATCCTTGAGTTGCGTGGGACCGTGCGGGCTGTTCACGATGGTCGGGATGCGTGCCCCCCAGGTGAGGCCGCCGTCAGTGGAACGGATGAGCCACTGACCGAGTTCGGCTTTGCGCTCAGTATCGTTGAGGCGCAAGTGGGCGGCGTGCCACTTCTCATACTGCGCCGCTGGCATGGTTTTGCTGACCCAACCCTTGTCGGTGTGTTCGGCAAAGGTGCTGGCCTTTTTGAAATGATCTTCATAGGCGAGCGAGGTGAAGGTGGTGACGAGGAGCGTTCCTTTCGCCGTCTCAAGCACGCCGGAATCACGATCATCAATGGCCCCATCGAGCAGCACACGTGGCCAAGTCCAGGACTTGCCGTCATCACGAGAGGTCATGGCGTGGACCTGTCCGAAAGGGCAGACATGTGACTCGCGTCCGCCTGACCAGGAGACCCACAGCTCGCCATTCGCGCGCCGTGCCACGGTGGGCCAGCCGTGGTAATACTCGGGCTGCTGGGAGATGACCTTGGTTTCGAGAACTTCAAAGGCAGGTGCCTCGGCACTGAAGACGATCGAGGGAAGCAGGCTGAAGGCAGCAAGGGCGGACAGCGACAGTATCTGGTGAGGTTTCATACCAATGACTACGGAGTGCATGCGGACTATTTGCGTTGTCTCGTCATGGGACCAGCAGCCTTCTCCGCCATGCCAAAGCCTTCTTCATCACATCCGCCACTTCAGCGGTGCAGAACCTGGCGAAGTGATGTGGGGACTCAATCAATCAGATCCAAATCATGCCGCAGACGGCACACGGATTCTTCGGTCTCACGCTCAGCGGTGGCAGCTAGTTCAGCATCGCTTTTGAATCCCGCCAGCCGCGACATGCCGATGCGGTTCTGCGAGATCCAATGAACGATCTTGCGTGCCGCAACCTGCATCGTCGGTGAAGCCAAACGCGCCGACCAGCCACGGTATTCGCGCAGCGCCCACAGGCAGAGAACCCATGCTCCGGCTCCCTGCCAAACCTCCCCCGTGTCCGCCATCACCACGATCTCCTGATCCGCGTGCAGATGCCGGATCGCAGGCAAACGGCGCGCAGCTTCTGGCGAATCATAAGGCAGAAACTCCAGCCGCACATAAGCCGGCTGAACGCTGAGCCATTGCCGAACCCGCGAGCACAAGCCGCAGCGGGCATCATAGAAGAGAGTGAGTGTATGCATGGTAAGTGTAGGCGCGCTCGTCAGAGCGCGTTGGATTTGGGGTTAGATATTCAGAGGGGTGGATTTGTTTCCCGTGGGTGTCTGATGACGACGTGGAGCGCAGCGGTGAGGCCGGTGATGGCTGCGCCACCAAGGTAGAGCCATGAGTCGGAATCCCTCAGTGCTCGAACTGATTCGTTCCACCAATCCGTGATGGTGGTCATCTGGCTATAAGTCGCCAACAACGCGAAGGGCAAAGCGCCAAAGAAGGCACCGAGAAATCCCGCAATTGTTGGCCTTCGAAGAAGA
The DNA here is from genome assembly GCA_964583255.1 of uncultured Prosthecobacter sp. Taxonomy (GTDB): domain Bacteria; phylum Verrucomicrobiota; class Verrucomicrobiia; order Verrucomicrobiales; family Verrucomicrobiaceae; genus Prosthecobacter. The sequence goes on from CAZOVY010000014.1 coordinate 6,624, forward strand.
CTCCTTTCTGGAACGATGCAGTCGATTGGCCATAAGATGATCAGCCATGCTGCCAAAATAATGGGCACACTAAAAATGGCGAAAGCTACCCAAACTCCAGCAATCTGATTGGTGGAACGTCCCTCAACATAGCAGACGATCCATGCGAGAAATGGAAAACAAAGGCTGAAGACCATCCATCCCCAAAACATAGCGATGAAAGTGCGGTGGAATTTGTGGCGGAACATGGTGGTGAATGGGTGCGGGTTTCAGAGTGGGTTTCGTGGCGCGCGGAGCGTCCTGGAGTGCTCCAGCCCTCTGGAGCTTTTCCGGTGGAACGGTAGATTCATCTTCTTCGAGAGACGACCTGACCGCGTTTGACCTTCGTAGTGGCAGGGGTTGAAGCGTGTCACTCGGTCCTCGAAAGCGCTGGAGGGCCAGCGCACTCAAGGACGCTTCGCGACTTAGGCGCTAACTCGTAGCATCGGCGGCACAGGTGGCGGCATCGTGGCGAGGTGGGCGCGTTTGCGAAGTTTGGTGAAGAGCAGCAGATTGAAGAAATGCATGCCGCCGAGCATCAGCAGCACGACACCCATTTTGCCGCTCAGCGTTTCAAACACACCTTGAGCGCCCGTCACGGTTTCGGTGGTCTTCAGGTAGAGCGAGACGAAGCCGATGTTGATCAGATAGAAGCCGACGACGAGCAGGTGATTCACACTGTCGGCCAGTTCCTCATTGCCGTGAAAGCATTCGACCAGGAAGATGCGGCCGCTTTTGTGCAGGGTCTTAGCGACCCAGATGGTCATGGCCACTGCGAGTGCCAAGTAGAGTCCATAGGTGATGACAGTTTCATTCATAATGTGGGTTCCTTTCGTTGGTTATATGTCTTTGTTTGTTTCGTAGTTTCAGATAGTTCTGAAACTAAAGGGTAAAAAAGGGGGTTATCCGAGCAGTTTGATAGCCCACTGGAGGGCAGAGGCGTGTTTCATCCCGGCGACGGTGTCAGAGACTTTCATGCCAAATTCGACGAACTCTTGTAGCTCCTTCATCTGGCGATGGAAATCCCGTCCAGCTCCAGCGGTCTCGCCCTTGGTTTGTTCGGCGCAGCCTTTCAGCACATCCAAGGCAGGGTCCAGTTCGCGGCGTTTCCGCTCTTTGGCGATGATGATAAACATCTTCCAAACATCCTTTTCAGCCTCGAAATACTCTCTTCGCTCACCCTTTTTGACCACGAGTCGGATCAGGCCCCAGCCGCTCAGCTCCCGTAGATTGGTGTTAGCATTGCCACGGCTGATGTGGAGTCGTAGCATGATTTCGTCCGTGTACATCGGCTCCGGGGCCGTCATGAGCAGCGCATGAATCTGCGCCATCGTTCGATTGATCCCCCAGTTACTCCCCAGTGCCCCCCACTGAGCAATAAACTCCTCGCGCGAGGTTTCCCAGGTTGTGGCAGTCTCGTCAGGCATCTTACTTTCTGATAGTTCTGAAAGTTTGATTTGGCAAGATCAGCTTTGAGCTTTTTTAGTTGGCCACGGAATAGGCGAGTAATTCCTCCACCAAGCGCGGTACTTCGATGCTTGCTAATCCGTGGCGCTGCTCGGTGAAGTGGCTGCTGATGCTGGTGGGATCGAGGTTCACTTCGATGAGGCGCTGGCAGCCTTTTTCGGCAGCGAGTCGGGCAGAGCCGGCGGCTGGATAGACGACGCCGGAGGTGCCGATGCAGAGGAAGATGTCCACCGTCTCAAGGGCGCGCATGATCTCGGCGATGTAGTGGGGCATCTCGCCGAACCAGACGATGTCGGGTCGCAGCTTGCCTGGTTGTTCGCACTAGGGACATGGGGTGGTGACTTCGAGATCGGCGTCCCAGTCCAAGACGGATCGGCAGTATGCACAGCGCCCTTTCTTGAGCTGCCCGTGCATGTGCAGGAGTCGTTCGGCTCCGGCGCGTTCGTTGAGATCATCCACATTCTGAGTGACGTGCAGGAATCCGCCTGGCCAGGCTTTTTCCAGCCTCACTAGTGCGTGGTGCGCGGCATTGGGTTCGACAGTTTTCAAACCAGCGCGGCGCAGATTGTAAAAATGCTGCACGAGTCCTGGGTCGCGCATGAATGCCTCTGGTGTAGCAACGTCTTCAATCCGGTGGCCCTCCCATAAGCCATCGGCAGCCCTAAACGTAGCGACGCCGGACTCTGCGGAGAGTCCGGCGCCGGAAAGAATGACGAGCTGCGGATGAGTGAGCCCGGCCATGTGACGGGTTTGTTTACGGGTTTGCTGGGGCAGGAGCTGGCGCTGGTGCCGGGGCAGCAGGAGCTGGTTCTGCTGGTGCACTCGGCACTCCGCCGGCTCCGAGCACCTTGGGATCAAGCTCAATCACTTGGCCTGAGCCAGTCTTCACGGTGATCTTGCCATCTTTGGCATTCTTGAGGTCATTGAGATTGATCGTGTAGGTTTCAGCTTGGTCCTTCACTTTGAAAGTCAGCTCACGCTTCACTTGGTCATCATTGACGATTTCGAGATTTGGGTTGGCCTTAAAGATCAGCATGAAGGCGGCGCGCTCAGGGTCTTTTTGGAAGTCCCCGATCATCTCTTTAATTTGTGGGAAGAATTTCGCCACGACAGCTCCGCCTCCTAGGAACATGGCAATGACAATGACAAGGCAGCCGATGCCGCCCATGGCTAGGCAGGACATGCCTTTTTTCTCTTTCGTGACGGGGATTCCAGGGGTGTGCTCATAGGTAATTTATGGGATTGAATAGTGATAATGCACAAACCTGCACGCGGATGCCAGATGATATTTCGACAGGCTGCGATTTATCGCCATCATCGGCACTCATGCGTGCCCGCCTGCTCCTCTGCCTCATGTCCATCACCGCCTTTGCCCAACCTTTGAACTATCCCGACACCCGAAAAGACGCGGGGGTCATCGACGACTACCACGGCACGAAGGTGGCCGATCCGTATCGCTGGCTGGAAGACGATAACAGTGATGAAACGAAGGCGTGGGTGAAGGCGCAAAACGAGGTGACGTTTGGCTTTCTCAAAGCCCTCCCGCAGCGTGCCAAGATCCGCGAACGACTGGAGAAGGCCTGGAACTACGAGCGCACGGGCGTGCCGTTCGAGCATGGCGGAAAGTGGTTCTTCAATCGCAATTCAGGGCTGCAAAACCAGAGCGTGCTGCATGTGGCGGATGCGCTCGATGCCGAAGCGCGTGTGCTTCTTGATCCCAATACACTCTCGAAAGACGGCACGACCTCACTCACGGAAACCGCGCCGAGTGAGGATGGAAAGTGGCTCGTCTATGGCGTGTCAAAGGCAGGCAGTGACTGGCAGGAGTTCCGTGTCAAAGACATCGCTACAGGCAAGGACACGGAGGATGTCATCGAGTGGGTCAAGTTCAGTGGAGCATCGTGGGCCAAGGATAGCAGCGGCTTTTATTACAGTCGTTATCCGCAGCCAAAGGCAGGCGCGGCGTTGACCGAGGCGAACAAAAATCAGACGGTCTATTTTCATCAACTGGGCACGTCGCAGAGCGCCGACAAGCTTATCTACGCGCGCCCAGATCAGCCTGATTGGGGGCTGCACGCTGGCGTGACAGATGATGGCCATTACCTGATTTACAGTGTCTCTCACGGCACTGACCCAAAGAACCGGCTTTTCTACCAAGACCTCACGCGCGCCGATTCAAAAGTCGTCGAGTTGCTCAATGACTTCGACGCGGCCTACAGCTTCATCGACAACGTCGGCAGTGTTTTCTACTTCCACTCCGATCTCAAAGCACCGCGTTACCGTGTGATCGCTATAGATGTGACCAAGCCGGATCGCGAGGCTTGGCGCGAGATCATTCCTGAGGGTGAACACAAGCTGGAAAGCGTCACCTGCATCGGTGGTCAGCTCCTCTGCGAGTCCCTGCAAGACGCGCGCTCGGCTATGAAGGCCTACGATCTCGATGGCAAACTCATCCGCGAAATCGAGCTGCCCGGCATCGGCACAGTGGGCGGTTTTGGTGGCAAGCGCACAGACAAGAACACCCACTACGCTTTCACCAGCTTCACCACGCCGGGAGCGATCTACCATTACGATGTCGCCAGCGGAAAGAGCACGCTTTGGAGGCAGCCGAAAGTGGACTTCGATGCAGCGCCTTGTGAGACGAAGCAAGTCTTCGTGAAGAGTAAGGACGGCACAAAGGTGCCCATGTTCATCGTGCATAAAAAGGGCATCAAGCTCGACGGCACAAACGCCACGCTGCTCTATGGTTACGGCGGCTTTGACATCAGCCTCACGCCGAACTTTTCCATCGGTCGCGCCATCTGGCTGGAGCTGGGTGGCGTGTATGCGCTAGCCAATCTGCGGGGCGGAGGCGAGTACGGCGCGGAGTGGCATCTCGCGGGCACCAAGCTGCGGAAGCAGAACGTGTTTGATGACTTCATCGCCTGCGCTGAGTGGTTGCAGAAGGAGAGCTACACCTCACCGAAAAAGCTAGCCATCATGGGCGGTAGCAATGGTGGGTTGCTCGTCGGAGCATGCATCGCTCAGCGGCCTGAACTCTATGGCGCGGCGCTACCAGCCGTTGGTGTCATGGACATGCTGCGTTTTCACAAATTCACCATCGGCTGGGCCTGGAAGAGCGACTACGGCAGCAGCGAAAACGCCGAGGAGTTTAAAGCCATCTACGCCTATTCACCCCTGCACAATCTGAAGCCAGGCACGCGCTATCCCGCCACGATGGTGACGACGGCCGATCACGATGATCGTGTCGTCCCGGCGCATAGTTTTAAATTCGCTGCTCGGCTCCAAGCCTGTCAGGCCAAGGACGGACCGCCCACCCTGATCCGCATCGAAACCAGTGCCGGTCACGGCGCTGGAACGGCGCTGACCAAAGTGATCGAGGAAACCGCTGATGAATGGGCGTTCCTGCATCAGGTGTTAGGCATGGAGTGATCGCTTTGTGCCTCTTCATTTCTTTTCCAGCCGCACATAATCCAGCCCGAGCATGTTCCCCGGTGCCGCCGCAGGATTCGGCGGAGCGAGGGTGAAGCTAAGCTGATGATCACCCGCCGTCAGCTCATGCGTGCCCCAGTCGAGTTCGTCGGTGAGGACGACTTTGTCCGCATTGTAGCCATCAAAGGTTGAGGCGATGGGCTTGCCATCGAGCGTGATGCTCAGCATACCGTAGTCGCGGGCCATGGTGAGAACGGCGTGGAGCGTGTATTTTCCGGCTTCTTTGATCGGAAGAGTCAGCGTGAGTTTCTGACCGGGCGTGGCACCGGTCCACCAGAGCTGTGAGCCGCCGCTCCATTGGTTACCAAAGCCGCCCATGCCTTGATTGCGTGTCTTGCCGCCTGTGGTTTCGAGGATCTTAAGCGCTTCGCCTTCGAGAGCGCCCTCGACACTTTTGGCGGCTGATTTCGTGGCGCCACCGGAACCACCACTCTGCAAATACTTCACCAAGTGGATGACCATCTCCGGCGGCAGCGCATCAAACAATCCTTCCGGCATCGTGCTCAGCTTTGACACCTCCCGCTTCGCGATGTCCGCCACTGGCAGCGTGAACTCCACACCGCCCATCATGGCGATCTTCACCGCCGCCGCGCTCTCCGCTTTAATGACGCCGCTCATCACTCGCCCGTCCTTCATGGAGAAAACATTGAGTTGGTAGTCTTTCCCGATCACCGCATTTGGATCGAGCACGTTTTCCAGCAGGTAATTCAAGTCGGCGCGATTGCTCCCTGTGATGTCCGGCCCCACGCTCTGGCCTTCTCCGAAGAGCTTGTGGCAGGCCCCGCAGGTGGCCATGAACATCGTCTTGCCCTTCGCGGCATCGCCCTTCGCCAAAGCAGCAGGCGTGAGCAGGTCGCGATACTTTTTCGTGCGCTCGCCGAGGTCAGCCTTTGGAGCGTTCACATCGCCCCAGGCGGATTTGATGAGCGCGTTGATTTCCGCATCATCGAAGGCCGTGAGTTGGCGCACCAAAAACGGCGAAAGCGCGGTGCTCGGCACCGTCTTGGCCTCCACCGCTTTCAGCAGCGCCTTCGCGCCTTCCTTGGTTGAGGAGAGCGTGTTTATGGCATCCGGCAATTCGTTCGCCGAGAGCTTCGGCAGCGCCGCGCCGAGGATGTTAGGCGTTTCGGCGTCTTTGAGCGACGCGAGTGATTGGATGGCTTTGCGGCGCAGTGACGACGGAGCGTCTTTCGTTGAGACGATTTGTTGCAGGAGCTTCGCCGTGGCGTTGTCTTGAGCCTGGAGAAGAACCGAAAGGGCTTTCTCGCGAGAGGATGTGTCGAGCGCGCTGTTGCTGAGCTGGCTGCGGAAGACTTTCAGCTCCTCTGCATCACCAAACAGCGCACTGAGTTCGGAGACGAGGCTTCCCAAGTTCGGAGCACCGACTTTAGTCGGCTCTTTGAAGGTGGTGAGATCAGGAGACTTCGTTCCGCCTAAAGGCGGTGCTCCGAACGATTGAAGCTTCTTGGCGATCTCCGACCACTTCGGCGGCATCGTCAATTTGCCGCTGTTGCGAGCAGCGGCGACGATCATCGCCAGCACCGGCTCGCGCTTCGCGGCATCGGGTTCCTTCGCGAGTTCGGCGAGCATTGCGGCACGTCCTGCGTCGTCAGAGGAAAGGCGACGGTAGATGAACTCCGTCACCTTCGGCATCTTCGACACCTTCGCGAGCTGCATCCCCACCGCCGGGGCCGCCGCCACGACGGGCTCAATGCCATACCAGATGAGCAGCGGGATCATCGGATCGTCCTTGTCTTCCCCGTGCTTGAGGAGGGCGGTGGCGAGGTCTTTGCGTTGATCCTGCGGTAGGCGTTGGAGCGCGGAGGAGAGTTCGCGACGGACGGTGGTGCTCTGCTCGACCGCCGCCGCTCTTTCGAGCATTCTAGGATCAACGATGAACGGCATGGAGTTGGCTGCCTTCGGATCGAGTGTTGTGTGAAAGTGTGGCTGTGTCAGCAAACGAATCATCTGCCCACGCAGCAAAGAATCAACTTCAGGACTTTCGGCTAGATGTTCCATGCCGGGAAGACCGGGAAAGATTGAAGCCACAGTCCACAAGGCACGGATTCGCTCCGCAGAAGAATCGGCGGTCTCAAACCTCGCTTCCGCATATTTTAAACCCTTCTCGAATGGGACCATGCCCTTTGCAACATTCTCTGTTGTGAATGTTCCTCCGGCGGCAGCAAGCGCTGTGACGAACTTCTCCATCAGCACCCTTCTCGCCATGCGCGACTCCCACTCGTTGTCCGTCTGCACGGCGAGCTTTGCGAGCGCTTCATCGCTTTCCTTCGCGAGATCACCTTTCCACGGCTTCCAGCCGTCGTAGCTGATGCGGTAAATTCGTCCGTTGCTGCGGTCCCAGTTTTCGACGGCGTTGCTGCCACGGTGGCAGATTTGCTGGTCGCTCCAATCACTGACATAGAGCGCGCCATCGGGGCCGACTTTCTGCGTGACGGGGATGAAGTGCATGTCGTTCGCACGCATAAAGTCGGCGGCGTGCTTGCCGATGTAGCTGCTGGCGTGCGGGTCGGTGTAATTTGTCACCAAACGATGACCGTGGAGGTTGCCGAAGAGGAGTTGGTTGCGATACGTCGGCGGGAAGAGGCTGCTCTGATAAATGGCGAGGCCGCAGTGCGCATGACCGCCGCCGAGGGCGTTCGTGTCAGCGGTGGCGAGGCCTGCTCCTGTGGTTTTGTCGAAGTCGATGGTTGGACGCTGGCTGCCAGCGTAGTGCGCGTGGTCGGCGATGGTCTTGATGTCGTCGTAGGTGTGCGCATTGAAGTGCTGCCCGGCCTGCCGCTGATACCGCCCGCCGGGGACGATGTGGTAGAGATGAGGGATGACGCAGGCCGTGACGAACCATTCGCCATGCTGGTCGTAATCGAGTCCCCATGGATTGCTGGTGCCCTCGGCGAAGATTTCAAATTCATGCCGCACGGGATGGTAACGCCAGATGCCGGCATTGATGGGAATGCGCTGCTCGTCCGGCGTGCCAGGCTTGCCTACCTTTGAGTGTGTAAAGACACCGTGGCAGCCATACAGCCAGCCGTCCGGGCCCCAGATGAAGCTGTTCAGCGTCTCGTGGGTGTCCTGGCTGCCCCAACCGTCGAGGAGGGCGTAGGCGGTGAAGCTGAGGCCGGGGACTTTCGGGCGCTGATCCGTCGGATCAGACGGATCGGGCTGATCGTTCCGATCCTTGTCTGGAATGAACATCAGGTAAGGCGCGGCCCCCACCCACACGCCACCAAAACCTAGCTCAATGCCACTGACGAGATTCAGGCCCTCGCAGAAGATTTTCTTCGTCTCGAAGGTGCCGTCACCGTCTTTGTCTTCGAGGATCTTGATGCGGTCCTGACCGGCACCGACTTCACGCGGTTTTGGGTAGCTATTCCCCTCCACGACCCAGATGCGCCCGCGCCCATCAAAGGTGAATGCGATCGGCTGCACGATGTCCGGCTCGGCGGCAATGAGTTCGGCCTTGAAGCCGCCGGGGAGCTGCATGGATTTCAGCGCATCGGCGGGCGACTGACCTTTGGCGTATTCGGCCTGCGGCTTGAGTGCGGGGCCGTAGAGCTTCTTCGGTGTGAGTTCAGCTTTGGTTTCGCTGCGCTGTTGGGTGAGCACATACACACCTGCTTTGTTTGCTACGACAATGTCGGGCAGCTTGTCGCCATTCACATCGCCGACCTGCACATCGACACCGACGCCACTTTCAGCATCGACGAGATGCGGGACGAAATCGACGCCGCCCTTGCCATCGCGCTTGGTCTGATACCAGTAGATGACGCGGTGGCCGCGCTCGTCGGGATCATGACCATTGTGCGCCCAGTAGCGCTTGCCGGTGACGATGTCCTTCACGCCATCGCCGTCGATGTCGGCGAGGAACGCGGCGTGCGGCTGGGAGAAAACGATGCCGTAGTCGTTGTCCTGCGGTTGCTCGCTGGCCAGCATGACACGGTTCCATGTCGGCTTGTCAGGCGCGGGTTTGTTTTGCAGGAAAACGGCCACGCCATAACGATGCGCGGCAAGGCTGGTGAAGACATCGTTCAAGCCATTGCCATCGAAGTCATACGCGAACATCTGCGCGCCTCCGCCGACACCCGCGGCGAAGTTGTGTTGTTCCCACTTGTCGCTGCCCGGCTTGTTTTCCCACCACCGACGAGCTTCAAGCAAATCCATCTTTCCATCGCCATTCACATCGCCTACGCCAAGGCCGTGGGTGAACTTGGCGACCTTCATGTCATCACTGACGGCAGTGAAGGGCCACTTCTCCGTGGGCTTCTCCCAGTTCGGAGCGAACCAGCCGAATTTGCCGCCAGTGCTGCACACGATTTCCGGTTTGCCATCGCCAGTGATGTCGGTGAAGACGGGCGATTCGTTGTCCACGACATCGGCGACGATGTGCATGGGCCAGGGCTTGTCGTCGTGCGTGCCTGGATTCAGATACAGCCGCGCTTCTTTGCCGGGGAAGCCGAGGATGAGGATGTCGTTCTTCTGGTCGGCGCTGAAGTCGTGGACGTAGGCGAAGAAGTTGTCGGAGTAGCCATTGATGCTGAAAATCTTCGGCTCGTAGTAAGCGTGCTTTTTTTCAAACGCCGGGCCTTCCCACCAGAACGGGCCAGCGACCACATCGGGTTTGCCGTCGCCATTGATGTCGCCAATGGCGGCACCCTCGGAATAAAAGTCGCCTTGGAGTTGCTGGCGTTTCCAGGTGATCTGGGTCTCGGCGAAGAGGTTCACCACAGAGAAGGCACAGAGGAGCACGGAGAGAGTTTTCATGGTTGGGAGAAAACCAACGCTATCAGACTTTGGCATCATCGGACAAGGATTGGTTTGAATCGGACGTGGGCACGAAAAAGGCCGCCGGGTATTGAACCGCGGCGGCCTTCGGAATCGGGGAAGGGGAATTACTTCGTACCCTTGGCCTTGAGGTCGTTGTACATCTGGAAGCCCTGCTCGGGTGAGAGGCCTTCATGCACCACGCCGCGCACCGCCTGCATCATGCTGATCGGCGCGTCGCTCTGGAAGATGTTGCGGCCCATGTCCACACCGTTCGCGCCTTGCTGGATGGCGTTGTAGCACATGCTCAGCGCTTCGAGTTCGGGCAGCTTCTTGCCGCCGGCGATCACGATCGGCACCGGGCAGCAGGAGGTCACGGTTTCAAATTCAGTCTCCGTGTAGTAGCACTTCACCACGTTCGCGCCGAGTTCCGCCATGATGCGTGTCGCCAGGCGGAAATACTGTGCGTTGCGTGCCATCGCACGACCCACAGCAGTCACGCCCATCACGGCGATGCCGTAACGCGATGCCGCGTCCACGAGGTCGGTCAGATTTTTCAGCGACTGACGCTCATAAGCGCTGCCGATGAACACCTGCACGGCGAGTACGCTGGCATTCAGGCGGATGGCTTCTTCGATGTTCAGCGCCGTGCTTTCATTGGAGAGCGGCTCGAAGCCTGGGCGGCCAAACTTGGCCTTCTTGCCGTCGATCTCGCCTTCCCATTCTTCAAACGGGCTGACCATTGAGGTGCCGCCGCTAGCACGCAGCGCGATGGCTTTCGTCGTGCTCGCCGGAATGACGCTGCGCTGAATGCCACGCGTGAGCATGAGGCAGTCGGCATACGGTTCGAGGGGGAGGATTGTCTGGTCCACGCGCTCCAGGCCGGTCGTCGGGCCCTGGAAATAGCCGTGGTCAAAGGCGAGCATGACGGTGCGACCGTCCTTGGGATTGAAGACGCGGCTGAGGCGGTTCTTGAGACCCCAGTCATACTGGTGGCAGCCCTTGAGGAAGAAGCCAGGAGCGGCCTGCGGCACGTCGGTGAAGTATTCTTTGTCTTTCTTGTCAGCAGCGCTGGTGGTGATGTCGGCCATAATGGTATGCGGTTGAGTTTAGGGGGCGCTATTGTGGGCGTGATTCATGGGCGTGCAAGCTTCGATGCAGAGCCTGGATTTCCCTGAAAGGCAATCATCAGCCGCAGGGTATTGGTTTGACTCAAAGCTCCGTCTGTGGAGCAATCTGCATCTCTCATCATGAAAAAATACAACGTCGGCATCATCGGATATGGCTGGGCAGCGACTGCTCACATCGAAGCAATCAACAAGTCCAAGCAGGCCCAGGTCACTGCGATCTATTCCTCGCGTCCGCTGGACAGCGCGGAAGTGAGCGCGAAACACGGCGGCACAATCAAGACCTATCAGGACATCGACGCGATGCTGGCCGACCCGGACATCCATGTGGTGGACATCACCAGCTACCCGAGCCAGCACCGCAATCAGGCCGTGGCGGCGGCGAATGCGAAGAAGCACATCATTCTCGAAAAGCCGATGGCGAATTCCTTGCAGGAAGTGCGCGAGATCGTCGCGGCGGCGAAGTCGAACGGCGTGAAGGGCTGCGTGTGCTTCGAGTGCCGCTACTCCGGCCAGTTCCAGTCCACGAAGGCGATCATTGATGAAGGCCTGCTCGGCGAGATTCACTATGGCGAAGTGGATTACTATCACGGCATCGGCCCCTGGTATGGGCAGTTCCGCTGGAACATCGGCAAGAAAGACGGCGGCAGCGCGCTGCTCACGGCTGGCTGCCACGCCCTGGACGCCCTGCTCATGGTGATGCCCGGCGAGGTGGAGAGCGTGACCAGCTTCAGCACGAAGTCGAAGAGCGAGATCTTCGCCCCTTATGAATACGACACGACGAGCGTGACCCTGGTGAAGTTCAAGAACGGTGCCGTGGGCAAGACCGCCGCCGTGGTGGACTGCCTCCAGCCTTATTACTTCCACACGCATTTGGTTGGCAGCGAGGGCAGCCTGCTAGATAACAAAATCCACTCCAACAAACTGAAGAGCGATAAAAAGGCCTGGGGCAATCTCTCCATGCACATGCTCGACTCCGGCGATGTCAGCGATCACCCCTACGCGACGCAGTTCCAGGCCTTCTTCGATGCTCTGGATGAAGGCAAGGACATGCCGCTCACGAGTTTCACGGAATCCCTGCGCAGCTTTGAGGTCATCTTTGCCTCTGACAAGAGCGCCGAGCAGGGCGGCAAGCCGGTGTCGATCAGTGATTTGGGCTGATCATTGTTTGAAGATGATGAATTTTCGGCAAAGGAAGTTCACCATCACCGATGTCACCACGAACCCTAGCTGAGCGATCAGTGAGGGTAAGTGGAAGCTGGAGGCCAGCCAGTGCGCCACAAAGCCGCCGGGGAAGAAGCCGATGGCGCTGGCGATCCAGAACATGGCCAGTTCGGCCATTTTGCCGTGACGCCCAGGGGTGAAGACAAAAAGGACATTCAGCCAATAGGCCATCAGCGTGCCAAAGGGCCATGCGAGTGCGTTATTGATGATCAGATTCTTGGCACGTAGAGCTTCATCCAGCACCTGCCCGTCCACTATCATGCCTTGGCTAGCGGGGAAGATAGTAAGAGAAAGAACGGTTAAGATGCCATTGTGAGTGATTGCGGCCACCACGCCACAGCAGCCATATTTGATGAACTGTAGAAGAGGGTGCGCATCTCGACTGATCAGCGCGCGCCAGGTCGTTGGGAGATCGTTTTGCCGGAAAAAAAGCCAGGCGGATTTGAGCAGTGGGAGCATGAGGCTGCCCTGTGCCACAGGCCATCATGGGCGCAAGTTTTCAATGAAGTCGTAGAGGCAAAGCGCGAGTGGGGCAAAAAAAACCTTCTAGAAAGATAAAAAGACTGTATTTTCCGCCTAATGCCCCGGCTACTTGTCCGTTTCCCTGACCGGAGTATCTCAGCTCACACTCACCTCAATACCCATGAACACCACCCAAACACTGCTCGCAAGCCTCCTTGCCGCTGGTCTATGCGTCGGCTCCGCTTTTGCGGAACCCCGCATGTGGACTGACGTCCAAGGCCGCCAAGTGAACGCTTCCTTCGTCAAAATCGAAGGTGAAAACATTGTCCTCCAGACGGCGGACGGTTCCCTCCATCAGTTTGCCCTCACCCGTCTTTCACCCGACGACTTGGCGATCGCAAAAGCCGCCAAGCCTGTTGCCGTCGCTGCAACTGCGGCGATGCCTGCCACAGCTACAGTGACGCAAGCTGCGCAAGCCATTGATAAGCTGGTGGGCGCTGGCCTGACCAAAGCGAATCCTGACCGTGTCAAAGCTGGTAAACCTCCGATCACGGGTTGGAATCCAGCCGCAACTGACGAGCAGTTCGTTCGCCGCGTTTACCTTGATATCGCTGGGCGTATTCCCAACCATGATGAAGCCAGTGCTTTCCTCAAAAGTGGAGACAGAGCCAAACGTGCCCAACTCATCGACATGCTGTTGGATTCAGACGGTTATAAGACCCATCTCTACAATTACTTTGCCGAGATGCTGCGCGTAATGGACAAGTTCGAGGCTGACAATGTACGCGGCACACCCTATATTGGCTGGATCAAGGAGCAGATTGCCAAGAACCGCCCATGGAGTGAGATGGTCAGTGACATGGTGACTGCTACTGGTAAAATGTGGGACAAGAAGCCTGACGGAACCTACAATGGTGCTGCTGGCTACCTCCTTCGTGATTCGGGCATGCCTCTGGATAATCTGGCGAATACGCTAACCGTTTTCCTGGGTACCGACGTCTCCTGTGCCCAGTGCCATGACCACCCCTTCGCTGATTGGACCCAGAAGCAATTCTATGAAATGGCAGCTTACTTTGGTGCTACCACAACCAAGCTCAATGGCAGAGATCTTGGGGGCACTGATCCTATGGGGAAACTCATGGCAGGTATTGAACCTCTCGTGGAAAAAGCTGGTCTGGATATCAAGAATCTCCGCAATGGCATCCAGAATTACATCCGTGCCAATCAAAATGCCGTTAAAGACCGTGCCGTTAACGGCATGAAGTTACCAGCAGACTACAAGTATAAAGATGCTGCGCCTGGAGCCATGGTCGAACCAAAGTTTGTCACTTGGTCTCCTGAGGATAAAGACAGTCCAGCTTATGCCGTAAAGGATGAAAAAATCCGCGTTTCTTTCGCGAAATGGATGACCCATCCAACAAATCCCCGTTTTGCGATGACCATCGCCAATCGCATGTGGAAACGCGCTTTCGGTGCAGGTGTCTCTGAGCCTGTCACGAACATTGATGATCCAAACAACGCCTCCAATCCTGAGCTTCTCAAACATCTCGCCAGCGAAATGGTTCGTGTGAACTTCGATCTAAAGCAGTTCATGCGTATTGTTTATAACACCCGAGCCTATCAGTCGGAAGCCACCACTGAAAATATTGTGATGGGTGAGAAGTACTACTTCCAGGGGCCTATGCTCCGTCGTATGTCGGCGGAACAAGCATGGGACAGCTACATGACTCTCGTTCTTGGCCAACCTGACCAGTATAAAGCTCCACTTCAGGATCTTTATGCCAAGTCGATCGACCTTAATCTTGAAACTGTGGATCCCCAGACGGTGCTCATGAAGTATGACGCTTTTCGTAAGATTCAGCAGAAAGAAAACGCCCTCATGGGTGGTGGCTTGGAAATGGCCGGTGGCGATATGATGATGGAAGGGAAAGCTTCCAAATCCACCAAGAAGCAGGAAGTGGCAGAAGTCAGCGACGGACCTGGGAAAGTTCTGAGCTATGAAGGCATGCGTCTGATGCGTGCTTCGGAGATTGTCCAGCCAGCTCCTGGCGGACACTTCCTCACCGACTTCGGACAGTCGCCGCGCACTCTCATTGATGGCAGTTCCAAAATCGGCACTGTTCCACAAGTCCTCTCCATCATGAACGGTAAAGCACAGAAAATGCTTACCAGTCCCGATTCGCTCGTCTTCCGCACCATGGAAAAAGTGCGCAATCCCTCCGACAAGGTTGACAGCATGTTCCTTGCAATCATGAGCCGTAAACCAACAATGAATGAGAGAGACATCTCCAAGCGTGTTCTCGGTGCTGGTGAAGACGGCTATGCAAACATGATTTGGGCACTCGTTAATACCCGCGAATTCATGTTCATTCAGTAATCCTTCCATCAACTCTAACTCCCAAATTAACTACATCTATGAAATCCGAACTACTACGACTCAGCGACGCCAATCGTCGCGACTTTATGCTCCGCACGGCCAAGTCCGTTCTGGGTGTTTCCCTCCTTCCTGGTATGTCCGCCAAAATGGCGGCAGCTGAAGCCGAGGCCGTTTCCAGGTCAGGCCCTGGCACTGCAGGTTTTGGCAAGGCTAAGCACGTCATCTATCTTTGGATGAATGGTGGTATGAGCCATATCGACACGTTCGATCCTAAAGAAGGTGCAACGAAGGGTTTTGGCACACCAGCTAGAGCTAAAGGTGACAACCTCGTAGCGCTTGGCGGTTATCTGCCAAAACTCGCTGATCTGGGAGACAAGCTTGCCATCATTCGCTCCATGTCTTCCAAGACGGGTGTGCATGAAGCGGGCACTTATACCATGAAGACTGGTTATGAACCTCGTGGGACCATTGTTCATCCATCTATGGGTGTTTGGGGCTCGCATTTCCTGGGCCGTATTAAAGATGTGACTCTTCCGGATAGTGTTGTCGTCAACAGCGGCAGCGCCTATCCAGGTGCTGGCTTCTTCCCACCAGCCATGTCCCCAATTCCAATCTCTAATCCAGAGAGCGGTCTTCAAAATATCAAGCCGACGACCAGCGAGGGCCAGTTCACCAAGCGCATCGGACTCATGAACGAGTTCGACTCATCCTTCCGCAAGAAGTTCCAAAGCGAAGATGTGAAGGCCTACTCCGAATTCTACGACGAAACACTGAAGCTCATGAAGAGCAAAGACCTTCAGGCTTTCGACCTCAGTCAGGAGTCACCTGAAACTCGTGACAAATACGGCAAAAACAACTTCGGACAGGGCTGTCTCCTCGCTCGCCGCCTCGTCGAAAATGGCGTGCGTTTCGTTGAGGTCCAGTTTGGAAGCTGGGACATGCACAACACCATCGACAATGCCATGACTGCTAGGGGAACCATTCTTGACACAGGCTTCGCGGCATTGATCCAAGATCTCCAAGCCAAGGGTCTCCTTGAGTCCACGCTTATCGTTCTTGGCTCAGAGTTCGGACGCACTCCGGACGTCAATGAAAACGATGGCCGTGACCATTACCCTCTCGCTTACTCCACTGTCTTTGCTGGTGCAGGCGTCAAGGGCGGTTACGCCTATGGTTCCACCGACAAGGAAGGCCGTCGCCCTGCAGATAAGCAGACCAGCCCACAGGACTTCCTCGCCACCGTTGGTCATGCCATGGGTCTTCCTGTTGACGAAGTCGTCATGTCCCCCTCAAACCGCCCCTTCACCGTGGCGGACAAGGGCGTGCCAGTTGTCGATCTCTTCGCTTAATTAGTTACGATTTCTGTCGTATCAACAAAAAACACCCGGCCGCTAGGTCGGGTGTTTTTATTTTCAGGCTGCCAATATCGCCGGGTCCCAGTCCTTCCACACAGCTTCCAATCCCTGCCGATTAAGCATCGCAGCCACTTCGGCTGGAGTTCTTTCATCGGCGATTCCAAATTGCCCCTCAGCGCGTTCTTTGCCGTCCTTTGTCGTTAGCTCGACTCGGCGACCCTTCACGGTTTGATGCAAATCATCGCTGCCAGCACCTGTATAGCCGCCTGGCTCAGTATGACTTCCTGCGCTCATAACCGTGATCCCCAGCGGTGCTAAAGCATCACGCAGCGGCGCAGGCTCACGCGTACTGAGTACGATGCCCACTTCGGGGAAGATGAGCCGAAAAGCACAGATCGTCTGCACCAGTGCCCAGTCGGGAAACTCCGTCATAGGGTGAAAACCACCCGCTGCGGGCCGCAGACGTGGGAAAGCCACCGTGAAACTGGACTTCCAGCAGTTTTTGTATAGATACTCAAGATGCGCCGCAAGTCGCAGCGCCTCCAGCCGCCAGTCACTCAGTCCAAACAAAGCCCCGATGCCGATGCGTCGAAAGCCACCCTCATAGCCGCGCTCTGGGCAGGCGATACGCCAGTCGAAATCCTTCTTTGGGCCAGCCGTGTGCATGTCGGCATACACGGCGCGATCATAGGTTTCCTGATAAACCACCAGCCCCTCACAACCAGCCTTCACCATCAATCCATACTCGGGTGCCTCCATAGGCCCTACCTCGATACCAATCGTTGGCACGACATCGCGGATAGCGCGTATACATTCCTCAAGATAGCCATCGCTTACAAACTTAGGATGCTCTCCCGCCACCAGCAGGATGTTCCGAAACCCCTGCTCCACCAAATGTAGCGCCTCTTTGACCACTTGATCGATGGTTAACGTCACTCGCATGATACTCGCGTTATCTCGCGAAAACCCGCAGTAGGAGCAGTTGTTCACGCATTCATTGGAGACATAGAGCGGCGCAAACATGCGCATCGTGCGCCCAAAATTACGCCGCGTAATGCCGCGTGCTTCATGGGCCATCGCTTCCAGTTGAGCGGGAGACTTCACCTCCAGCAACGACCACAGCCGCTCCATGAGTGGCGACTTGCGCTCAGGAAGAGCATCGAGAATAGACAGAAAGGCGGACGACATGTCATGCCTCTATACGTTGGTCAGCCTCAGGCGCAACGCCTCGGATAGTTCCCATCACTTACTCAGGAAGATAGGACTCTGCACAATCAGATGCAGCAGGTCCCGCAGCCCATTCTTCTGGGCCTTCGACGCAGCGACAATACGCGCGATTTCGTTGCGATCAGAGAAACCCAGCTCACGTCCAGTGGCGAAAATGAGGAGCTTTTCGGCGACGCATTTTACGACCGTGTCTTGGCAAGCGAGGAGCAGTTTTTGAAACTCCTCCAAGTCTTCGAAAGCCTGACCCGTGGCGAGTTGCCCAGCCGCATCCACAGGCGGGCCGAGTCGGTAGCGGACTTTTCGGCCTTCGACCTTGAGGCTGATAAACTCGCCTTGATCGATGCTGCGAAAGCGCTCACGCCAGCCACCAATCACATCATAGCTTTCCAGCGCAAAACCCGGTGGATCGATTAGCCGATGGCAGCCATTGCAGCTCTCAGAAGAGCGGTGTTTGTCCAAAATCTCACGCATGGTTTTAGCGCCGCGTATGTCTGGCTCCACGCCGGGAGTGCCCGGTGGTGGTGGCGGCGGCTCGATGCCGAGTAAGCGACTCAGCACCCACACGCCGCGAACAACGGGTGAAGTGTTAGTGCCATTGGCAGAGACTTTTAAAATACTGGCGTGCGTGAGAATGCCGCCGCGTTTGCTATCCGTTGGCAGTCTAACTTTTTGCATGGCTAACCCACTCACGCCTGGGATGCCGTAGTGCCGGGCGAGACGTGCATTGAGCATGGCAAAGTCGGATTGGATGAGATTGCCGACACTTAAGTTTCCAGTGATGAGTTCGCGAACAAACCCGCGCGTTTCACGCAGCATGGAGTCTTGAAGTAGCTGATCAAACTCGGGGTAGAGCTGCTTATCAGGTGTGGTGAAGTCGATCTCACGCAGGTTCAGCCACCCATCGGTAAAATCAGTAACGAAGCTCTCCAACGACGCACTCTTGAGCAGTCGTTCTGTCTGCACACGCAGGATCTCAGGCTGATGCAATTGCTGCTTCGAGGCTAGCTGGAGCAACTCCGCATCGGGCGCACGCCGCGTGAGGAAGTAACTCAAGCGTGAAGCGATAGCGTAGTCGCCGATCTTTCCTGAAAGCTCATTAAAATAGAGAAATTCGGGGGCACAAAGCGCGGCCGCGGCTGCCGTGCGGATGGCGATCAGGTAGTCTTTGCTCTCCGCAAACTCGGCATCAAACAGCGCATTGTAAGGTTGCACTTCTGTGTCGCTGACAGGCTTGCGAAAAGCGGCACTGAGGAAGACGAGTAAGGCTTGGCGTGAATCAGCTATTGGGTCACTGCTGTCTGCGGTGAATGTGGGCTTGTAGTTACTCTTACCCTTCATCCACGACTTCTCAGGCGGCAGCTCACGCAGCTTGGCGTTACCCAGTAACATCTTCTGTCCGACTGGTGGCCAATCACGGAGGATGGGGCCTTCGATCTCGAAACTCTGGATCGCAAGCCCTTCGCCAGGATACTTGTCTGGACCATCTTTAATAGGCGAGTGCCCGTCAGGACCATTGAGTCCTTGGGGGCTGATTTTGATGCCATCCCCTGCACGCAGTGTGAGGGTAAACTCCACCGTGTCAGGCTTGTCAGGCGGTAGCTCATGAAAGCCACGCACGTCCTGATCACCGCCTCGATTAAAAGTGCCAGTGATGACGGCAAACGCCACTGGCTCTTGAATCTGGTAGCCGTAGCCAGTGATGCGCACGCGATACTCACCCGCCGCAGTTGCTTTAAAGCCGGGGACCTGCGTGTCGGGGAACCCGCCATCATTAAAGACCACGATGGCTCCGTCATCTCGCTTGAGCCATTGCTTGCCCAAGTTGGTTTTGTTGCGTTCGGACTCGAAAGTGTAGCGCTCCTTTTTCATCGCCGGTTTCACATCGGCATTGAGTGCGGCGTTCAGCACGAGTTCCGCTGCCTCCATGTAGCGCTGCATCTGCACGCTGGAGACGGATAGAGCTTCACCTACCGTATCAAAGCCAAGCGCGCGCCCATCTTCAGGCAGCGAGGCGATCACCTCGACTTGGGTGCCTAGCAGATCATTAATCGTATTTTGGTACTCACGTCGATTCAGTCGCCTCAGTACGGTGCCCTTTTGCGCCGCATGTTTCGTGCTTAAATCGCTGCTTAGCGTGGCCATGAAGGCCTTCAGTTCACTCGCATTTGGGCGTGGCTTTTTCTCCGGCGGCATCTCGCCAGCGGTCACACGATCAAACACGCGCACCCATTTTTTTTGCGCTGCCGCATCTGCTGGATCTGTGGATAAGGACGATAAATCGAGTCCGCCCTTTTTCATCTCTGCGTCATGGCAGTCCATGCAGTGCTGATCCATGAATGGCTGGATCGCAGGCAGTGCTGCGTGGGCGTGACTGATGATGAGAAAGGAGAACCAAAGTGGCTTCATGTGTTTTTGGATAACGCCTCGGAGTTGCTTAATCTGACTTGGATTTACACGGCCTGCCTTTCTTCAAACGTCAGTGCACGCCACATTCCCGGCTTGAGTTCCTCTGGCAAACGTAGCTTGCCGACGCTCTCACGATGTAGCGCCGTGACGAGATTACCGACACGGCCAAACATGCGTTTGATCTGATGATGACGGCCTTCATAGAGAGTGACCCGCGCACGATGCTCACTGAGCAGAACGAGTTCCGCAGGCAGTGTCGTGATGTTCTCTGTCGCAAAATGAAAGCCATGTGCAAACGCGGCGACGGCATCAGGTGAGATCATCTCAGCGGTCTCGACGACATAGATCTTGGGCACCTTCGACGCGGCATCCATGAGAAGCTTTGACCAGCGACCATCATTCGTGAGTAGCAGTAATCCCGTGGACCAACGATCCAGTCGTCCGGCGATGTGCAAAGTTTGTTTGTCAGGATCGTCGATGAGATCCAGCACGGTCCTATGCTCCGCATCCACCGTGGCACTGACGACACCTGCCGGTTTGTGCATCAGCAGATACAAGGCACGCTCGGGTTGTTGAACCGTCACCGCATCCAATTCAACACGCGTAAAACGATCCACCTCATGCTGATTCCCAGTGATGATCTGCCCGTCCACACGCACTCGCCCAGCCGCGATCAGCCGATGCGCCTCTCCCCGACCAAGCGAGCTGTGCTTAGCAATGACGCGGTCCAGTTTCATGCCGCATACTGCATCGACTGCGCGAGAGTGAAACTGTTTAGCGACTTTCTCCGTTCTGTCCGACCTACCATGAAACTCACGACCTATCTTGCCGCCCTGCTTATTACCTCAGCGCACGCTGCTGAGCCCACGCCGCCCTCCGGCTTTCGCGCCATCTTTAATGGCAGTGATCTAAGCGGCTGGTATGGCCTGAATCCACATTCCGTGGTTAAACTGGAAGGTGAGAAAAAGGACACAAATCTGAAACAGCAACGCGCGGAGTTTGCCCAGCACTGGCATATCGAAAATGGCGAGCTGGTCAATGTCGGCACGGGTCCCTACGCCACGACGAGTGAGGAGTTTGGCGACATCGAATTCCTCATCGAATACAAGACGGTGGCAAAGGCTGACAGTGGAATCTACATGCGTGGCACACCTCAAATTCAGATCTGGGATCACCATCAAATCTTTGATCCCAAGAAGCCCGATCGTAAACCCCACCTCGGCTCCGGCGGTCTCTTTAATAACACGCCGAACACTCCAGGCCGTGATCCGCTCGTGCTTGCGGACAAGGCTTTCGGCGAGTGGAATCGTTTTCGCATTCGTCAGATCGGAGCGCGCACCTGGGTATGGCTGAATGATAAGCTCGTCGTCGATGGCAACGTCATGGAGAACTTCTTTGATCGCACCAAGCCGCTGCCCGCCAAAGGCCCGATCATGCTGCAAACCCACGGTGGCGAGATCCGCTGGCGGAATCTTTTTGTCCACGAGATCGGAGCTGAAGAAGCAGCCAAGATCATCAGCGCACCGAGTCGCTGATCGGCAGTTCAGAATCACCCGCCGCATATCTTGCAGGGTTTGCCGTCGGTGGGTTGGCAAATCTTCGCAGCGTCGAAGTATCGGCAGCGGAGATTGTGCCGAGTTCCGGAGCCGCTGAGACTGAATTGCGGCTGGCCAGCAACGGGTGGCATGGCACCA
This sequence comes from uncultured Prosthecobacter sp., assembly GCA_964583255.1. Taxonomy (GTDB): domain Bacteria; phylum Verrucomicrobiota; class Verrucomicrobiia; order Verrucomicrobiales; family Verrucomicrobiaceae; genus Prosthecobacter. The sequence goes on from CAZOVY010000014.1 coordinate 28,252, forward strand.
ACAGTGGTGGCTTTGGGCGTAGGCGGATTGTGGTTCACCTCTCGTGTGACTACGACGAGCACGGTGCTTTTGCGCAGCAGATCGATCACCGCAGGTGCGGCATCGCCGAGGTTGCCTGCTTTCAAATTGGGGACACCAGGCATTGGCTTGGCTTTGTCCTTCTCGCCTTCAATCAGCAGCTTGTTGATGGCCTCCGTGCGAAGACTTAAACTCTGCGTCGGAGGCGCTGGTGCAGGCTCGCTGGCGGACTTTGTGGGCCGTTTACTTTCGCTGCGTGATTGGGAGCGGAAGAAGATGCCGAGCAACTCCCACTTATCGTTTAAAACGAAACCGCCTACGGCATCACTGGTGATGGATGCATCGTGCTCGAAGGTCGTGTTGCTTGAGGCCTTGCTAATAATGCCGCGCGTGAGACTGGGGGCACCGAGATTTTTGCGCAGGCTGGTGAGTGACAGCGTGAGCGCATAGATGTTTTGGCCGAGTTCAGCCGGCTTGCGTGCGAGCAGTCGTGCGGGCTCCTTCTCCACAGCGCAGGAGAGCAAAGCGAGGCCGAGCTTCGGATCAGTCTTGACGACCTTGGCTGGCACATCCTTGCCATCCTCATGCAACACGAGCGTGGTCACATCAGTGATGAGATCGGCTTCAGTGATGAAGAAACCTTTACCCAGCGGTAAAGCTATGCCGCGTGTGCTGACGATCTCGATCAGCGGCTCGGCCGCGATCGGCGCGAGCTTGGCTGGATCACCAGCCGACGCCGTGCGGATGCGTAGATCAGCATTCACCGCTTCATCGAGATCCAGATCGAAAGCGCGAATGATCGAAGCATCTGCCTCGATGGGCTGGAATGTGCGATTACCAGCATAGTAAAGCGGCTTGGACTCCAGGCGATCACCGCGCTCGTGAGTGAGCTTTCCTTTGGGGATAAAGAACGTCTCGCCACTGAAGACCCATGGCCCTTTGGGTCCGGTGAGTTGTGTGCCAATGCGGCAGATGTAGCCGCCGTCCACCACCGTTGTGACTTCAAAAGTCTGGGAGCCTAAAACACGCGCTCCATTCAGAGAAACCTGGGCGAGCTGTGCATACTCTTGATCTGCCGCGCAGAGTGCTTTGAGCGGTAACACACTTTGCTTATCATCCGCGCCGATGAGGAGAACACGCTCGTCTTTCATCCCGCCGAAGTTTGCCTGGATGGTCTTCGATCCATCGGCACTGCGCCACTCGCGCCCGACTGCCGTGAGGCAACCGATCATCAGAAAGAAGCATGCTCGATGCAGTGCAGACTGGCTCATGGAAGCAGAGGCTAGACAGTCTTTGAGTGCTGGCAAGGCGCAGCGCAACTTTTACGTCGGACTCACACGGCGGTTGTCATTGCATCCATGCCCGCCATACTCGCCGCGCGTGCGCGCCCCATGAGTACTTCGCAGATGCCGAGACCCCTAATCAATCGCAAACCGGAAGCCTCCGATCCGTCGGCAGTGGCGCGAAGCTGGTGGCACAAATTGATGGGCACGCCGCAAGAGGGCCTGCAACTCGGGGCTACTCGCAATGCGATGCTGCCGGTGCTCATCGAGGTCTTCGCTGGCTTCTCAAAGCTCGATGGCGATGTCGAAGAAGAGGATATTGAATCTTCACTCGGCTATCTGCGCTATGACTACTCAGGCGCGATCTACGCGGACATGCGCCGCCTTTATTTTGAGGCCCTGCAGCAGCCACAGGACCTGGGCCAGCGGGCAAAGGAACTCAGTGATGAACTCTCACTCGAACAAAAAATTCTCCTTTGCGTTCAGCTCTATTTGCTGATCTCGCGCTCGGTATCCAATCAGCGTCAGATGGTAGAGTTTTATCTCTTCATGACGAATCTGGGCATCGCCGCCCAGGCTATCGACATCGTTTATCAGCTCAATGCAGGTGACCGGCCCGCCGAAGAAGAATTCACCACCAAAACAGGGCAGCCACTAGAGACGCTGCGTGTTGGTTCTTCCGCCGTTAGTGACGTTCTGCTGCGCTCGCTGCCTGCGGGTTGTGAGGTGATGGCTTTTCGCTATCAGAATCTCGTCCTGCTCAAGAACACGGGAGCGGTGCCCATCCTAGTCCGCAGTCGCCGCCAGCCTCCGGGTGATTTCTCGCGACTGTATCCCGGCGAGCGCGTGGTGCTGGAGGATGTCACGCTCGACTACAACGACCTCATTGCTTACTTCAACGCGAAGAAGACGGTCACAGGTGCACAACTTTACCTGACACTCACCGACACGGGAGATGCGGAAATTTCACAGCAGCGCGGACGTGGTACGAACCTGCGAGTGAGCTTCGGGCTGGGTGTCACGGTCGAGGCTCTAAGGAATACGGACGCCACTCTGACCGGTGTCGCCTTGCGTGAAGGTGTGCGCATCGAGGCCTCCATTGAAGACAGCATCGTGGCGCATGGAGAGATCGAAATCTCTTTGCGTGACCTTCGAGTGCGTGCGCAGGAATTCGGTGGGCAGTTCCGTCTGGAAGGCAGCCGCAACACCTACTTGGTCTCCAATAAGCCGGAGCTGCTGGATGAAGGAGACATTCTTCTCTCTGAGGATACTGAAGGCGAGATCTTGCTGCGCATTGAGTGTAACTACGCGCAAAAGACCGGCTCGGTGGAAGTGCTGCGCTCCTCCCGCCCGATCTACATCGGTGAGGTCCCCGTGCGCGACCGCATCTCTCTCGATGATGGCGCGACGATCACCCTCGGCGAGGGCCAGTTCCTCCGCTGCCACTTCAGTGACCGCATTATTGAGGAGGAAAAAAACACCATCCGCCAGATGGAGGTGCGTGAGTTGTTGCATCGCTTCGATAGCAAAGACACGGCGCTCGATGGCATCAGCTTTCTTGCGCGTCGTGGTGAGATGATCTGCGTCATGGGACCGAGTGGTTGTGGTAAAAGCACCCTGCTACGCGTACTCGGCGGGCAGTTGAAAACAAAGGGCGGTGAGGTACTCATGAACGGCCTCTCGCTCTACAGCAACCTGACGAATCTCACGCCCTACATCGCCTACATCCCGCAGGAGGACGCCTTTGATCCGCTGCTGAAGGTGCAGGAAAATCTAGACTTCTCAGTCGCGGTGCGCTGCCCACATTTGAAAACAGATGAGCGCCGTAAACGTGTCGAAGCTAAGCTCGCTGAACTCGGGCTGGCCGATATGCGGCAGCGCCTCGCTGGTACACCTCAGCAGAAATTTCTCTCCGGTGGTGAGCGGAAGCGACTCAATGCGGGCTTGGACATGATCGGCATTTCAGATGTGTATTTGTTTGATGAGCCAACTTCTGGTTTGTCCTCAAAAGACAGCGAGCATGTGCTGGAAATTATTCGCAATCTCGCCCGCAACAAAATCGTGCTGACCTCCATCCACCAGCCAAGTATGAGGTTGTTGCAGATGTTTGATAAGGCTCTGCTGCTGGATAAAGGCGGCAAGATGGCCTACTTCGGCCCGCCGCAGGGACTGCTCGAATACTTCTGGAAAGCCTACAACGACGAGACGGGTCAGCGCGAAGCCGAGATGCCGGCGAACATGACGCCCGACTTTGTTTTCGATGTGCTGGAGACACCGCTGCGAGACATTAGCGGGGACATCATCCAGGAGCGCAGTGCTGATGGACACATGGTGGCTGCGCGCCGCTTTCCGCCTAACTTTTGGCGTGATCGCTACCAGAGCCATCTACTACTCGAAAGCATGGCCAAAGCTCAGGCCTTCCCTGGAAGCACGAATCTCATCGCGCGGCCTCGGGATGACACGCAATCTTCTTCCCGCTCACGAGCAGTGCCGAAGCCGCCCAAGCACACACTGCGGGAAGAAAGCATCCTCTTTTACACGATGCTGAAGCGTGCCTTTCTCTCGAAGCTGAGGAACCGCACGAATCTGCTGACCACATTGCTTGAAGCGCCGATGCTCGCTTTTCTCATCTCGAGCGTGCTGAAGTACAGCGAAGATGAGCACTACACTTTTGCCACAGCTTTTCACATCCCGACCTATCTCTTCATGAGTCTCGTCGTGGCCATGTTTCTCGGTCTGACCAACAGCGCTGATGAAATCATCCGTGACCGGCACACGCTGAGTCGGGAGCGCAATCACAACTTGCGCACCTTCTACTATCTCATGGGGAAGATCATCTCGCTGAGCAGCTTTGCACTGGTGCAGTGTGTGATTTATCTGTTGATAGGGAATTGGGTCTTGGAGATCCGAGACATGTTTTTTGCCCACCTTTGGTGGATGTTTATCACCGCGCTAACAGGCGCATGTCTCGGCCTTTTGATCTCCAGTGTGGTCACAGATAATCGAACCGCCATCAATGCCATCCCGCTCATTCTCATCCCGCAGATCATCCTCGGTGGCGCGCTCATCAAGTATGAGGAGATGAACAAAAATCTGGACTTCGTTTACTCAGTCACACGCTGGCTGGAAAAAGCAGGTGTCACAGAAGAAGATACGGCGAGTAAACTCAAGGTGCCCTTCATCTGCCAGTTCATGCCTCTGCGTTGGAGCTATGAAGCCATGCTCATATCGCAGGCCAAACTGAATCCGCTGACCTCCGCCCAGGACCAGCTCGAACAACGTATCCAGGAGCTGGTGAACTTGCCGCCTGAGATCAAGATGACTCCGGCGCAGCAGCAGGAATTGGACACTGCCAAGCAGGGGTTAGCGGTCGTCTCCGGCCTCTACGCCAAGGACAAAAACGAAGCGGCACGTAAACTCGGTGAAATCCGTGACGCAGCCATTCGTGGGAAAGTCACACCAAAGCTCCTGCAGTCCGCGCTGGCTCAGCAAGACGGCGTCAGCGCAGAGGAAGTGTATGTAAACCGCAAGGTGCTAGACCTCGTGACCAAGGCTGAGATGGAGCGCGAAGACTACCGCCGAAAAACCAGCCCGAACGTCTTCTTTGGCACCACCAAGCGCTACTTTGGCACCGCCTTCAGCACGCTGTGGATCAATGGTCTCGTCATCCTCTTTTGCATCACCGTGATCATCACCTGTGTTGAGCTTTCCTTGCGGCGTCAGCTCACTCGCGTGTGAGCTGCCATCATCGCCGCCACATCCATGGTTCGGTAGCGCCGCGCGATCTCGACATACTTGAGAGCGAGCTTTTTGTTGGCCTCTTGCTCCTCAACACTAAGCGCCCGCACGACTCGGGCCGGTGAACCCATGACGAGTGACCCCTCAGGCACCTGCATATTTTTGGTAACAAGCGCTCCCGCCGCCACGATGCTGCGTGCGCCAATTCTAGCACCATCGAGAATGATCGCACCCATGCCGATAAGAACCTCATCATCGACCGTGCATGCATGGACGATGGCGCGGTGCCCGACAGTGACGCGCTCGCCGAGAATACAGGCATGATCATCACTGACATGTAGGACGCTGCCATCCTGAACGTTAGTCTGTGCGCCCACGATGATGCGGTTAATGTCGCCGCGTAACACACTAGTGAACCAGACGCTGGACTCTGCGGCTAGCTCTACCGCGCCGATCACCACGGCCCCTGGTGCAATAAAAGAGGTGTCGTGTGAGGTAAATTTCAGCTCAGGAAGCAAGAACTTTTTTAACGAAGTGAGGCTCATAAATCAGCGCGGATACAGGGTTTGGAGTGATTTTTGTGTTTGACGCCGTAGGGCGGTTGGCCTCTTAATCGAACAAGACTCCTCTGTCATCCACCAGCAGGAAACCTCAACACGAACACCAAGCAACTAGCAACACACTCAGTTATGAACAAAGCCCAACTCCTCGAACTCATTCAGAAAAACCTTGGCGGCGAAACCACCAAGCGCGCAACAGCAGACGCACTCGACGCAGTTCTCACCGCAATCGCCAAAGGCGTGAAGAAGGACGGAAACGTCCAGCTCATTGGCTTCGGCACTTTCAAGATTGCCAAGCGCGCTGCTCGCACTGGCCGCAATCCAAAGACTGGCGCAGCTATGAAGATCAAGGCTTCCAAGAGCGTCCGCTTCGTCGCCTCATCCGCGCTGAAGGGTTCCCTGTAATCCTTTTTGGTTAACCGCCAAATCAAAAGACCCCGCAGTGCTCCGTGAGCTGCGGGGTTTTTTATTTTTATTTCTTCTTCGGCTCCCAGTCCTTGGTCTTGATGATGGCTTCGAGTTCCTTGTGCGCTTCGAGATCATCTGCGACAAATTTGAACTTGGTGAGGTAACGCAGCGCTTTCGTGACGCGGAGGATCTCGCCTTTCTGGGACTCGATCTTGTCGGTAGGCAGCGCTTTCACTTCACTAATAAAGGAACCAAGCATCAATAGGGCGTTGTTCTTGGCCTCTGTGTTCTCAGTGTAACAGATGGATTCAAAGAGGCGCAGCATCTTGGCATTGCCTTCCATTTTCGCGGCGTCTTCGCGGATGGTCTTGGCGATCTCAGCTCGCTTGGCTGTCGTGGCGGCTTCGCTCATGTGACTGGTGTCACCACCTTCGATGGCGCGCTTGGGCAGCGCACGGTACCAGATGTTGCGGTAGCGCACTGGGTTGCCGTGATCCTGGAGTTTAAGCGGACCTTGATCAGGAAAGGCGCGTGGTGAGGAGCGCTTCATGTGACCGCCACCGCCCTCCAGTGGCGTGTGGTCTTGGGTGAGCACGCCATTGACGAATACCGTGATGTAGCCGGCATCAAGTTCCTTGCCGTCTTTGAAAATGGGGCGGCGGAAGATGATGTCGTAAGTCTGCCATGCACCAGCAGCGCGCAGTGGATTGACCAGCGGCGGATTGATGCCGTAGATGGACGAGGCAAAGCCATCTGGGTAGGTGGGGTTGTTGTCGTTATCGAGCACTTGAACCTCGACTTGGCCCATGAGAAAAACGCCGCTGTTGCCACGCCCCTGACTGTTGCCCTCGACTTTGCTCGGCGCGCTCCACTCGATGTGAAGCTGGCAATCGGCGAATTCTTCTTTCGTGCGGATGTAGCCACTGCCCGGCACGCATTGGAGGACACCGTCTTTGACCTCCCATTTGGTAGGCTCGGCGGGCTGCTTGTCAGACTGCCATTTTTCGAGTTCATCCGCTTTTCCGCCAAAGAGAATCGTGGCATCCGAAGGTGGCGTGCCTGGTTTGTCCTGCGAGCTGAACGAGCCAGCCTCCACACGCATGGGCTGCGCCCGGTTCATGTCGTGAATCGCCCAGGGATGCGTGGCGTCTGGCGGATCGCCGTAAAACGCGCCGTCTGCGAAAGCGGCAGTCGTGAGCAGAGAAAGTGAGAGGGTGTGAAGGGAGGTAAATTTCATAGTGGGATTGAGGTCGTTTATTTGACTGAACGGATACGTGACGATGGAGGTGATCCCTTCAACCCCCATGCCAGGAGATTGGCTAAAGAAGTTTGAGAACTCACGATCGTTGCGCCGCTATTGAATCCGGCTCAATATCACGCATCCCCATGCCCACGCCCGCCTTTCACTACCAAGAACTCCTCGAACTCGGCAACGACGACACCGAATACCGCCTGCTGACCAAGGAACACGTCAGCGTTCAGACATTCGGCGAGAAAGAAGTGCTCGTCGTGAATCCCGAGGCGCTCACGCTGCTGACGAATCAGGCCTTTCACGACATCAATTTCTTCCTCCGCCCGAAGCACCTCAAGCAGGTCGCCGCGATCCTTGATGACCCTGAAGCGAGCGAGAACGACCGCATGGTCGCGCTGACGATGCTCAAGAATGCGGACGTAGCTTCCGCGGGCCTGCTGCCCTTCTGCCAGGACACGGGCACGTCGATCATCATGGGCAAAAAAGGCCAGCAAGTCTGGACCGGCGGCGGTGATGAAGCAGCGCTGTCCAAAGGTGTTTATCTCGCCTACACGGAGAACAATCTGCGCTATTCACAGAACGCCGCGCTAGACATGTTCACGGAGAAGAACACCGGCACCAATTTGCCCGCGCAGCTCGACATCTACGCAACTGATGGCGATGCGTACAAGTTCCTCTTCATCGCCAAAGGCGGCGGCTCGGCCAACAAGGCTTACTTGTATCAAGAGACCCGCGCCGTGCTGAATCCGAAAGGCATCGTGAAGTTCTTGAGCGAAAAAATGGTGTCGCTCGGCACCGCCGCGTGCCCGCCTTACCACCTCACCTTCGTCATCGGCGGCACATCGGCCGAATCGACGATGAAGCACGTCAAACTCGCCTCCACGAAGTATTACGACGGCCTCCCCACCACCGGCAACGAACACGGCCGCGCCTTCCGCGATGTCGAACTCGAAGCGCAGATGCTCGAAGAAGCCCGCACCTGCGGCATCGGTGCGCAGTTTGGCGGGAAATACTTCGCGCTCGATGTGCGCATCATCCGCCTGCCGCGTCACGGCGCGTCATTGCCCATCGGCATCGGCGTTTCGTGCTCCGCCGACCGCCAGGCAAAGGGCAAAATCACGCGTGACGGCGTCTTCATCGAGAAGCTCGAGACGAACCCGCTGCAATACATCCCCGAGGAACTGCGCCACCGCAAAGACACCAACGCCGTGCGCATCGACACAAACCGCCCCATGGCCGATATCCGCGCCGAGCTGAGCAAGTATCCGACCACCACGCGCCTCCTCATCAACGGCCCCATCATCGTCGCCCGCGACATCGCGCATGCGAAGCTCAAGGAGATGCTCGATGCCGGCAAGCCGCTGCCTGACTACTTCAAGAACCACCCCGTCTATTACGCCGGCCCCGCCAAAACCCCGGCCGGCATGCCCAGCGGCAGCTTCGGCCCCACCACCGCCGGCCGCATGGACAGCTACGTCGATCTCTTCCAAAGCCACGGCGGCAGCATGATCATGATCGCGAAGGGAAATCGCGGCCAGCAGGTCACCGACGCCTGCAAGAAACACGGCGGCTTCTACCTCGGCAGCATCGGCGGCCCCGCCGCCATCCTCGCCAAGGAAAACATCAAAAAAGTCGAAGTCGTCGAGTTCCCCGAACTCGGCATGGAAGCCATCTGGAAGATCGAGGTCGAAGATTTCCCGGCCTTCATCTTGATCGATGACAAGGGGAATGATTTCTTCCAGACTGTCGGGCCGGGATGCTCGGTGAAGCACTAGTCCCAGAAGTCGTAAGGAGTCATTCGAAGATCCACCCTGTCATCTTTGAAGTAAATGAAGATGGCTACCGGAACCTTCGATTGGCTTCTTGCTTTGCGGGATAGGTAGGAGTTGAAATACATATATTCGTCAGGTGCCGATGCACTATGTGGAGGTCCCAGAAGCTCCAAAACTGCAATGCGATTCATTCCCCGTGTGATTCGTGACTGAATCTGACTCTCCGTCCAGCCGATGGCCTTTGGTCTTGTGACGATTTGCCATGAAGCGAGGCTGATTAAAGCTGCGATGGCTAGAACCATCAGCACAGCAACCACTCGAAAAAGGTTTTTTGGGGCGGCCCAGCGCATATCAGTAGTCTATAAGTTTCCTTCAACGAACGCCAAGTTGAAGTTCACCTCAACACGAGCTGGAGGCTCGAAAGAGATTAGCCAGTGGTAAAGGTAGCGGAGCGAACGGAAACCTGGAGTCGGCTGACTGACGAAGGTTTTCAATGCCAAGGGTAGGGCGGTTGGTCCTCCAAGCGCCGTTCTTTGAAGGCGGCTGGAGGACCAGAGCCTCCCTACCTTCACACTGCCAGCACCAGCGCATGGTGAACCGCGTGCATCGTTTCCAGGTCGGCGAGTATTGGTAGATCATTCACAAAAGGCGTGTCCAGTGTCGGCACGGCATTCGTGTTACTACTGGTGCTGTTGATGGCACAGGCTCGCGCAGCATTTGTTACTTCACCGGGCAGGACTTGAATTCCATCCGCGCCATTCGTGTCGTTGCTGCCGCGTGGCAGTTCCAGCTTGAAATGCACCAGCGTTCTATCAAAGCTCACACTCACGGTGGCGGGATCACCGGCGGCCCATGCGGACCACCTTGCACAGTTACTGCCGCAGTTCCTTATTCGGCGCTCTCCCATGCGCATCCTCCACACCGCAGACTGGCATCTCGGCGCCCGACTCGTCGAGCGTGACCGTCTGCCGGAGCACGCCGCGTTTCTCGACTGGCTCATCGACACGCTCCGCAGCGAGAAAATCGACGCGCTGCTGCTTAGCGGCGATGTCTTCGATGCCGCTAACCCGCCGCAGGAGGCCGTCGCGCTCTACTTCGACTTCTTGAAGCGCCTCGCCGACCTCAAGGCCGTGAAGGCGGTCATCACCGGCGGCAATCACGACTCCGCCTCCCACCTCAACGCCCCGCGCGAGCTGCTGCGTCACTTCGAGGTGCATGTCTTCGGCCACGCTGGCGAAAACATCGTCGATCTCGGCGGCGCGGTTGTCGCCGCCGTGCCCTTTCTGCGTGAGCGTGACCTCCGCCAGGCCGGCACCGGCGAAACGCTCAGCACCGTGCATGAGCAAGTCCGCGCCGCCATCCGCGATCACTACGCCGCGCAGCTCGCCGCTGCCCGCACGCTCGCGGACGGGCGACCCATCATCGCCATGGGCCACCTCACCGTCCTCGGTGCCACCACCAGCGACAGCGAGCGCGACATCCACATCGGCAACCTTGGCTGCGTCGGCGCGGACATTTTTGACGGCTTCGACTACACTGCCCTCGGACACCTGCACCGTCCGCAACGCGTTGCCGGCAATGAAACCATCCGCTACAGCGGCTCCCCCATCCCCCTCAGCTTCTCCGAAGCCGCCGATGCCAAGTCCGTCGTCATTATTGACACTCAAAATCATTCTCCTGTCCCCATTCTCCTGTCGAAACCCGACCCGGATCGACAAAAGAATGGGGACAGAAGAATTGAAGTTCAGACTCTGCCCATCCCCACCACGCGCCAGCTCATCCGCGTGAAAACCGCGCGCGCCACCCTCGCCGCCGATCTTCAGACCGTGCCTGCTGGAGCCTGGGCCGAGGTCACCGTGAAGCTCGACGCCCCAGAGCCCGATCTCGACTGCCAAGTTCGCGAAGCCGCCGCCGGTCGTTTCGAGGTCCTCAAAGTCCTCGCCGACCTCCCCGTCTCCGAAACCGCCCCCTGGCAATCCACCGCCCCCACCCTCCACGACCTCCAGCCCCGAGACGTCTTCCGTGAACTCCTCAAGGAAAAGCAGATTGAAGGCAACGAACTCACCTCCGTGTTTGATGAGTTGCTGGCGTTGAGGGAGGTGAACTGCACTCAATAGCGACACCAAACAGTCAGATGGAAGCCATCACAAAACAAATCCGTTCCTGGCTAATCCAGAATGATTTCCCACCTCTTGATCCCAACGGATTCGCTACTTGCGCAATCGTTGCGGATTACAACCGCATTTGCCGCATTAACCAGGAAGTAAGAACCATTAACAGTTGGGCCGAAGGGTTTACTTGGCCTGATGAACGTTGGGTGATTGGTGAAGACGGAGCTGGAAACTACTTCGTAGTAACAAGAGGCGACATTTTCGGCGCGGTAGAGTTTTTCGATCACGAATGGCTGCAATTTGAGCCCGAGAAGGCAAGCCTGCGTGAATTTTTCGAGTATTGCCTCGCTATCGAAGCCGCGGACAAAAAAGGCTAGATATTCTAGCCCATCAGAAAAATCACTTATGCGTCTCCTCGCCGTCCGACTCCAGAACCTCAAGCACATCCCATGAACGACCCATTGGACAAGTTCGGAGCATTCATCGTGAAGAACCTTCGAGATCAGGCTCTGGATGATTTGGAAATGCTTCTTCGCGGTGCTTGGAAATCACCCATCACACAAGACATGCAACGTCGGCTCGGTTTGCTCACCAATGATCAAAAACAGCTCGTCCGCGAAGTTGCTGATCGAATCATCACCACAGGCATGCATGATTTCCTATTTGCACTTCAAGAGGCGTCAGATGCCGACCAAGGTCTCGAAGTCCAAGTGGATGGATCGAATATCGCGTCCCTGTCTGATGGCCTACATGGAGAAATTTTTTCTGACGAAGGTTGGATTGCCAAACACAGCAAGTTTCCTCGCTCGCACGATTGAGTTGCGCCATATCATGAATCCCCTATGCGCCTCCTCGCCGTCCGACTCCAGAACCTCAACTCGCTCAGCGGGACGCATGAGGTGCGGTTTGATGAAGTGCCGTTGAGTGCGGCGGGGGTGTTTTTGATCACGGGGCCGACGGGCGCGGGGAAATCGACGTTGCTGGATGCGATGACGCTGGCGCTGTATGGCCGCGCGGCGCGTTACGGGAACGAGAAGGCGGATGAGATGATGAGCCGGCACACGGCGGAGTGTTTTGCCGAGGTGGACTTCGAGACGGGCGGGCGCAAGCTCCGCGCGACGTGGCGGTTGGGGAAGACGAAGACGGGCAATTTGAAGCCGGTGCAGCGCACGCTGGCGGATGCGACGACACTTGAGATCCTCGCCGACAAGGGCCGCGAGGTGGACCCGATGATCGAATCGCTCACCGGACTGGATTACAACCGCTTCATGCGCTCCGTGCTGCTAGCGCAGGGGCAGTTCGCTGCGTTTTTAAAAGCGAAGCCGAACGAGCGCGCCGAGTTGCTCGAAAAGATCACCGGCACCGAGATCTACAGCGACCTCTCTGTACTCGCCTACGAGACGCACAAGGCCAAAGACGAGGCGGTGATGCGCCTCAAGGCCAGCCTCGGCGCGGTGACGGTGCTGGATGACGAGGCTCGGGCGAAGCTCGAAACCGATCTCACCGAGACTCGCACGACCGCCGAACGTCTCACTACCGAAAGTCAGGGCGCGACGAAGCAGTGGCATGATCAGCGCGAGCATGCGTCCATCGTGGCTGAGCTGACGAAGCTGGCCGAGACTGAGCAGCAGCTCAAACAATCGCAGGCGGAGGCTGCGACGGAAGTTTCCAAGGTCAAAGCGCTCGCCGACGAGGCAAAGCAGCAGCGCACGAAACGTGAGCCGGTGTGGGAACAGGCCGCCGGTTTGGCGGCGCAGAGTGATCAGCTCGAAAAGCAGCTCGGCGAGAGTCGCGCCACTTATGAGATATGGAACAAGGACAAGAAAGAAGCCGTTGCGCGAAGCGCTGAGGCTCAGAAAGCCTTGGAAGCTCATGATAAGGCTGCTGAGGAGCTGGAAGCTTGGCTGAAGCAAAACGTGGCCGATGCGGAGCTGGCGGAGCGTTTGCCGAAACTGCGTGTGGCCGTTCGTGAATGGCGCACGGCTTTTGAAAAGCTGGCTGAAGGCCGGAAGCGTCATGCGGAGGCTCAAGCCCTGCATTTGAAGATCACCGAGACGGAAACGCAGGCGGCGGCTTTGGTGAAAAAGGCCGATGAAGGCACTGCGAAGGCGAAAACGGATGCCGAGGCGTTGAAACAACTCACGGTGAAACTCGAAGCGCAACGCGACTTGGAGAGACAAGCCTCACTTGTGGCTGAGTTGGATGAACACCGTCATGATTTGAAGCCCGGCGAGCCTTGTCCGCTGTGTGGAGCCAGCGAGCATCCCTTCGCCACGAGTGGCGCGAGTTTTGAATCGCAGCTCCAAACCGCGCGGAAGCTACTCACGACGCTGGAGAAGCAGTGCGAGAAGGCGAATCGCGAGTTGGCGATGCTGGAGCGTGAGTTGGCGAAGGTGGAGACGGAGGCGGGCGCGGAGACGAAGCGGGTGGCGGAGATGCGGAAGCGTGCCGTGGAGCTGGAGGCTCCGGCGGATGGAGTGCTGGATCAGTGGAGTGATGAAGAGGAGCGGACGAGACGTAGCATCGGCTTTCTAGCCTGTGTCTCTGCGCCGCCTTCAACCACACAGGCTAGAAAGCCTATGCTACATGACGTCGAGCATGAACTCGACGCTCTCGAAAAACGCGCCGTCACCTTCGCAAAGAAACAGCAGGAAGCGGCACAGAAGCAAAGCGAGCGGCAGAAACTCGAAAGCGAGATCCAGCTCGCGAAGCAGGAGGAAGCGGCAAAGTCGAAGCGACTCGATGAACTGAAGGCGGAAGGCGTGATGCTGCGGGCGAATGCGGATGCTTTGAAGTCACAGTTGAACGAGCTGCTCGGCGGTCGATCACTCAGCGAGGATCGTCAGCAGCATGAAGCACGTGTTTCGACGGTAGAGAAAGCCTGGCGTGACGCGGAGACGAAGCTGAACACGCTGCAAACGCAACTCGCGGCGACGAAGGCGAAGCTGGAGCAGCTTGAAGTGCGTCGGTTGCCGTTTGAGGGACAGACGGTGCTCAACGTGGAGGCTTTGAGCGAGCTGGAGGCGATGACGAAACGCTTGAACGATGAGTTTGCGACGAAGCGAACCGAAGTGGGCTCGCTGGAGCAGCAGGTCAAAAACGATGACGAAGCGCAGAGGCGTCGAGAGGCCGGTGGTGCTGAGTTGCAGGCGGCGGAGGCCGAGGCGCTGCGCTGGGGGCGGTTGAAGGAGCTGATCGGCTCGGCAGATGGCGCGAAGTTTTCACGCTTCGCGCAGTCGCTCACGTTGCGGCAGCTCATTGGTCTCGCGAACGAGCATTTGAGGGTGCTGGCGGAACGCTATCGCCTCATGGCTGCGCCGGGCGATGAACTGGATCTGCGCATCGTCGATCTTTATCAGGCGAACGTGGATCGTCCGATGGAGAGCCTTTCCGGTGGCGAGAGTTTCCTGGCGAGCTTGGCGCTGGCTTTGGGCCTTAGCGAGCTGGCGAGCCGGCATCATCCGATTGACTCGCTGTTCATTGATGAAGGCTTCGGCACGCTCGATACGGAGACGTTGGAGGTGGCGTTGAGCGCATTGGAGAATCTGCGGTCACGCGGAAAGACCATCGGGCTGATCTCGCATGTTGATCTGCTGAAGGAACGGCTGACGACGCAGGTGAGGGTGTTGCGCGGGGCAGGGGGAACGAGCCGGATCGAGGTGGTGGCGTGATCGCTAGCGCAGGCTCCCGACGCCGTCTTTGAGTTGGTAGAGCTGCCCGACCTCCGCATCGCTCAAAGCGCGATCAAACACGGCGAGGTCATCTTGATGACCGACATACGAGGCTCCGAGCACGAGCGCGACGGACGCGGGATCCCAGCCAAAAGTCAGATCCCAGTTGTCGATGATGCCCTGTTTCTTGCCATTGAGGTAAAGGCTGGCACCGGGCTTCGGTGACTTGCTGTTTACGTTGGAGAGCGTGAAGGCGACATGCGTCCATGTATCGCGAGTGAACGGTGGTTTCGCGACTTGCACCATGGGGCGTTTTTCAAATGGGATGTCAGCCCATTGCACGTTCGTCGGATTCCAGATGTGGAAGAGCGGACGCACGGCGTAGCGGAAGAAGCGAGGCGTTTCGTCCTTGGAGAATTCGAGGAAGATGTAGCCCTTCTTGGTGTCATCGCCCGTGATCTGCACGGGATCGCAGTAGCCGGGTTCCAAGTCTTCATCGGGAGTGAGGCGCAGCCAGATGGAGACCGTGGCGCTCCAGCTTTTGTCGTTGTAGCCGAGCATGTTCACGCCGCTGAATTGCGGACGAGTCACGCCCTTCTTTGGGAAATGAACACAGCCACCAAACTTGCCGCCCGTGGTGACGAGCTTCACGTCATCGTTTGGCACGCAGGGCACGCCTTTCTTGCTGAAGCAGGTCTTGTCACCGTTGCTGAAATCGGCGTTCAGCGACGAGTCGAACGAGGCATGGAAGACGAGGGACGACTTGAGCGCGTCCTGAGCGATGAGCGGTGAGGTGAGGCAGAGGAGAAGGGCGAGTGATTTCATGGCGGAGAGTCATTCCAATACGCGATATGGAGTGAGACTCCTGCGTTACTTCAGCGTCTTCCGCAGCCAGGCGATCATCTGTACTTGATAGTCCGAGCCCAGCTTCTCCCAGCCGCCCATGCCGTGGATGCCACCGGGAATGGTGATCGTTTCGCAGGTATTGCCCGCCGCTTTCATCTTCGCTTCAAAGTTCACACTTTGCAAAATGGGCACCGTCACATCTTTGTCGCCATGGAGTTGGAGAAAGGGTGGCAGGCCCGGCTTGATGTGGTTGATCGGCGAGATGTCCGCCAGCTTCTTCAACGCGGCGTCATTGAGTTCCTCCGTGCCGATGAGTCCGCCCAAACCACCAAGTGCATTGCGTATCTTTACCTGCACCACCAGATCGTGCGGCGGATAAAATGGCACGACAGCAGCCACCCGTGTTTCACCTTCTCCCGTCACGCCAGCCCACGATACGAGATGCCCGCCTGCTGACTCACCAATGAGTGCGATGCGTTTCGGATCGACTTTATACTCGGCTGCATGAGCCTTCACCCACTTGATGGCGGAGGCTACATCGTCGGTACAAGCAGGCCACTGGTGCTGCGGTGCGAGTCGATAGTTGATCGTGAACCACGCGAAGCCCGCCTTTGCCAGTGGCTCGAACAGAGGCTTGATGAAAGTCTGCTTGTCACCCTTCGTGAAGCCGCCGCCATGCACGAGGATACACGTCGCGAATGGCCCATCACCCTCAGGCACAAAGGCGTCCAACGTGAGGCTGACACCACCCGCTTTCGCAAACTCGATGTCCTGCTTCAGACCAGGGAGCGTGAAGGGCTTGTCGGCGGCGTGGAGGATGGCTGTGTAGCCGAGAATGAGAAGCGAGGCGAGACATGGTGAGGTCATGCGTGAGCAAACGACAGGCCTCGCCTTTTCTCACAGGCCCTTGTGGCATTTACACCCAGTTCAGTCTCGGGCATCTACGCTTTATCACTTCAATCGTTGTGTTGCACCGCCCGTTGCCACTCGTCTTGCAGGCGATGCTCTGCGATCATCTCCGTCAACGGAACACGGTTCCAACTTTCGCCCAGACCGATCAACATACGATGGATGTCGCGGAGATGTTTGGTGGAGCCTCCTTCGCGGAAGAACTGGAGCTTGCGGACGATCACATACTCAGGCGGAGCAAAGACCACTTTGTCGCCTTCGATGTCAGCCTCCAGAGTATGGGCCATGGCCCAGGCGTGCAGTTCATCTCGCCCGGTCAGGTATATGTCGGCTTTGAATCCGGTTTCGTGGTGGATCAGGTTGAAATGGCCGCGTTGATCGCGGCTGCGCTCGGATTCGATGACATCCATCGGTGGGCAATAAAACTCCTCAACAGGGAAAGCATCCACCAACCGACGGGCATCCTCACGGCGCAGAAAGACGATGATGTCCACGTCATTGGTCATGCGTGGCTCACCATAGAAAATGGCAGCGACACTGCCGCTGACCATGTAGCGGAGATCCAGCTCGTTGAGCTTCCGGGTGAAAATGAAGAAGGGCTCAGGTGACTGCATGCATGAAAATCTCCTTCACCCGCTGTAGCACTTGCTCCT
The DNA here is from genome assembly GCA_964583255.1 of uncultured Prosthecobacter sp. Classification (GTDB taxonomy): domain Bacteria; phylum Verrucomicrobiota; class Verrucomicrobiia; order Verrucomicrobiales; family Verrucomicrobiaceae; genus Prosthecobacter. The sequence goes on from CAZOVY010000014.1 coordinate 45,473, forward strand.
CACTCCAGTCGGGGTGTTGTTGACGCAGGCGGGCGGCTTTGAGCTTCCGGGCTCCCCAATACAACTGAAACGCTGTGCGCAGCTTTTGCGCCCCCGTCATGCGCCGCAGGGTAGCGATGTATTCAGGGGTTAATTCGGCGGCCATGTGGGCATCATAGGAAGAGGATCGCACCTTTGCATGAAGAAAATGGCGCTGAGGTGGTTCCGCGCATTTCTAGATGCTCCCAACCTGCTAGGCTACTACCAGCCCCTCAGGCCAGTCGATCTCGGTTTCGCCGTGCATGATTTCGGCTAGGACTGGGACGTCGAGGAAGTTTTGAAGGACCATACGGTTGGAGATGCTGGCGGCGTCGCGTTCATCATGGGCGTGATTGAGGATGATGCCGGCGCAGGTGAGGCCGCGATGTTGGATGTTGCGAACGGTGAGCAGGGTGTGATTGAGGCAGCCGAGCTTGTTGTTCACGACGACGATGACAGGGAGCTTTAATGAGGCGGCAAAGTCGGCCATGGTGTCTTTGCCAGCGAGCGGCACTTCCCAGCCGCCAGCGCCTTCGATGAGGACATGACTGTGTCTGGCGGTGAGGGTGTAGAAGCCTTGGCGAGCGGCTTCGACATCGATGGTTCGGTTTTCCAGCAATGCGGCGGCATAAGGGGAGGCGGGGACTTTGAGGAAGATGGGGTTGATCTCTTCCACGCTTAGCGCGCCACCACTGGCTTGTTGGATGGCGAGGGGGTCGCGGCGATCCCCGCAGGCGAAAGGCTTGTAGCCGACGGCATCGTGTCCGGCTCGGCGGAGGGCTTCGATGAGGAGGCAGGTGACGTAGGTTTTGCCTGCGTCTGTGTCGGTGCCGGTGATGAAGTAGTGCATGTGAGTGGAGTCAAAGCGGGCAATGTGGGCGCGGTCAAGGATGAGGGAGAGATTGCAGTCGGAGGAGAATCGGTCATGATCGCGGGCCTATGCGAAATACGACTCTGCTGCGACCCCGCGAACGTCCGGTGAGGACGAAGGCGCAAATCGCGCGCTGGCGGGCTCAGCGTGGCGAGTGGTTCGCGACCCTGGAGCCGACGCTGCTTTCCCAGCGACTGTTTGATCATATCCCTGGGGTGTATTTCTTTGCCAAGGATCAGGGCGGGCATCTGATGTTTGCGAGTCAGGGGCTGATGGATCGCTATCAGATGCGGGATGACTCGGAGATCATCGGGCGGACGGACTTTGATCTGAATCCGGGCAGCATGGCTCAAGCCTATGTGGATGACGACAAGCGGCTTCTCAGCGGCAAGGTGAGGATCATTGAGCGCATCGAGTTATGGTGGGATCGACAGGGAATGCCGGACTGGTTTCTGGTGACGAAGCTGCCGATGATGGATCGACGAGGCAGACCGAATGGCGTGATGGGCCTGCTGCGTCGGCCGGATGAGTCGGAGCGGCGGCTGCCGGTGTTTCAGACGGTGGCGCAGGCGGTGGAGATCATGCGGCGTGACTTTGCGCAACCGCTACTGATTGAAGACATCGCGACATCATGTGGGCAGTCGCTGCGGCAGTTGCAGCGTCGGTTTCAAACGGCGTTTGGCGTGACGCCGCAGGAGTTTTTGCTCAAGACTCGTGTGCTTGGCGCAGCAGAGATGCTGGAGACGACGGCATTAACCGTGGCAGAGGTGGGACGTGCTTGCGGCTTTGTGGACCAGAGCGCCTTCACGCAGCATTTTCGCAAACGCACGGGCCTGACTCCGACGGCTTACCGGCAGAGTCAGGGGAGGGGCTGAGTTGGATCACACCCAGCCCATCCACTCTTTCAGCACTTTGAGATCGCGGACATGGGCTTCGCGGAACTCTTTGAGCACGGCGGCATCTTTTGGGTCGCCTTTGAGATACTCGACGTGGAGGGAGACGGGGCCGGTGTAGCCGCGCTGAGTGAGTATTTTGGCGAAGGCGGGATCGACCTGGCCCTGGCCAAGCGGGCAGCCTTCGGCTTTGCGGCCTTCCCATTTGAAGTCCTTAAAATAGACGGCACCACAGTGGTCGGCGACGAGGGCGGTGCTGAGCGGCCACTGAGAGCCGCCTTCGACGGTGGCGTGGTAGATGTCGTAGCAGAAGGAGAATTGCTCGGCGGTGTACTCCTGCATGAGCGAGTAGATGTCCCAGATGGGTGCCCCGAAGTAGTCTTTGCCGGAGTGATTCTGGAACAGCGGCTGGATGCCGATCTCCTGGCAGAGCTGGATGAGATCTTTGAGGCGTGGCTTCACTTCCTGGAGCTGAGGCCAGATGGGCTGCTTGAGATCGTATTTGTAATACATCATGCGGAAGCGCTTCACGCCGAGCTTGGCCGCGGTGCGGAGGACGGCTTCGGTGCGCTGTTCTTTACTGACTTCGTTGATGCCTGAGGTGAGGATGGTCATCTCAAGATTCTGCTTCTTGAGCGCTTCGATGTATTTCGGCAGTTCGTCCTCGACCTTCTCAGGCTCGATGTGGCCTTTGGGACGGATGGGTGACTCGACTCCATCGACGCCCATTTCCATGGCGAGGCTGGCGATGTCATCAAACGACATGCCTTGGAGATGCTTGGTGAAGAAGCACAGTTTGTTCGGGCGTGCAGCTGCTGCGGTTGCGTTGGCGGAGAGAGCGAGAGAGCCAGCGAAGAGGGATGCTTGGTTGAGAAAGGAGCGGCGGGTTGGCATGGTGCTAGGGTTTGAGAGCTTTGGGTGGGTGACGGTCGGCTTCGAGGATGGGTTGGAATTCCTTCCAGAAGACTTCGGCGGGAAGCGCGAACGTGGTGACGCGATCGACGCGGGCGATGTTGATGCCAATGGCATGACCTTCGAGATCAAGAAGCGGGCTGCCCATGTCGAGCGGATGCAGGGGCAGATCGTGCTGGATGACTTGTGAAAAATTATCAGTGCGGACGGAGATGCCGCCATTAGCAAAGTCTTCGCCCTCCCAGTTTTGTAGGATCTTGGTGCGGCTGGCGAGGCGCACTTGGATCGATATGATTTTCCCAGCGCGACGATATTTGACATCGACCTGCTCACCGGGTTGGCGGTTGTGAATGATTTCGTTGACGCGCATGAACTCGCTTAAACTTTCGCCTGCGAGCTCGATGAGCACGTCATCTGGCCTGAGTCCTGCCGCCGCAGCGGGACTATCTTCTGCGATGCCGACGATGCGGACTCCGCCGCCTTTGGTGGCCTTTTCATCCATGCGCACACCGATGGCGGCACCGTCCCCACGGATATGCCGACGTTGAGCACTCATGACGCCGATTCTTACTTCCGTACCGCCTTTGGCGGGCGAGGTCAGCCATTGGCCATAAGCAACGGTATTGTACTTGCTGCCAAAAGTCACTGCGCTCACTCCAGTCACACCCACGGCCTGACCCAGAACGAGGTCATGAGCGACGGAGCGATGGATCTCTCGAATGGCTGCGGACTTTTTGTCTCCCCAGCGGATTTCGGCTTTTTCCAATATCGGAGCATCACTGGCTTTGGTGAGAAAGTAGCCATCTGCACCGACCCATGTCGCTGTCGATAGCACGCGGTCCTTTTGATAAATGAGCGCCACACAGTCTTTGGTTTGCCGAGCGATGCCGTCCACCGCATTGAGAGTCTGGATGCCGTTGGTTCGCTCGCCTGGAGTGAGCGGTGGGCGCGATTCGGCATGGCTCGTGTCGATCCACAAGACGATCAAAAGGACAAGGCGTAATTTCATCCTTCGTCCTCCTTGGGCAACGAGCCGAGCGTTGCTTTCACGTCGAGCGTCTCTGTGCCCCGCTTGAGTTGCAGCAAGATTTGCGTGCCCGCTGGGCGTGCGCGCACGGCATTCTGAAACTGGCTGACGGATGGCATCTTTTCGCCATCGAGCGCTAGGATCACATCATCTTGCATTATGCCTGCCTGACTCGCTGGTGAGCTTTTTTTGATCAGGGCGACTTTGATTTCAATCCCATCTGAGGGGCCGAGTCCCACACCCAGATAGCCGCCGCTGCCAGTGCTCCAGACGCGAATGATTTGGCTCATCTTTAAATCATCCCAAGAGCGAAAAAAGGGAGCCATGGAGACATGCATGTTTTGATCGCGATCCTCCCAGATCTGACTGTGAATGCCGATCACCTCACCCGCTAGATTGAAGAGCGGGCCGCCAGAGTCACCGCCCATGAGCACGCAGTCAGTTTGCAATGAGTTGGCTGTCTGCTTGACGATTTTACCCACACGCAGGACCACGCCGCGCTGCTTATCAAATCCACCCGGATGACCAAGAGCGATGCACCACACACCGGGCTGTGCTTTCGTTACCTCGCGGCTGACTTTCACATGCGGCCACTTCACATCGTTGTCATTGAGCTGCATGAGCGCGGCATCTGCGGTCTTATCGAGCCCGAGCGTGGTTGCTTTGACAACTTTGCCGTCATCAAGAACCACACGCATTTCACGCCCGGGCTTCTCAGCGACATGCGCTGCGGTGAGGATGAGTCCGTCTTCGGTGATGATGACGCCACTTGCTGTGCCGTCATGCGTCTGAATGGCGACAACAGCGGTCCGCAGCTTGGGTAGCATGGTTTGCACGGACTGCTGCACTTTCAAAAGATCGCTCAGCGAAGTGCGGCCTGTGGCCTGTGGCAAGACATCTGCCGCCATCAATCTTCCTGACAGGAATCCTGTGCAGGCAATGATGAGAGCAATGGTGGATCGGCGGCGCATGAGTGGCGGTATTTCAAAACGGAACTGGAAATGAGAACTGTCTGGAATTCACAAGCATAAGGCAAGCCAGGAAGAAACTCCGTGAAAATGGCTATTGAGCAGACGTCGCGATGACTGTTCTCAATGCACTCAAATCCACAAAGGGTGACTTACTTGAGGCTATCGATGCGTTGTTAAATGCCGTGCTTACCATGAATATACAGCGATCCGCCCTTTTCCTTTTCTGTGTTGCTTCAGCGCTTCGAGCACAGTCGCCTGATCTCAGGGGCGTGAAAGTCTCGCTCAATGCCTATCAAGGATCAGCGGTCGTGAGCGCCGAGTTATTGGAGAAATTTAAGCTGCGAGTGAATGTGGATGCTAAGGGCGAGACGAAACCTTTGGCCATTCGAGTCGAGTTACCGAATGCTGAACCCAATGCTTGGCCTTCCATTGATGTGGAGGTTCGCGATCCGGGTGGGAAAGCCATGCTGGTCCAGCGCACTGGCATCGAGTGGTTTAGGGTGCTGATTCCGTTGCCTGTTGGAGTGACGAGTTTTGTCGTTCAAGCCTTAGAACCAAAAGGCGGTTGGACGAAGCCTACATCGGATAAGGATCGTGCGATACAGGACAGCGTCAGCGGCGTAAAGATGCGCATTGCTAAATGGCATGACGCTCGTGCTGCCGCATTGAGCATCCGCTTTGATGACTCACATCCCACCCAGCTCACCAAGGCCGTGCCGATTCTTCGCGAGTATGGATTTCGCGGCACCTTCATGATCAATCCCGGCTCGTCCGAGTCGGGTAGTCGGCGCATCTCCGACTTCGATCAGCACCGAGCCGAATGGGAAGCGTTAGCGAAGCAGGGTGATCATGAGTTTGCCAATCACTCGGCACATCATCGCGGCGGTTTTGGTGATGAAGACATGGAGAAAGAGATCGGCAAGGCCGCGCAGGCGATTTGGAAGCTCTCACCCGGAAAGAGCCAACTCACAGCCTTGAATCTCGGTGGCGGTACACGTTGGGATACCACGCGCACCTTGAGCTACTACCTCGGAAAGTATCATCACTTCGATGCCTCTGAGAACAGCACGGGCATGGACGACAGCTATGGCAATCGCGTCGAGAATTTCAGCCTTACTCTTGATCAGCACATTCAAAGAGGCCTTTGGTGTCGCATTCACTATCACTACATTGGTGATGGCCTCAGTAGCACCGAAGCTAATTTTCGAGCAGCTCTCGAAGTCGCAAAGCAGCAACAGGACAAGCTTTGGATCGCTGGCATGGCTGACATCTACAGATACCAAACTGAACGTAACGCAGCAAAACTCGCCCTGATCAAATCTGACCCGCGCGAACTCAGTTTTCAGCTCACCTGTGCGACAGCCATCACGCTTTACGATCAACCACTGACTATCGAGCTGGCTCCACCAGCTAGTTGGAATCCGCAGGGCATCGTCATCAAAGACGCCAAGGGATCAGTCATCCCATTCAAATCAGTAGGGCTGGAAGGTGCGAATGCTTTGCGCTTCGATCTGCCGCCGCTTGAGGCTGTGTATTCGATTGAAGTCATGCCCTGATCATGCGCCGCGAAGATTCGTCATTTTCGCCCGTAGGTTTGGAATGATAAATTTGAAACGCCGAATGATGTCCATAGCTCATACCGCCTGGATGGCTGTGATGCTCGTTGGTTCGGGCCTCGCGGCGGAAACGGCGCGCCCGATCAATTTCACCAATGACATTGTGCCAATCCTCACGAAGGCGAGTTGCAATGCGGGCGCGTGTCATGCGAAGGCTGGAACAGGGCAGCGAGGTTTCAGGCTGTCACTGCTGGGCTTTGAGCCGCAGGAAGATTACGAGCACATCGTGAAGGAGGAGAAGGGACGGCGCGTGTTTCCGCCAGCGCCGGAGCAGAGCCTGTTACTGCTAAAGGCAGCCAACATCGTGCCGCATGGTGGTGGTAAGAAGCTGGAGCCGAATTCGGATGGCTACCGGGCACTCGTGCGCTGGATCAGTGAAGGCATGGCCTATGGCACCGATGCCGACCCCAAGCTGACTGGCATCGACGTCGAGCCAAAGCGCATGTCGATGAAGATCAAGACAGCGCAGCAGCTCAAAGTGACAGCGCGCTACTCGGATGGCAGCACGCGGCCGATCACGCACCTCGCGCTGTATGAACCCAATGATAAGAGCATGGCGGAGACCACAGAAGATGGCGTGGTGAAGACGCTCGACATTCCCGGCAACGTCGCGGTGATGGTGCGCTACTCGGGGCTGGTATCCGTATTCAGCGTGTCGATCCCGCTCGGCGCGCCGGTGGATCAGCTGCCTGCGACGAAAAATTTCATCGATCAGTCTGTCTTCGCGAACCTGAAACTGATCGGCGTGCCTCCATCGCCGATTTGTGATGACTCCACCTTCCTCCGCCGTGTCTCACTCGACATCGCAGGCCGATTACCGACGGTGGATGAGACGAAAGCCTTCTTCACCAGCAAAGAACCTGATAAGCGTGACCGCGCCATCGAGTCGCTGCTCAGCAGTCCCGACTACGCAGATTATTTTGCTAATAAATGGACCGCGCTGCTCAAGAACAGGCGTGATGCAGCCTCGGACATCACCGCCAACTTCGCCTTCCATTCCTGGGTGCGCGACAGCTTGCTGGCAAACACGCCTTACGACCAAATCGTGCGCCAGGTTCTTGCGGCCACCGGCACCATCTCGGGAAATCCTGCCGTGGCTTGGTTTAAGCGCGTGAAGGAACCTTACTTGCAAATGGAAGACGTGGCGCAGCTCTTTCTCGGCGTGCGAATGCAGTGTGCGCAGTGTCATCACCATCCCTTCGAGCGCTGGAGCCAGCAGGACTACTACAGCCTGACCGCGTTCTTCAGTCAGGTCGGACGTAAGGCAACCACGACAGCCGGTGAGGATCTCGTTTTCCACAAGCGCGGCATCGCTCAGACTGAAAACAAAAAGACCAAACAGCCCGTGAAGCCTGCTGCTCTTGGCGCACCGACGCTGGACATTCCAGCCGACGAGGATCCACGCTTGAGGCTCGTCGATTGGATGGCAGACAAGACCAACCCGTTCTTCGCCAAGTCGTTGGTGAATCGCTACTGGAAGCATTTCTTCAAACGTGGCCTCATTGAGCCTGAAGACGACATTCGCGACACCAATCCGCCGACGAATCCCGAACTGCTCGATGCGCTGGCGAAGCACTTCATCGACAGCGGATTCGATCTCAAGGCCGTCGTGCGCGTCATCGCCCAGAGCCACACGTATCAGCTCAGCTCGACGCCGAACGAGTACAATGCCGTGGATCGCCAGAACTTCTCCCACTTCTACCCGAAACGCATGCAAGCCGAGGTCATGCTCGACTCCATCGACCAACTCACCGGTGGTAAAACCGACTTTGCCGATCTCCCCGCCGGCACGCGCGCAATCGCGCTGCCTGACAACAGCTACACACGCAGTTCACCCTTCCTTAAAGTCTTTGGCCGTCCCGAAAGCGCCAGCGTGTGCGAGTGCGAGCGCGTGCAGTCTTCCAGCCTCGCGCAGAGTCTGCATCTCATGAATGCAGCCGACGTGAAAGCCAAACTCACCGCAGCCGGAGGCCGTGCCGAGCAGATCACCAAAGCCGAGATGCCCGAACCCAAACGCATCCGCGAGCTCTACCTCGCCGCCTTCTCCCGTGAGCCCAACGCCGAAGAAGTCCGCATCAGCGAAACCCACGTCGCCAAACCCCGCGCTGACGCCCAAGGCAAGCCCCTCGACTCCCAACGCTCCAAACGCCTCGGCTACGAAGACCTGCTGTGGGCGCTACTGAACACGAAGGAGTTTCTGTACAATCACTAACATTATGATCACGAAAATCCGCCATTCTCTCACCCTCTGCATGTTGTGCACCTGGCTCGTTGCACCTTGCTTCGCGCAGCAGGTCACTCAGCCACTTCCACGTTTGCTCACAGTCACGCCAATGGGCGGACAGGTGGGCACGAATGTGGAGGTCACGATCACGGGGGACAGCATTGAAGACGTCCGCGAGTTGCTTTTCTCGACGCCGAAGATCACGGCGAAGCCTGTCACAGGAACGGATAACAAATTCACCGTCAGCATCGCGGCGGATGCGCCGGTGGGTGTGCATGATGCGCGGGTGATGTCGCGGCTCGGCATTTCGTCAGCGCGGGCGTTTTCGGTGGGCAAGCTGCCCGAGGTGACTCGCAGCAAGCCCAACAACACTTTGGAGACAGCGCTGGCGCTGGCCACCAACTCCGTCTGCAATGCGGTGATGACCAAACGCGCGGTGGATTTCTATTCGTTCAAAGGAGTGAATGGCAAACGTGTGGCACTGGATTGCGCCTCGGTGGGTATTGATTCCAAACTGACGCCGGTGCTTATCATCGCAGATGCTCAAGGACGTGATTTGATGGTGAATCGGACCAGTGGCGTGCTCGACTTCACGCCGCCTGCGGATGGCACTTATGTGGCGAAAGTTCATGGCCTCACCTTCCAGGGTGGTGCGGAGCATTTCTACCGTCTCGCCCTGCAGGATGGGCCTGCACCGCGTCAGGCAGCTACGGCGACGGTTAGCTCGATGTCTTGGCCGCCGACGGGCTTTGCCGCGACCGCGAAGGCCAACGAGACCGAGCCAAACAATCAGCACGCTCAGGCGCAGAAGATCACGCTACCGCTGGATGTCGCGGGCAGTTTCTTCCCGGCTGCGGATGTCGATACGTATGAGTTCTCCGCCAAGAAAGGCGAGGTCTGGTGGGTAGAAGTCGCCAGTGAGCGCCTTGGTTTGGCCACAGATCCCTTTGTGCTCGTTCAACGTGTGACGAAGGCGGGTGATAAGGAAACCCTCGCGGATGTGGCCGAGCTTTATGACATCGCCAGTCCGATGAAGGTCACCAGCAACGGCTACTCCTATGATGGCCCTGTTTATGATGCGGGATCGCCCGATGTGATGGGCAAAGTCGAGATCAAAGAAGACGGTGTGTATCGCCTGCAACTACGGGATTTGTTCGGCGGCACGCGCAGTGATGCGGGCAATGTCTATCGTCTCATCGTGCGCCAAGCCGCGCCTGATTTTGCACTCGCTTCATGGGCTGTTCACATGACGCTTCGCAATGGCGACCGCGCGGCACTTTCCAAGCCGCTGGCTCTGCGCGCGGGCAATACGGTGGCCTTTGAGGTCGCGGTGATCCGCCGTGATGGCTTTGATGGCGAGATCGAGCTGGGCATGGAAGGTCTGCCTCCAGGAGTAACGGCTGCGGGCTTAAAAATCGCAGCGGGCAAGTCCGTGGGCCACATGATCATCAGCGCTGCTGGAGATGCCAAGCCCGTGTTCGCAATCGCGAAGATGTTTGGCCGCGCCACGATCAATGGTGCTGCGGTGACTCGTCCGTGCCGTCTCGCGTCGGTGGAATGGCCGGTTAAGGACGCCACGGGAGACATCCCCGCGCCACGACTCATGGCAGACATTCCTGTGACGGTCAGCGACTCCGAGTTGGCACCCATCACCATCACCGCGAGTGAAAACAAAGTCTGGGAAGCCAAAACCGGCGAGACTCTCAAAATCCCGCTCAAGATCACCTGGCGCAATGAATTCAACGGCACCTCGATCAAGCTGAAGGCCTACGGCACTGGTTTTGATGGCTTGAAGGAGTTCGATCTTCCTCTCAAAGCAGCCACGCAGGATGCGGTGCTCGATCTCGCTGCATTGAAGACAGCGGCCGGTGACTACACCATCGCCTTTTATGGCATCGGCATCACCAAATACCGCTACAACGCAGCCGCCGTGCCCACGGCAGAGGCGGCACTCAAAAAAGCCGAACAAGAAGCCACTGCCGCCGCAGCAGCAGTTAAGACAGTCGCTGCCGCGGATGCTGCCGCTTTGAAATTGGCCTCTGAAAAACAGAAACTCGCCGATACAGCGAAAGCAGATGCCGCCAAGCGCCTAAAGACCGTCACGGACGCAGCTGAAGCCAAAGACACCGTCGATATTTTCGTCTCAGAGCCCATCCGCATTTCGGTGAAGGCCGCGCAAGTCACCACCGCAGCCGCAACCCCGAAGAAATGATGGTTCACGTTCAGCGACACTCGCATCGAAGGCTTCGGATAGGATCTGTAAAAAGCAGGCTTTCAAGAATAGGCCTTCCATTCGCCCTCGGTCTGGTGGGCTTGGGGCCAGTCACCCCGAGTTTCTCTCAACAAGTCTGTCTTCCTGCGCCTCGATTACTCACGGTGATGCCGATGGGTGGACAAGTTGGCACGAATGTTGAGGTTAGCATCACTGGCGAAAATATTGAAGAGGTCAGTGCTCTGCTTTTTTCGACACCCAAGATTACCGCAAAACCAGTCGTTGGTGCGGATGGAAAGTCCGTGGAGAATAAATTTCTTGTCACCATTGCGGCGGATGCACCAGCCGGCGTGCATGATGCGAGAGTGCTGTCGCGTCTGGGTATTTCGGCGGCGCGTGCTTTCTCAGTGGGTCGTCTGCCAGAGGTTAATCGCGGTTTGCCAAACAACTCGGTGGACACAGCCATGGCAATGAAACTGAACTCTGTTTGCAACGCGGTGACCACCAAGCGGTTGGTGGATTTCTATTCATTCCAAGGTGTGAAGGGTAAGCGCGTCGTCGTGGATTGCGCAGCGACAGGGATAGACTCAAAACTCACCTCAGTGGTGATTATCGCCGATGCTCAAGGACGTGATTTGCTGGTGAATCGCACGGGTGGAGCGCTCGATTTCACGCCGCCTGCGGATGGCACCTATCTGATCAAGCTTCACAGCCTCACGTTCCAAGGCGGAGTTCAGCATTTTTACAGGTTGGCTTTGCAGGAGGTTGCGGGCAATGGCCCCGTGCCGCGCCAGCCAGCCACGGCGGCAGTGAGTTCCATGTCTTGGCCACCGGAAGGCTTGGCCACAACGGCGAAGGCGAATGAAGCTGAGCCAAATAATCAGCCTGCGCAGGCACAGAAGATGACATTGCCTTGCGATATTGCGGGCAGTTTTTTCCCAGCGGCGGATGTCGATACCTTTGAGTTCTCAGCGAAGAAGGGTGAGACTTGGTGGGTCGAGGTTGCCTCTGAGCGACTCGGCCTGCCTACTGATCCGTTTGTTCTCGTGCAACGTGTCACCAAGACAGGCAACAAGGAGACTCTCGCGGACGTGGCTGAGCTGTATGACATCCCAAGCCCGATGAAGGCCGGTATTTATGTCCCCGCCTCCTCTTACGATGGCCCGCCATATGATGCTGGATCACCTGATGTGCTGGGCAAAGTCGAGATCAAAGAGGACGGCGTGTATCGCCTGCAACTTCGAGATTTGTTCGGCGGCACGCGTAGTGATGCAGGCAATGTCTATCGTCTTATTATCCGGCAAGCAGCACCGGATTTTAAACTCGTCGCCTGGGCTGCGCATATGCAACTGCGGCAAAATGATTTCGGCACCATATCCAAGCCTATCGCCTTGCGCGCTGGCGCAACGATGGCGTTTGAGGTGGTTGTCGTGAGACGTGATGGATTCGATGGTGACATCGATCTGGCCATGGAAGGACTGCCTCCGGGTGTGACTGCACGCGGTTTGAAGATTCCAGTCGGCAAGGTGCAGGGCATGATTTTCATCACCGCTGCTGAGAATGCCAAGCCCGCGTTCGCGATCGCGAAAATGATTGGTCGTGCAACGATCAATGGTGCCAGTGTCACGCGTCCATGCCTTCTCGCCTCCATGGAATGGCCTGTGGAATACGCTCCGAGTGAATTCCCGACATCCCGTCTCGTGGCTGACGTGCCGGTGTCGGTGAGTGACTCAGAGAAGGCTCCCGTTACCATCGCAGCAAGCGAAGAAAAAGTATGGGAGGCCAAAGCCGGAGAGATTTTGAAGCTACCGCTCAAGCTCACATGGAGAAACGAGTTCAACGGCACTTCCGTTAAATTTAAGGCATACGGCACCTTCTTTGGAGGCATGAAAGAGATGGACGTGCCGATCAAAGCCGCCACATCCGAGGCAGTTCTTGATCTTGCGGCATTAAAGACTCCACCTGGTGATTACACACTCGCATTGAAGGGTATCGGCATCACCAAATATCACCCCAACCAAGACGCGGTTAAGATGGCTGATGAACAGCTCAAGAAAGCGGCACAGGAAGTCACTACCCTCACCGCTGCCGCAAAAGATCTTGCTGGCAAAGTCACCACTGCGCCAACCGCTGAGAAGGCCGAAGCCGCCAACGCTGCGAAGATCGCCGCAGGGAAACAAAAGTTGGCTGAAGTCGCCATGACCGACGCCACTAAACTCTTGAAGACCATCACTGCTGCCGCCGCACCGAAGGACATCCTCGATATTCTTGTATCCGAGCCCATTCGGATTTCCGTCAAAGCCGCTCAAGTCGCCTCCGTAGTCGCAACCCCGAAGAAATAATGCTCACCGCCCGAACACTTAACGCACGTTGCCTCTTTGCAGGCTTGGCTTTGCCCGCGGCATCCATGATTCATGCCGCCGATCTCGATTTTTATCGGGATGTGTATCCATTCCTCAAAGCCAACTGCATCTCATGTCATAACAAGACGACGACGAAGGCGGATCTCGACATGGAGACGCCGGAGATGATGAAGAAGGGCGGGGAAACGGGTGCGGGTGTCGTGCCGGGGAAGAGCGCGGAGAGTTTGATCGTTCAGGCTTCCTCGCACACGGAAGACCTGGAGATGCCGCCGAAGAATAATAAATCTGGCGCGGTGAATCTCACGCCAGCAGAGATCGCGATCCTCAAGGCGTGGATTGACCAAGGCGCGAAAAGCTCGGTGCAGCAGGAGCGCCAGGTGGCGTGGCAACCGCTGGCCCCCGGTGTGCATCCGATCTACAGCGTGGCGATGACCAAGGATGGCCGCCTTGCCGCGTGCGGACGGTCAAACCAGCTTTTTGTCTATGATCTGGCCACACGTCAGTTTGTGACGCAGATCGTCGATGAAGCTCAGAAAACAGGCGTGGCGCACCGCGCTTTGGTTCAGTCGTTAGCCTTTAGTCCCGATGGCACGCGACTGGCGAGCGGCAGTTATCGCGAGGTCAAAATCTGGCGGCAGGAGAAAGGCAAATCGTCCACGCGTAAAGGCGACGCGGCACTCGGCGTGGTTGTGTCTGCACTCACGAGCGATGGCAAGCAGATCATTGGCGCCGATAAAGCAGGCGCGTTGCTCGTGATGGATGCCGCAAGTGGCAAAGTGACCAAAAAGATCGCCGACGTGAACAAGTCAGGCATCAAGCTCCTCAGCATTTCCCCAGATGCATCCAAGGTGGCCGTGTATGGAGTCGATGCGGCGCTCAGTGTGTGGAATTTGAGTGATGCAAAAGTTCTCACCACAAAGACCGGACTAGCAGGTGTTTACGCCACGGCATGGACGAAGGACGGCATGGCAATCGCCACTGCGGGTGAAGACAAAATCGTGCGAGTGTGGACGATCCCCGCAGCAGGAAGTGCGGAGTTTGCAGCTCCAAAGGAACTCAAGGGCGCGGCGGGAACGATCAAGGTCATGACGGCAGGTGCGACACCGGATCAACTCATCACCGCTGGCGAAGATAACAAAGTGCGAGTGTGGAGCATCGCAGCGGCGAAAATCGTGCGCGAGATCGCCAACGTCGGCGCTCTCAATCTCGCCGTGTCACGCGACGGCAAGCAAATCGTCACAGGAGGTGCGGACGGGGCCGTGCGTGTTTGGGATGCTGAAACCGGCAAGGCAATCACTGAACTGCGCGGCAGCGTGGCAACGACTCAGCAGATGGCGGCATGGGATTGGATTGTTGCTGCACAAGGATTGGAGCAGGCCTTTCAAAAAACAGAAGTGACACGCATCGAAGCACAAAATAAAGCGCTCGATGAACTGCTCAAGAAGGCCAACGAAGCCATCGTCGCGATGAAGAAAGTGCTACCTGAGAAGCAGAAGCTCGTGAAGCCAGCTCAAGATGCAAAAGCGGCTGCGCAGAAGGTTGTGGATGCTGTGGTGGTGCTGATTGCCAAGGCAGCAGATTTGCAGAAGCAACACAAGCAAGCGCGCGAAAAGCTTGCGGCAACTTCAGCATCAGAGTCGGCCGCAGTGGCGGCTCAATCCACGGCAGAGACAAACGTCAAAGCTGCCGAAGCCGAAGTTAAACGCATCACCGATGCCAAGACAGCAGGCGGCAAAGACCTCGATGAACCGCTCAAGAAGGCCAACGAGAAACTCGCCTCGTTGAGTAAGGCATTGCAGACCAAGCAACTGGCCGTCAAAGCCGCGCAAGATGCGGAAACTGCTGCGCAGAAGGTGGTTACGGATGTGACTGCCTTGATAGCGAAGGAGACCGCCGGGAAACCGGATGGGGCATTGGAAAAGCAACTCAAAGACGCACAGGAAAAGCTGGGCCCAGTTTCGATGACGGAGAACTCCGCTCTCGCCGCCGTTTCCGCAGCCCAAAGCAACGTGAAGGATGCGGAAGACGATTTGAAGCGCATCACCAAGAGCAAAGAAAAGAACAGCGAAGCCCTCGCCGCTGCCAATGCTGCCATTGCAGCTGCCAAGAAGGCTCAGGATAAGGCCACGGCGGATCTCGCGGCTGCCAAACTGGCGTTGACGAAGAGCAGCCTGAAACCGCTGGCCGCCTCTTTCTCCGCCGATGCGCAGCGTGTCGCCGCCATCTTTAGCGATGGCACGCTCCATGTCTGGGCAGTCGCCTCAGGCATTCCCATTGAGCAAGTCACGGGCGCTGCCACCACAGCTGCGTCTTTGATCCACAGCGCCAATGGCACCTTCTTCGCCAGCAGCGCCGACAGCTCCACTTCGACGACAAGCGCGGCATCTCGCTGGGTTCTTGAGCGCGTGCTAGGTGGTGACAAAGACCGCGCCATTTTCGCCGACCGTGTGAATGCCGTGCGCTTCAGCCCTGATGGCAAAATCCTCGCCACAGGCGGTGGCGAGCCTTCACGCTCCGGCGACATCAGCCTGTTCGATGTTGCCACGGGCAAGCTCATCACCACCTGGAAAGAGCGCCACGACGACGTGGTGCTCAGCCTTGATTTCTCACCCAATGGCAAGCTCCTCGCATCCGGTTCCTCCGACAAAATCGCGCGTGTCACCGACATCGCCACCGGCAAGCAGACGAACCTTTTTGAAGGCCACACGCATTACGTCACCAGCGTGGCCTTCCGCGCTGATGGTCGCGTTCTTGCCACCGCCGGAGCCGATGGCGTTGTGAGTGCTTGGAACATGATCATGGGCGAGCGAAAGAAGAAAATCGAAGGCTGGACCAAAGAGGTGACCTCATTGCAATTCATCGGCGCCACCAATCAGATCGTCACCTCCGCTGGCGACAATCTCGTGCGCATCGTCAACGACGACGGCGCTGAAGTCCGCGCCCTTTCCAAGCTGCCCGACTTCATGCAATCCGCCGCCAGCACCCCCAACGGCAGCACCATCATCGGCGGCGGCGAAGACAGCATCCTCCGCGTTTGGGACGGCAAGAACGCTAAAGAGGTCGCGGTGTTTGGAGGGAAGCAGTAAATTGGCTCGGTGAGATGGAATCTCGTGCGGCTGTGCTCCTCGATAAACAAGACTGCCGGCACCCGTAGGTTTCCGCGCTTGTCCTCCCTCATTCAGCCACCCTCCCAGATTCGCTGCGCCGGTCCGATGTCGCGGCGTGGGTTCATGGACTTCGGGTTGGCGGGGCTGGCGACGCTGAGTTGGCCGGGCTTGATGAAGCTGCGCGCTGAGAATGCGCTGAAGCCGAGGAGCGAGCGCACGGCGGTGATCATGGTGTTTCTGCCGGGCGGACAGTCGCACATCGACACCTATGATCCGAAGTCGGACGCGAGCAGCGAGTATCGCGGGCCGTTCAAGACGATCTCCACGAAGGTGCCGGGCACGCACTTCACGGAGTTGATGCCGATGCAGGCAAAGATCGCGGACAAGTTCACGGTGTTGCGCTCGATGAATCAAACGGCGGGCGGGCATCCGGCGGGTACGCTGCAAATGCTCTCGGGTGATCCCGACACGCGCGACAAGCCAGCGCCGCGACTGCCGGACTGGATGTCGGTGGCGCATTACTTGCGCTCCAAAGATCCGCAGCGCCCGCAGACCTTGCCAAACTATGTCAGCGTGAATCCGATCAATGCGTCTTACTGCGGCCCGGCGTATCTGGGCGAGTCCTATGCGCCGTTCTCGGTGAGCGATGATCCGAATCGTCCGAACTTTGAGGTGCCTAATATCGGCTTGTCGGATGAGGCGGAGACGCGGCGGCTGAGCGACCGTGTCGCGTTGCGTCGGAGCCTCGACAAGATGGAGCGTGCGTTTGATCGCGAGGGCGAACTCGGCGCGCTCGACCAATTTGAGTCCCAGGCGATGTCGCTACTCACGAGTCCGCAGACACGCGATGCCTTTGATCTTAGCAAAGAGGATGCACGGACACGAGATCGTTACGGGCGCAATCGCTGGGGGCAGCAGTTGCTACTGGCGCGTCGTCTGGTGGAGTCGGGCGTGGAGATCATCACCAGCAGCCTGAATGGTCCTCTGTGCGGCCGCACTCAGGTTTGGGACGATCATGCGGTGGATCATCACATCTTTGAGGCGCTGCGCTTCCGCATGGGGAACTACGATCAGGCGGTGTCCGCGCTGATCGAGGATATTTATGCGCGTGGTCTCGACAAGCGCGTGCTCGTGGTCGTCACGGGTGAGTTTGGGCGCACGCCGAAGATCACCTTTGATCGAAGCACGGGCGCGGGAGATGCCAGCGGACCTGCGGGCACGCTGCAACCGGGTCGCGACCACTGGCCGCGCGCTTTTTCAAACATCTGGGCAGGCGGCGGCATCCAGACAGGTGCGGTCATCGGTGCCACGGATAAACGCGGCGAGGACGTGATCGAGCGGCCATGCAGTGCGGGGGATTTCCTCGCGACGATCTATCACCATCTCGGAATCGACGCCCCAAAGGTCACGATCAAGGATTTCAATGGCCGCCCGACGCCGATCGTCGATCACGGCAGGCCGATTCCTGAGTTGATGGCTTGAGTTTCGATGAGGCATTGCCCGATAAATAAAGGCATCGCCGAGCGTAGGTTTCAGCGCATGTCCTCCATCATTCATCCTCCTTCTCTTGCGCGTTGCACCGGTCCTATCTCGCGGCGGGGATTCATGCAGGTCGGATTGACGGGGTTTGCCTCATTGAGCTGGCCGGGGTTGCTGAAGTTGCGCGCTGAGAATGCGCTCAAACCGAAGAGCGAGCGGACAGCGGTGATCATGGTGTTTTTGCCGGGCGGGCAGTCGCACATCGACACCTATGATCCGAAGCCGGACATCGGCAGTGAGTATCGAGGCCCATTCAAGACCATCGCCACGAAGGTGCCGGGCACACGCTTCACGGAGTTGTTGCCGATGAATGCCAAGATCGCCGATAAGTTTACTGTGCTGCGCTCGATGAATCAAGCGGCAGGCGGGCACCCGGCTGGCACCATGCAGATGCTCTCGGGTGATTCCGACACGCGTGATAAACCGAAAGTAAAACTGCCGGATTGGATGTCTGTGGCCAATTACCTGCGCTCGAAAGACGGTAAGCGCACCAATCCGCTGCCGAACTATGTCGGGGTGAGTCCACCCAGCGAATACAACGGTCCAGCCTATCTTGGTGATGCGTATTCGCCCTTCTCCGTCACGGATGATCCGAATCGACCTAACTTTGAAGTGCCAAACACGGGCCTCTCTGATGTGTCTGAGTCGAAGCGTCTGAGTGATCGTGTCGCGCTCCGCAAGAGCCTGGACAAAATGGAGCGCGCCTTTGACCGTGAGGGTGAACTCGGTGCGCTCGATGAATTTGAATCTCAGGCGATGACGCTGCTCACGAACCCGAAGACACGCGATGCCTTTGATCTTAGCAAAGAGGAAGCTCACACGCGGGACCGCTACGGTCGCAATCGCTGGGGCCAGCAGTTGCTGCTTGCACGTCGTCTCGTCGAATCAGGCGTGGAAATCGTCACTACTCAGTTGAGCGGGCCGCTCTGTGGACGCGTTAACAATTGGGACGATCATGCGGTGAATCAGCATCAGTTCGAGGCGCTGCGCTTCCGCATGCCAAATTACGACCGAGCCGTCTCAGCGCTCATTGAGGACGTTTACGCTCGTGGCTTGGGCAAGCGCGTGCTAGTCGTTGTCACGGGTGAGTTTGGCCGCACACCGAAGATTAGTTTTGATCGTAGCACGGGTGCTGGTGATGCCAGTGGTCCTGCGGGTACGCTCCAGCCGGGTCGTGATCACTGGCCACGTGCCTTCACCAATATCTGGGCCGGTGGCGGCATCCAGACTGGCGGCATCATCGGAGCCAGCGACAAGCGCGGTGAAGACGTCATCGAGCGCCCATGCGGCCCCGGCGACTTCCTTGCGACGATCTATCATCACCTCGGCATCGATGGCACCAAAGTTTTCATCAAGGACTTCAATGGCCGCCCCACACCCATCGTCGATCATGGCAAGCCAATCCCCGAGCTGATAGCCTGAGCGGATGGACTCTGGAGCGATGGAGAACGCAAGGTGTGCACGTAGTAGAGCACCTCGATGAAACGCCTCTGCCTTTTTCTTCTGCCAACTCTCGCAGCGCTGAGCGCACCACCAACTGCACCGCCAAAGGCACCAGAAGTGCCAAAGGATCTGCCGCCGCAGATCGAGTCGCTGCAACCCGGTGTGAAACTCACGCTCCTCGCCGAGCATCCTGACATCGTGACGCCCACCGGCATTGATGTCGATGCGCAGGGCAACATTTACTCCATCTCTTGTCACACCCACTTCAGGCCTGAAGGTTATGCGGGACCGGCGCATGACGAGGTGGTGGTGTTCGACAAGGACGGTAATAACCGCCGCGTCTTCTACAACAAGACAGATGCCACGATGCATGTCGAATGCGGGCCAGATGGCTGGATCTACCTTGCCGAGCGTGATCGCATTCTGCGCGTGAAGGACACGAATGGCGATGGCGTGGGCGACTTGGAAGAGAACCTCGCCACGATGAACACGCTCGCCGATTATCCGCACAACGGCCTCAGCGGCATGGCCTGGCATCCCGATGGCGGTCTTGTCTTCTCGCTCGGCGAAAACTTTGGCAAGGACTGGACGATCACCGCCACCGATGGCTCCAAAGTCAGCGGACGCGGCGAAGGCGGCGTGTTTCGCTGCACTGCCGACGGCAAGCAACTGCGCCGCATCGCCCGCGGCTTTTGGAATCCTTTTGGACTGCTCGTGCGCAAAGACGGCGAAATCTTCGCGGCGGAAAACGATCCCGGCAGTCGTCCGCCGTGTCGTTTGCTGAATGTTGTCGAAGGCGCGGATTACGGTTTCCAGTGGGTCTATGGCAGCGCACCTGTGCATCCCTTCGTCGCGTGGAATGGTGAACTGCGCGGTACGCTCGGCATGGTGCATCCGAGTGGTGAAGGGCCATGCGCGGTCGTCGAACTCGGCGGCGGCTTGATCATCCCAAGCTGGAGCGATCACAGCATCGACTACTTCCCGCTCACGCGCAAAGGCGCGGGCTACACTTCCGAGCGCATCCCGCTCGTCAAAGGCAGCGACTTCTTCCGCCCCACCTGCATGGTCGCCGCAGGCAACGGCGTGTTTTATCTCAACGACTGGGTCTTCAGCTCGTATCCGATTCACAAACGTGGACGCATGTGGAAACTCGAAATCACCAGTGCTCCATGGATCAAAGAGAAATCGGATGCGCTCACGCCGGAAGCCGAACTGGCGAAAAATCTCCGCGATGGCAAAGCGAAGCTCGAAACAGCGAAGCTCCTCGAAGTTGCTCGTGGTAAGGACGCCTATCTCTCCGATGCGGCTCTCTCAGCACTGTCGCGAGCCGGATTGACCGTCGAAGCATTGAAGTCACTATCACCCCAAGATCGCGTGTGGGCCTTCGTGGCGATGCGTCGTGTCGATTTGAACGATGAGCAGTGGGTTCGTGCCTTCATCAACGATGCCGATCCCGAAATACGTTTTGAGTGCCTGCGCTGGACCGCAGATGCCGTGCTGAAAAACTTCATGCCTCAAGTCGAAGCCATGCTTTCCGACGCCACGCTCGATTTCCGTCTCTTTGAAGCTGTGCTTGCCACTTGGAACACTTTGCGCGGCGATCCCGGCGCTGGTGTCACGAACCCCGAAGTGCTTGTCGAGCGCATCACGAACCCGAAAACACCTGCACGGCTCAAAGGCTACGCATTGCGCCTCACACCACCGACTCACAAAGCCCTCACACTCGAACTCCTGCGCGAGTTCGCGAACAGCGACGACAAAGTCCTTCAACTCGAAGCCGTCCGCACTATTGCTGCACGCAAAGCCAGCTCCGAGATCGCCGCTGATGACAAACGCAGCCCACAGCTCCGCGCCGAAGCCATCCTCGGCACCGACGACACCGCGTTGCTGCAAAAGCTCACCACCAATGACAACACCACCATCCGCGACGAAGCCAAACGCGCCCTCCGCTTCACCGATGGCTTCACGCCTGCCGCGAATCGTCCACCCTTCGATCAAACCGATGCCTGGCTGAAGCTCCTCGATGCCCTTCCCGGCAAGCCCGACACCGAAACTGGCCGCCGCCTCTTTTTCAACACCAAGGTCGCCATCTGCGCCACCTGCCATCGCCACAGCGGTCGTGGCAACGTCGTCGGTCCCGATCTCACGCTCGTCGCCCAGCAGGGAGATCGCCTGGCGATCCTTCGTTCCATCCTTGAACCGCATCGCGAAGTTGCTCCGCAGTTCTACCCATCTCTCGTGAAGCTCAAGGACGGCACCGAATTCACCGGCATTCTTCTGCGCTCTTCCAGCAGCGAAGTCTTCCGCGACCTCACCGGCAAAGAACGCTCCTTCCCCGAAGCCGACGTCATCAGTCGCACCGAAATCAAAATGTCCCTCATGCCGCCGGGACTCGTCATGTCGCTCACCGATGCCGAGTTGCGCGATCTGCTGGCTTTCCTGACGGCGGGTAAATAAAACATCACACCATGAAGCACACACTCTCAATCCTCTTCGGCTCTCTCTGCATGTCATCATCTCTCGCCAGTGCTGCTGATCCGCTTGTCTTCATCTCCGCGTTCGCCTCAGGCGACAAGGCGGGCATTCACGCATTCACGTTCGACACGAACATCGGCGCTCTCAAACCGCTGCATCGAACGACTGACATTCAGAATCCATTCTTCCTCGCTGTGTCGCCGGACAAACGATTCCTATACGCCATCGACGCGGAGAAGTTCGGCGGAGAGGAGGATGAATTCGTTGCGGCGTATGCCATCGAGGGTCGCACCGGCGAGTTGAAGAGGCTCAACAAGCAGTCCGCACGCGGCACGGCTTCCTGCTATCTCGATGTCGATGCGACCGGCAAATCGGTGCTCGTGGCGAACTACTCATCCGGCAGTGTGGCATCACTGCCCGTGCAAAAAGACGGCTCCTTGGATGTAGCCGCCTCGTTTGTGCAGCACAACGGATCGAGCGCCGATCCTGAGCGACAGAAAGGGCCGAATGCACACAGCATTGTCGTCAGTCCTGACAATCGTTTCGCACTCGCCGCTGATTTGGGCATCGACAAGATCATGATTTATCGGCTGGACGCAGCGACTGCGAAACTTACAGCGAATGAAGCCCAACCCTTCGTCAAACAGAAGCCTGGTTCAGGGCCGCGACACATCACATTCAGCCCGAATGGCAATCATGTGTATGTCATCAACGAACTGGCCAACACCGTCACATTCTTCGACTACGCCGCCGACACCGGCGCGTTGACCGAGCGCCAGACGATCTCCACCCTTCCCGCTGATTTCACCGGCAAGAGCTACACGGCTGATTTAAAGATCACACCTGATGGCAAGCTGCTCTATGGCACCAATCGCGGGCACGACAGCATCGCGTCCTATCGCATCGCGGATGATGGTAAACTCACCCTGATCAGCATCGAACCCAGTCTCGGCAAAGGGCCGCAGAATCTCTTCATCACACCCGATGGTCGCTGGCTGCTCTGCGCGAACATGCCTGGGAACAGCGTCGTTGTTTTCCAGATCGATTCCGCCAGTGGCCAGATCAAAGCAGTGGGCGAACCGGTGTCGATGCCGATGCCATCGTGCATCCGGTGGGTACAGTAGCCATCTCGCTCCCGCGAGATGGGCTTGGTGCTTTCGCTGACTCTGCGGGTAGCAGGCTGGCGATCCCGTGGATGAGCTGGGTGGCTGTCTTGGTGGGGAATCCAGGAGAGCGCGGCGGTGGTCAGTCAGCGCGTAGCATAGCCTTTCTAGGCTGTGTGAGCTCGGGGCGTGCTTGTGCAGAGTCACAGCCTAGAAAGGCTATGCTACCGCCTCTCCCACGCAGGCGGCAATTCCTTCGACTCTGGCCCATAGGTCTGAGAGACGACGAAACCACTCGCCTGCGAGGTGTAGAAGATGCGACCGTTGCTGACCACCGCTCCGAGGCATTCACGCGAATCAATCGCGGGGCCGGTGGAGACGAGTTTGCCGTCTTGGCTGAGGTCGATCATGTCCATGTTGGCACCGAGGACATAGGGCTCGCTCATGGTGAAGCGGCAGCAGGCGTAGTTGGTCTGGATGCTATAGACGACCTTGCCGGTCTCGCGGTCGAAGATATTGCCTTTGCCGCGCAGGGCATTGGAGAAAATGAAGCGCTCGCCGACGCTGACGACATTCAGCGCGCTGCTCACGGCGTCGGATTTCCAGACGAGCTTGCCGGTGTTGGCATCGAGGCACCAGACGTAGCGGTCGTCGGTGCCCGCGTTGGCTTTGTTGTAGCCGCCGATGTAGAGGCGGCCGTCGCGGGCGCTGAGCGTGCATTTGGCGGTGACGTAATACTCGTTGGTTTGCCACAAAACTTTGCCGGTGGCTGGGTCGATGCACATGGTCATGCCGTTGTTCTCGACGGGCATGCCGCGACGACGTTTGGTGTCGGCGTCGTAGCCGAAGAAGACACTGTAGTAGAGCTTGCCGTCGAGCACGCAGATGCCGCAGTCATTGCCGCCGCGTCCGAGGTCGAAGAAGTCCTTCTCCCACACGACCTTACCCGTCTCAAGGTCCCAGGCCCAGAGTCGCGGATGATGATTGGTGGGGTAATACGGGTTGTCGTTTGAATAGATGAAGCTCATCACTTCCTTGCCATCTTTGGGCACGACGAGATCGCCGCCGAAGGTCCACGGCTTCTCGCTGCCCTGCGGCGCATAATCGCCGGAACCGCTCGCATAGATCGCGACCTTCCCCGCGACGACAGGCGGGAACTGTCGGCTCCAGCTTGGACTGCCAGTGAAGGGCGCTTCCCAGAGCATCTTTCCTGTCGCGGCATCAAGGCAACGCACGAAGGACTTTTTGATGCCAGCCTGTGGGACTAGCAGCTTGCCGTCGATGTAAAGCGGTGAGGTGAAGGACAGATACACATCCGGCCACCACTTGCGCCACACCAAGCGACCTGTGTCCTGCTCCACAGCGATGATCTGGCCCTCGGCAGTATGGGTGTACATGCGTCCGCCGCCGCAGACGGGCAGATGTTTCACCGTGCCTTCGAGACGACGTGCCCACCTCATGCGCAGCGGTGGCGCGAGTTGCTGATCGTTCGAGTTCGTGCCCGCGAAGTTGCCGTAGTTGGTGAACCAATCGTATTTCGCATCCGCAAGTTGGCCGGTGAGAGGGCTGCGAATCCTCGATACCACGGGGCCAAGGAACTCAATTTGAGCCGTCGCAGGTTTCGACACGAAGAGGTAGAGAGAGCCATCTTCGCTCGGCACATAGATGCGCCCGTCAGCGACTGCCACTGGTGCTGCGATGGCTGCGTCTTGGGTCTTCAATTCCATCGACTTGCCACCATCAAGAGGCACGACCTTCACGGAGCCGTCGAACCCGCCAAAGATCGCGTGATTCTTGGTAAGCACGGGTGGGCAGATGGAACCCGCGCCACTCAGCGTCTTCATCTCCTTCGTGCTCATATTGTGCCTGATCAATCCGCGTCCAGTTTCCGGCTTCACACGAAACACATCACTCCCGCGAATAGCGACAGGCGAGAAGCTGAGCAGGCCGTCCATGCGGATGTTGGTGTCTGTGCTGGGAACGAAGTCGCCGGTCTTCACAGTGTCGCCGTCGAGGCGCATGATGTCCACGCGACCTGCGTTGTCGCGGCGATGCCATTGGACATAGACGTTGCCGTCATCGTCCGCGCTTTGGCCGAAGGTGGCGGGGAATTCTTTGCCGGACCACTCGGGGATCTCGCCCGTGGCTTTCAGCTTCGGCGCAGCGCCAGTGTCTTCGATGAACAAGGTGCGACCGCCCGCAGGCACGACGACCACGTTGCCTTTGATGAGGCAAATGTCGCGCGAGCAGACGAAGTGATCCTTCCAATTCACGCGACCATCGCTGGAGGTCGGCTTCGCGCCGGGCTTCAGCGTCTTCAACATGCGCGCCTCGCAGAACTTCGCCCACTGCTCACCGCTCCAGCGATTGCCCTCGAAACCGACAACCTCCTTCACGAAGTCCCACTGCCATTTCACCTCGCCGTCGTTCGTGATCGCATAAACCTGCGCGCCGAGCGTGGCGAAATAGACGCGGTCCTTCCCGATGACTGGCGTGCTGAAGATCGGCTCTTTGCAGTCAATCTCCATCACCACCGCGCCAGTCGCGCGATCCAGCACATAGTAAATGCCAGCCGTGGTGCCGAAGTGCAGATACTGGGCGACGATGGCTGGCGAGCTGACGTTGTTCACGTTCTGCTTACCGCCTTTGCTCTGAAAGCGCCAGACTTCCTTCAGCGTCGCCGCATCGAAGCACGCGCACAGCCCCGAGCCATCCACGACAAATACTTTGCCATCGGCCACGACCGGCGATGTGTAGATACCATCGGTCATCGCCACTGCGCCTTGCAGGCCGAGATTCGCGACATCGAGTTCGATCGCCGATGCATTCCCCGAGTGCGCCGAGTTGTACATGAACTGTGGCCAGTCTTCGGCCAGGGCTGAACTTGCGAGGAAGATGAGAGTAAGGCGAAACATGGCTTCACATACGGTCGAAAAGCGCGTCCCTTCGCAGCGTACTGCTTTTCATGACATCACGTCGCCGATTTCTCTCCACCCTTGCCCTCAGTCCACTCGCCGCCGCGCGTGGTCAGGAGGTACTCAAATTTCCGCCGACTCGCATCATCACGAAAGGCCCCGGCTTTCACTGGTTCGCGTATTACGATAAGCTGCAGTTTGATCCGACGAACCGCTTCGTGCTCAGCAACAAGGTGAACTTCGAGCATCGCTCTCCGACTGGGGATGATGTGATCGAAGTGGGCATGGTGGATTTGCAGGAGAAGGACAAATGGATTCCGCTCGGTAAGTCGAACGCGTGGAACTGGCAGCAGGGCTGCATGTTGCAATGGATTCCCGGCACGGAGTCGAAGGTGATCTGGAATGATCGCGAGAAGGACAAGTTCGTCAGCCACATCATGGACGTGAAGACAGGAGAGAAACACACGCTGCCTGCTCCGATCTACGCCTTGAGCCCGAATGGCAAAGAGGCTGTGTCATGCGACTTCTCGCGCGTGGCGGATTGCCGTCCGGGCTACGGCTACGCGGGTATCAAAGATCGTTTCTTTGATGAGATGGCTCCTGCTGGCAGCGGAGTGACGCATGTGAATCTCGAAACAGGCGAGGAGAAGCTCATCGTCAGCCATGCGTTGCTCGCGAAGACCGGCGGGGTGATCGAAAACCATCCCGACTCGAAGCATCACGCCTATCATTTACTCGTGGGGCCGGATGGAAAGCGCTTCATCATGCTGCATCGCTGGACACAGCCGAAGGGCGGCCATCTCACGCGGCTCATCACGGCGAACATGGACGGCAGTGACTTGCGCATCGTGATCCCGAACGGCTACGCCTCGCACTTCATCTGGCGCGATGCCACGCACATCCTCTCGCAAGCCAAGGACTGGTTGGGCAACAAGGACTGGGGCGACTTCCTCTTTGAAGACAAGGACAGCGGGATCGTGGAGGAGATCGGTCACGGCATTCTCGATAAGGGTGGCCACCTCACTTACCTGAAGAACAACGAGTGGATCCTCAATGACACGTATCCGCAGGGTATTCGTCGCATCCAGACACCGCATCTCTACCACATCGCATCAAAGAAGCGCATCGACCTCGGAAACTTCGTGCAACCACCCGAATACAAAGGTGAGTGGCGTGTGGACTGCCATCCGCGCAGCAGTCGTGATGAAAAGCTCGTCTGCATCGACGCGCCTGACGGCGCGAATGGCCGCCAGCTTCATCTCATCGACATCCAGGGACTCATGGGGTGAGCCATTCGCCTCGCAGTCTGCATTCCTCTTCCGATGAAACACTTTCTTCTGCCTGCCATTGTCCTTGTGTGGGTGCAGTTACCTGCGTCGCTCATCTGCGCGGAGCCTGCATTTGAACCTGCACAACCTGCCGAGTTCGAGCACGCAGGCATCATCCAGGCATGGAAGACCTATGCGGACGTTCTCACGTTTGGAAAAGGCCAGACACTGGCGTTGCTCGATGACGGTTGCACGATGTCGAGGCCCGAGTGGCAGGGCGACAAAGTCAAAGTCACCTACGATGCCGTGGATGGCGATAATGACCCCAAACACGAAGGCAAGGGCTACCACGGCAGCACGATCGGCATTCCATCGTCAGTCAACTATGCGGGCAAGCACGGCGTGGCCTTCAACAACCAGCTCGCCATCGTGCGCAGCCTCGAATGCTGCCACTGCAAAATTAGCGACAGCGCCTCGCTGGCTCGCGCCTTGCAATGGGTGATCGACCATCATGCTGAGCATCACATCACCACGGTGAACCTCGCACCTGTCGATGACAAAGAGCACGCCGAACCCGTGCCGACTGAGATCGATGCCAAGCTGGCGACGCTGCGCGAACTCGGCATCTGGGTCAGTTCCCCGGCAGGCAATCACGGCTTCACCAAAGGCATCTCGTGGCCAGCCTCACAGCCGAACTGTTTTGCCATCGGCGCGGTGATACCTGGCGAGGACATCGCCATGCTGGATCGCCACGCAAAGCTTGATCTTCTGGTGCCAGCAAAGGCCACAAGCTCATCAAATGCCATCGTTTGCGGAGCGGCGATGATCTTGCGCGAGGCCATCGAGAAGAGCGGTTACAACTGGAAGACTGAAGCCCCAAACATCGCCGAAGCGATGATGGTCATCTTTCAAAAGACCGGCAAACCTGTCGAAGACACGCCGACCAAGCAGACCTATCGACGTCTCGATCTCATGGCGGCGTTGACGCATGTCATGAAGAAATAACCAACCATGAAACATCTCCTTCTCGTCCTTTCCCTGCTTCCCGTCACCGCGGCTCTTCATGCCGCCGAACTCCGTGCCGGTGTGGCGAAGGTGGACATCACAGATCGCACAACGGCACTCATAAATGATCCCTGCTTCGCGAAGGCGTTGGTCTTGAAAACAGCAGAGACGACCGTCGTGTTCATCACTCTGGATGCGGTGTCGGTCGGCGGCATTGGCCGCGTCGGCAATGGCTTCATGGCAACGGTTCGGGGTGCCTTGGAGAAGGACCTGGGCATTGCGCCGTCGAGCGTGGTGGTGAATGCGAGTCACTGCCATGGCATCGTGCGCGGTGACCTGGAGCCGCTGGTCATTCAGGCCGTGAAAGAGGCGATGAAGAATCTGGTGCCGGTGAAAGCGGGAGCAGGCATCGGGCGCGAAGCGCGCATCAGTGAGAACCGCCGCCTCAAGATGAAGGATGGCAGCCAGGTGGACATGCGGCGCGCTTACTCGATGCCGCGCGATGAAGATGTGGCGGGCGTGGGGCCGATTGATCCGCAGATCGGCTTGCTGCGACTGGATCGTGAGGACGGCAAACCATTAGCCGTGCTTTATCAGTTCGCCTGTCATCCGATCATGAACCCGCCCAGCAAGGGCAGCTCGGCGGACTACCCTGGCTATGCCTCGAAGGTCATTGAGGAAGCTCTCGGCGGCGGTGCGATGGCGTTCTTCGTGCAAGGCTGTGGCGGTGACATCAACCCCGTACGCTACAAAGAAGTGAGCCGCCCGGCCGATGCGGAACCACTGGGAACCATGCTGGGTGCAAGTGTGCTGAGTGCCGTGAGGGAAATCGAAACGAAGCCGGAGGGTGCATTGAAAATGAGCAATGAAGTCATCTCGATCCCGCGCGCGGTAGACTATGAGCAGCGCATCACGGCCATTCAGTCGGAGCAAGCCAGGCTGCTCGCGGCGCTAAAGCCGACGAACATCAACTTCAAAACCTTCCTGCCGTTACTGATCCAGCAGCGACTCTCGCCCGATTTCCCATCACACTACTTACAGAGCTATCTGCATGATGGGAAAGCCATCACTCAGCTAGATACCGACAATCGTGTGGTGGTGGAGAACTACCTGCAAAACATCACCATGATGGAGCAGCTCACGCGCTTGAACACCAACCTGGCCTTGTTGAAGAAGCATCTCGAAGAAACCAAAGCAGCAGGCAAACCAACGCTCGATGTCGAAGTGTGTGGCCTCCGAATCGGCGACTTCAAACTCGTGACTTTCCCCGGCGAAGTCACCGTTCAAATCGGGCTCAACATCAAGTCACTGGCGAAGGATGCGCACGCCTTCGTCTCCGGCTACACCAACGGTTACATCTTCTACACGCCTACAGTTTCGCAGCGACTCAATACTGGTTATGCGCAGGAGGACTGCGACACGCTCGTGGCCCCGGAGTGGCAAAAGATTTTCGAGACGAAGGCGCTTGAGGTTTTGCAGCAAATCTCTCGCTAATCGGTGTTTCAAGATGAACTCTGCATGAAGACATTACTCATCACCACGCTTTGCGTGGTCAGCGTCATCGCACTCGCGAAAGAAAAAGGCATCGACAGCGAGCGCTTGATGACCAAGGACACAAATAAGGACGGCAAGCTCTCCAAAGAGGAACTCGGTGACAAATTGTGGCAACGCATGTCCAGTCAGGATGCGAATAGTGATGGGGCTCTCGATGCGAAGGAAGTGGAAGCCATGCTGAACAAAGGCCGACGCGGCAAAGAAGAGCAAGCGCGGCCTGGTGGTGCGAATATGGCTTTCCAACTCAAGGAATTCAAAGCCACCAATGGGCAGATCATGCGCTACAGCCTCTTTGTTCCGACAGAGAGGACCGAAGGCCCGCTGCCGCTCGTGCTTTGCCTCCATGGTGCTGGCGGTAACACCGATGCTGCGAATCTGCTCGCCAGTGCCGAGATGCAGAAGAAGCACCCATGCATCGTCATGGCTCCAGCCTGCGATGGTAAATCGACCCGTTGGGCGGAGAGCGAATTTCGCGGAGGTGCTGGTGTGCGCTCGGTGATGCCAGAACTCATCGAGACGCTCGATGCCGTGATCGCCGAGACCAAGGCTGATGCCGCGCGCCTTTACATCACCGGCCAGTCGATGGGCGGCATGGGCACTTGGGGCATCATCGCGAAGCACGCTTCAAAATTCGCCGCCGCCGTGCCGGTGTGCGGCATCTGGCAGACGGAAGAAGCCGCCAAGATGAATGGCGTGGCCATCTGGGCCTTCCACGGCGACAAAGATGAAGCCGTGCCCGTCACCGGCTCACGCGACATGATTGAAGCACTCAAAAAAGCCGAGGTGAAGCCCGAGCCGAAATACACCGAGTTCCCCAGCGTGGGCCATGGCAGTTGGGGGCCAGCGTATGAAAAGGCGGAGTTGTGGGACTGGATGTTTGCGCAGAAGCGTGAGTGATTCGCGCTAGGGGGCCTGTATCACAGCCATGCGCTGTGCCTTCCTTTTCCTGATCGTTTTCCAACATGTCCATTCCGATGAACTGATCTGTGCCGGAGGCAACGAGGTCTTCATCAAGGATGCTGCCAAGGCTGAAGAGGTGAAATCTGTGGATGTGCATCCGAGGAGTGGTCGCACCATTCTTAGCCAGCGGGGTGCTACGCTGCGGCTTTTCAGCCCAGAGGGGAAAATCACCTTTTCAGACACGCGTCCATACAAAGTGCGTTGGATGCCGTGAGGCTGATAATCGATTCTTGCCGCCAGCCGTCTTATGCTAGGCTCGTCATCATGAAGCGTCTGACCACCCTCCTGCTTGCCCTGACCTCCTTTGTTTCTGCCGCCGAGCCGCTTACTCTCAAACTCTGGCCTGAGGGCGCTTCGGGCAAGATGCTGCCGCACTCCAAGTTCACCGAAGACTTCATTCGTACCAAGGCCGGAAAGAGCACCGTCACCGACATCAGCGATCCCACGATCATCGTCTATCGTCCCGAGAAACCGAATGGCACCAGCGTCATCGTCGCTCCCGGCGGCGGCTACATTTTCCTCTCAGCCGTTCATGAGGGCGCACAGGTCTGCGAATGGCTGAACACCATCGGCGTCACCAGCATTCTCCTCAAATACCGCACCCCCACTCGCGACGAAGCCGCCCCGCATGAGAAGCCCGTCCAAGATGCGGCGAAAGCCATCGCCCTTGTCCGCAGTCATGCCAAGGAATGGAACCTCGACCCCAACCGCGTCGGCCTCCTTGGCTTCAGCGCCGGAGGCAACTTGCTAGCCCATATCGCTTGTGATCGCAGTTTGAAAACCAACCTGCCCAACTTCGGTATCATGATCTACGGCGGCGGTTTCGTGGATGCCAAAGATCCCACCAAGCTCAAGCCCGACTTCACCGTCCCTGCCGATGCGCCGCCCATGTTCCTCGCCTGCGCTCACGATGACGGCCAGAACCCCATCGCCGCCACCGTCCTCTATCTCGAATACAAAAAGAACGGTATCCCCGCCGAACTCCACCTCTTCACGAAAGGCGGCCACGGCTTCGGCATGAGAGACAACAAACAACCCATCAACGCCTGGCCCCAACGCTGCGCCGAGTGGCTGGGTGTGATGGGATGGCTGCCACAGCCGTAGCATAGGCTTTCTAGCCTGTGAGAATGGGCAGGCGTTGCGGTCATTCTGTCGGACAACCTCAAGGTTCGCCCTTGGACGGAGCCTGCCTGGTTAACGGGTCTTCGGCATTCGTCATTTTCACCCGTTCCTCAACCTCGCCGGAGAAATTCAGCCTGATTTTCGCCTGTAAAAACACGGGCAGGCTGCGGTGGTGGTCGGGTCGATTTTTCTGTGGAGCAAGCGGTGAACGAAAGGATGGCACAGAGGAGGCAGGCTTGGCACAACATGGTTCGTGGGGTGGTGGATGTTGATGTTAGGGTCTGTCGGTGACTTGCAGCGGATCTTCAGAGGTCTCACGTTGCAGTTTGATCAGTTTCTGCGCAGCGGACAAGACTTTCCTGATCGGCTAAGAAGGCCGGTGAAGTTCCGTGGCTGTGGCTCGCACATGGTTAGCGTCATTGAGTCTTCAAGGACTCTATCGCATCTCTTTGTGTAACGATCTCCGAGGCGAATGCTTCCATGAATCGAGGGTGACTATACACATCACTCATGGTTCGATTTGGTAACAGATTGAGGACAACAGCCCACCACCCAAGAGTGGTCGGTCCCGAATAGGAAAATCGAATCGGCAGGCGCGGAGCACCAGCCCCTGGCCGGCGGAGGGAGAATGAGTAGCCGTGCGTTTCACTGACGGTTGTCGGAATGATGCCAAGGCTCAGACCAGTCAGAATTGGGATGGTAGCAGTCCCGTAGATGGTTCCCTCGACACGCGCCACAAGGTCCGGAGGCGTGGTGAAATTCGTCAGGTGGTCCACGCGAGAAAACAGATGGGTCTCGGCAAGTGCTCTGGTGAGCTTTTCAGAATACACAGGAAACTTATAGCCCTCGACGCCAACCGTAAGGGCCAATCGTGTCTTTTGAAGCAGGGCGCTTTGTTCTGCGGTAATACGGGGCGGCAAGCTGGTGCTGGCGCAGCCTCCAGCGAGTCCGATAATCACAAAGACAAGGGCAAGGCCAAGAACGAGATTCTTTTTAGACTTCAGAAGATGCATTTGATGGCTCCTAGACCAGTTCTCGAAAAGATTGTCTAAAAAGGCGCTGTACTTTTTAGAATCT
>CAZOVY010000015.1:0-32349 GCA_964583255.1 uncultured Prosthecobacter sp.
GAAGTGGGTGTGCCACTCATCACTCCTGTGCTGCTATTTAAAGTGAGTCCAGCAGGCAGTGTGCCGCTGAAGCTAAAAGTCAGCGGCGCATTACCACCAGTTGTTAGGAAGGTTTCGCTGTAGGAGGTGCCTACGGTGGCGACTGGCAACACGGCTGGAGCTACCGTGATCGCGATACAAGCAGGTGTCACGGTGTAGGTGCGCGTGGCTTGGCAGCCATTCGAGTCAGTGACGCGGAGAGTGAAGTTTGCCGCTGTGGTGCTGGTGGGCGTGCCAGAAATCACGCCTGAGGTGGTGTTTAAACTCAAGCCCGATGGAAGGCTGCCACTGGAGATGGCATACACATAGGGGGCGGCTCCGTTGCTGGCAGTGACGGTGTCTGAGTAGCCGGTGCCGACGGTGCCACTGCTCAGGCTAACGGGTGACAATGCGATCACGGGGCAGATGCGCAACGTCAGTGCGCGTGTGCCAGCACAGCCATTCGCATCCACCGCACGCAGGGTGATGTTGACACCTGAACCATTGCTCGCTGTGGGCGTGCCGCTAATCACACCTGAGACAGAATCTAAAGTGAGTCCTGCTGGCAGCGTGCCCGCACTGAGGGAGTGCGCGTATGGTGCTGTGCCACCCGTTGCGGTCACAGTCTGAGTGTAGGCGGTGCCGACTGTGCCCACAGGCAGGGAGGCTGGAGCCAAGGCGATGGTCGGGCAAACGGGCGTCAGGCTGAAAGCTCGCGTTCCCTGGCAACCATTCGTGTCTGTAGCACGAATGGTGAAGGCACTGGAGGCCGTGCTGGTCGGCGTGCCACTGATGAGGCCGGTGGTGGCATTTAAAGTTAAACCCACAGGCATGCTGCCGCCAGAGATCGCGTAGGTGATCGGGGCGATCCCGCCCGTCGTGCTCACATTCTGCGAGTAGGCCGTGCCGACGGTGCCCGATGGCAGGGAGGACGGAGTGATCGAGATCGCCGGACAGACGGGCGTGACGCTGTAAGCGCGCGCGCCCTGACAGCCATAGAAGTCAGTCGCACGAATCGTGAAGGCGGCATTGGCCGTGCTAGTCGGAGTGCCAGAGACAACACCCGTGGCGTTATTCAAAGTTAGTCCAGCTGGCAACAGGCCAAGACTCACGGCAAAGGTGTGTGGCGCGATGCCACCCGTGGCGGTGAAAGTCTGAGTGTAACTGCTGCCCACCGTCGGCACGGGCAACGACGCCGGACTCACGGTGATGCTCGGGCAGACTGGAACCACGGTGTAGGCTTGTGAACCGACACAACCATTCGCGTCTGTCGCACTGAGAGTGAAGCTGGCGGTGGTGGTGCTATTGGGTGTGCCAGTGATCACTCCTGTGCTGGAATCGAGAGTCGCCCATGTCGGCAGTGCGCCTGTGCTAATCGTGAAGACGTGAGGCGTAGCGCCACCTGTTGCAGTCACGGTCTCGCTGTAAGCAGTGCCCACAATGCCGTTGTTCAGAGAAGCAGGATTGAGCGCGATGACGGGGCAAACTTTGACCGTGATGATGCGTGTGCCAGCACAGCCGTAGATGTCGGTAGCGCTGAAGGTGATGGGGACACCGGTGCTAGCCACCGCTGTCGGCGTGCCGCTCAGTAGTCCTGTCGCACCATCCAAAGTGAGACCTGCGGGCAGCGTGCCGCTGGTGACGCTGAAGGTGTAGGCTGCCGTGCCGCCCGTGGCACTCAGAGTCTGACTGTAAGCGCTGCCCAGGGTTGCATTTGGCAACGTAACGGGATTCACCGTGATGCTTGGGCAGACGGGAGTCAGTGTGTAGGCGCGTGAGCCAAGGCAGCCGTTGGCATCGGTGGCATTGACGGTGAAACTAGCAGGCGCGCTGCTGGTGGGTGTGCCACTGAGGATGCCTGCACTACTCAGACTGAGTCCCGCTGGCAGCGAACCACTAGCGACGCTGAAAGCATACGCTGCCGCGCCACCACTTGCGGTTAGCGCCTGACTGTACGTGCTGCCCACAGTGGCGGCTGCGAGTGAAACTGGATTCACGGTGATCACCGGACAAATCTGGATCACATAGCTCTTCGTGGTCGCACAACCAAGGTTGTCCAAAGCACGAACGGTGACACTCACACCTGCTGCGTTACTCGTCGTGGGCGTGCCGCTGAGGAGACCGCTAGAGTTCAGACTCAGGCCCGCAGGCAGGGTGCCCAGACTCACATCCCACACATACGGTGCAGCCCCACCCGTGGCGGTTAAGAGCTGTGAAAATGCCAAGCCCACAGTGCCAGATGAAAGCACAGCAGGTGTAATCGTGATCGGCGGGCAACCGATGCCGAGCGTGTAGTTGCGCGTGCCAGTGCAGGTATTCACGTCGGTCGCCGTGACCGTGATGTTTGCACTGATGGCAGCGGTAGGCGTGCCTGAGATGACCCCTGAGCTGGCATTCAAAGTTAGGCCCACTGGCAGCGTGCCGCTTGTCACGGCATAAGAGTAAGGTGCGACGCCAGCACTGGCAGTGAGCGTTTGACTGTAAGCCGCGCCCACGGTGCCCGCTGGCAGAGTGGCAGGATTGACGATGATGACGGGGCAGATTTTCAGCAGCACACTGCGCGTGCCTTGGCAGCCAAAATTGTCCGTGGCTCGGAAGGTCAGCGATGTCGCAGCACCCGTGCTTGCCGTCGGCGTGCCAGAGAGAATCCCTGTGCTCGAATTCAGTGTGAGGCCCGCTGGTAAGGTGCCGCTAGAAAGGCTGAAACTGTAGGGTGACGTGCCGCCGGTAGCACTGATCGTCTGAGAGTAAACAGTGCCCACGGTGCCATCGGGCAGCGTGCTAGGATTCACCGTGATGGCCAGACAAACCGGTGTGACCGTGTAAGCCTGTGTGCCCTGACAACCAAGGCTGTCCGTAGCTCGGATCGTGAAGCTGGCATTGGCTGAACTCGTGGGTGTGCCTGTGATGGCCCCGCTCGTGACATTCAAAGCTAGACCTGCTGGCAGGGCACCGACACTCACCGCATACGAGTAAGGAGCCGTGCCGCCAGATGCAGCGACGCTCTGACTGTAAGCTGTGCCGACGATGCCGTTCACTAACGTAGCAGGAGTCAGTGTGAGGGCTGGGCAAACAGGCGTCACTGTGTAGGCACGCGTGCCGACACAGGCACTCGCATCTGTCGCTGTGACAGTGAATGAGGCCGCTGTGGTAGTATTGGGCGTGCCGCTGATCACACCCGTGCTGACATTCAGTATGGCCCAGGCAGGCAGCGTGCCGCTCGTGACTGTGAAGGCGTAGGGACTCGTGCCGCCTGTCGCTGTCACAGTCTGACTGTAGGCCGTGCCGACGATGCCATTGCTCAGCGAGGCGGGATTCACCACGATGGCAGGACAGGTCTTCATGCTGATGATGCGCGTGCCTTGGCAACCATTGTTATCCGTGACGCGGAAGGTCACTGACACTCCTGCGACATTGCTCGTCGTCGGCGTGCCGGTGATCGCTCCTGTGGTCGCATTCAGCGCCAGTCCGGCAGGCAGTGTCCCAGCGGTAATATCGAATGCATAAGGAGCCGTGCCGCCTGTGGCAGTCAGCGTCTGACTATAAACCGAACCCACAGTGCTAACGGCAAGCGTGCTCGGATTAACCGTAATCGTGGGGCAGACTGGAGTCACTGTGTATGCCCGTGTGCCCACGCATCCGGCACTATCAGTTGCACGCATGGTGAAATTGACGGCGGCAGAACTTGTGGGAGCGCCAGTGATCGCTCCCGTCGCGGCATTGAGAACCAAGCCTGTGGGCAAGGTTCCAATACTCACGGCATAGCTGTAAGGAGCGACACCGCCCGAGCCGGTGACCGCCTGCGAGTAGGCCTGACCGACCACGCCATTGATGAACGAGGTGGGATTCACCACAATGATCGGGCAGGCGGGAGTCATGCCAAAGTCACGTGTGCCAGCGCAGTTCGCGGCGTCCGCAGCACGAATGGTAAAGACGAAGGAAGCCGAGCTGACCGGCGTGCCGCTGATGACACCTGAACTCGCATTCAGAGTCAGCCCAGTGGGTAGCGCACCTGCACTGACGGTGTAGCTATAGGGTCCAGTGCCGCCCGCTGCGGTGAGCGTCTGCGTGTAGGCTGAAGCGACGGTTCCGTTCGGCAGGGATGTCTGAGTGATCGAGATCACTGGGCATGAAATGATCAGGGTGTAGGCGCGGCTACCGACGCAGCCTGAGCCGTCTGCGACATTGAGGGTGAAGTTGTAGCTACCTGCACTTGCTGTCGGGGTGCCAGTGATCGCATTATCCAGCATTTGCAGACCCGCAGGCAGAGAGCTGCCGCCTGCCAACGCCACGACATAAGGTGCGCGACCACCACTCATCGTGATGTCCTGCGTGTAAGTGCTGAGGCGAGTCGCCACTGGCAGTGTCGTCGGGTTCAGTGAGATGACGGGGCAATTGATCGTGAGGCTGTAGGAGGCAGTGCTGGCACAGCCTTTGGCATCTGTAGCCTGCACGGTGAAGATGAAGGTATCGACGATCGTTGGTGAACCACTGATGATGCCTGAAGAACTCAGACTTAAACCGTCTGGCAGCACGCCACTGATGAGGTTCCAATTATACGGTGCCACGCCGCCTGCTGCGCCAAGCGCTTGGCTATACACACTATCCTGCGCCACTGCCGACAATGATGACGGCGTGATGGTGAGCGCGGGGCAGGCACGCATGCCGAAGTCGATGGTGCGCTCGTAGTTGGTGCTGCCGCTGGTGCCCGGCTCAGTGCCTGTGGCAAGCGCGAAACTCATGCTCGTCACAGCCGTCTCCTTAGCTCCCGGCTGCGAGCCGTTGTTGTCGTTATTCACGCCATTGTCAGTCGTCACGACCGTGCTGCTAGGCAGCGGTGTCGCCTCTGGCAGGAAGGGCACACGCACCTTATAATTTGCCGCCGTGGCGGTGTTAAACATGTAGAAACCGTTGTCATCGGTCGTCGTGCTTAAAATCACCGCGTCAGTCGTGGCATTGAGTAGCTCAATCGTTAGTCCGGCGATGCCGAGTTCACCATTGGCGGGTTCGTTTTGACCGTCGTTGTCGCGATCGTTCCAGACGGTGTCCCCAACAGCGAGCCCGTTATTAAAACCAAAGTCCTGGGTGAAGTCGGTGTTTGCATCCACATCACCATCCGTCACCGGTTCAGTGCCTGACTGTAATGTGATGACCGGGCCATAGACGAGAGATCCGGGGCCACCAGGCTGACGCCCATTGTTATCATTGTCCTGGCCATTATCCGCCAAGTCAGGCGCACCCGATGTGACCGGCGCGGCGGAAACAGGAGTCGCTGTGAGATAGTATTTACCGTCACCTAGCGGGCTGAAAACATAGCTGCCTGCGCTGGTTGTCGTGATGCTTGGCATGACCTGCCAATCCTCATCATCACCCGTGCCACCGATCTCATCATCGGCTCCCGTTTTGTAGAGGCGCAGGACGACTCCAGCTAGGCCAGGCTCACCGCCTTCCTTCAGGCCATCAGCATCATTGTCCAGCCACACTGCATTGCCCAAGCACAGCCGATCCTCAGTCGCAGGCATGGTTTGGAAGAGCAGACTGTCCTCCATCCCGAGTGGGTTGTTTCCATACACACCGAAAGTTAGGCCGTCAGCCGACATGCCGTCTCCACCATTGTAAATGTTCCAGCTCAGGTAAGCGGCGTCTTGCTGAGTATGCCCGTCATTGCGCAGCACGTTCAGGATCGTCGTGTATCCCGCCGTTGGGGATTCCCAAAGCACGGCGGCGCTGCCTGCACTGCCTGTGGAGTAGAGGGTGCCGAGCACGCGACCGGTATCACTGATAGCTCCGACAATGCCGCCGAGTGTATCCGAAACCGCGCGCGGGAGATTGGTGCGCGTGCCGTTAAGTGTGTCATAAACGAAAGGTGTGGGCACGCCGCTGATGACCTCTGAACTGCCGACATAGCGACCATTGGCGCTGACTTCACCGCCCCTGATTCTGCCAGTAAAGGACACCACAACGGTGCTCCATCCGTCTTGCACACTGCCGCGCAAAATCTGGCCCTGACCGCTGCTGCTCACCACCAGAAGCACACTGCCATCTGCACTTGCATCAATGACCTCACGCAGACCTGAAATGGCTGTCCATTGACGTGTGCCGAGCGACCAGTAGCCGCCCTGACTGGCGGTGGCTCCGGGTCCATCGGGATCGACGGTTCCAAAGGCATACAGGCTGTCATTGGTGATCGAGACTGGCATCACGCTGATGCTCGGATTTGCATCAAAGGGCGTCAGCAGGCGCTGGGTGGTATTTGTCGCACGCGTGTGAAGCCAGCCGAGAACATTGACGTTGATGCCGCTAGTCCAGCGCTCATGGCCCACGGCATTGCCTGCATCATTGATGTCGGTGCTGATCGCATACGGATTCGTCGAGGTGAGCTTCGGCACATCCGCGTAGCCGTAGGTCGGCACATTCATCACAAAGCCGCGTGTCGTAGTTCCAAAACGAACACCTGCTGCCCAGCGCCCATTCGGTGACATGGCCATGATGCACTGCGCCTGCGCATAGGCCTGACCACCCAGCACATCCTTACCGACACGGGTGACCATGTACTGTGAGCCGAGGGTCTGACCGAGCGGTGTAGGGCAGCCACCCGCAGGAGGGGTCACGCTTGCGAGGTAGCCGAAGTTGAGATTCAAGTTCTGTGAACCTGCCGTGATGGTGCTGCTGGCGATGCCGTCCAGCGGAGCCACGGGATCGGCGGTGAGGGTGGCACCGTTCATGTTGGTCAAAGAATCAGCGCGCACTTTGATGACGTGTGCGCCATTGGCCAGACCATCAAAACGATAAGCACCATCGGCACCGACGACGCGACCGGCACGCCAGGTAACCCCTGTTGAATCAAACAACTCCACGACGGCTCCGAGTAGGCCGCCTTCACCGCCATCGCGTGTGCCATTGCCATTGGAGTCAGCAAAGATGACTCCTCCCAATGCTCCGGTGTAGGTTCGGCCAAAATTCAGACCCTCGATTTCCCAGCCGCCTTGCAATGTCGCCGTGTAGATCGCGACAGTGGTGTTCCGCGTCATGCCTGAGGGGAAGTCAGGGTCGGCGTTGTTGAAGGTGACGCTGTAGGTGCCAGCGGGAACGAGGAAGGTGTATTCTCCATCCGCATTGGTGGTGGTCGTCATACTCACAGGCGTGCTGCTCAGCGTGACGCCGCTGAGGTTGACGGTGATGTTGGGTACGCCCACTTCGTTCACATCGAAGATGCCGTTGGAGTCTTGGTCGTAGAAGACATGGCCTTCGAGTGCGCCCAATTCGGCGAATCCGAAGTCGGCTGTGGTGAGTGCTTGCGCGGCAGCTAGGGTGACGCCGATTTCTTCTCCCGTGGTGGGCAGCATGGTGTTGTAGAGGCCAGCGTTCGGGCTGCCGACGGGGGCGGGCACGTGCTGTTCATCGACCCTCACGACATAC
Organism: uncultured Prosthecobacter sp.; assembly: GCA_964583255.1. Classification (GTDB taxonomy): domain Bacteria; phylum Verrucomicrobiota; class Verrucomicrobiia; order Verrucomicrobiales; family Verrucomicrobiaceae; genus Prosthecobacter. Next base: position 7,438 of record CAZOVY010000015.1, read on the forward strand.
TCTCCCGGCGGCAGCTTGCCGACGTTGTAAATGCCGCTGGCATTCGTGAAAGCGATGCCGACCTCGGCTTCGGCGGCATCGACCTCGTCGTTGTCGTTTTCGTCGAGGTAAACACTGACGCGGACATTCGGGATGCCTGCTTCACCGGCATTCCAGACGCCGTTGTTGTTGGTGTCGTAATAAACGAGATCGCCGATGCTGCCGCTGTGGTTGAAGCCGTAGTTCACATCCGTGCGGGTTTGCAGATTCACCAGCGTGACGGCACGCACGGCGGTGCCACCGCTCACGAAAACCATGCCGGCTGGCACGGAAGACTCCACCACGTCCACGAGGTAGGCAGCCGCGTTGAGGCTGCTAAAGCTGTAGAAGCCATTCACGGCGGTCACGGCGGAGCGCAGCAGCAGATCCGAGCCATCGAGCGTGCCGCTGCTATTCACATCGCGGTAGAGCAGCACGGTCACGCCGGTCAGCGGGGATTCATCACCAGTGAAGACGTTGTTTTCATCCGTGTCAGTGTAAACGAAGCCTCCGAGAGTGGCAGTGAAGGCGGAGGCGGAGTTGATGCCAAAATCCGCGTCATTGATCTGGGTGCCATTGGTGGCCAGGGTGCGCTGGAGCATGCTGGCGGTGGTCATCATCCAGGCTGGTGGCAGGGTGCTGAGATCCACGGTGATCCTCCAGGGCGTGCCGCCATTGGTCGTCAGACCGCTGATGCGGTAGGCACCGTTGCCATCGGTGGTGCTGCTGCGTTCGCCCACATCGAAAAGGCCGTCCGCATCCGCATCTGCAAAGACACGCACACCGCCCACGCCGGTTTCGGATGCCTCTTTGATGCCGTTGGAATTCACATCCGCCCACACGAGGTCACCGATGCTGCCAGTGAGGCTGGTCTGGGCGCTGGCGGTGGCTAGCAGTGTGGCGCTGTTGTAGTAGCTGGCGACGTTGTTGACGAAATCGACTCCGGGCGAGGTATTCACCGTGACCGTCATCGTCAGCGGCGGAGTGACGAGGATGCCGTTGGAGGTGGCGCTGCCAAAGGTGGCTCCGCTGCCGGTGGCATTGCCACTGAATCTCACCTCACCCGGCAGCGTGCCACGAGTGACGCGGTAAACCCAGGTGAACGTGGCAGAGTCATCCGCTTCCACGCTGGCAGGAGATCCCACCGGACCTGAAACGAGGGTGGCTCCTGCGCCATTGGTGCCAGACACCGTGAGGGCGGATGGCACGATGCCGGTCACCGCTGCCGCTGCACTAACGGTCATGGAAACGTTCACGTTCACACCAGTTCCTGTATCTGTCACCAGAGCGGGACTGACGGCAATGTCGGTGGTGGTGGCGGGCTGGGGGGCTGGGGTATATGTTACAAGGAGTTGCGGACGATTGTTGGCATCGGTGGCTTCGTCGCTAAACATGTTAAACCAATCATCCCCGCTGGTGTCTGTGAGTGGCACCAGTGCCAATCCATTATTGACTTGCGTGCCTTGATACCATTCGTTGGCCAGAGTCAAAACGTCGATTGAATATACCGTTCCTGGCGCGTCGGGCGCACCGCCAATGAATGAACCGTAATCCGTGGCGCTGAAATCGCCCCCGGCAGTCGTCCAGTTAGCAGGGCCGGCACTCGTCCATGTCAAACTACCCGCTTGGGCAACGTTCGCGGCCGTGCCTTCGACCCAGGCACGAGTTACGCGACGGATTCCGACCGAGAACGGGTCTCCGCCTCCCGTAGTACCAGCGCTGTCTGCCAGAGAGGTGTGGACCAAACGAAGCGAAGCGGATGTGATCGTGGCGCCCGCGGGGATGGACGATAGATTAAACTCGACAAAGCTACGTACGCGGTAGTTTGAGTCCGGTTCGACTTGGATAACCGCGTCATTACCGTAGTTAAACGTGGGATTACCCTCATAGTTTAAAGTCGCCTTGGATGAGGTGATCGTAGTGTTCACGCTGCCGCTAGTGCCCGGGTCGCTGCCATCCACTTGCGGGGTGTTGCTGCCGAGCAGCCAGGTCACTACCGAGGCAGAGGCGGCGTCTCTGACCACCACACCGTTCGAGGTCGCAGAGGCAAAAGTGGCCCCCGTGCCGGTGGCAGTGCCGGAAAAGCGAAGCTGATCCTCGGACGCGCCTTTGAAGACCTTGTACGTCCAGGTGAAGGTGGCCGTGCCGCCGCCGGCACCGATGGAAGCCGGAGAGCCTGTGGGGCCGGATACTTTTGTGGCCGTGGCACCATTGCTACCAAGCACAAGGGAGAGCGTGGACGGCGTGATGTTCGTGACAGCGCCCGTGGCAGTGACGGCCATGCTGACGGTGACATTCACACCTGATCCTGAATCCACCACGCTGGAGGGGCTGACGGTGATCGTCGTGGTGGTGGCCGGGGTGGGGGTGGTGGTATAGTTGACGACGAGCTGAGGCTTTGTGCCCGTGCTCCCACGGCTGTTCCAGACGGTGTCCGTGGTGCCTGTTTGGTTGCTGCCCATCACCAGGCCGAAGTTTGAAGCAGGCGTGGAGTACCAGCTCTGCACCCTCGCCAGCAGGGTGGCGCTGGTCCAGGTGTAGGTGCCGGCTCCATACACAAAGGTCTCCGCGAGCAGGCCGCCGAAGTCAGCACTAGGCGCGGACTTGTCAAAGGCCACGCTGCCACCGCCCCAGTAGCTGCCGGACATGCGTTGATTGAAGCTGGCCGGCCCGGCTGTGCCTGCGCTGCCACCGGTGCCTTCCATCCACTGCTTGAGGAGCGGATAGATCTGGTAAGCAGATGCTGGATTGCTGCCATCCGTCTTGGTGAGCTTGAACTGGGCACCGGTCAGCGTGGCGCCTGCGGGCAGCGTGCTGAGGTCAAACTGCACCAGAACCTGCCGCGTGCCCAGGGCATCGCCACTGCCACGGTTTTCGATGAGGGAGGTGCCCGCGCCGTAGTTCAGGCTCGTTTGATCGGCGTTGATGCTGGTGTCTTTGACTGCGGTGAGCGTCATCGACCCGCTGCCCGGAGTGCCCGGATGACTGCCTGGCGTGCCTGTGACGCTGGTCAGCGCCCCCAGAGTCCCGCCCTGGCTGGCGGAGGAGAAGGTGGTGCCCGCCGGGATGGGATCAATGACCCTGGCATTGCTCAAAAGAGTGCCGCTGGGCCAGGTGGGAGTGAGGGTGTAAGTGATGGTCTGCCCTGCGGTGGCGTAGGCTTTATCCGCCGTCTTGCTAAACAGGCGGGCGAAGGGGAAGTCATTGCCGGTGCTGTCCTCCTCCTCCAGGCTGACTTCCAGCAGGGCCGTGGCAAGAACATGCCCCTGTGGCACCGCAGCACCCGTGGTCTCGCTCACGACGAGGAAGTTACCCACGCCAAGATTGCCAAAAAGATAGGTCCCCACGCTGTCCGTGCGTGTTGTTGTGACCAGCTCTCCGGCTTCGGCCAGTTCGTTGAGATTGGCGTCGGCATAAAGGGAGATGAGTAGGTTGTCCACGGCGCTCTCACCTGCGTTCCTGGTGCCATCGCCATTGGTGTCGATGAAGGCCGTGCCTGCGATGCTGCCGGGTTTGGGCCGCCAGAAGCCAAAATTGGCCGTGAGGTAGTTCCCCTGAAGATTTTGCACGCGATGCGGATCAGGGGTGGTGAGCGAGTGATTGCTGCCACCGAGCACTGTGGCGATGCTTGTGTCTGCCTGATCCACATCCACCAGGTAATCCTGGGCCAGTGTCAGACTGGTGAAACTGTAGGCACCGCTGGCATCCGTGTCCTGACTGGTAAGCAAGGTGTCGATGCCCGTGTCGATGACGCCATTGAAATTGATGTCACGATAAAGGCGCACGGTGACACCCGGCACCATCGGCTCACCGCTCTCGGTGTAGCCATCCTTGTCCTTATCATTCCAGACCAAGCCGCTGATCCGCCCGGTGGCGGGCGGTGCGGCCAGATTGATGCCGAAGTCCGCATTGTTGATCTGCGTGCTGTTCGTGGCCAGAGTGCGCAGCAGCATGGAAGGCGTCGTCAGCGTCCAATAAGCCGGCAGCGTGCTTTGATCCACGGTGATCCTCCAGGCCACGCCACCATTGGCGTTCAGGTTCTGGATGCGATAGGCACCAAAGCTGTCGGAGATGGCGGTGGGCTCTCCCGTGTCAAAAACACCATCCGCATCCACATCCGCGTAGATGCGCACGCCTCCCACTCCATACTCGGTGGCCTCTTTGATGCCGTTGGCATTCGTATCCGCCCACACGAGATCACCCACGCTACCGGTGAGGTAGGTCAGGGCGGTGGCGGTATCCAGCAGGTTCCCCTCCTCGGAGAGGCTGGCCACGTTTTTCACGATATCGACTCCTGGAGTGGCATTCACCGTGACCTGGAAACCGAGCGGAGGCATCACAATGGCACTGGGTGTCTGTGCGGTGGGGAAAGTGGTGGCTCCACCCGTGGCGTTCCCCCTGAAGTGAATCTGGCCGGCGCTGCTGCCTGTGGCATTATAAACCCAGGTGAAGGTGGTGCCGGTGGAGTCCACCGTGGCGCTGGCGGGCGTGGGGCCGCTCACACGCGTGGCGTTCGCACCATTCGTTCCGGTAATGGTGAGATTCGTCGGCGGTGTGACGCCTGTAACGCTGACGCTGGAGGTAAGGAACATGGACACCGTGATCTGCTCACCCGTGCTGAGCATGGTGCGGGAGACGCTCATCGAATTCGACGTGCCGCCCAGGACATAACTCACGATCAACTGCGGACGGCGGGAGACGTTGCTCTCTTCACGGGTGTAAAACTCGTTGTCCACGGAGATGGTCTCATTGTTCTCCTTCAGTAGAACACCAAAATTGCTCACCGTGCCGTTCAACCACTGCTGGGTGAGGCTGGTCAGGTTCCAGGTATAGCGGGTGTTGATGTTCGGCACGGGAACAACCGACTCCGCAGAGGCTGCAAAGGTGCCGCCCGGCGTCGTCCAGGGCACACCGGAGCTTCGATTGTTCCAGCTCGTCTGGGTTTCCACCCAGCTCTGGGTGAGACGATGGGCGGCCACGGTGCCGCCTTTGCCATATTTACGCAGAAGGCTGAGCTGGGCGGAGGTGATGGTGGCACCCACCGGGATGCTGGAGAGATCAAACTGGAAGACGGCATGGTCCAAATCTTTGACGCCTGCCGTCCAAGTCGATAGGCCTGTCCCATAATTTTTCGCGGGGTCCAGGCTCCAAATCTCAGAGTCAGCCGTCGGGGTCAGTGTCAGAGTGGCACTGGCGCCAACATTGGTGGCAGGGATGCCCGCCGAGGTGCTGCCGAGGTTCCATGTGACCTTACCGCTGGAGAAGGTGCCTCCCGCTGTGGCGCTGCCACCCACATAAGTGGTGCCAGCAGGCACCGGGTCTTCGATCTTCACATTCGTCTGCACGTCCGTCGGCGCATAAGTGGAGGTCAGCGCATAGGTCAGCACCTCACCTGGGATGGCGGATGCCTTGTTCACGGATTTGCCCAGAAGCGTCGGCTCGGTGAAGAGGAAGGGGAAATCTGCCGTGAGCACATCTGAAGTGGTCAGCGTCACATCCAGCGTGCTGCGGCCGATGCTGTGCCCGGCTGGCAACTGCGGGTCCAGCGTGTCCACCTCGACCTGATAGGTGTCTGGAGCAAGACCTGCGAAAATATAGCGCCCGGTCGCATCACTGGAAGTGCTCGAAAGCAGGGTGCGGTTGCTTCCGACGACACGGAAAAGACGCACCGTGATGTTTGCCAGCGGCGCATCAAGGCTAGGCTTGTATTCCCCGTCATTGGCATCCGTGTCCGAAAACACCGCGTCACCAATCTTCAGCAAAAGATCAACTCGGTAACCAAAGTCCGCGTTCGTCACCGCTCCGGCGAGATTTGAAATCACCCGAAGAGCTGGCGTGCTGGAGGTGAAGGCTGTCGGACTGAATGCAGCGATGAGGTCTGCATCCGTCTCATTCGCATCCACGATGTAGCTCAGGCCGGTAGCCAGACTGGCGAAGGAATAGATGCCGCTGGCATTCGAGGATGTCGTAGCCACCAGCGCATCGGTGGCCTCGATGGTGCCATTTGCGTTGCTATCCTCATAGAGACGCACCGTGACCGAGCCGATACCTGTTTCCGAACCGTTCATGACTCCGTCTCCATTCAGATCTCTAAAAATCTGATCTCCGATGCTGCCGGTGCCGCCGGGGCGGTAGCCGAAGTCCACCCCGAGCTGCTGCTGGTTGCTCAGCAAAACCACGGTGGCCTGGTTCGGCGTGCCAATGCCATCGAGGTCAAAAGTAGCCGTATGGCCCGCAGGCGCTGTCGTCTTTACCACATAGGTAGCAGCGGCCAGACCAGGGAAATCATACTTCCCTGCACTGTCTGTGATTTTCGTGCTCAGCAGCGTGGTGCCATTCGAGGCAAAAAGCTGCACCGTGACACCTGGCAGCCCCTCATCCACGGCTTCCATCACGCCATCCCCATCCCAATCGCGGAAGACGGTGTCACCGATGCGAGCTCCACCCACGGTGACAGGTGCCAGCGCGCCAGTGGACATGACCTTGCCCTCGTATTCAAAGGTGAAGCTATTGGTGTAAACACCCGCTGCTTGGGTCGGGCTGATGCGTGCTTTGAAAACGATGACCAGTGCCTTATTGCCATCGATCCCTGAATTCACTGTGAACACAGGCTGCGCGGTGTTGCTAGCATTCACCGTGACGGCTGACGAGGGACCACCGCCCAATTTCGCCGAAACAAAACTGTCATAAGTGAAGCCAGCCGGAAGCAACTCACGGATGACCAGCGGCGCACCATTCGGACTAGGCCCCTCGTTGCTGAGCGTCAGCGTGTAAGTGACCAGATCACCCGGATTTGCCGCAGATGGCGTGACGGTCTTATCAGGATAAAGCAGTGAAACCGCAGCGACTTGAATGCTGTCAGTGTTGCAGGATCTCGGTGCCTGATCGCTGGTGGCGCAGACGGTGTTTGTCTGCACCCCGGTGCCTGTAGCACGCACCGTTAGCTTGATGCTGCGCACGACGTTTGGCGGCACCGTACCCACATTCCAGCGCAGCGGGCCAGTGCTCGTGGGTGACGGAGTCGCACTGACATAAGCGATGCCGCTCGGCAGCGTGTCCTCAATGACCACATTGGTCAGCGAGGTGTTGCCAAAGGTGCTGTACCAGATCGTGTAGGTGAAAACTTCGTTCGGTGCCACGATCTGCTTGGAGGACTGCTTGAAGATCATCGGCTTGCTCACCAACGATGACGCCGTCGGCTCGTAGTAGCGCCAGAGATGGTCTTTATTCGTGTATTCACCGCCAGCATCACCACCAAAGGTATCGCCATACGATTGCAGGAAGCCCTGACTGTCGAACGGTGAGTTTGGCAATCCAGGACCGACGACGATTTTGATTTTCGCGCGGAAATACTCAGGGCGGAACAGTTCCAGATTGCCCCAAGCCACACGCACCGCTTTCGGACTCGTCGTATCCGTCCAACTCGTCGTCGCAGGCAGCGGATTGGCTTCGCTAAGGTCCCAGCCAAGTTGGCTGCCATTTACCCCGACATAACCCAACGCCGTGCTGCGCAGTCCTGGCGTATCCTTGGCCACCATGCTGCCAAGATGCTTGATGCGCTGCCACGGCCCCATGTTGCGGATGGAGTTCTTCATGCGAGCAGGGTCGCTGGCGTTGGCATCCCAATAGGTTTTGTTAAACGCCCAAGCGTAACCACTCTGCGGGCCCGCCACAGGACTGCCCGTGCCCCAAGGTGTATTGCCACGCCCATCTTCACTGTCCACCAGCGGAGAGATGGGTGATTTGGAACCAAAGGCCAACAACTGCTCCGCATCCCAGCGCGTGGTGGGGATGATGACGTCGCCCGAGTTGTTGGTAACCAGATTGTCCGTCACGGTGCCAGTGCTGTTGTCAAAGCCACCCATATTGACCCAGCTCTGCCAGGCCGTTTTCGGATCGGTGGAATAAAAGATCCCTGTGTCGGCATACACACCCGCCATCGTCCCGCGCATCAGGCCTGTGCTACTGTCCACGGTGTAGGCCTTGTCCCCAAGAATGTTCGGCCCGAGTTCCAGACCCTTCAGAGCATTCTGTGCTGTCGCTCCTACCGAACCATCCCCAAGCGCCAAGATCGACTGCCCCTTCATCGGCATCGGCACAAAATTCCCTTTCGGATCGATGCGCCCATACTGCGCCCCCACAAGCTGCGAACCCACCGGAATGAAATAAGTCGAGTAGCCGCCCGCTCCCGTCGGAGTGCCGACCGAAGGCGTCGCCTTCAAGATCAAACCCACCACATCCCCCGCCTGAATCAGCGCCTGCCCCGCCGCCTGCCGCTGCTGCATCCGCGCCAGCGTCTCAGGATCAAACCCGATGTAATCCATCCGCTGATTGAGGTTGTGCGCGAACGCTGATCCCTGGAAAATCAAGGCTCCGGCAGTTATCATGACCCCAATTCGAGCTCCTGGTCCAAAGGCGTCAAACAGCCTACCAAAAACTGCTGCAAAGAGTGCGCATAATCTCAAGCGCAATGACATGACCAACCAGCTAGGAGGCGTGGAGCCCCCCACCGAGTTGCCTTGATGCAGGCTATTGAAAGAGTTCATGGGCTCCATGGGTTAACCCATATTCTCCATATTTTATATTATTTCAATATAATTATAGCTAATATTTAAAATATCCTAAATATTCCACAAACTGCCCCTCCTACTCCAGGAGTCAGATCATCAACCAGCCTGTTTAACCAAGTTCCAAAGACTTCAGCCGCTGCTTGCTTTCCCAGTGCTTAACCGTTCCAATTCACACGTGAGCCGCCTTTTACTTTTCCTTCTTCTCGTTTCCAGCCTCGCCGCCCAAACCCCGCGTGAACTCATCGAGCAATACAGTGCCGACTCCAGCCTGCTCCAGCGCCACTGGTCCATCACGGGTGATTCTACGAAGTCCATGGACCGCGAGCAGGAATTGCTAAAGAGCTGGCTCACTCGTCTGAGCAAACTCGACTTTGCCAAGCTCTCGTCACCCGACCAGATCGACTACATCCTCCTGCGCAACGATCTCGAAGCTTCCCTCATGCACCTCGGTGATCGCCGTGATGACGCGCAGGAACTCACCCCATGGCTTCCCTTCCGCCCCATCATTGACGGACTCACCGAGCAGCGCGTCCATGGTGATCCGCTGAATGTCGAAAAAGCCGCCACCGCACTCGCCCCACTGGCTAAAGCCGTCACCGATCTGCAAAACAAACTCAAAGCCGTCAAAGATAAGAAGCCAGCCGCCAAAGACGCCAAGCCAGAGCCCGCAAAGAAACCTACCTCCCCTGCCCTGCCCACACCACTCCAGGCCACGCGCGCTGCAGACTCGGCGGATGCAATGCGGGAATCGTTAAAATCTTGGTTAGGCAACTACAACGGCTTTTTACCAGACTTTTCCTGGTGGGTGAAGCAGCCCTATGATGAGGCGACCAAAGCCCTCGAAGGCTACGCCAAATTTCTGCGCGAAGAGATCGCCGGAGTGAAGAATAAAGACGACTCCCCACTGCTCGGCAAAGCCCAGGGAGCCAGCAACCTGCAGGAGCAGCTCGCCCATGAGTTCATCCCCTACACGCCGGATGAACTCATCGGCATCGCCGAGCGCGAGTTCACTTGGTGTGAGACCGAGATGAAAAAAGCAGCCCAGGACATGAAGCTCGGCGACGATTGGAAAAAAGCCCTGCTCCGCGTAAAGCTGCAATACGTCCGCCCTGGCGAGCAGGAATCCTTTGTCCGCGCCGAAGGCAAACGCGCCACCGAGTTCGTCACCAAGCGTGATCTCGTCACCGTGCCCACAGACTGCGCCGAATGGTGGGGCACTCGCATGCTCGGACCGCAGGAGCAGAAACAGATGCCCTATGCCGCCTACAGCGGTCACGACATCCTAATCGCCTTCGCGAACGAGGCCATGAAGCATGAAGATAAAATGATGTCCATGCGCGGAAACAACCGCCCCTTCATGCGCAACGTTGTGCCACACGAACTCATCCCCGGCCACCATCTCCAGCGCTACATGGCCGACCGCCACAGCATCCATCGCCAAGGCTTCAGCACGCCCTTTTTTGTCGAAGGCTGGGCGCTCTACTGGGAGATGCGCCTCTGGGATCTCGGCTATCAAACCACGCCCGAGGACCGCATCGGCGCGCTGTTCTGGAGAATGCATCGCTGCGCGCGAATCATCGTCACACTGAAATTCCACCTCGGCCAAATGAAGCCTGATGAGATGGTGAAATTCCTCGTCGATCGCGTCGGTCACGAAAAATTTGGAGCCACCAGCGAAGTCCGCCGCTTTATCAAAGGCAACTACTCCCCGCTCTACCAATGCGGCTACATGCTCGGCGGCCTGCAACTCATCGCCCTGCACAAGGAACTCGTCACCAGCGGCAAGCTCACCGAAAAAACTTTCCACGACACCCTCCTCCACCTCGGCCCCATCCCCGTCGAACTCCTCCGCGCCAGCCTGCTCAAGCAACCGCTCACGCCCGATTTCAAAACGACCTGGAAGTTTGATGCCGCACCGTAGATTCGATTGGTAATCGAAGCCGACTCGTATCCGACTAAAGTCCTAGAACCTTCGTCGGATATTCAAATCATCCTTTTCATGCATGATGTCGGCGTCATCTCGACTCTTCGACTTCCATGAAACCACCCCCGTTACGCGCCTCAAAGCAACGCTCCATGTTGGTGACGTTACTCGCATGGTTCATGATGCTCATCGGCGGACTCGGATTGCCGATCAGTGTCATCACCGTGCTGATGATCCTGGTGAAGAGCTACGGTACGCAGACCTCTGATCCACTCGGCTTCGTCATCATCGTGCTCGGCCCGGCCATCGTGGCTGTCACGGGTTTTGGTCTGCTGCGGCGATGGCGCTGGGCGTGGTTCGCGACGCTGGCCCTGCTGCTCATCATCGGCGTGATGGAAGGCTGGTATCTCGTGCAAGGGCCGCGCGAATCCTTCATCTACACGGACGCATCTGGCGTGAAGACCACCATGATGAGTTCAAACCCAAACGTCACCACGCTGCCAATCCTTCTCCTGTGCGTCGGCTTGCTGGTGAAGCTCATCTCGCGCGGTGTACGCAGTGAATTTCGAGGCCAACCACTCTCTTCCATGCCTCCCCCGATTGAACCCACCACTCACGCAACTCCAGACTACGATCTACGCGGCTGGCACGTCGGCCACAGCGGACGTGACATGATGTATTACGAGGAGAAGATCACCGGAGCTTGGCAGCGCATCGACATCGACGGAGAGATACTCATGGGCCGTGCGCATCATGTGATCTACTTTGCCTCTGGAGAAAACTGGCAGAGCTATCCCGAGTGGGCGCGGCATCGTCGCAGCGAGATCATGCAGCGCGTGATGAGTGAATTCCACGAGCCGGATTACGAGTATAAAGTGGAAGCACAGCCTCTCAGCTCCGCCATGAGGCCCAGCCCGCTTCCTATCAAAACAGCAGTGACCGCGCAGCAACGTGCCGCATTGTGTACAGCTATCCTAATCATGGTTGGCATCTCGACAGGCATGGGCTGGCTCGTCAAAAGTGGCATCCAACATGGAGAGACCTACATGCCTTCTAAGCGAGCATCACTCCAGCGCATGATCACACGACAGCACGAGCCTGCTTCCTTCTGGGCAGCCCTCAGTCTTTACGCACTGCTCGGCCTCGGCAGTGGCGGCATCGCCCTGTGGGGCGTGCGCCAAGCCTTGGACAAATAACAAACCACTCACCCCGACAAAGAACCCAACACCCAAACCACAACATCATGAAAAAACTGCACCTCCTCATCCTCGCCACTGTCATGACCCTCAGCGCTCATGCCAGCACTCTCACACCAGCCAAAGACAGTACGCAAGCCGCCGTACTTCAGTCACAGTCCGGCAAGCAGGTCGAACTACAACTCAAGTCCGGCCAAAGCCTGAGCGGCAAGCTCACCTTTGTCGGCGACAACGTCGTGCATCTCACTGCCCTCACCGGCAAGGAGATGTATGAAGCCACCGTCTCGATCAGCGACATCAGCGCCGTGATCGTGCGCACGGCGAAGTAATGCTCTTTAGCATTCTACTCACTCATGCATACCTGCCCCTGGTGTACCACATCGTCTGTGAACTGGCAAAGTCTGTGCCCGCAATGCGGCGGACCACTGGCGCCGCCGCTGGGGCAGAACCTCGGCCCGGAGCCACCGCCTGCGCCGCGCACGCTGCCGAAGGCTTATGTGCGACGCGTGCGCTGGACAGAGAACATCGCCACGATGGTCGGACCAGGGTTTGTCGCCGTCGGTTTGTTGTTCGCGATACCAATGGCGGTGAACAAACTTTGGGTCGCCGTGCTGCCGTTGTGCTTCGTGCTCGGCGGCGTCTCGATGTTCCGCTACGGCTGGAAAATCGCTGCGGCTCGACTGCGGGCGTTCCGCATTGGCAAGGCGGTGCAAGGCAGTATTTACCAAGTCGGAGTAGACGCCACGCAGCACGTCAATGGCAGACACCCATCCAAAGTCATCTATCACTTTCAAGTCGGCGACCAGATGATGGAAGGCGTCATCATCAGCTTCGATAGCACGGCCACACGTCGCTGTTCCGGCCAGCCCGTGTGGGTGCTCTACAACGAAGCTGACCCGACCGAAAACGCGATCTATCCGCCACTCTCATGAACGTTCTCTTCATCATCGCTCGAATCATAACTGGCCTGACCTCACTCAGCGCATTCGCCTTGCTGAGCTTCATCGTTTTTATGCGCGACGCTGCATCCACTGCCAAGCAAGGCGCGGAAGCAGTCCGCTATACCACGCAGCTCTTCGTCACAGCGTTCACTGAAGGCACGGCACCAAAGGTGGAGGCATGGCACATCGGACCGTGGCAGATTATGATCGGCGTGCTCACGCTTGCCATGCTTGTCTCCGTGTTCACTCCCGGCACACGCTGGTTCCTGCACAGCGTCGCCGCGCTCGCTGTCTTGGTCATGATCGGTTACGCGAGGATGATCTTCACTGGCGTGAGTTTGGAGATCACTTGCTTACCATTCCTAGTCGTATGGTTCGGCTACTACATCATGTGCCTTTTTTGGCGAACCACCGCCGCCGTATGAATATCTTCAAAACCATCGGCGCTATTGCCGCGATGATCTTCACCACCGGCTCAATGCTGACGATGTGGGTCTTCGCTGCCGCTTCACTTGCCAACAACAAGAGTGATGAGTCGCTGAACACTGTGAAGCTCTGGGTGTTCAACTTGTCACTTTTATGCGTCATCGGCATCAGCGTCGGTATCTGGCTCTTGATTCAGAAACGCTACGGTCTGTCCACTGGAGTCTCACTGCTTCCCGCAGTCGTGATGTTTGCCGCACTTATTTGGCAACTTTATAAACCCTCATAAACTCTGAACCCATCACCTTCCTCACCGCACTGGGAGCCAATCCAGGCCTCATCGCTGCTCTTGCTCTTGTCATCGGACCTGTGCTTGTGCTTACGCTCGTCGCCTTCATCATGCGTGGTGCGGGTGCCTCACTGCGGCCCATCTTGTTCATCGCGGGACTGTTTCTTCCCATCATTGTGCCCTTCGCGGTCGGCCAGCTAGTGCAAGCCCGCGTGCCTATTCCGACAGCACCGGCCACTGCGCTCGCGGTGCATGATGGTCGGTTCGTGGAGCGTGAAAAGCTCTTTGGCTCCGGCATTCCTCCCGAACTCATCCGCGAGGCGAAGAGCGGACTCCCCGGCATTCTTGATGAAGCTGAGGTCGCCGAGGTCGGCATGACCGCGAGTGGCGAGACGGTGCTTATCGCACAATTCCCCGGCGAGGAAGAAACTAAGCGAGCGGCGGCGGCCTACTGGAACGGCTTCCAACTCCGCAACACCAGTGGCGATGAAGAGAACGGCTGGCGCGCGACTCGGATGCAAGGCGACTACATCGAGATGCTGCGCACAGGACGACAATTATTCGTGTGGACCGGCCTCACTAAAGAAGCCGCTGCCGCACGCCGTGCGGCGAGCAATCTCGCCACGCAGTTCCCAGCGCTCAAGCCTGCACCGCTGCCGCCGTTGTTCCCCGCCTTGCAGCCGCTCGCGGATTTCTTTGCTCCGGCGTTTATAAAGTTCATCGGCATAGCTTTGCTCGTCTGCATTTACAGCCTTTGGTTCTTCAAAGGCATCGGTTGGTGTGCCAGTGCCCAGCCAGTGGCAGGCGCGCACATCGTGCCCGAGAGTGAACTCGCCTCGCGCCTTATGTCGATCAATGACCTCGACGTTCCCTTCACCCTCACACGCGGCGACAAGCCGGGCGAGATCATCGCCGACTGGCGCTACGCGGATGCGAAGTGGATCGACCTCGCGCGTGCTCACGGCATGAGGAAAACCTTCCGCATGAAACTCACACTCGATGAATCATCACACACCGTGCGTGATACCGACTACACCGCCGAGTTCGATTGGTCCGTCGGACGCAGCAGCGCGAGCATCCAGTGGAAGGCGGCGATGGGTATCGTTTTCTTCCAGAAGGAACAGCAAACCGTTTTCGGTCTGCAACTCGATGACCAAGGCCGCCTCAAGCCTGTCGTGAGCTACACTTACAAGTTTGATTTGAACGAGATGAAGTCGCCGATCATGACGACCATCACGAAGGCTGGTTGGACTTGGCGGCCAACAGTCTGGCAGGGGCCTGTGTGGCTTCGTTGGTTGACGGAGTGAGTTCTGAACGACACTTTTCCATCATGATTCAACGCGCCTTTGCTTTGCTCATCATCTGCTTCAGCACGCTTGTCGCTGCTGATGAGAAACCTTTAGCCAGCTTCATCGAACTGCCGTGGAGCTACGTCATCGGCGGTCATGCGGAGGGCAAGTGGCTCACTAGCGAGGCCTCGGGCAAGCGCCTGTCAGCACCCGCGACGTCGTATCGCGTCTTCACGCTTGCCGATGAAACTGGCCAAGTCACTGGAGTCAAGGCCACGCCTGATGGTGATCTTTGTCCCGACATGTGGATGCATAAGCTGACCACTGAGATCGAGCCTGACACCCGCAAGCACGCCATCGGCGTCAATGCGCCCTGGGACCCCATGCCGCGCAAAAGTAAGACATCAAGTCTCACGCAGGAAGTGTATGTGCAGGCGATGAAGGCGCTGCTAAACAGCCAGGGTATTGACCGTCCAGTAGTGAAGCTCACGCAACTGTTGCGCGTGGATCTCGATGGCGATGGTGCCGACGAGGTGCTGTCCTGTGCGTCGCATTATCTCCCCAGCGAGGTTCCTAGCGCACCGAGAGCGGGCGACTATTCCGTGGTGACATTACGCTCGGTGGCTGACGGTAAAGTGCAGACGCAACTCGTGAACGGCGAGGTGTATGCCAAGGCCGATCTGAACGCGGCACCGAACACCTATGAAATCGCCGGACTACTGGATCTGAATGGCGATGGTACGCTCGAGGTTTTGATACGCTCCAGCTACTACGAAGGCGGCGGCATGACGGTCTGGCAGCTCCAAAAGGGCAAGCTCGTGCAAGTGCTGAACATCGAATGCGGAGCTTGATGATTCGTCGCCTGCCTGTGCTTTTAAATGCACTGAGAGTCGTGCAGGCTTACGCCATGCCCAACCTACTTGCTGACTAGCGGCAGCCGCACGGTGAAGGTGGTGCCAACACCCTCTTCGGATTCTATTTGGAGACTGCCGCGATGCAGATCCACGCAATGCTTCACCAGCAGCAGGCCGAGACCGGTGCCGGGCGTTTCTCCCACATTTGAGGCACGATGAAAGGCTTCAAAGAGCTTGGCTTGATCAGCCTTCGGAATGCCAATGCCGTGATCCTGCATCGTGATGACAACTTCTTCACCTTCGCGTCGGAGACTGAGATCTACAGTTGATCCTTGGGGTGAATACTTCACCGCATTGGACAAAAGATTGCCGATGATGTGCCGAATCAACGACTCGTCCATTATGGCACCATCAAAGTCGCCCTCAGTGCTGAAGGTCACGGGACAACGGCGGTTCGTGGCCGAGAGTCCCTCATCCACGAGCCTCTCAAAAAGTGCCGTCAGATCGAGGCGAGCGGGCCTCCAACCGATCTTACCTGCCTCCGCACGCCCGAGCATAAGCACCTGCTCCATCAGCCCAGACATCTGCAAAGTGGCGGAATGAATGTCTTCATGAAGCTCTGTGTGCTTTTCAGGAGTTATCCGCTCGCTATAATGGCGCAACACTTCCACCGCGCTCATGATGATCCCC
Source organism: uncultured Prosthecobacter sp. (assembly GCA_964583255.1). Taxonomy (GTDB): domain Bacteria; phylum Verrucomicrobiota; class Verrucomicrobiia; order Verrucomicrobiales; family Verrucomicrobiaceae; genus Prosthecobacter. The sequence continues at coordinate 23,632 of CAZOVY010000015.1, forward strand.
AATGGCGTGCGAAACTCGTGCGATACCAGCGAGACGAAGCGCGACTTCAACTCACCAAGCTCACGCTCCTGAGAAAGCGCACGCGCAAGATCGTCCTTCGCAGCAGCTAGCTCAGCGGTGCGCTCGGTCACGCGCGACTCCAAGCTGGCATTGATCTCATGCACGACAACGCGCGAACGGTGAAGCATCACAGCCCAGCCGACCAGCAGTAGCACGATGCCTGTGGCAAAGCTTAACCCGATCCACAAACGGCGCGTCACCACCTCCGTGGCCACACCCAGCGACTGCGCATCAGCCGGTGTCGGCAGCCACACACGAATCTCTGGGAAATACGCTGCGGTGACAATGCCACGAACACGCAAACGATTATCGGCTCCGAAGTGAGTCACCGTGCCCCGCGACGACGCATCTAAAAAAGCGATGATTGTTTGCTCCCCATCACTCAGCTTCATGGTCGTGCGCCAGCGACCGGGAGCGATGAGCACATCATCCTGAGACAGCAAGCGACCCTCGAACTCCACCAAGTCATGGATGTGCTTACCGTCTGCGACCGAAGCGATGTCCGTAGTCGTGGCAGCGGGCACGGGCACGGAGCGCAGCACACGCACGACTCCGAAGTCGAGATGCACGCCTTTCTTCACACGACTCGGGATGCCGACCACCTCCAGCACATCTCCAGGGTTGCACTTGGGCATGATGATCGGCGTGGAGAAGCGACCACTTTTATCCTCATCAATGGGCAGCAGCATGTAGAAGGAGAAAGCGCCGCCATCGTCACTGCGTGCGTAGAAAACGTTCCCCGTAGTCGCCGCCAGAAGTGTGCCCGTGAGCTTCACGCGCTCGTCTTTGCTGGGGTTACTCTCACGCAACGAACTCACCGTGGTGAGCGGTGCCTCCAGCGGATCAATGACGCCTGTCTTCAGCACGGTCACCTGCGCCTGAGACGTCGCTACGACGGAGAGGAAATTGCTACCCGGAAGATAAGCTCGGTTGATGCCAACCACACGCACCCTGCCACCGATCCAGTCACGCGGGATCTCCGTGCGCGGCCACTGTCGAATGAGCACATTGCAGGAGGTGCCACCCGTAGCCATCTGAATGGTGAACAACGACATGGAGGAGCGCACTTGCAGCACGGTGCCCTCCACGCTTACCCACTGGTCGAGATGCTTGAATGCCGCCGCGTCTCCGATGCTGACAGGCTTGGCTTCAGGCAATGGCGCGGTGCCGAGGGCCGTGAGCTTACTGGCCTTGATGCGTGTGCGCTTACGTTCGAGAAAAGTTTCCGAAAACACGCTGCCTTCGATCTCCACCTTGTCCCCGACCTCTGGAGCTGATGCCTCTCCCGCCACCATCACGGAGAGGCAAGCCACACCATCGTGCAGAGAGAATTCCTCTCCCTTGGCCGCTACCTCAACGACCACTCCTTGCAGTCGCACCTTCTTCGTCCCCGCCTCAGCCACCCCGTTTGGCAGTGCAAGCACCTCCGCCACTTTCGTCAGCGTCTCATCCGCAGTCTGCGCTTTCAGCGAAAGCATGACTGCGCATGCCAGCAGCAACACACGGCTCAACAACCGAGAAAAAGCCGAACAAGAAAGGAGATTATTCCTGGCGGAGCAGAGAGGTTCAGATGGCATCGGGTGGATCATAGTAACTAAGTTGGCTGCTTCGCACCAATCTTCATCGTCGCCTCCACCGCGCCATAGAGCACCGTCCACGCGGCACGCACCTCAGGTGTAAAATCCTTATCCAGCGCCTCTGCTAGCATGTCCAGCAGCGCGCCGCCCACCGTGGTGTAGTGCGCGTCCTTCACACCATACTCCGCGTGGCGTACGCCCATCGCCCGCAACTCGATGTCTAGCCCCGCAGGCTTTTCCAGCATGGCGATCAGCGCGGCCAGCATCTCGATGAGCTTTTTCGACTGCTCTCGGATGTCCCCTTTAAACATGGGCCGCAGCGAGGGATCGATCTCAAAGAGCCGCCGATAAAATACCAGTGCGGCCAACTCTTCATGGCGTGCCAATTGGGCGAATGATTTGCGAATATGATGGACTTGCTCGGGGGTCATTGCTGCACTTAATCACACGACACCCCAGATCGGGTATCCGACTTTAGTCGGATAGCGTTTCCCCAGAAGACTTGCCACCATTCGCCATGGCTAAAAAAATCCTCATCATCGAAGACCAGGCCCCCATGCGCCGGAACGTGGCACTCATGCTCGAACTGGAGGGCTATAAAACCTGCGTGGCGGAGAACGGGCGCATCGGAGTCGAAGTCGCCCGCAAAGAGCGCCCCGACCTCATCCTATGTGATGTCATGATGCCCGAGCTCGACGGCTACGGCGTCGTCCAGGCATTGCGTGAGGACACTGCATTTTCCAACACACCCTTCATCTTCCTCACTGCTAAAAGTGACCGCGCTGACGTGCGCGTCGGCATGAACTTCGGCGCAGACGATTACCTCACTAAGCCGGTGGTTCGTGATGACCTCCTCGCTGCTATACAAAGCCGACTTGCCCGCTCTGAAGTCATCCAGCAACGCCTCACTGATAACAGCGGCTTCAATCCAGATTTCGAGCGGCCCGAACTGCTTCAGCGCGCCTACGGACTCACTCCGCGCGAGGCCGAGGTGCTGCTCTGGGTGGCTCAGGGCAAAGGCAACTCCGACGTGGCCACCATCCTCGACATGAGTGAGAAAACCGCCAAGCAGCATCTCGGCACCTGCTTTCAAAAGATGGGCGTCGAAAGCCGCAACGCTGCCACCGTCATGGCGCTGGAAGCACTCAGCGCACGCTGATCAGCCAAACAAAGCCGCCACCGCTTTGCCACCATCTGTGATCGGCACCGGGCGTGTGCCGTCCATGAGTTCCTTGCTCGGATCAATGCCCATCGCCGCATGAATCGTGGCGTGGAAATCGACGAGCGGGACGGGGTTCTCGACGGGCTTCTTGGCAAGTTCGTCGCTGACGCCATACGCGCCGCAGTGGTTCAAGCCACCACCCGCGAGCACCATGGAGAACGCAGTGCCCTGATGACCTCGTCCGCCGCGACCATCAAACTCCGGCGGACGACCGAATTCGGTGCCGACGACGATGAGCGTCTTGTCGAGGAGCTTCTTGTCTTTCAGATCGCGAATGAGAGCAGCGAGCGCGGTATCGAGTTCTTGGATGAGCAGGTGCTGATTCTTGAATCCTTCATTGTGGATGTCCCAGCCCGTGCCGTTCATGAAGTTAAGGTTGTGGGAGACTTCGATGAAGCGCACGCCAGCCTGCACGAGCCGACGCGAGAGCAGACAGCGCTGACCAAACTCACCGCCGTAGTCGTTGCGCAGGGAGTCAGGCTCTTCTTTGAGATTGAAGTGGCGCATGAACTTCGGTCCGGCGAGGCGGAGCGCTTCTTGTTGGGCCAATTCATAGTCTGCGGCGGAAGAGCCTTTAGCAGTGCGTGCCATCAACGGCTTCAGCAGTTGATGACGAATCTCCGCGCGCTTTTCATCCACATATTCAGGCCGGGTGAAGCCCGATGGCCCGGTGTTGGTATCGGTGAGATAAACGTAGCCACTCTTAGCGCCGAGGAACCCTGGGCCGCGACTCACATTTGGGTAGCCGATCAACATGTAAGCCGGCACGTCAGGATTCGCGGCACCACGTTGATTGGCGATGATCGAGCCGATGCTCGGATACACCACGTTCCCCGAAATCATGCGGCCCGTGTGGACGATGTTGGTCGCGAAGGCGTGTTCGTCGATGACGTGATGGTTCACCGTGCGCATGACCGTGACATGTTCCATGACCTTCGCCGTCTGGCTCAGATGCTCCGTCACCTGCACACCTTTGACAGTGGTGTCGATGGCCTTATAGAGCGAACCCGCCTTCTGCGGCTTGCCCATGTTATCGCCGAGCTTCTTCGGATCAAAGGTATCGATCTGTGCCATGCCACCACCGAGCCAGATGAAGATGCAATGCTCCGCCTTGCCCTTCGGCGTGTGGATAGGCGTGTTATTTGCAAACAACGGCGAAGCACCGAAGGCAGCGGCGGAGGTGAGGAAGGAGCGGCGTTTCATGATCGGTGAAGTTTCTGGTTACAGGATTAAAGTTTCAAGTGCTTGCGATTAAGGACTGAAGGCCCATTCGGGGGCATTCAGCATGGCCCAGAGGATGTCTTCGAGGCGTTGGCGCCAGTCGGCGTTGAGGCGGTCGGTGGGTTTGTCGCCGGTGCGGGCGGCAGTTTCTTGGGCCATACGGATGGTGGTGGCTTCGGAGTCGAGGTGGTTGGACCAACTCACATAGGGGACACGCGAGCGTGTTGATTTATGATCTATGATTTGTGATTTATGATTTAGCCGAGTGTCGTAGCCTTCGGCAAGGTGCTTGGTGTAAAGCTCGCGTTCTTCAGCGCTGGGATGGCGTGTGAGGAGCTTGAGGAAGAGTTGATCGATGAATTGATCCACAGGCTGCTTCTTCAAGGCGAGGCTGGTGACGCCGTGGTCGTCGCTCAAACGGGTGAGCCAGATGCCGACGGTGCCGTTGCTGAGGATGGCTGGCTGGAGGACGTTCGGATCAGCGTCGCGTTTGCTGGTGGGATCTTGGCGTGCTCCGCGCCAACCAAAAGCGCCGAGTACGTCGGTGACGGCCTGGATGCGCGGGAGGTTGAGGCTGGGGCGGTCGCGCTCGTTGCTGGTGCTGGTGAGCATCCAACTGCGATGCGGTTTGCCGAGATGAATGGCGTTTTTGAGGTCGCGGGTGTTGTCGATGTCGAGGCAGACTTCTTCAGTGCGGAAAGGTTTGCCGGTGGCGGCGAAGAGGCTGTCCACGATCTGCTCGGCATAGAGGCGGCGCGGAGCGGGGCTGGTGTAAAGCGGGCTGGTTTCCTTCAGCGTGGAATCGGTGGCACGCTGATAAGCATTCGAGGTGAGGATGATGCGGGCGAGCTTCTTGACGTCGTAACCGCCGCGCACGAATTCACGGCCAAGCCACTTCAGAAGCTCGGGATGCGTGGCCTTGCCTTTCTCCCAGTCATCGACGGGATCGACGATGCCGCGGCCCATGAAGCGTGACCAGATGCGGTTGGCGATGACTTGCGCAAAGCGCTCGTTCTGCGGTGCAGTGATCATGGTGGCCAGCTGGTCGCGCGTGTCCTTCGGATCGCTGGCAAGCGAGGCGGCGGCTTCATCACAGAACTCGGCGAAGGGCCACTTGGGCTGCACTTTGGTGCCGGGCTTGAGGGTGACTTGGATCAAGGGCTTGCGGCCTGCGGCAATGATCTTGTCCATTGAGACGGTGCTCGTCAGTGGTAGCTCGACTTCTTTGCTACCAAGCATGGCGGCGAGCTGGAATAGGTCTTCCTGCATGGACTTGTTCGTGGGTGAGTCGTGGCAGCGGGCGCACTTCATTTCCACGCCGAGGAAGGCGGCGCTGACGATGGTTCCTTTGGCGGCCATGGGCACGTCGTTTTGGGAAGCGGTGCCAAAGCCAGCCGGTCCGCCGAGACGCTCGCTGCCTTTCTGGCGCAGCAGTTCGGTGACGAAGAAATCCATCGGCTTGTTGTCCCTGAGCGACTCGTAGAGCCACCAGCGGAAGGGGCCGGTGTTGTTGAGCGTGGGGTTGAGGATGTTTGGATTCTCGGCCAGCACATCCTGCCAGTAACCCATCCAATGATCGGCCCAGCGTGAGTCGGCGAGCAGTTTGTCGATCACCGCAGCGCGATCAGGATTCTTCTGGAAAGCGGTGATCTCTTCAAGCGATGGCACGACGCCGATGGTATCGAGCGTGACGCGGCGGAGGAAGGTGAGGTCGACGGTGGTTGGCGTGAGCGTGAGGTGATCGGCTTTGATCTCAGGCCAGTTCGCGCCTTCCTCGATCCATTTAGTTAGCAGGGCGACCTGATCTTTGCTCAAGCGCTCGCCTTTGGGCGGCATCATCTCGTCTTCATCATCGGAAAGGATGCGCGTGAGCAGAGCACTGTGCTTTGGTTTGCCGGGCTCGATGGCTGCGCCGTCGGATTCGCCGCCTTTGAGAGCGTCGGCGAGTGCGTCAAGCTTCAGGCCGCCTTTGGCTTTGGCACCGCGATGGCATTCGATGCACTTGGATTCAAACAATGGCTGCACGTCTTTGAAGAAGTCGATGCTGCCTTTGTGCGCGGCTTGATCGGAAATGGTGGCGATCTTCGCGGCGATGAAGTTGTCGATGGCGTTGCCTTTTGGGAAGCCTTTGGGCAGCTCGGGCACTTTGACTTCCTCGGACTTCGCGAGCCATTGCTTAGCGGCCTCGCGACGCTTCGACCAGTAGCCGTCAAACTGCGCGCGAATGGCGGCACGGGCTTTGGCATTCACCTGATCGTAGTGCGCGGTGCGCTCGGCTTCATACGCGGCCCAACCGGCATCGGTGTAAGGCACCTCGCGTTTGCCAGACGTTAGCAGCTTCCACGACTCGCTGCCTTCGGGTGACCAAGCGACGACGGTTTCGCCGAGCTCAGGACGGCGGACGGCTTTGCCCGCGTAGCTGCCGACCAGCGTCTCAAGCACGATGAACTGCGGCTTGCCGGTGCCGGTGATCTCACACCACGATTCGCGATTGCCGGGTGGCACAAAGCGGAAGTCGGGGCCGAGGTCGAGGTAGTCTTTTTGATCGGCCACGAGATGATGACCATCGCTGTCATTCGGTGGGAAGGGCGTATTGAGGATCGTTTTGCCGTCGAGGTAAAGATTGCTGGCACCACGAGCACGCAGCAGCACGCGATGCTTGCCTTTCGGGAAGGTGATGCTCGCCGCCGCACGCAGCAGGAAGGGCACATGGCGTTCACCACGCACACCGGTATCGACATACTTCTGCGGCACATCAAGGAAGCCGAAGACGTCTTCCGTGTAGGTCTCGCCGACTTTCGGCGGCTCGCTCGGCCAGGCGCTGGCGTCGGGCATGCCTTCCTCGGCGAGTTGCACGAGCACACGGCCAGCAGGCACGTCTTTTTTCGCGATGGGCGGCGGCGGTGGCACGAAGCGATAGCGCGACTTCAGGGTGTCGAGGTCAATAGGGCCGCGATAGATCGCCACGTCGTCGAGCCAGCCATTGAAGGAATGTGTTGCAGCACGAGTGGAGCCGGAGCCGATCAGGAGAGCATCGCCATCCGTCACCGGCGCACGATCCGTAGCACCGCCGATGTCCCAGTCGCCGTCTGTTTCGAGTCCGTCGATGTAGCCCTTGATGCTCTTCGGTTTACCGAAAGTGTAGGTGACAAGGAGGTGGTGCCAGCCTGCGCTGGGCAGCGTGGCCTTTGACCACCAGCGGTGCCAATCGCCCTTCTCGCCGCCAGGAACGTTCGCACTGGCAAAGAGGAAGCCTATTTGCGCACCCGTTTTGCCCGGTTGAAGACGCAGCGCATAGTTTTGGTTATTCGCGCCGAATTCTTTGGTGCCGAGACGCCCCTTGCCAATGATGTAAGGCGCACCGGAAACGCCCGCCGGTTTGACCCAGGCTTCGAGTGTGATCGTCTCATTGAGGCCGAAACGCAGAGCCTCGCTGTCCTTCACCTCGACGACGGACTTCTTGCCATCGCCGGTGAAAAGCATGGCGGTGTTGGTTTCAGGAAAGCCGGGATACGTCGGCGCACGCGGTCCGATTTCCTTGGCGTCATCGAAACGCCATTGCATGACCGGCGTGAGCTTCGGCTTGTCCGAGACATCGTTGCCCGCGCTGTCGTTTTGAGCGAGGGCGGCAGAGGTGAGAAAGAGGGAACTGAGAAGGACGAAGCGCGTCATGCTTTCATTAACGTCAGTCGGGGCCGCGTTTCAGCATTCGGGGCACCCCACTTTAGTGAGGGGCCGCGTAAAACGAACTTGGAAGTTCGTTCTACACCTGCACCAAACCGCGCCGGATCGCCTCCGCCGTCGCCTGAGCGCGGTCGTTGACTTTGAGCTTCATCAAAATGCGGCTGACGTGTTGCTTCACGGTGTCCTCTCCGATGCCAAGCGTGGCGGCGATTTCTTTGTTGGCGTTGCCGCGTGTGATGAGGGTGAGAATCTCGCGCTCGCGGGGGGTGATTTCGGGCTCGGAGAGGCGGTCTTTGAGGCGCTGGGCAATGTCGGTCGGCAAACTGCGTTCACCTTTGGCTACGGTGCGGATAGCCGTGAGGAGATCGTTACGTGAAGAGGATTTTTGCAGGTAACCAAGCGCTCCTGCTTTTAGCGCGGCCTGGATTTCATCATCGCGGGCGAAGGTGGAGAAGATGAGTGCGCGGGCGGCGGGATGCTCGCGCAGCAGCGCGGCGGTGGCGTCGATGCCGCTGAGGCCGGGGAGCTGGAGGTCCATGAGCACGACATCGGGCTTCGTTTGGGCAAAGAGCCTCGAAGCGTCCTCGCCCCGATCCGCCTCGCCGACGACTTTGAGGTCTTCCTCAAGCTCCAACGAGGCCACGAGGCCGCTGCGGACGACAAAGTGATCGTCGATGAGGAGGAGGGTGATCATGGGAGGGGACGGAAAGTGCTCAGTGTTTAGCAGCCTGTTGAAAAACGGCAACTCAGTCATCTTGCTCATGCTTTTGCTCTTCATCTCAACTCTCTTCCCCTGCACAGAGTGTGAGTAAGATCAAGAGCAGGAGCAAGAATGGATAGCCTCTGACATCAGCGTCTAGTTAGCGTCAAATCAGCGGTTTTTTCGTCTGCCAGCCAACGCGAAATGCACCGCACGTCATGCCGCGAAGCGAAATGCACCGCACGTCATGCCGC
>CAZOVY010000015.1:32449-45633 GCA_964583255.1 uncultured Prosthecobacter sp.
ATGCACCGCACGTCATGCCGCGAAGCGAAATGCACCGCACGTCATGCCGCGAAGCGAAATGCACCGCACGTCATGCCGCGAAGCCAAACGCCCGCCGCCTCGACGACCCGCCGCAGCCAAGGCTTGATCTCAGGCGGCTTTTCCGCTTCCATCGGCGCATGGATTCAAAAGTTGCTCTGGCGGCGAACCCTTCCACGCTTCACCAACTCAACCTACGTTCTGTCAAAAAATGGAAGCACTCGCAGAGTTAGTGACGGCCATCGCTGCGTTCCTCATTGAGGTAACGTTTCATGCAGTCGTATTCATCTTCCTGCTTTTGATGGCGATCTTTAGCCCGCATTACAGGAAGAAGCTGAAGGACCAGTGGAACGCCTCGAATTGGCAAAGGTTTGGTATCCTGCTCGGGGTGACCATGTATTCGACCGCCCTAATTGTAGCGTTGTTATTCTGGACTCCATTCCTGGGGCTTAGCTCGGATGAGGTCACCAAAACAGATCAAAAGCAGGCGACCAAAATCGAACTGTCTGCCGATGAAGTTAACAGAATAAAAAAGGCCAAGGAGATTGACCAGCTTGTGGACGTAGCAGGGAGCATCATCAAACGTAAGCTCACTGAACGAAAACAAGAGGCAGAGCAAGGCAGTGGTGGACAACCGGCTACCCGCCCCGAGTCGAAATAACCCGCTAGATGGCGGCCCTCGACCCTGTTGCCTCGACGACCTGCCGCAGCCAAGGCTTGATCTCAGGCGGCTTTTCCGCTTCCATCGGCGCATGGATTCATAAAGCCACCCTGTCGGGGAACTTCTCACCGCTTTCCCATCTCAAACCCATTAGCCCAAAGAATCGTGCCTCCCTCACTGACCTCCATTCGACGCAAAGCGGCTGACCAATCCTTGGAAGTGGAGCACATTCTCAAGGCTGCTGCACAGCGACTCGAAGGGTTTCCCGATTTGCTCGCTGAAATCAGCGATGCTGAAGAATGGAGCGACACCCATCATCTTCCCGACGGAACGCATGTTATTCCGTTCGCACGGTGGGCGCAGGTCGCAACAGCATACTGCCGCGAAGGATTCCCCGGTCTGAAACGAATTCTGGATGAGCCGGGGCGCGAGTCATTCGTCCTCGCCCTACTCGAAGAGCTTCATTCGACCGAAGCCGTTGATGGTCTGGTGGACTTTTTCTCGGCGCAGATCGCGGCACCCGACAGTTATCCAGGCCTTGCGCGTAAGATCGCCAGCAGTCTGAACCTGATCCTTTGTTTCAAGCCCGAAGTAGAGATCGCGCCTGCTACGCGATACCAGATTCGTACCTTTGCGACTGCATTGATCGAGCTGGGATGTGATCAGGTAGAAAGAGCAGTTCCAGTTTTGCTTTTGCGTGCAGTCGGTGACGAGGGTTCGATCCGTCTTCTGGATAACCTTGCGCCATTCACTGCCCGTTGGGCAGCAACGATTCCCACAACCCGGAGGGCGATTCGAAAGCGCCTCAAAACAAATAAGGGATAACTCGAAGTCAGGCATTTGGCCATCGACCTTCCGTCTTCATTCGGAAATTCTGATTTCGTCATTTCCCCAGCGGCAGCAAAACACACACCGCCGTGCCTTTCCCCGCCTCGCTCTCCCATCGCACCTCCGCGCCGACTTTCCTCGCTCGTTCGCGGATGCCGATGCAGCCGAAGTGGCCGAAGTGGCCGAAGTGGCCGGGTTGGCCGTGGGTTTGGGCGGTGGGGTCGAAGCCGTGGCCGTTATCGGTGATACGGAGGGTGAGGAGTGATGCGGTGGCGGAGAGGTGGAGGGTGATGTGGGTGGGGTGGGCGTGTTTGAGGGCGTTGGTGATGGCTTCCTGGGCGATCATGCGCAGATGATGAGTCACAGGGGAAGGGATCGCGGAAACGGGATGGAGGTCGAGATGAATGGCGAGGCTCTCGGGAGCACGAGAGGCGAGGACTCGGAGTGCTTCGGTTAGCGTTGCAGCAGACTCAGTTTCGCGGAGGTCTGAGACGAAGTTACGCGACTCACTCTGAACTCGGGAGACGAGGCTGCGAGAGGTTTCGATCAGGCTGCGGGCTTTGTCCTCCAGCGGACGCGTGATCGCAGCATCGAGTCGGAGTGAAAGGCCCGCCAATTCTTGCTCCAATGTATCATGGAACTCACGGGCGATGCGCTGGCGTTCTTCCAGGGTGGCTTGTTGAACAATCTTGCGTTCAAGTCGGGTGATCTGGCGGCGCTGCTGAGTGATCCAGAATAGTGTGAGCAAGATGAGACCAGCAAGGAGGGTGATGGCGATGACCAGGCGACGTGCTGTCCAAAACGGTGCTGCGCTGAGCACCTTAATATCGCTGATGGAGCGGAGGAGCAGCGAGGCGCGGTCAGGCTCGGAGCGGAATCCTTTGTCGGTGGAGGATTCGACGAGGCAGATGCCAGTGAGTTGGCACGCGGAGCCGAGTTCTAGTGATGGCGCGGTGGCTTGACGTAGGAAGGCACGGATCGGTGTGCCTGCGGCGGTGAAGCGCAGCTCGAAGCCATCGGCGTTGCGGAAGAAATCCTGAAGCACGGTGGGCGTGTTGAGTTGAACGAGATCGGCATCGTGAGAGCCATTGAGGAATTCTTTCATGGATACAGTGGCCGCTTCTGCTGAGTCAGCAGGCTCGGTGCTGAGCACGAGCGCATCAGCCAAGGAAGCACTGAATCCAGCCATGATGGGAAAGCCTATGATCTCGACCAAATGTCCTGGCGCGAGTTCCATCGGCGTGATCAGTCGGATGGCAATGGATGGTGATTGCTGAGGCTTAGTGGGTTCATCCTTTAGGGCCTCTCGTGGTGGCGGTGGTGGGGTGGAGTCACGCAGGAAAACACGACCATCAGGAAATGCCGCGAGCACCGTTCCACGAATGCGTGCACGGTGTTGCGGCTCATCGGCAGAGCCGAAGGGCAGCAGTGCGGCTACGGAAGTGATGGGCAGTGAATCACCAGCAGGCGGGACTTTGATCACTTCGACATCACTCCAATCGGTCACGCGCAAATAGGGGAACACGAGTTGACGACGATCATTGATGCCACCGGCAGCGAGCGCGGTGATGCGTAGGCCTGCATCGACCAGATCAGGTGCGGACCCAAGCGCGGCATCGACACGGACTTCGATCACGCGACTGTCGATGGTGAGGCGCAGGAGGCTTCGGTTTTCATCCAGCGGAGTCAGTGTACGGCCGACGCCATTGACGTTGACTCTTTGATAATGAAAGCGCCCCGTGGCGAGATCTTCGTAGCTGGCTTTCACTGGCTCTGGTGGTGGACCGTGATCAAGGATTTGCAGCTCGGTCACATCAATCCCAGGCAAGTAAAGCCCAGCCATGGTGACACCTTTGACCTGCACCTTGTCACCGACGCGCAAATCATTGCGAACAGGTTTGAAGTGCAGATGCGTGCCTGCGCTGTCGTCTTGTACAAACACCGTGCCGCCGCTTTCGACAAAGCCGACGGTGGCGGTGAGATCGACGGGCAGCTTTTCCAAAGAGCGCTCATACGGCAGCGTGCGGATGTCGAGGGCGCGGGTGAGCACACTCTGGGCAGCGGCTTGAGAAAGCAGCAGAATCAAGAGGATGAACGCGCGTGGTATCACGGCTAAAAGCTGTCGGGGAGTTTGCCCCAATCACCCGAGTCTTCGCCATCGCTTTCCGGCAAACTGGCGATGGGGTTGCCATCGTGATCACTGACGGTAACGACGCCGCCTTTCGGAGTCGCCACGGCCTGGATGCCGATGCTGCCGGTATTGTTCAGATGCAGGCCACCAGCTTCTTCATACACGCCCATGGCGACGCGCTGGAAGCCGAGGTCGTTGTTGATCAGCATCCTGCCGCCGTGATCGGTGGCATCGAGCGTGAGCTGTGCGGTGCCGTCCACGGTGGCTAGCACGACGGAGCCTGCGACGGGACCACCTGAGATGGAAGCGATGCCCGCACTCTCTGCGGTGGGACCATAGGCACAAATCACGCCGCCCTGATCTCCCTCTCCAAACATGACGATGGGGCGGTGGTGCTTTTGTACGATGGTGACGGCTTTTTCAGCGGTGACAGCGGTGAGCACCTTGGTGTGGGGATCGACGGGGGAGATGATCTCGATGGAGGAGACATCAGCACTGGCGATGGCGCGCAGGCCTTCTTCATCGGTCAGACTTTGTAAAGTGAGCGCCGAATGGCTGCCGAAGTGATGGGCCAGCATGACGCGCACATCACCCTGAGCATCATGCATGGTTAGACTACTGGCCACATCCAGCGCAGAAATATCCACCGACTTCTGTCCGCCGATGCCGCGCAATCCGAGACTGCTGCCGAACTCACCTGCTGTGAGACTGGCCTGTGTGCCGTTGCCGGGGATTTTGTTTTCATGGACGCAAATCTCAGCAGCCCCGGTCATGGCCAGGATGGAAACGCTGTGATCCTCCGCCGGGCTATGCATGAGCAGAGCGGGGCCGTCCTCCCGTGCGACAAGTGCGATGGCGTCTGATTGTCCGGCGATGCCTGCGGTCAACATGCCGCCCGTTTCATCGGCACGCAGTTTTAGCATGGTGTGGCCATTGCCATCGGCAAAAATGAGGTTCGTGGTGATCGGTGGTGGATCGCCTTCGACCGTGGGAGATTCATGACCGCCATGGATCAAAACGGCGCGCGCCTGACCATCGGCCTGAAGCACGGCGATGGAGCCGCCATCATCTTGAGCACGCATCAGAGCGCCCGGTTTGCCTGCCTCTGAGAGCACCGCGACGCAGCCGCAATTATCCCGAATGAAAAGGTCTGTACGAGCCTTGTAGTCCTTGCCTTTGAGCTGCAAATGAGGATCACCCGAAGGCTCGAAACCGATGTCCACAGCGGGCATCGCTGAGTCTGGATAATGCAGGTGGATGTAGCCCCCCTCTGCGTCCGCTCCCAAGTGCACCGCGATCTGCCGCTGGTCCTCCGCAGGCCTGAGTACGAAGTCCGTACACTCCAGATAAACACGGCGAATGCCATCTTGATCGTGATCGATGCTGACCACCTTTTCTAGCTCGTCGAGCCGCCCTTTAACTCGATGGAGTTCATCTTGCACGGTCGCGAGGGCTGTCTGGAGTTCCTGGAGTGTCATCGTGCTCATGGCGTGAATGGGGAGATGGATGTGCGGAAGATAAACGCTTGCTGGCTGATGGAGCAAGTCTGCATCCACAATCCACGCGCTAACGTTTGCAGAATGATTCATGGCGTATGCCCCATGTTGAACTCTAATTGGCCATGATGATACGCCACGATCTTTTACCAATAGCCTGCTTTGCCAGCAGTTTGCTTTTCACCTCCTGCACAGTGGGGCCTGACTTTAAGCTCCCTGAGATGAAGCTCACCACTCGCTGGAAACAGCGCGCTGATGTGTCTGATCTAGCGCTGCCTGATCAATGGTGGACGCTGTTTCGGAATAGCACGCTCAATGGACTCGTCGAGCGTGCGCTGGCAAATAATCAGGATCTGCTCGGAGCACAGGCTCGTGTGGAGACGGCTCGGGCCATGTCAGGCGTGCAGCGTGCGGATTGGTTCCCACAGCTCAATCTGCAAAACAATGCAACTTATGAGCATTTATCAGCTAACAGCATCGGTGCCAATCTACCCTCCAACGTGCCGCTTCCAGCACTCGAGCGTGATCGACACCAGATTTTCATGGGGCTGAATTATGAAGTCGATCTCTGGGGCCGTGTGCGCCGCAGCGTGGAGGCGGCGCGGGCCCGTGAAGATGCTGCCGCAGATCGCCTGGCAGCTCAGCGGCTACTGGTCGCGGCGGAAGTCGCGCGCAGTTTTTTTCTGACCGCATCGCTGGATACTCAGGAGCAAATTTTGCGTGAGACAATCGCGCTCAGGCAGGAAGCGTTGACGCTCCAGAAGTCCCGCTTTGAAGGCGGTCTAGCCAATGAGATGGACGTGGCACGCGCACGCACCGAATTGGAACTGGCGAACAACGACATGATCAATATCGAGCGCCAACGTGGCAATGCGGAGAATGCACTGGCAGTGCTTTGCGGCGAGTCCCCAACAGGGTTCCGACTGACAAAAAATCGCCGCCTGCCAGCTCCGCCATCCATCGCCGCTGGAGTTCCCAGTGCGCTGCTCCTGCGCCGGCCTGACATCCGTGAGGCGGAGCAAGGAATGCGTGAGGCCAATGCCAATATCGGCGTGGCCAAGGCGAACTTTTTCCCGGCCTTCAGTCTCGTCGGCAGCGGCGGACTCGAGAGCGTGGGTGCGGAGGATTTCCTGGAATGGAAGAGCCGCACGGCGAGCATCGGCCCGCAGCTCACGATCCCACTTTTTCAAGGCGGTCGTCTGCGTGGCAATCTACGCGCCGCCCAGTCCAGACATGACGAAAGCCTAGCAAGCTATCGGCAGGCCATTCTCACCGCTTTGCAGGAAGTGGAAAACGCCATGCTTGATGTGAACGCCTACAGTCGTCAGCGCTCAGCCGTAACAGCCGCTCTGACAGCGGCCCAAGACACCAGCAAGCTTGCGCGCCTACGTTATGACAAAGGCCTGGCTAGCTACTTCGAGGTCGTGGATGCCGACCGCACCGTGCTCACCACCCGCCTGCTCCAGGCCCAGCTCGACGGCCAACGCCTGACCGCTACGGTGCAGGTGATCCGTGCCCTCGGCGGTGGTTGGAAGTGAGGGACCCAGATGCATTTGGTCCTTCCCCGCCTTGGGATGGATTTTCCCGCTGAGATGATGTGGGCAGCAAGAATGGGAGTCAGGAGTCGTATGGGGTGGGTTATCATTTCTCGCTTGGCCTCGTTAGGCCAAGTGTCGTAAACTCTCCGTCCATCCCCAAAACATTATGTTCCGCATCCCTGGCGCTCTCGGTAAAGACCTGTGTGACAAAGACCTCGGCATGACCCGGCGCGATATTCTGCGCGTGGGCGGTGCTACCATGATGGGCCTGACTTTGAACGGCATGTTCCGTGCCCAGGCTGCCTCCGTGAACTCCGCCGCCGCTGGCCGCGTGGGCTGGGGGAAGGCGAAGCACGTGCTTATGATCTATCTCCAGGGCGGTCCGAGCCATCTCGATCTTTGGGACCCGAAAGAGAACGTGCCGGACAAGGTGCGCTCCGTTTTCAAAACGATCCCGACCAAGGTGCCCGGCCATCATTTCACCGAGATCCTGCCGCAACTGGCGAAAGTGAACGACAAGTTCACGATGATCAATTCGATGAGCTACACGCCCAACGGCTTGTTCAACCACACGGCGGCCATTTACCAGATCATGACCGGCTACACGACGGATAAAGTCAGCCCGTCCGGCCAGCTCGAGCCACCAAGCCCGAAAGACTACCCGAACTTCGGCAGCAACATCATCCGCCTGAAACCGATGGATGAGCCGATGCTGCCCTTCGTGATGCTGCCGCGTCCGCTTCAGGAATCCAACGTCGTCGGCAAAGGCGGCACCGCAGGCTTCCTCGGCAAGTCCTACGACCCCTACACGCTCTATCCCGATGGCGACGACCTCGACATGGGCAAGATGGACCGCATCAAGATCGAAGACCTGCAACTGCGCCCCGACCTCTTCAGTGTGCGTCTGCAACGCCGCGCCAAACTTCGTGATGCGATCAACGACCAGATGCCGACCATCGAGGCTGCTGTGAAAGATCTGAGCCTCGACAGCTACTACGATCAGGCCCTGAATCTCATCGCCAGCGGTCGTGCGCGCGATGCTTTTGCTCTGGATCGTGAGTCGCCAAAACTGCGCGATCGTTATGGTCGCAACACCTTTGGTCAAAGCTGCATGCTGGCGCGCCGCCTCATCGAGGCAGGCACCCGCGTCGTCGAACTCATCTGGCCCAAGGTCGCCAACTCAGACAATCATTCCTGGGATCATCACGTTGGCCTTACCCAGCGCATGAAGAACCAGAGCGGCCCGATGCTTGATCAGGGCCTGAGTGCTCTGTTTGAAGATCTCGATTCCAGTGGTCTCCTCGATGAAACACTCGTCGTCGCCCTCGGTGAGTTTGGTCGCAGCCCAGAAAAAGGCGTGTCCACCTCCGGCAATGGTAACAGCGCCGATGGTCGTGACCACTGGCCTTACTGCTACACCGCCATCATCGGTGGTGCCGGGATCAAGCGCGGCTACATCCACGGCAAGTCCGACAAGACCGGCTCAGCTCCGGCCGAAGATCCCGTGCATCCGATGGAACTGCTCGCCACCATCTACCACGCCGTCGGTATCGACCCCGAGACCATCGTTCACAATCACCTCAACCAGCCCCGTGAATTGGTGAAGGCGAAGCCAGTGACGAAACTCTTCGCGTAGGGCAGGCCATTCTGCCTGTCACGAGTGGGCCGGGCATTCTGCCCGGCTCATTGCGTACAGCACGGACACGGCTGCACAAAATGCCCCGGCGCGATTTCTTTGAGCGTGAGATCCATGTTCACGCTTTGCTCCCATTTCGGATGCTTCATGCGATGACCAAAGGCGCATCCGGCAGGCGGATTTATCGGTGACGGCACATCGCCGCGCAGCAACTGACGTTCACGGCGCTTCGTCGGATCGGCAATGGGGATCGCGTCGAGCAAGGCCTTCGTGTAAGCATGGCGTGGGTTGTGATACAGCTCTTCCGCCGGGGCGAGTTCAACAATTTTGCCGAGATACATTACGGCGACGCGGTCGCTCATGTGTTTCACGACATTGAGGCCGTGGGCGATGAAGAGGTAGCTCATGCCCATGTCGCGCTGAAGATCGAGCAGGAGATTCAGCACCTGGCTTTGCACGGAAACATCGAGCGCCGAGACGGGTTCGTCACAGACGATGAGCTTCGGCTTCAAGGCGATGGCGCGCGCAATGCCGATGCGCTGCCGTTGGCCGCCGCTGAACTCGAAGGGGAAGCGATCCGTCGCACTTGCGGACAAGCCGACTTTATCGAGGAGGTCGAGCACCCATTTTCGGCGCTCCTCCTTCGTGCCTATCTTTTGCACGATGAAGGGCTCCTCCAAAATATCCCGCACGGTGTGGCGAGGATTCAGGGACTCGGCGGGATCTTGGAAGATCATCTGCACATGCCGCCGCATCGGGCGCAGCGCACCGATACCGGCGTGCGTGATGTCCTGGCCGTCGAATTGAATGCTACCGGCGGTCGGTTTGAGCAGACGCACGATGGCTTTGCCGAGCGTGGTCTTGCCGCAGCCAGATTCACCTACAAGGCCAAGTGTTTCACCTTCACCGAGGCTGAAACTCACCCCATCGACCGCTTTGCACGAAGCCACAGAGCGCCGAAGCACGCCGCCGCGAACGGGGAAGTGCTGCTGGAGGTTTTGGACGGTAAGGAGGTTCATGATTAGAGATCACTTTCAGTCATGGCCGCCAGCTTAATCAAAGCTTTCAAGAGGCCAATCTTCAGAGGTTTATTGCCATGGACTGGAACTGTTAGGATCGAATCCTCTCCATCTTTTGTCATAATATGATGACTACCTTTAATGCGGTCTATCTGCCACCCTTGAGCAGCGGCAGCTTTCACAAAAGCCTTGCCACTCACTTGTTTCATACTGCCAGAGCGAGAATGGACGACTTTGGATCCAAGAAGCGCTGAGCACGTTCTTCTGCGGCTTCCATCCATCCCTGAACAGCTTCCATCAAGTTTCCACGAAGCTCTTCTAATGACTCGGCCTCGGTGAAGCATCCTGGCAATGAGGGAATCTCAGCCCAATAGCCACCCTCTTCGGCTTCGTGGATGATTGCATTGATCGTCATATGAAAAGCTTTGTGGTTCAGAAGTTGAGTTCAAGTTTTAGCATAACTTCGAAGCACGGCGCGGCGTACGGGGAAGTGCTACTGAAGGTTTTAGATGGTGAGGAGGTTCATGGTCCATCAAGCGGCGACTAATTTTGCCTCGGGTTTAAATTGAACCCATGCGACCAAGTCGGTGGCAGCTAGCTTGAGCCCGCCTTTTTCCAGATACCAAGCCAGTGTTCTGGGTTTTGGAAGCTTGGGCTCTCCCTCAAGGTGTAACTCCAGTGCTTCTGCCGCGTTTGCTAGAACTTTCTCCACCGTCTTACCTGTGGTGACACAACCGCAAATATCAGGAAAATAACCGGAGAAGTTTCGAGGGCCTTTTTCGATAATGAATAGATATTTCATGATGGCAGATAGTAGTTGTGGATTGCTCTATTTCCAACCCGCTTGTTTACGGATGCTGTTCCAAGTTCCAGGTGAAAGTTCATCAGACAGATGACCCGGGAGCGTCACCTTCCCCTGTTTCATCGGGTGAACAAATTGACGATGGCTGCCCTTTGTGGCCTTGAGAAGCCAACCTTCTTTTTGCAGCTGCTGGAGTACTTGACGGACCTTCATGACTTAACGCAGATGGGGCAGTTCTCGACGAAATGGTTCGGCACGATCTCAACGAAAGGCGGACGGGTGGTGAGATGCGCTTGGCTGTGCTCACGCCCCGAGCGCTCGGCGAAGCGGCAGCCGGGTTTGAAGTCGGCGATGCCTGGGACGTTTCCAGGGATGGCTCTGAGCAGGGTCTTGGGTTTGCTGTTGAGACGCGGGATGCTTTCCAGCAGACCTTGAGTGTAAGCGTGACGCGGCTTGGCGAAGAGATCGAAGACACTTGCCCGCTCGACGATGCGACCGGCATACATGACGGCGACTTCATCACACACTTCGGCGATGACACCGAGGTCGTGGGTGATGAGGACGACGCTCATGCCCATCTCCTGTTGCAGATCGGCGATGAGCTCGAGGATCTGCGCCTGCACGGTGACATCGAGCGCGGTGGTCGGCTCGTCGGCGATGAGGAGCTTGGGTTTGTTGATCAGCGCCATGGCGATCATCATGCGCTGTCTCATGCCGCCGCTGAGTTGATGCGGATACTCATTCAAGCGCTGCTCAGGTGCGGGAATGCGCACCTTCTTCATCATGTCGATGCTGCGTGCGAGCACCTCGGCCTTGCTGCATTCGGTGTGCAGCAAGATAGCCTCAGCGAGCTGTCGCCCGACCGTTTGCACGGGGTTCAGAGCGGTCATCGGCTCTTGGAAGATCATGGAGATGTCGTTGCCGCGAATCTTCTGCATCTCATCGAGCGGCAGCGTCACCAGATCATGCCCTTCAAAGCGGATGCTGCCGCCGAGAATCTTCCCGTGCGGCTGAGGCAGCAATCGTGTCATGGAAAAGGCAGTGACGCTCTTGCCGCAGCCGGATTCGCCGACAATGCCGAGCGTCTTGCCGCTGGGCACATCAAAGCTGATGCCATCGACGGCGGTCATGCGCCCCGCGTCCGTATCGAACGCAGTGACGAGATTTTCGACCTGGAGGATGGGGCTGCTCATTGCTTGGCTTTGTAGGCGTCGAAGACGCGCAGGGTTTCGCCATAGTCGCGCCCGGTGCGGATGGCTTCCTTCGTTTCACGTTTCACACCTTCATCGATCCAGAACATGTGGGCATCCATCGGTTCGCGGCTTTTGCGCGCATTGCCCTTTTCAGGCCAACGCACCCAGCGCCAGGTCATGTAGCGATAAAAAGGCGATTCCCAGGCCGGGATGGTGCAGGCGCGGTCTTCGATGAGTTTAGCGAGCTGCCAGGAGAGACGCTGCACTTCCTCCTCGGTCTTCGCTTTGCGATGCTGGTCGATGAGCGGATCGAGCGCAGGGTCCGCCGTCTGCGTCATGTTGTTGGTGTCGGTGACGATCTCGCGCTTGCCGTCCTTGCCCATTTTGAAGGCGTTGGCGCTGTGGTAGTCGTCCCAGAAGCGCGGATAGGGCGGCTGCGCTCCGAATCCGGCAAAGCCCATCTCGTGGTTCTTCTGGTCGAGCTTCTTGTACATCTGCGTGGAGTCGAGACCTTCGACGTTGATTTCCAATCCGGCCTTTTTGGCTTCTTCTTTCAAGCGCAGCATGATCGGCGTGATGGTGCCGGAGTTGAAGGTGGTGAGCGTGAAGGAAAGCTTTTTGCCCTCCGCGTTTTGCAGGATGCCATCAGGTCCAGCCTTGGTGAAACTAGCCTTGGCGAAGTGCTCACGTGCTTTGACCGGATCGTAGGTCCGTGCGCGGAGATCGGGATTGGTGAACTTGCCGAAGCCTGACACCGTGCTGTTCATGCGCGTCTTGTCGCCTCGGAAGTCCACATCGATCACCTTCTGGAAGTTCATCGCGTAGCTGATACCGAGGCGCATATCGAGGTTGTCGAGCAGCGGCTTGCTTTCGTTGATGCGGATGCCCCAGGTTACTTGCGGGTACTCATTGAAAAACATGTGCCGTTCGATGTAGCCGCGATAGATCTCGGGGACTTCGGCCTTGTCATACCAATAGCGCGGCAGGCCGGCGAGATAATAGTCGAATTGGCCCTGGCGGAACATCTCGAAGGCTTTGTCCTGACTGGCGATGATCTTGTATTCCAAAAAGTCGCAATTGAAGACGTAGCGGTAGTGCTTCAGATCACGCGCCCACCAGTCTTTGACCCGAGTCAGCGTGATGGAGCGACCACGCTTCATCAGAGCGGGGTCGATCACATAAGCCCCGGTCACCGGGCAGATCCGCCACTGATAGCGTGCTGGGAAGTCAGGTCCGAGTTCGCGGTAGAAGTGTTGCGGGCTGGGCGGAATCATCGCATACCAGATGGGATCTGGCTTGGGCTCCGGGATCGTGATTGAGAACGTGCGGTCGTCGAACTTAGTGATGCCGGCATACTCCTTCGTGTACCAGTCATTGTACCATGGGTCCTTCAAGTGAGTACTGGTCATCACGAAGAAGGTCATGAAGAAGTCCTCCACCTCGACAGGATGACCGTCGGAGAAGGTCAGCTTGTCCTGGAGGCGGAAGTACACCGTCTTGCGATCTTCGGAGATGGCCCACTCCTTCGCCAGGCCGGGAATCCACACATCCTCATCGGGATGTCGCGTGATCAGGCCAATCTCGATGTTGTCGTGATGCTCACCGCGAAAGGCGTTGCTCGCATCCGGGCCGACTTTGCGGAACGTCGGTGGGAAAGTGGGATGCCAGTCGTGGAAGGTGCCGCCCTTCTTCGCACGCGGATCGCCGAACTCAGGCACGTCGGCGGCGTTCTCCCATTTCAGACTCGCGGGAAGGTCGGTAGGCGTCTTCCACTGGAAGAAGTCCGGCTTCGATTTCCAGTAGGCTTTCACCTCCTCGGTGTTGTCATACGGCGGGAAGCGGGTGTCATCGGAGTCGGAGCA
>CAZOVY010000015.1:45733-77037 GCA_964583255.1 uncultured Prosthecobacter sp.
TCACCTCCTCGGTGTTGTCATACGGCGGGAAGCGGGTGTCATCGGAGTCGGAGCAGGCGGTGAGCAATGATGTGATCGCTAGCAGCATCAGGCCGCGCACTCGCGGAAGCGTTCTGGAGTGCTCCAGCCCTCTGGAGCTTTCCGAAGACCGAGGGACGCTCGAAAGCGCCGGAGGACCGGCGCACTCCAGGACGCTTTCGCGGCTTCGTTGTTCAGATGGCATCATCGGTAGGTCGTGAATTTCTTCGGATCGAATGCCTCGCGTATGGCTTCACCCACAAAGGTGACGAGCACGAGCACGGTGGTCATCGCCACGAAGGCGCTGCTGACGATCCAGGGATAATTGAAGTCCTCGGTGCCTTCATGCAGCAGGCGGCCCCAGCTTGGTTCTTCCGGCGGCAGACCGAAGCCGAGGTAATCCAATGCGGCGAGGGAGGTGATGATGGCCGACACTTCAAAGGGCGCGAGTGTCACCAAGATGGCGATGCTGTTTGGCAGGATGTGTTTGAAGATGATGCGACCCGTGCTGGCACCGAGAAGCCTTGCCGAGGCCACATAATCACGCGCTTTCTCCTTCATGGCCGCCGTGCGGATATAGATCGTGGTGCCCATCCAACTGAAGAGCGAGATGATGACCACTAGCAGGAACAGGTTCGGGCTGACGATCGAGCTGACGATCATCACGATGAAGAGAAACGGCAGCACCGACCAGATCTCGATCAGCCTCATGCCCACGAGATCCAGCACGCCGCCGAAGTAGCCGAGCAATCCGCCGGCCGCGATACCGACGACGAAAACGAAGGTCACAAACAGGATCGAGGCAATGATTGCCTGCTGCCAGCCGCCATAGAGAATGGCTAGCACATCACCACCCATCGAAGTCGTGCCGAGGAAGTGTCGCTGCGCCCACGAGGGCGGTGAAGGCGGATAAACCACCGTCAGCATGGATTCAGTGGCTTGAGATTCCAGCGCGGCTGCTTTGCCTTCGATGAAGTCTTTGTAGGCGGTCCGGGTGCCTTTGTCGAAAGTGGCTTTCTCAACCTGCTCGTTGTTCGCATCCCAGCCGAGCATCTCGCCCTGCTTCAAACCATGACGGAAGACCCATTCCTGACGTTTCTGCTGCGGCTTGTCGCGAAACGTTGTGTGCCCGCGACCATCGAAGGGCTTGGTTTCACTCAACCGATAAGCCACACCCTCACGCATCACGACTTCCTCGATGGTCTCTGGCGTGTCGAGCTTCGGATCATACGGCACGATGGGCATCAGCACCCAGTTGGACGATTTGGACTCGCGGAACTGGCGCTGCAACTCGCGGTAATCCGTCTCCGACTCGTCTTTGAGGCCGAAGGTGGTCGCAGGCTTCACATCGGTGACGAACGGGAAGTAGAACTTGCCCTCATAGCGAACGACGAGCGCGCGTTTGCCCACGATCAGCGTGTCGAGTGATCCCACGCCCACCAGTGCGAGCAGAACTAGGAACGAGGCATGTCCACGCTTGATCTCACGGAAGCGGCGGAACTGTTTCAAAGTCAGCGGACTCCAGTGCCACTGAGTTTGCCCACGCCAGAGCAACCAAGCGCCCGTGATCGCAAAGCCTGCGAGCAAAATCCATCCTAGCCACGAACCGCCAAGAAACGGCACCTTAAAGACAGGCACGGACAACGACAGCCACCGGAACAACGCGGCGAGCGCTGCATAAGCAATGAGGGTGGTGCCAGTGGTGCGAGGAGACATGGGTCAGAATGACGAATGACGAAGCTCGAATGACGAATCAATGACGAAGCGCGAATGACGAAGATAAGAAAGGGGCAGCTGATGAGAAGGATCAATACCGTCAAACCTTGTAGAAGGGAGAAGAAGGCCAAGGGCCTTCCGCAACATAGCGAAGGGGTGCCGAGCCTCAGCGAGTGCTCCCCTGGAAACGAATCCGCGCGCCACGGTTCTCAGAGCCGAACCCCAACGTTGTTCCGTATCTGCTAGGACTGTAGAGGTGATTGGAAAACCATATCTCATGTGCAGAGTCATTAATCGTACTTGTTTAATAAGTGGTGAATGCCCAAGAGGCCGACTAAAACAGAGATAACAAAACCCAATGAGGCAGCCAGTCTAAGCGGTTGTTTGGTACAGAACGCAGAAAGCCCAAGCAATGTGATCAGCAGGATGGCCCACGACCAAAAATGTAGTTCCATTGTAGAAGCTGCGCTTTGGGTGAGCTGTGACAAACCCAAGGGGGATCCCATAATGCCTAATGCGGCATAACTTTTGATCATCGAAAACCAACCAACGGGCATGCTGCATCCACGACTACCGGATGCGAAGTAAGAAAAAGCTAAGTTGTTGATGAAGATGATTCCAAAAAGCGTCGCCACGCATCGAGTTATCGCAAGACCGTAGGGCTGGCACGGCTCGAGAAGCTTATCGAAGTAGATTTTCATAATTCGGACTTACTCAAACCGGATGCGTGGGTCAGTTAATGCCACAAAGAAATCAGACAAGATGTTGCCCACCATGAGCAAGACGACCTGAATGACGAGGATGCCCATCACGAGAGGGTAATCGCGATCCAACACGCTGTAATAGCCGAGCAGGCCGAAGCCATTGATCTCGAAGATCAGCTCAATAAGCGTCGAGCCCGCCACGAAGATCGAGACGATGTGCCCCAGCGTCGTCGCCAGCGGGATGAGCGAGTTTCGCAGCGCATGAACGAGCACCGCGCGCTTGAAGCCCGCGCCCTTCGCTACTGCCGTGCGGACATAATCAGCGGCGAGGTTGTCCATGAGGTTGTTTTTTACCAACATCGTCATGAAGGCGAAACTGCCGACCATGTAGCAGATGAGCGGCAGCACGGCGTGATGCACCACGTCCCAGGCTTTGCCGCCGACAGTGAGCGAGGCGAAGTTTTCACTGACAAAGCCTCCCGTGGGGAACCAGTTCAGTCGCGCCGCGAGATACACCACCAGCACGCTTGCCAGCACGAAGCCAGGAATGGAATAACCCACGAAGATGAGGATCGAACTCGCATTGTCGATCACCGTGCGATGCTTGATGGCCTTCAGAATGCCGAGCGGGATGCAGACGAGGTAGCTGATGATGAAAGTGACCAGTCCGTAAAAAATCGAGATCGGCATGCGCTCGCGGATCATGTCCCACACATACTCATTGTAGCGTGTCGAGATGCCGAGGTTGCCTTGCAGCAGGCCATCGAACTTCGGGCGGAATACCTGCACGCGTTCTTTTTCTTTCTCAGCGCGAGTTTGCCACGCTTTCAGGCCGCTGGCGTCATAGGCGGACAGCTTGCCATCGCGCGTCACCTTGGCCTGCGTGGTCCGATAGGCGTTGTTCGGCTTCCATTGCTCACGCGGCAGCAGCTCTTGCAAAGTCACGGGCATCTCTTGCTTGTCCTTCGCGAACTTGATGAACTGCTTGTCGCCTTCCTTTGGCAGAATGCCCAGCCAGGCGAGGTAAGCCGGGAAGAACGACCGGTCGAAGCCATAATAGGCCGCCATCTCCTCCTTCTGCTCTTCACTGAGCGAGGCCCCCGCGTCCTTCATGCCCCGGTCCCCCTGCTGCGCTGCAGCTTGTCGCAACGCGGCCTCCAACGGCCCGCCCGGTGTCACCCGCGTGATAAAAAACACCACCATCGTCGCCCCGATCAGAGTCGGAAGAATGAGCAAGAAGCGGCGGATGAAGTAGTCGCGCATGAGGCGGTGGCAGGAAGAACGGAACTGTCAGACATACGCTGCCAAGACACAAGGCTTTGTGTCTATTTTACTTCAATGTTCTCGGGTCCTGGCCGTAAATGCCGCCGGTTTCTTCGGAAGGGAGCCTGGGCTTGGATCGATCAGGGCGGTCTTCGGCGAACCAGTGATTGTTTTTGAAGAGGAAGGTCTCGGGGGCGGTGTTGGAGCCGATGTTGATTTCGATCTGCACTTGGGCGCGGTGGAAGATGATCTTGTTGTAGGTGATCTGAACGTTGCGGCAGGGTGGGAAACGGTCGCCTGTGGTTTCCTGGAGAATGCGGAAGATCCACTTCTCGGGGTAAAGGATGGTGTTGCGGGAGAAGAAAGCTCCATCGACTCCGACAAAGGCGGCGGCGCATGAGCTACCTTCGATGGTGCAATCCTGAACGATGAGGTCTTTGCCTTCATACGCGGCAGTCGGCGGACGGAAGAAGTCAAGGCCGGTGGAGCCGCCGACATTCACGGGACGCTCACCTGCGTTTTTGAAATGGCATTTTTCTACCGTGACCTCGCTGCTGCCACCTTTGAGTTGGATGGCTGCGCTGGCGGTGAAGCCGGGTTTCCCGATGAATTTGCAGCCGGTGATCTTTGATTTATGACAGCCAACGAAGTCGATGCCTTGCCCTCCCCAGCCGGTGATGGTGCAGTCGCGGATGGTGAGTTCATCGAGACCGCTGCATTTAATGGCGTCGTGATTGCCGGTGGGTCCGATGTCGCTGATGTCGAGATGATCGAGGGTGATGCCTTTGACGGGGCTGGTGAGCTGAGCGCCGTCGTCGATGTTCAGGCCGTTTGTGCTCTGACCGCTGATGCGGAGATGGCGGAGGGTGAGGTTTTCACAACGAGTAAACTGCCACGCGGTGCTACCGCCTTTGAAGTGCGGCGGATGTGTTGGATCGAGTGCCTCAACCGTGAGGCCTGAGATGGCGCTGGTGTGATGACCGCCAGTGTAGTCGCCAGGGGCGATTTTCAGGGTTGTGTTGGGCTTGAGATCACGAAGCGCGGCCTTGAGCGCAGCGTTGTCACCGATTGAAATGTCGGCTGCGTGAGCGGTGGTGAGGAAGGCGAGGCTGAGGACGAGACGCATCTCTCTCATACGCGGGATGACCAATGAAGCTCACGAAACAAATCGCTCTTTCCACTCGGGACGCGGCAGCCAGCACTGATCTTTTTTGCCGAAGATGCGGTAGCGATTCGTGGCGATGAGGAGATACACGGCATCGCGAATGGAGCGGGGGATGATTTTAAAAATGACTGCGGCGCTGAGCCAGCCGCCCATGAGCTGAGCTAGCTCAATCGCGGCATCGCTCTGGGTAAAGCTGCCGTGATCGGTGATCAGAAGCATGGACTGCGGCTGCTCAGGGTCGAAGCCATGCTCACGATAGAGCTTGGAGCCTGTCTCTGACTGAATGGAGCTAAAGCGCACGAGTCCGCGATGATCATGCTTGAGGACAAACTGCACGGAGCTGGCGCAGAGATTGCACACGCCATCGAAGAGCAGGAGGGGGGATGAATCAGCCATCATGGGCGGTGAGGCTGATCATGGCTAAGCTGCAAAGAGGCCGCGCTAGGGATTAGTGAAGACCATTCTGCCAGAATAGATCAAGGTCGTGGTCGGCAGTGTGGTGTTATCGATGGGGATCTGCGGCAGCATGAAGTAGCCGACGCCACGATGAGTGGCACCGCCTCCTTCTGGGACGATCAGCCCCTGAAAAGTGACTGCGCGCAAGACTGGGTTGGGCGTGAGCGGAGCTACGGTGCGGAGATTGGCGTCTGACAAGGCGAAGCTGCCAGTGATCGCTCCCGTGGTGCGGTTGGGTGTGATTTTGGTCAAGGCAGTATTTGGGTTGGGGACGATCACGTTAGCGGTGCTGGTAGCGGTGATGGCCACATTGACATCTGGCTCGCGACTCGGAGCTGCGCCTGTAGGCAGGTTTCCATTCACACCACCATCGGTGAATCTGACGCTGGCGTTGGCCACGGTTGTCGAGGGCGTGGTGATCATTAAAACCGTCGTTGGTGGTTTGTAGAAACCTCCGAAGGCCTCCAACCCAACGGGTGTGGTGACGGGTGGCGTGCCAGCAAGGCCAAAGCCTGCACGGTAGGTGCGGGTAGCGGGAGTGGCTGAAACGACTGCTGGGTTTGGTGGCCGCACCCAGTCGAGTTCGCCGGTGATGACGTTGTCACTTGGGTCGAGGGGAAGTGTGCCCGTGCCAATGGTGAGTTGGCCGAGGATGGAGCCTTTTTTTACCGTCGTGTAGAGCGGCTGGAAGATGAGCACTTCTCCCAATGGACCGACAAAGCCACCACCTGTGAGTGTCTCTCCATCTGGTGTTCTACCTGTGAAGGTGGTGAATGTGCCAGCAGCGGCGACGGTGAAGCTGGCGTAGCCATTCCCCTGAGGTACGCTGACGTTCCCGATATTCGGATTAACGATGGGGGTGGTGACGGGCAAGCGAAGGCCTAAGTTATAGAGGCCCAAATAAGCCGAGGCTGAAGAAATTAAAGGCGTGGCTTTCCGAATCTGCTTCCAGCCAGTGACAGTGGCAAACACCACGCCAGAAACATCTTCAGACATGACCTCACCGAAACTGAAGCGATCTTTCGTGGTCGGATCGATGGTGAAGGTCAGGGTCAGTGGAGCGAGGATTCCCGTGCGGGGAATGGTCACCGTTCCCGTGTAATGAGGGACAGGCAGACCACCGCCATCGATGCCAATGTCGAGTCCGCCTTTAAACATCAACTTCGGCGCGCTGCCCATGGTGAGTGAGCCGCTGAAGGCCCCGGTAAGAGCCGTGACGGTCAGATCAATTCGTCCGCCGAGGCTTTCATTTAGATTCGCCTCACGCTCGATGAGGCCCACATAGCCCCCATCAAGCCCAAGAGGCATGTCCACGATGGTGATGCTTTGATCCACTGGCGGAGTCAGGTCTGCGCCCACGGCGTTGGTCGCATTGATTTTGATCTTGTTGTAGATGCCCGCCTTTGTCGGACGTCCCCAGATAAGGCCGGTTTTGGTATTCACCGTGACTCCAGGCGGAAGCCCAGCGGCCGAGTAGGAGACGGGAGCTGTGGCATCGCCTGCTGCCACTTTAATCTGATGGCTGTACATGCGACTGACGATGCCATTCGGCATGCCCTGCGGATCATCGACACTTGGACGTCCGCTATAGACCTGGAGATGAGTGGTGCCACCGACTCTCATGCCGCCGGGGCCGGTGACTTCGCAGAAGTAGTCCACACTGTCCCCAAGCGCTGCCGCCGTGATCGTGAGTGTCTTGGTGTTGAAGTTTTTGAAACGGGTATCAAGCGAGAGTGCTCCGCCAGCAGAACGTTTCCAAAGATAAGTTAGACCGTTGCCAGCCGCATTGACGGTGATGGTGGTGGTAGGCGTGCTGACCTTGATGGGCAGTAATCTAGCTGGCATGAAGTCTTCGACGACACCGAGTTCAGCGTTGTTACTGGTGCCAAGTCCAGCGGGCAGTACTCCGTTTTTAAACTGCACGCTGTATGTGCCAGCCCGAGTGAGTTGGGTGGCAAATATTTTGTAGGGGCTGCTAGTTGCACCGACCACGCTGGCCGCATTTCTGCGCCACTGCTGAGTCAGCGCAGAAGAACTGGTAGCGGCAGATGTGAAGGTCACAGGCTCGCCAACATTCACCATACGCGCCACGGGCTGGAGCGTGACGGTCGGGTCTTTGGCACAGTTACCAGTCAATTGGATCAAGAAGGATGGAGTGAATACATCCGTGCTCAAGATGGTGAGTGTCGCAGTGCGTGGTCCACCTTCCTTTGGAGTGAAAAGAATAACCATGTTGGATGAAACCCCGCCATTGATCGAGGCGGCAGGTTTCGTGAAAACTGTAAACTCGGCGGCGTTCGGACCACTAACCAGCGCAGCAACGTTATTCAGGCTGGTGATGCCATCATTCTTGAGCACAAATGGCAATGAGACTTTCTGCCCGAAAGCAACCGTGCTGCTGGGTGTGAAATCCACGGTTGAAGTGCCGCTGGTCAATGCGGTTGCTGCAGGCTGCTCCACGATGAGCTTCGGTGCCATGAAGGCGATGCGCGGTTCATTGCCTGCATCTGAATCGGACGCCGCGAAGAGCAGGTTATTACTGAAGTTGGACAGACTGTTGGGATTCGAGGAGCTGGACCCCGGCACTGCGTCGAAAGCAATGCGCGTGCCTGCGGCGGTGCCGTCAGAAAGCCATACTTCGCGGCCTGAGAGGCCGTCATCTGCGGCGAAGCAAACGATGTTGTTGATGACTGTGAAATTGTCGATGGATGCATCGGCAAGACCAGCCACAAGATCCTTCACCAAGACCGTTCCCGCAGCGGTGCCATTGCTAACCCACAGCTCACGGCCACTGACGCCATCATTGGCCAAGAAGAAGAGTTTTCCGCCCGCGCTGCGCAGTTCGGTAGGATCCGATGGGGTGATGCCTGCGGCGATGTTTTTGACCAGCACGGTTCCCAAAGCGGTGCCATCGGACTTCCAAAGCTCGCGCCCATTAACTCCGTCGTCTGCCGCAAAGAACAAAGTAGTTCCGACCACGGTGAGATAAGAGGGCCTATTCTCGTCGATAGCGCTAAGGTCACCTGCCAAGATGTTTTTGACCACAACCGTTCCGGCATCCGTCCCATCGCTTTTCCAAAGTTCACGGCCCGTGTTTTGCGCATTCGTCAGGCCATTTCCTGAACCCGTGGCGATGAAGTAGAGCGTCCGCAATGTCCCGGTGGCAGGCATGACCACCAGCTCCTCGGGATTTGAATTGTTACTGCCGAGCGCGCTTATGTCTTTGACACGGACCGTCCCCACGGTCGTGCCATCCGTTTTGTAGAGTTCACGTCCGGTGAAATTATTGGTCGCCGCAAAGTAAACCGTGCTTCCGATAGCTGCGAACTGGCCAGGATAAGAGCCGACATTGATGTTTGCAAAACCATCCGTGTTAAGATCCTTCAGCAGCACAGTTCCCAGCGCTGTTCCGTCAGATTTCCACAACTCGGCATTCGTGTCATTGGTTCTGGCGGAGAAGTAGAGGGCACCGTTATTAAAGAATAGATTTTCTGGAACAGCACTGCCTGTGGCATTGATCTCCAGCAGAGTATCAGCGGTGCCATTATTGAAGTGAAGTTCACGATCACCGGGTGTTAGCTCAGCGGTGAAAAAGAACTGACTTCCTGTGCCTGCGGTGAAGTCCATGGGATCGGACCCGCTAGTACCTGTGACCAGATCCCCGAGCAACACGGTTCCGACGGATGTGCCATCGGTGATCCAAGGCTCATTCCCTTCATTCACGCTTGAAGCAGCGAAAACCGCCTTGCCATTGGCCAGTTGGGTAAACTTCTGAGGAGCGGAGCCCTGTGTGCCAGAGCGGAAACGATGAACGCGCACCGTGCCGGCATCGTTGATCCCATTGGTTTTCCACAGCTCATCATCCCCCATCATGAAATAGAGCGTCGAGCCAACCCGCACTGGATTCCGGAACAGCTTGGCACTTAAAGCCGCTGTTCCTGGAGTTAGCTCGGTGAGGAAATCTTCGACCTGAACAGTGCCATTGGCGGTGCCATCTGTCCGCCAGAGACTGAGGTCTGCCGTCGTCGCATCCTCCTTGGTGAATACCACGAGGCTCGGTGACACACTCACAAAATTAGCCAAGATGGAGCCTTCAGCGCCTGGGGTTAGTTCCTTGAGTATTTGGGTATTATTTGTTTCCCCATCACTATGCCATAGCTCCACTCCATCCAATCCATTGTCGGCGGTGAATACCACCCTGCTGGAGAGTGTAGGTGCCGTCGTTGGGGTAGAATTGACGACGATCGGCGTGAGGTTTGCGATTTCGGCGGAATCAGGCCCTGTGTTGATATCCTTCACCAAGACATTCTCCAGATCATCTAGAGAACCGTCACTGGTCCACAGTTCGCGTCCCTCAAAGGTTGTACCAGCGATAAAATAAAGACGCCCAATGGCGGTAGTAGTAGCACCCGAAACGACTAAATTGGAGGCTGAGGAACCACCCGCACCAATTTCAATGTCTTTAATCAACACATGAGCGTTTGCCTGCCCATTCGTACGGAAGAGTTCCCTCCCAACCGGCTCTTCCCCACCTAACCCGAGTGTAGTCCCATTCGCGCTAAAATAGAGGAATCCATTGAAGTTTGTGAATTCAGGAGATGCCAGGTCCGTGGAGCCTGTGTTTCCCGGCAGGACGTCGGAAAGTAGGGTGGTGCCTACGGCGGTCCCATTGCTTTTCCAAATTTCCGCTCCGACTTCAGGATTGGTAATTCTCGATCCACCGTCGTTTGCCACCAAGATGAGATTCCCACCAAAGGAAAACAGGTCCCGAATGTTTCCGCCGAGCCCGGGCGTGCTATTGATATCAAGCACTTCTGTCGTTCCTGCGGTGGTCCCTGTACTTTTCCAGAGTTCCCTCTCATTATCATTGGTTCGACCTGCAAAGTACAGTGTTCCATTCACATTGGTGAGCTTCTCAGGTCCGGTGATTGTGTCATAATCATGGTTATCCCCCACACGCACCGTTCCAATGTTGGTCCCGTCACTTTTCCAGATATCGCGTTCATTGGTTGAATTCACTGCCGTGAAAAAGAGGTTACTGCCGACAGCCGTGAGGTTCGTGGGGATCGAGTTGGCGCTGCCTGGAAGGATATCTTTGACCAGAGAAGGCACTGCACCAATGATCGGCGGCGTGATTGCTGCGCTTGAAGGATTGGCTGCTCCATCATCGACCCCTGCTAGGCCCACTTTACCCGCCAATTTCGTGGTGACGCCAGCCGCAGTGGTTTTGCGAATGATTTGGTTGCCTGTGTCTGCGACATAAATGCCCGTGCCATCCGCAGCCACACCACTAGGAGTAGCGAATCTGGCCGCAGCGCCCGTGGCATCTGTACTGCCGATCTGACCAGCAGTGCCCGCCAGCGTAGTGACTACCCCAGATGAGATGACGATTTTACGAATCGTATGGTTACCCGCATCCGCGACATACAAATTGCCTGTGGTATCCGTCGCGATGCCTTCTGGAGAAGAAAACCGCGCGGCAGTGCCTGCGCCATCGGTGCTACCGATTTGTCCTGCGCCGCCAGCTAGTGTCGTCACAGCGCCAGTGTTATCGATCTTACGGATCAGGTGGTTTCCTGTATCAGCGACGAACACATTTCCAAAATTGTCCAACGCCACACCCTGAGGAGAAGAAAATCTGGCGGCAGCACCCGTCGCATTGTCGCTGCCGATTGATCCGGCCGTTCCGGCAAAAGTAGTGACCTGCCCAGCGGCCGAGATTTGGCGAATGGTATGATTTCCCGTATCCGCGACAAAAGCAGAGCCATCGCTTCTAACTACCAATCCACCTGGGGAGGAAAATCTGGCCACACTGCCAGAGCCTCCGACTGTGCCGACAGACCCAACGGTGCCTGCCAGAGTCATGACTGCTCCATCTGGCGAGATCCTGCGGATGACGTGGTTGCCTGTATCAGCCACATAAACCGTTCCAGCAGGAATCACTACTGGGGTGCTCACCGCAGTTTTCAACACGGCAACGCCTCTGGGAGAGGAGAATCTAGCAGCTATCCCACTGCCATTAAAGCTGCCCGACTCACCAAGACCACCGGCCAATGTACTAATACCCCCTAAAAGCGTGATCTTGCGGATCGCATGATTGCTTGTGTCTGCCACATAGACATTGCTCGAGCCATCCAGCGCTACAGATCTTGGGCCGTTGAATGACCCAGCGACGTTTAACAGCCACAATTCGGAACCCACGATGTCATCGTCCGTGGAAATATAGAGTTTATTATCGACCACGGTCATTTCATCAGCCAGAACACTTGGTCCCAGAGGCGCGATATTGATGTCCTTGAGCGTTTGCACTCCCTGGCTCCATCCAGAGGTGGCAGTCAGCAACAGGCTGGCCGTGGCGATCCAAAAAGTAGGGGGGAGGATTTTCATAATTGTATAGACAGCGTATTGACATCGCAGAGAGAAGGCAATCCTAAAATCTGGGGGCCCTGTTTGAATCTCGTTGGCTTGGGCCTCGTTTCTTTTGACCCATCTGACCCAGCTTCGCTCAAAGCAAACCCGAGACTCTGCTCTTGCCCCCCTGCCCTTCTGCATCCATAAACCCGCCCGCAAAAAATGAGCCGCTCCTACAAACTCGCAGTCCTCCCCGGTGATGGTATCGGGCCAGAAGTCATGGCCCAGGCCATCCAAGTCCTCGACACCGTCGCCAACCGTTCAGGCATCACCTTCACCTATAACCACCAACTCGTCGGCGGTGCTGCCATCGACTCCGTAGGCAAAGCCCTGCCCGCAGAGACCGTCGCCGCCTGTGAAGCCAGCGATGCCATCCTCTTCGGCTCCGTCGGTGGCCCGAAGTGGGAAAAACTCCCCCCCAATGAGCAGCCCGAGCGCGGTGCCCTGCTTCCCCTGAGAAAACATTTCGGCCTCTTCGCCAATCTGCGCCCCGGCCTTTGCTATCCAGCCCTCACCTCATCTTCCCCACTCCGTCCCGACCTCGTTGAAGGCGGTTTCGATCTCCTCTGCGTCCGCGAGCTCACTGGCGGCATGTACTTTGGTCAACCAAAAAGCCGCACAGTTCTCCCTGACGGCGACATCGAGGTGATCGACACCATGGTGTATAAGA
The DNA here is from genome assembly GCA_964583255.1 of uncultured Prosthecobacter sp. GTDB lineage: Bacteria > Verrucomicrobiota > Verrucomicrobiia > Verrucomicrobiales > Verrucomicrobiaceae > Prosthecobacter. The sequence continues at coordinate 58,137 of CAZOVY010000015.1, forward strand.
AGAGCGAAATCGTGCGCATCGCCCACGTCGCGTTCAAAGCTGCACAGCTCCGCCGCAAGCACGTCACCAGCGTGGACAAAGCCAACGTCCTCACCAACTCCGTCCTCTGGCGCGAGACCCTGGTAGAAGTCGCCAAGGAATACCCCGATGTCACCCTGGCCCATCTTTATGTCGATAACGCCGCCATGCAGCTCATCAAAGCCCCACGCAGCTTTGACGTGCTCGTGACTGAAAATTTGTTTGGCGACATCCTCAGTGATGAGATGGCCATGATCTGCGGTAGCCTCGGCATGTTAGCCAGCGCCAGCCTCGGCAAGCCCAAGGGAGATGGCCTTTACTTTGGCCTTTTTGAACCCAGCGGCGGCACAGCCCCTGACATCGCGGGCATGGGCATTGCCAATCCCATCGCACAAATTCTCTCCGTCGCTCTCTTGCTGCGCTTCTCCCTCGGCCTCGAAGCCGAAGCCGCGAACATCGAGAACGCCGTCAAAAAAGTCATCGATGATGGCCTCCGCACGGGTGACATCTTCAGCGGTGCGCCAGGCACTCGGAAGGTCAACACCGCCGAAATCGGAGCCGCTATCATCGCCGCACTTTGAGCCACCCCTGTGGGGACACTCAGATGCTGAAAAGCATGACCAAATTCACCGTGATGCAGATAAAAGTGGGAGCTAGATAGGCATGGAATCTGCGCAGAGCGCTAACAAACAGCACTTGCCAAGCTTACTAAAAATCGCGAAACACTGCTAACCACTCCCTCCCCATGTCAGACATAACGCCGCCGAATTTCCCCACTGCTGAAGAGCTGGGGAACTCCTTGCTGCAATATGAGATTCACGAATGCATCGAAGTGGGGATTGAGAGTGCCATCTACCGCGCCAGTCAGCCTGCACTTGACCGCAGGGTGATGATCCGCGTGCTCGCTGAACCCGCTGCAGAGGCCGCGGCCCGCCTCATGGAGCGCTTACGCTCACGAGCGCGCTTGGTGCATCCGCGCATCGTGGCCGTCTATGATTTTGGCCGCACTCACGCTGGGCATCTCTATCTCATCACCGAACATGTCGATGGCCGCCTGCTGACAGATTTGATCAGCGAACGCCAGATCACACCCAAGCTCGCTTACACCCTGGCTCTCCAGCTTTGTGACACGTTAGCGTTGATCCATGAGAACAAAACCGTCCACGGGGCGCTGAACACACGCACACTTCTTATTGATCGTGAGTGGCAGCTCAAAGTGACCGGCATCGGCATGGCAGAGAATGCCGAGCGTGAGATCTCATGGCTGCATGATGCCCAGGCCAATGAAGCCGACGATCTATTTGCGCTCGGTTGCGTGCTTCATGAAATGTTTGGTAAAGAGCCGCTGGCCGCTGACGGTCGCGTCTCCCGCAATCTCCCCCCCACTTTTGCGGCCATCATCCGCCGCTGCGTGCATGCCGATCCAGCCCGCCGTTTTGGCTCTGCTCCCCAGGTGAAGGAAGCGCTGATCCATGCCCTCCGCTCCGAGAAGCAAAACGCCGCTCCAGCTCCCACTCCAGCAGCCGAAGTCGCCGTTGCCGCGCAGCCCCGCAACGTAGCTTCCGCTGAGTCTCCGCCCGCCGCCACGCCTCCGCGTTACGCCCCAGGCAGGCCTCCAGCGCCCGTCCAGCGCGCCCAGCCTAGCTTTGCTAGAAAACTCGACGACTTCCTCTGGTCCTGCCTACGTGCCAGCTTACATCTCGTCATTTTCGGTATCGCCGCAGGCATCATCTTTGTCTCTTACTTGCTGAAGGATAAGATAGTTCTGAAAACCAGCGACGACGAATCTACGCGTGAAGAAGCCGCCATTCCTGCCGACGTCCTTGGCAAACTGCCCGCAGCCCCTCAACTGCCGGAGCCATCCGTCTCGCTCATGTCAGCGCCCATCACACTGCCTGCGCCTGACCCGCTCGCAGGTCTGAATGCACAGTATCGCACTGCCGTGCAAAACGAAGCCGCCGCAGCGCTAGATAAAGTTCGACTCGACGACATCCCTCACCTCCAGCGTGAGTTGAAACGTCTCGAAAGCATCGAGCCCATTCCCGACACCGATGAGCCAGGAACCCCAGTAGCACTCAAGCGCCTGCGTGACACCTACCGTCAGCAACGCGCCGCCATCCTAAAGTAAGTTAGGCCGCTTTAACATCCTTATGAAGTACACGCTTGCCTTGCTCCTGCTCGCCATCAGCCACGTATCCGCAGAAAACTGGCTCGAGTGGCGTGGTGAAGGTGGGCAAGGCATCAGCAGCGCCAAAGGTCTGCCTGAAACCTGGAGTGAGACCAGCGGCATCGTTTGGAAAACCGAGCTTCCAGGCCGCGGCCACTCCACGCCGCTGCTCGTCGGCGATCAGATATGGCTCACGACCGCCATCGAAAAAGCCGCCACACCAGATCAGGTAAAAGCCAAGCTCACTACCAATACCGGTGACCAGCCGCTGACGGTGCTCGACTCCGTCAGCCTACGAGTTCTCTGCGTGGACAAAGCCAACGGCAAAGTCCTGCACGACATCGAAGTCCTAAACATCAAAGATCCCCAATGGGCACATCAGCTCAACAGCTACGCCTCACCCAGCCCCATCATTGAGGATGGCCATCTCTACGCCCACTTCGGCAGCTTTGGCACCGTCTGTCTCGACATGACCACGCAGAAGATTCTGTGGAAGAATGAAGAGCTGCACGTCATGCATGAAAACGGCCCTGGCTCCACGCCCGTGCTTTGGCAGAACATGATCATCGCTCACTTCGATGGCAGCGATCAGCAGTTCATTGCCGCCTTTGACAAAGCCACCGGCAAGCTCGCCTGGAAGACCGCACGCAGCGGTAAAATGGACCCGCGCCCACAGCAGCGCAAAGCCTACGGCACACCGCTTATCGTCACTATGAACGGCCAGCCCACCGTCGTCAGTCCCGCAGCCGACTGGGTTTATGGCTACGAACCCGCCACAGGCAAAGAGCTGTGGAAACTCCCGTATGACGAACTCGGCTTCTCCATGTCCGTCCGCCCCGTCGCCGATGCCGAGCGCATTTACTTCAGCACCAGCTTTGGCAAATCCCAAGTCATCGCCTTGAAATATGCCGGGCTCAAGACACCCGAGATCGCTTGGCGTAACAACAAGAACGCACCCAAGATGTGCTCGCCAGTCTTGGCGAATGATCTCCTCTTCTATATTGATGACGGTGGCATCGTCAGTTGCCTCGATCCCAAGACCGGAGAAGCCCATTACCGCGAGCGCCTCGGTGGTAAATTCAGCGCCTCACCCATCGCCGCGGATAACAAAATTTATTTCCCCAGTCGTGAAGGCGTTGTCACCATCATCCCCGCCACGAAAGAGTTCAAAATCCTCTCTCAAAACACCCTCGAAGGCAGTCTCATGGCCAGCCCCATCGCTGCCGATGGCACGCTGTATCTGCGCACCGACAAGGCACTGTATCGGATCGGAAAATAGACATGCGCGCCCTTTCAGTCCTCGCTGCACTTTGCGTCGTCTCCTGCCGACCCAATGCTCCGTCAAAGGGCCCGACTGAATGGTCCCTGCTAGCCCCAAGCCAAACCACTGCATGGCAGCAGGCGGGGATTCCTGACGAAGGCGCGATCTCGATCAAAGAAGGCGAACTCACGATCACCGCCGGCCAGCCCATGAGCGGAGCCAAGTTCACCCACTGGGCCACATCCGGGCTGCCAGATACCAACTACGCGATCAGCTACGAAGCCATGCGAGTCGAGGGGCGTGACATCTTCGGCATGTGCACCTTTCCCGTCGGCAGCCATCAGTCACATGCCACCTTTGTCATCGGCGGCTGGGGCGGCGCCGTGACCGGCATCTCCAGCATCGAGTTCCTCGACGCGAGTGAGAACCAAACACGCTCCGAACAAGCTTTTGAAAACAACCGCTGGTATCGCATCCGCATCGAAGTCCGGCCCGACGACCTCCGCGCCTGGATCAATGATCGCCCCGTGGTGAATGCCAGCATCAAAGGGAAAAAGGTCACCCTGCGCCACGGCGATATCGACCACTGCCTGCCCTTCGGTTTCGCCACCTGGAACACGACAGGGAAAGTACACAAAGTGATCGTGCGGCGTTTGTGATAATTGTCGTCTGGATTGGTGAGTTCGGCCGCATCCCGCGCATTTATGAAAGCATTTGCCGCGAACTAGCTGCTGCCATGTATCACCACTTTAGCATCCGCGATATTACCAAACTCCATCTGCCTACAAGCTAAGCAAAGTGATCCGGAAGTTCATCGCTTAAGCCATGATTTCCTTCGCCACGGTGCCATAGACATCGGTGAGGCGGAAGTCGCGGCCGGCGTAGCGATAGGTGAGCTTTTCGTGATCGAGACCGAGTAGATGCAGGACGGTCGCGTGCCAGTCGTGGATGTGCATTTTGTTTTCCACGGCTTCGTAGCCGTAGTCGTCTGTCTTGCCGTAGTTCATGCCGCCTTTGACGCCGCCACCGGCCATCCACATGGTGAAGCCCTTGTTGTTGTGATCGCGACCATCATCACCCTGGCTGTGTGGAGTGCGGCCAAATTCGCCACCCCAGATAACGAGGGTGTCTTTGAGCAGGCCGCGTGCTTTGAGATCGGCTAGCAAGCCAGCGACGGGTTTGTCGATGGCGTTGGTATTACGTTCGAGTGTGGCTTTGAGATTGAAATGCTGGTCCCAGTTGCCATGCGTGATCTCGATGAAACGCACGCCGGCTTCGACGAGTTTACGGGCCATGAGGCACTGCTTGCCAAAAGTGTCGGTCTCAGCGTCGTCGATGCCGTAAAGTGCTTTGGTGGCGGTGGATTCCTTGGTGAGATCGAGCACCTTCGGTACCTCGGCCTGCATTCGGAAGGCCAGCTCGTAGGACTCGATGACACCTTCCACTTCAGGACTCACGCCGCCATCCTGGGCCATGCGTGATTTGTTCAGCGACTGCACGAGATCGAGCTGCGTGCGCTGGGCTTCCGTGGTGTAGCGGCTGTTCTTAATGTTGGCGATGCTGGCTTGTTCATTACCGCCGCCATAACGCCGAGCCAAGGCTCCGCCTCCAGGCAAGGCGTTACCACCGATTTTGGTGCCCTGATAAATGGCAGGCAGGAAAGCGCTGCCATAGCTGCGTGTGGCATTGCCAGGGGGATTGATGGTGATGAAACCGGGCAGGTTTTCATTCATCGTGCCCAGTCCATACATGGCCCAAGAGCCGAGTGATGGCCGAACAAACTGCGTGGTTCCCGTGTGAAGTTGTGTGAAAGCCTGTGGATGCGCGGGCAGATCAGTGGCCATCGAATTGATCACGCAAAGCTCATCGGCGTGCTTGGCTAAATTTGGCAGCAACTCAGAGATCCACATGCCGCTTTTGCCATGCTGATTGAACTTCCACGGCGACTTCATCAGCTTCGCCTGCCCATACCGACCAGCCACGGATGGCGCATTCTTACCGCTATCCGCAACGAGCTTCGGTTTATAATCCAAAAGATCGACATGCGACGGAGCGCCTTGCATGCAGAGGAAAATCACATGCTTTGCGCGGGCGGCAAAATGCGGGTTCTTCGCGATCAATGACGACTCCGCGCGCACGGCCTGCTGCTGCGCCAGAGCGGCAAAGGCAAGGTAGCCAAAGCCATTGCTGGTCGTCTTCAAAAATTCACGGCGATTGATGATGGAGGGATTCATGGCAGTCAGGGATTCCTGCACTCCAACCCGCCCTTTTTTGAAAAGTTGCAGATGCGGTTCGTTCTGATTTCCGCCTGATTAACTGCCGCATGCATTCATCTGCGACCTTGCTTTCAATCCGCCGTTGCAGGCAGCGGCTTTCTCGCTAGGACCATGAATACAGATGACTCAATCCTTTGAAATCCTCGGCAAGTTTGATCACGAAAGCGACTGCCAAAAGCTGCTCTACGCGCCGCTGAACCAGAAGCTTACCTTCCGTGAAACAAATTTGTATAAGGTGGACTACGAGGGCGATTCCGCCGCAGTGGAGGCCTTTGTGCGGCAGGTTTTGCTCGATCCAATCAGCCAGGAGATTCGCGAAGGTGGTGCGTCGGCGTTTGAGAAATCCAGCTTCGTACTCGAATACGGCATGAAGGGTGGCGCGCTGGATTTGGAGAAGGAAACCATCCTCGGCTACTTCCGCTCGCTTCAGAATCCCGGCTTTACTCTGACCAAGCTCACCCTGCGCAAGCGTGTCTATGTCTTCGGCACCGAAGCCAGTGAGGCTCCTTTCGTCCGTGACATCTGCAATCCAGCGATCCACACCTGGGAAGTGAAGCGCGCTGCTTAGTCGTAACCTTGGCTTTCTAGCCAGGGTTCTTGAATAAAGTCGGCCCACAAACTGCACAGGCTAGAAAGCCCGTGCTACGAGCTTGTGAAATTTTTCACAAAATCGGGTTGCCGCTATCCTTCCGGCTCCGATACTCGTTCTGAATTCGTCTTTCTGTCCTCATGCCTGCCCCCGAAGCCTCCCCCGCTCCTGCCGCTCCACCCACAACCGTGGATGTGGTCAATGTCCAAATCGATGGTGTTTGGCTCAAATTCCCCAAAGGCACCCGCATGATCGAGGCCTGCAAACAGGCCAAGAAGGAAGTGCCGCACTACTGCTATCACCCCAAACTCTCCAGCCCTGGCAACTGCCGCATGTGCTTGGTTGAGATGGGCATGCCGCCGCGTCCGGCCCCTGGCACTGAGCCAGAAAAGGACGAGCATGGGATGCCGAAGATCGGCTGGATGCCGCGCGCGGTCATCGCTTGCGCCAACACGGTGGCTGAAGGCATGGGCATCCGCACGGACTCCGTTTTGACCCAGGAATGCCGCAAGGGTGTGATGGAGTTCCTGCTCATCAATCACCCGCTCGACTGCCCGATCTGTGATCAGGCGGGCGAGTGCCGACTCCAGGAATTCAGCGTCGAGCATGGTAAGGGTGAGAGCCGCTTCCGCGAGGACAAGGTGAAGAAGCCGAAGAATGTCGATATCGGGCCGCGCGTCCGTCTTGATGATGAGCGCTGCATCATGTGCAGCCGCTGCATTCGCTTCAGCGCTGAGATCGCCGATGATCCAGTTCTGGGCTTCACCGAGCGCGGCAGCCATACCACACTGGCAGTGCATCCGGGCAAGCGCCTGGAAAACAATTACTCGCTCAACACGGTGGACATCTGCCCGGTGGGTGCGCTGACTTCGAATGACTTCCGCTTCCAACAGCGCGTCTGGTTCTTGAGCGAAACGAACAGCGTCTGCACGGGCTGTAGTCGCGGTTGCAACATGGAGATCGGTGCTCGTGGCGACACGGTTTATCGTCAGACTCCGCGTGAAAATAACGATGTAAACTCGACATGGATGTGTGACCAGGGCCGTCTCGATTTCCATTTTGTGAACAGTGAACTGCGCCTCACTGACCCAATGCTGAAAGTGGGAGGTAAACATGAAGCGACGACTTGGAAGAAAGCCATTCAAGCCGTGGCCGCGGGGCTTGCTGGCGTGAAGGGCGAAGAGATTGCTATTATCGCCAGCGCACGCATGACAAACGAAGAACTCTTCTTTGTGAAGCATCTGGCCAAGACTCTGGGCACTGAGAATGTCGATGTCATCCCGCGCACCGGCGGAGCGGACAATTATCTGCGAGCTGACGACCTGAATCCGAACTCAAATGGTGCGCGCGAGATTCTCGGTAGTGAGCCAGGATCGAAGCTCGCTGGCATCACCGAACTGATGAGCCGTGGTCGCCTGCGTGCGGTGATCGCTTTGGGTGAAAACTTACTCAAGGTCGGCTTTGAACGCCGTGATCTGGAGAAGGTCAGCTTCCTCACGACGCTGCACATTTTGGCGAATGCCAGTGCCGAGCTTTCGCACGTTGTTTTGCCAGGCAATGCCTATGCGGAAAAGCGCGGCAGCATGATCAATGTCACGGGTCGTCTGCAACGCCTGAACAAAGCGGTGAATGCCCCAGGCAATGCCCGCGACACCTGGGAAATCCTGCGTGATCTCATCGTCGAGATCGGTGGATCAAACGGTCTCTACAGTGTGGAGGATGTCTTCAAACGCATCACCGCTGAAGTGCCTGCGCTTGCTGGACTGAGCTTTGCCAAGATCGGCGATCTCGGCCTGCAAGTCATCGAGACCAGCGAGACGATCCCTTTGCTAGAGCGCGAAAAAGAGCGCAAGGCGAAGGGCATCATTGTCGGGTGATTCTGTACTGATGCCCGGCAGGCATGAAAGCCATAGCGAGAAGTGATGGATGAGATGAGGGGTGGGGTCGTTATAGTTTGGGCAACATTCAAACCATGACCTCTTCTCACGACGTTATCATCATTGGCGGTGGCCCTGCGGGCACCAGCACGGCGGCTATTTTGGCCGAGCACGGGTATAAAGTGCTGGTCATCGAGCGAGCCAAGTTTCCGCGCTATCATGTGGGCGAGTCGCTGATTCCCTTCACCTTTGGTCCGCTGGAGCGGCTCGGGATGATCCCGAAGATGAAGGCCTCTCACTTCACCAAAAAATACAGCGTGAGCTTTGTGCAGCCAGATGGTCGCCGCTCGCAGCCATTCTATTTTCATACGCGCTACGACAAAGAAACCGTAGCGCAAACATGGCAGGTGATGCGGTCAGAGTTTGACCAGATGCTGATGGACAATGCCCGCGAAAAAGGTGCCGAAGTGCGTGAGGAAACGACGGTGATACAACTCCTGAAAAACGACAGTGGCCGTGTCATTGGTGTCGAGGTGAAGAACAAGGACGGGCGCATGGAGCATCTGCACGCGGCGCTGGTCGTGGACGCCTCTGGCAAAGAAGCTTTTGCGTCAGTCCGACAAGGCTGGCGCATCGGCGACCCCTATCTAAACAAGGTCGCCATCTGGACATATTACAAAGGTTCCAAGCGCGCTGAGGGCATGGATGAGGGCGGCACAACGATCGCCTTTGTGCCTGAGAAAGGCTGGTTTTGGCACATCCCCATGCATGATGACATGGTCAGTGTCGGCGTGGTGGCTGAGGGCAAGTACCTGACACGCGGCGGCGTGCGTGACATGAAGGAAATGTTCAAGCGTGAGATCGGTGAGAATGAGTGGATCAAAGAGCATCTCTCCACCGGTGCCTGCACGGAGGAGTTTTGGATCACCAGTGAGTACTCCAAACACTCTAAATATGGGGCCTCTCCAGGACTGCTTTTAGTGGGAGATGCGTTTGCCTTTCTGGACCCGGTCTTTAGCAGTGGCGTCATGCTAGCAATCAAAAGCGGCGTGCTTGCGGCAGATGCGATTCATGAGGCATTTCAGGCCAAGGATGTTTCGCCAGAGCGCTTTGCCGAATACGGTCAATTGATCCGCCAGGGCGTGGAGAACATGCGCAAGCTGATCTACGCCTTTTACGATCCAAATTTCTCCTTCAAAGACGTGGTCATGAAGCACCCAGATGCCGGTGCCGAAATCACCGACTGCCTCTCGGGTGACATCAACAAGGACTACACCCAACTCTGGAACCGCATCTCAGAGTTTGTGAAGCTGCCAGACGATCTGCCGTATGGCGTTCCGCTGGCTGCGTAGCGGCTACACCAGACGCAAACGCGTGAGATCTTGAGTATCGACCATGCCCACAGGTCGGCCTGCTGCATCTAGGACCACGAGATCATCGACACGCACTTTTTCTAGCGTGGCCAGCACTTCAGCCGCGAGTTTGTCAGCTTGGATACTGATGGGTTTCGCCGTCATGAATTGGGTCACAGGCAGATCGGCAATCGCGTGATCTTTTTGGAAAGCTCGCACGAAATCTCCATGGGTGAAAACACCCGCGAGAGTGCCATCGGCATTCACGACGACCGCCGCACCACTTCGGGCGCGGGTCATGGAGTGGAGCGCCTCCTGCACGGTCGTTTCGAGAGGAACGAGTGCCAGTTGATCACCCTGCCGCATGACGTCGGAAACTAGCGTCAGCAGCGCGCGGCCCAGAGAGCCGCCGGGGTGTAATTTGGCAAAGTCCTCGGTCTTAAATCCGCGAGCCTCCAGCAACACCATGGCGAGGGCATCACACAGGACCAACATGGCGGTGGTGCTTGAAGTGGGAGCCAAATTCAAGGGGCAGGCTTCCTGAGTCACCTGCACGTCGAGCACGCAGTCCGCCTGTTTGGCCAGGGTGCTACTCGCATCTCCCGTGATGGCGACTATGGGCAGTCCGAGGCGCTTCAAGTGAGGCAAGAGATCCACGAGTTCCCCAGTCTCTCCGCTATAGCTGAGCAGGATGGCCAGATCGCCTGGATCGATCACGCCGAGGTCTCCATGCAAGGCATCGCCGACATTGAGACAAACAGAGGTGGCACCGGTACTGTTGAGCGTGGCGGTCAGTTTGCGTCCGATGTTGCCGCTTTTGCCAACACCACAGACGATGAGCTTGCCACGATTGACCACGCAGTTAAGAAGCAGGTCGATCGCCTGAGAGAAGTCATCTCCGACTCGCGAATGCAGGTTCTCCAGTTCTTCGATCTCAAGGCGGATGACGCGGCGTGCTTGGTCAGGGTAGTTCATCATGCGGGAAGGGCGAATGGTAGGCAGTGAATCAGCGCTGGCAATGCCGTGCATGGGGCCGTGATCAGGCGCTCAAATCGTCAGCCTACCCCTTTCTTGGCTCTGCGGCCTCTCATTTGGCAATATCAGTAGGACCCGCGTAGCCACGGTATCACTGATTGGCGGGATCGCTCTCAGCGAATGGCTTTTCCGCAATCCTAGGCTGAAAAACCGCCTTGCTGGCAGTGAGGGGTGCTGGCATCTTGGGTGGCACTCTAAATGCTGGTGCTAAGAGCCAAAGATTCATGATCCCCTTCCCTTCCACCTCTCGCCAGTGCTGCCGTCGGCTGACCTCTGGCCGTGTCACACCAGTCGTGATCGTGCTTCTTGCTCTGGTCATCAGCGCTGCCGTGTTCTTCTTTGTCACTCGGCCGAACTTAGAAAAGAAAACGGCCCAATCAGTCGCGAATGAAACAGCTCAAGCCAAGACGCCAGAGCCGCTGAAGGTTCCGACTCCTGAAGTGAAGTCAATAACGCCACCTGCCCAAGTAGTGCCTGCTGCAGGCTTTGGTTTTGCGCGCCCGCTGGATCTGGGTAAAGAAATGGTCCGTAGTTTGGCTGCGGGTGACTTTTCTCGTGTGGGGGAAATGGCGGCTGCCGCTGACCCAGCGCAGGCAGGGGCTGCGACGAAGGTCTTTGAAAAGATGATGAAGGATCTGGGGGCCAAGCTCGGCTCGGAGGACCAGGTGGAGCTGATCGGCATGGTGGAAAACAAAACACGCGTGGCCATTCCCTTCACTCTGCCTGGGCAGCAAAAACCGATCCGCCTACAACTCGATCTGGAACGTGATGCACGCATGGGCTGGAAGATCACGCGCTTGGAATTGCCCAAAGAACTGGCTGCGGCACTGCCTGCTGCCGCTCCGCCAGCAATGGCCGCAAGTCCTGTTGCGCCAGCCATACCGCTGACCAAATCCTTATTCACGGTGTCTCAAGGGTCCGATGCTTTGACCTTTGGCAGTGACTTCGTTCGTGCGCTGCTCAGGCATGATTTTGTCGAAGCGAGGAAGTTTGTGGATGAGAAACGTGTGCCCGCAGAGCGGCTGGCTGGGCTGTGCATCGTCTTTGAAGAAGGGCAGTATGAGTTCAAGCCAACGAAGCCTCTGATCATCACGGTGGCGAATCCTGAGGTGTCATGGGTGATCGCTCAAGTGCAGTCGCAGATCCTGCAGCAGTCCACTGAGTTTGGACTGGAACTCCAGCGCAGTGGCACGGATCAGCCCTGGCGTGTGGTGGGGCTGAATCTCTCTGAGATTCTCAGTTCATTCGCAGCGTCTGCCTCGAAGATGGGAGTGCCGTACACTCCAATTGTGAAGAACCCCAAGGGCGGTGAATCACTGGCGCTGTACTTTGAGTATGATCAGGCCACGCTGCATCCGCGTGCTCAGAAGCAGCTCGAAATCGTGGCTGGTCTGCTGAAATCTGATCCCAATAAAAAACTCAACATCGCTGGGCACACGGACGACAAGGGTACAGATGGCTACAACATCCAGCTTTCCCGTGCGCGTGCTGAGACGGTGAAGGTGCAGCTTGTAGCGCTAGGCGTACCAGAAGCGCAGGTCATCACGACGGCTCTAGGCAAGGCTCAACCGCTGAGTCCGAATCAAAAAGCTGACGGCACAGATGACCCACAGGGGCGGTCGAAAAATCGGCGAGCAGAGATCTTCTTGGATTTCTGAAACCTGAGTCGGACTGAACTTCAACGGCAGTTCATTGAGCGCTGTCACGAGCCTGAAGCTGGCTAGCGGCGTCCAGTTTATTTAGTGGATAAGGCACCTCTTGGGAATTGGCGGGCATTCGCAAAATCACATTTTCTCCCTCTAGTCGGACAAAGCCGGCTTTGATCTTTTTCCCCTCAAAATTGATCCAGGTCATGATCGGGGGTAGATCTTTTTTGGGCGCTCCTGCAATGGGCTTCAATTTGGGCGCATCCTTCGTTAAACCTGCTCCTTCAGTGATCCACTCGCGAATCTTCTCGATGTCATCCTTGGAGAGATTGTCATCCGGGGGCATGTGGGCCTTGTGACTTTCATCTGAGATGACGGTAAACAGATGACTCTCTCCCGGATCACCAGGGACGACGACCCCCTTGGGATTGATATCAAGCTTTAGCGTTTCAAGGTCATCAAAGACATAGCCCGCCTTTTTCTTGCCTGTCTTCTGACTGTGGCATTCGTAGCAGTTTTTTTCAAAAATGGGCTGAATGTCCTTCTTGAAATCAGCGGCTGAGACAGTGCCAAGGGTGGCTAATAAGATGGGAAGGTATTTCATAAAAGAAGAGGGCGGCAATAGGCTCACAGTGAAACGCAGGAACGAACCGAAGATTAGCTCGGACTCTAAAAAGCCATGCGAAAGTGTTTTTATCTCTACACGCTCCTATTCGACCCAGAGGCGCTTGGCTTTGCGGCGAAGGTGGAGGGCACCGGGGAGATTGATTTTAGCTGGGCCACCGGGACGCAACATGGTCATGGCGCTTTCGATGATGTCAGAGTCGATGGACTTTAGCTTCAAGATTTGGACCAGCCAAAAGTGAATGATGCGAGAAAGAATTGCTGGACGCTCAAGATAAAGTTCAGAGGTGATGATCAGACTGTTGTCTGAAGCAAGCAGCCTGGGGGAATGCTCCTGCGCCATTTGCCAGAGAGCTAAGTCATCAAGTTGCGCGTGCTGACCGAAGCGAGCAATGATGGGAGCGACATCACGATTGAAGATGTCATTGAGCAGCGGCAGGACCTCATGCCGCAGGCGGTTACGGCGGTATTCGAGGGAGTGATTGCTAGAGTCCTCACGGAAAGTGAGTCGATGCTCCTGAACGTAGGCGTCGATATCAGCGCGCTTCCAATCAAGGAAGGGACGCTGAATGAGTAGTCGCTGATTGCCACGTTTCATCGGCGTAATCGTCAACATGCCGCCTACGCCACGGAGTGAGGCACCACGGCAAAGATTGGCCAAGATTGTCTCGGCTTGATCATCGGCATGGTGAGCCATGAAAACGCTTTTGGCACGGTGCTTCCGGGCCATCTCGAAAAGGAAGGCGTGGCGTAGTTCGCGTCCGGCTGTCTCGACCGACATCTGATACTGACGTGCCTGGGCATCGGCATCGGCTTTGCGGATCTCACACTTCAGCCCATAGCGCGTGGCGAGTCGGCGGACAAAGGAGGCGTCTTGCCCTGATTCACGGCCACGCAGGCCGTGATTAAGGTGGCAGAGAATGAGCTTTTTATGCCCTGCGGAAATTAGCCAGTGGAGCAAGGCCACTGAGTCGCGCCCGCCTGAGATGGCCAGGAGGGCAGGCCCAGAGGGAATACTCAATGGCTTTTTAATCATTGGCTGGTGTACCCAGCCTGGACTTGGAAGGACGAAGGAAGTGCAACCGAGACGGTTGCACCCCATTCGTTATTTCCGATCAGGCGGCTTTGTCTTCAGGCTCGATGAGGCCGTATTCGCCATCTTTACGACGGAACATGATGGCTAGCTTGTGAGTCGTCTGATTGTGGAAGACGACGAATGGGCTGGCGCTCATCTCAAGGTCGAGGATGGCCTCATCTGGGTAAAGTGGACGCACTTTGTAAGGCTCCTTGTGAACGTAGGCAGCTTCGACGTGCTCTTCTTCACTATGCAGATCGTCGGCATGGAAGACATGCTGCTCGATGTGACGAATGCTGCCCTCTTTGCGCGGACGATGGCTCTTGAGAAGGCGTGTTTTGAACTTACGCATCCGGCGAGCGATCTTGGAGATAGACTCGTCGATGGATGCATAGATGTCTTCCGTGGTGCTCTTCACTTCGATGACGATGTGATTGGCACAAAAGAGGATGATTTCTGCGATCTGACGGTGGTGCTCGACATCCAGAACGACTTTAGCCTCAATGATGCGCGGGTAGTCGAGATGCAGTCCCTCGATCTTTTTATGCGCGTAGTCGCGGATGGCTTCGGTGATTTCGACGTGCCGTCCTGTGACGACGATGGGTAGGTTAACGTTGTGCTTTTGCATGTGTTTGTCCTCCTTGGTTTAGGGTGATTGGTTTGGGGAAAGGTGCGGCCTACATGGAGAAGTCTTCGCCAAGATACAGGCGGCGCGCTTCGGGGTCATTGACGAGAACGTCTTTGGTTCCATGGCGTCTCACTTGGCCTTCGTAAATGAGGTATGCGCGGTCCACAATGTTGAGTGTTTCACGTACATTGTGATCGGTGATCAGGATGGCGAGACCAGCGCGGCGCAACATACGAATAATGTCTTGAATCTCACTGACAGCGATTGGGTCCACTCCGCTGAAAGGTTCATCAAGCATGAGCAATTTAGGTTCAGTCACCAGACTGCGGGCGATGGTGAGGCGGCGCTTTTCTCCGCCGGAAAGGGTGAGCGCGAGGTTGTCTGCGACATGGTCGATGCCAAACTTTTCCATCAACTGCTGGCACTGCTCATCACGCTCCTTTTTGGTGTAGGGCTGTGTTTCCATGACAGCGAGGATATTATCCCGAACGCTGAGTCTGCGGAAGATCGATTCTTCTTGTGGCAAGTAGCCCATGCCGAGTCGGGCACGCTTAAACATGGGCTGGTCGGTGGCGTCTTTGCCATCGAAGAACACCTTGCCGCCATTGGGTCGGACGAGGCCGACGATCATGTAAAAGGTGGTGGTCTTGCCGGCTCCGTTGGGTCCGAGAAGTCCGACGATCTCCCCGGCTTTCACTTCGATGTCCACGCCATTGACGACGGCGCGGCCATCATAGACTTTCTTCAGGCCTTCGGTGTAAAGCAGCCGCTCACCTGGCTCTGAGAGTGCTTCCTCGGATTCGGTCATCTCCACTTCAGACGGACTCTCCTCCCATAATGAGGGTGTCACTTCCTGTGTGCGTTTACGTTTGGGGCGAGCCACGGCCATACTGTTTACTGGGCGTTGGGATTGGCCGCTGGCGCTGCGGTGTCATTGAGGATGACTGTGCGCGGGCGCCCGTTGGTGATGAATTTGCCGCTTTTTTTAAAGACCATGGTGGTGTCAGCTTGCGTAGCGATTTGGAGGACGTTGCCACGCTGTACTTGTGGGTAGTCGCTAAGCGTGATGTCTCCTGTGGCACCGTCGTAATCAAGGCGGCGGCACTTGCCCTGCTGGACATCTCCCTGCTCACTGCGCTTTTCAATCGTGACCATGGGGCCGCGCGCGATGGCCTTTTTAATCGGCGGTGCTTCTGACTTTTTCTTGCCATCAATGAGGATGGGATCGTTCGCGACTTTGGGTGCTGGCTTTGGGCCGCCTTTTGACTCTTCCTGTTTCACCATGTGGACTTCGAGTTCCTCACATTCGATGTAGAAGTCGGGATGCCGAGCGCGGACGTGGCCTGTGTAGATGAAAATGGAGGTCTTGAGATCAAAAACTGAATTATCTGCTTCGATGATGGCGGTAGGATTCGCGGTATTCGGGTCGGCTGCGGTGCTGCTGCCACCGATGGGTGCGAGGGCTAGAGGCTTCGGTCCCTGAGGTGGTTGATCTTGCACGGCAGGCATAACGGCAGGCGCTGGAACGGCGGCGGGAGTGCCGGGCTGATTCAATAGGCCCTGCGCCTGGGGTAAGATGGACTGGGCGGCGGACTTCACGGCATCCATGGCCTGGGCTTTGGCCTCGGGGGATTGCGCGGCGCTCTGAGCGGCGTCTTTAATGCCTGAGGGGAGCTTTTTTAACAGTTCCTTGGCGGTGCTTTTTGCCTGATCAAGCTCACCATTTGCCTGGGCTTGGCGCAGTCTTTCTGCGGCTTG
The DNA here is from genome assembly GCA_964583255.1 of uncultured Prosthecobacter sp. Lineage (GTDB taxonomy): Bacteria > Verrucomicrobiota > Verrucomicrobiia > Verrucomicrobiales > Verrucomicrobiaceae > Prosthecobacter. The sequence goes on from CAZOVY010000015.1 coordinate 74,443, forward strand.
CTGCAATTGCTTTTTCTGATCTGTCGAAGGCGTGCTCAGACGGCTGCCACCCTGCGCATGGACGGACACGATTAGCCCCAGATGGGCGAGCAAAATCAGTGAAAAGGTTTTCATGTCAGTAGGTATCAGTTGGGTCACTTGCCTGTTTTGCCAGAGAGAGCGCTGGTGTCAAAGATCAATGTGCGGACGCGCCCTTTCATGGAGCCGATGGAGGTGCGCGAATCGAAGACCAGTGAATCCCCAGATGTCTCGAAATCTGAGCGCCGAACCACACTGCGCTCTCCGCTTCGTAGCACCTGATCGGTCATGTGATGCACGGCACTGATGAGCTGCACCTGGATATTTTTCGCGGGGTCTGCCGCATAGATCTCGATGTTTACCTTTCCGGCTTGAAGGCGGTCATCATCAATTCGGGTGAGTGTCTCAGCGCGTAGTTCGGAGGACTTGCGGCCTTCCGCATTGAAGGAGGGGATGATGACTCCACGATTGACGAAGTCGGTGGGCACCATTTTCCCAAAAGCGTTCATGCCATCTGGCGGCACTGCGGTCTGCGAAAGCAGCACGCCTGCGGTGGTGAGTAAAAGTAAGGTGGTGCGGACTATCATTTTATATAGCCTCCTGCACGACGGCGTGGATCTTTCTGAGCTGACTGATGACCTGTGCGATCTCGGAGAGGGGCACTTGATTGGGGCCGTCTGAGAAAGCTTTGGCTGGATTCGGGTGCGTCTCCATGAAGACGCCATCACAGCCAGTGGCCACTGCGGCGCGGGCGAGAACGGGCGCGAGTTTGCCATCGCCTCCGGTAGTAGTGCCGAGTCCGCCTGGGCGCTGCACGGAATGGGTAGCATCAAAGATGACGCGGTAGCCGAGTTCACGCATCCAGTAGAGGGAGCGCATGTCGGCGACGAGGTTTTGGTAACCAAAAGTCGTGCCGCGCTCGGTGAAGACGAAGTTTTGGCAGCCTGTGCTGATCAACTTCTCGGCGATGTTTTTCACATCCCATGGAGCCATGAACTGGCCTTTCTTGACGTTCACCGCGCGCCCTGTCTCACCAGCGGTGAGGATGAGGTCCGTCTGACGGCAAAGGAAGGCTGGAATCTGAAGCAGGTCGATGTGTTCGGCGGCGATTTTGGCTTCCTCAGGCGAGTGGATATCTGTGGTCACTGGCACGCCGAGTTTTTGGCCGATCTTCTCCAGCAGTTTACAGCCCTCCTTCACTCCCATGCCGCGATATGAGGTGCCAGCGCTGCGGTTAGCCTTGTCATACGAGGCTTTGAAAATCCACTTCAAGCGCAGGCTGTTGGCGATGGCTCCGAGGCGCTCGGCCACGTCCCAGATGAAATCCTCACTCTCGATGACACAAGGTCCGAGTATGAATAACGGCTCCGTGCCATCCACTGAGACTGTGCCGACCTTAACCACCGGGAGCGAGAACATACGATGCTGTGAGTTGTATGCACAGACCCAACGTCTGCGCAGAGCCAAACTAGCGAGTCGGACGAAGCCTGACAACCCTCAAGACGCAGGAACTTGAATTTCCTTCAAGCTCCCACGGTGAGGCGGAAATCATCAGGGCGCTTTTTCCAGGCTGACGCTACCGGACAGCCTAGGCGTGGTGGTAGCCGGAGTGGTGGCGTTTGGTGGCAACTGGTCGATCATGAAGTAGCCGACACCGTAGTTCTCAGACACACGGGGCAAGACTCCTTTGCCACTAGTGCGCTCACGGACAACCGCACCCAGGTAAGCGACGGTCCGGGGGATCACCAGCGGAGCTAGCGGCAGGCGAGCGAAGCTGTCACTGAGGGTGAAGGCACCGGAGAATTCGCCAGTTGCTGTCTTTGGAACAAATGTCGTGCTGGTGAGGTTACTGGCGGACTTCGCCAAAGGCACTTTCACCACGCTCTTAACACCGATAGTCACAGGGATGTTTGGATTGAGATTGGCAACGATGTCTTTGTTGTAGGAAGCCGGGAAGATGCTGGTGCGGGCGGGCAGCACGCCATCTTCACTGAAGATGAGTTCGGCATTCCTGACTGGGTCAGTGGTAGGAGTCAGTCCCATGAACACGCTAGGGCCAGTCGTCGGCGGGACGATGTAGCGTCCACCCACAGCAACCAGAGGCACGGGCTGAGTCACCGTGGTAGGCGTGACACCCGTGGCTATCACTGCAGTGCCGAAACCGGAACGATAGGCACGAGACACGGTTGCGGTAACAGCAGCGCTGTTCGGAGGCCGAACATGGGTGACGTCACCAAAGATGTCGTTGTCTGTGCTTGGCGTGTTGGACTCAATCCGCAACTCACCAAGGATCGATCCCTTGATTGTCGTTGTATAAAGAGTCTGGAAGATGAAGAACTCACCGTTCGGACCGATCCAATAAGCACCCGTGAGGGTCTCACCATCTGGTGTGCGTCCAGCAAGGGTGAAGCTGCCTGCTGTGGCCACTTTAAAGATGCCATAACCAGAACCCTGCGGCACCTGCGCATTACCAATCAGTGGTGAGCCGCCTGGTAGCATCATGCCAAAGGTGTAGTCGCCAGCATAAGCATCAGCCTTGGCGGACACGCCGCTGACGGCGGTGGCTGCCCAATTGTT
>CAZOVY010000016.1:0-74873 GCA_964583255.1 uncultured Prosthecobacter sp.
CACCCTCCCCGAGGCCGGCTTCACCAACCCCGTCTTCCAGGACCTCCCCACCCTCCAGGAATTCTTCATCCTCAGCGACCTCCACATCACCCGTGGCTCCGAGCTAGGTGCCACCGTCGAAGTCTGCACCAATCCGAAGTGCGAACGCTGCTGGAAACTTCTCCCCGACGTCGGCACCCACGCCGACCACCCGACGCTCTGCGGCCGGTGCGCTGAGGCGGTGGGGTGAGTTGCTACCAGTTAGCCCCATAATCTTATGGCTTCATTCTCGACAAGAAATGGATTGGCAGCTCCTGATGCCGAAATCTCAATTCGCCACGAAGCGCCAGCTTGGCTTCGGGATATGGTGATCAACATTGCTTATGAGGAGGCAATTATGAAGCCTAGCGAACTACGCAAATTCTTATGTCGAAAGCTTTTTCTCAGTGCTGATAGGGATAACTATTCTGAGTTTCCAGACATAGACCATGAAGTGAGATCGTTGGTTGCCGAGATAGAGTGGTTTCACGTTTACGACCTTATCGAGTGGATTTACAAAAACCATATCGAGCAAGCCGTTGGCGAATATGGATTCTATGCGGAGAATGCGGCGCATTCTTATCAGAACGCCATCAACTCTTGTTTCCGTCAAAAAGGAGTCGGTTGGCAAATGATTGATGGCTTGATTCAAGTAAGAGGACCGGAAATTTTCGAGCAAGTGATTCAAGAAGCGATTACTTTAACTGGAAAATCTTCACGGGAAGTTGCACGGAGAGAATTCCAAGAAGCATTACATGACTTGTCGCGCCGTCCGGAGCCTGAAATCACAGGAGCTATTCAACACGCAATGGCCGCTTTGGAATGTGTTGCTAAAGACGTGACAAAAGACGCCAACATAACACTTGGAGATTGGATAAAGAAGAATTCAACAGAGTTTCCCAAGCCATTAAATAGCGCGATTATCCACCTGTGGGGATATACCTCCCAATACGGCAGACATGTTGCGGAGGGAAAACCTGCAAATTTTAACGAAGCCGAACTTGTTGTGGGGCTTTCGGGTGCACTATCCAGCTACCTTCTGCGTAAGTCCTAACCGCATAAAACAATGGATCGCATAAGTTGAAGTTATGCCGATCAAACAGTGGCGAGGATCGGGGCAATTTCAGCTATTGACTTCGGGGTTTCCACAATGAGGACAAGACTTTGCTTTCTTGCTGACCTTTCCCCCGCAATCAGAACATTCGATCAAAGTCTCATTTGAGCTATTATTAAGTGTTGCAGGCTCCAGATGAAGTTCGCCATAGGATCGCGGATACTTCTCTGCTTGCCCTTGAATTCGAAAAAGCGCCTCGGACAAAATATATGCCATATCAGAGTGAGTGCTAATATTGTTCCACCACTGCTGCATTCTAGGACCGCATTCTGTTATCTTGGTTTTTTTGTTCCCGATTGGGCTAGAAGCTATTTCCATTATAACTTCAAGACATTCATTCAGTTTATTAAGACCCAATACTTCACCTGATTTAAAGTCTAGGCGGCGAATGTCATTCATCACTTCTAAGTCCTCTTGGATACACACGAAGAATGTATGAATTTCCAAGAACCTAAAACAGTTAGCATCACTAAATACGGTCTTCTTCTTCAGGTATTGTAGTTCATCGAATGCTGATAATAGACCGCTTCTAATTTTATTCTCCCAGACAGGTCTTGAAGGACCATATTCCTTTTCTGCAAATTTTTGTAATACAGATGGGGATAAAAGTCGAAGATCGGCTTGCGACGGAATCCGGGGACTACTTTGATGATCAGGTAGAGCTGCTTTTCCCAGCTGATTTATTTTTGTTTTATAATACGCTTGGTTGCCAGCAAGCCCTCCGATGGTTCTTAAAGCTGCCCATGATGTAAAGCTCATATGCTAACAAGACTAATTTAGCGCAGTGACTTTTCAAGTCATAACGGAGGATGCAAGTCTCTCTCGGCAAAGGCTCACCCCGAGACAAATAAAAATAAAGATGCCAGGCATTCAGAGATAAAAGATGCCAGGCATTCAGTGCAAGAATACAGCTAACTCCCACCGTTGACACCCCGCCATGAAAACCTCTCAACCCCTGGAGAACGGGAGAACGGGGTCAGGCTGCAACTGGCTGACAGATTGATCTGATCGGATCATCCTCGACCACAGAAAGGATAAAGTGTCTGTCCCTTTATTGCTTTATCGAGATTGTCCATTTATCGAGATTCGTCCTCGAATGGCCCAGCAAGAAATTCACTGAGCTCACCCACGTCACACTTGCGGAAGTCACTGAACTTCTAGAAGGTTTCCTTCATGGCAGCTACAAATAATGGTTCAACAAAGTCTAGCGCTCCATCACCGGAGATGCCAAGCAATCGCTTCGACTACTCGAAGCTGCCAGAACACATGCGCGAGCGAAGCAAGATCGCCGACTACGTTAAGGATCAAATGCGGCTGAGATGCATCGAAATGGGAATCAAAGTACTGCACTGACACTGAGCCATTCGTGTCTGCCCATTTATCGCTTTAACTTTGGTAGCCATGACCGAAAAAGATTTGCAGATGATGGAGTGAGTATTGGTTAAAAGATCGCGCCGAGCTAAAACACAACTCTAGCCTGCTTTTAGCACAGATGGCATTATAACGTTGTATCGAATGTGCTGATAGAATCTGTCGTAATCGAGCTTGTTGGCTGCAATCCAGCATTTAAGGGTGAACTGCCGCTGGCTATGAATCACATCATCATACGAGCCTTTGGTTTGACTCACTGAATAGGCAGGTCCTATCAACAGGACGATCACTAATAAACCTGGCATAATTAAACTTTCGATCTTGGTAGCTAACCCAACCAAAAAAACAAGCAAAGCTCCCCCAAAAATCCAGAGTACGGGACGCCAGTGATATCCGTGCCGCGAATCTAACTCCTTGTGTTGTGACCTTGCTAATTCATCAAGATGCACGCGAAATGCAGATTCATCCATGGACCTAAGGTATTGGTAAGTTTCAAAATCGGGAACCTCTTGCGGATTCCAGGAAAACTCTTTCCATCGAATGTATGCCATAATGAAATGTCGTTAGGGGACAATGGGGTAAGACAATGGGGGCGGGCAGGCTGCAACTGGCTGATAGATCTCCTCCAGCAGATCGTCCTCAGCGCTCAGCGGCTTCAACACCTTTCCAAGCTGCAACGGAGCCAGGTCGAAGGCGCTGCGTTGCTTCTTCGATTTCCGAACGCGCAGCGAGTGAATCAGCCGCTCCAAATGCGACAGCTCGTCTGCACCGAGGTGCGGGATGGCCATTTCAATCTCTGCAAGCGTGCTCATGCCTTAAAAACTATTCCTTTCGTGGCTTGAGGCAAGCCTTCCTTCCAATCTCCGGCGATGCCGAGAGCGGCCTCATTTAGGCTTTTTCGACTTGTCCTTGCCCTGATGGAGGTTGGCGATGGCTGCGTTGATCTTCTGCTCCATCTTCACCTTGTTGCCAGCTTTCAACTCCTTGATGGCCTCGTCGATTTTGTCGATCACGTCTTCTTTGTCTCCACCCTTGTTTCCCTTGTTGGCCTTGGTGATGCGGTTTTTGGCGGACTCCAGCAACGGCATGGGGTTATCGGCTTTCTTGGCGGCCTGAAGCTCGTCGAGAGCTTTGCGCTGTTGCGGCAGATCGGCGCGGAGAGGCGTGGCGGTGATGCCTAGCATGAGCATGACGAAGGAAGCGTGGAGCAAGAGGCGGAGGCGTTGTTTCATGGCAGTGGATGGGTTCGGTCAGGTAAGCGCATGATGAAGGGGCATTCTCTCACCGGATGAAGCTCTTCCACCCGATGTCGGTTCTCATGACGAAGAGACAAAGTGTCTGCCCCTCTATCGAGGTTCTTGGATGACAACGAACAAAATGCAGGTCCTCTTATTGACTCTCTGTATGGTAACCCTTCCATTTCAGCCAGCCATGCTCTGCACATATGTCCATTCGGGCTGGTTCACATCGATCTGACACAATATATTGCCGAATATAGCGCGCTATGAAAATAAAGGCACTTAACAATAACCTGGCCATGCAGATCAAATTCTGCCTCTGGCTGCTCGCTGTTTGCCTTTGTCTCCCAACGACAAAGGCAGCGGAGGACAGCGTGGACCAAATCATGAGCCAATTGCCAGCGGATGTGGAAGATGCCTTGCGTGGCATCGCCAGACATGTCGAAGCGGAACAGCGAGATAAGAACCCCGCAGCTCAGGGTTTATTGGCGCGGGTGGACGAATGGCTGAGCCGCAAGTCCCCTGCGCCTCGTGAAGGTTTTCTGGCGTTGGCAAAGCTGCCGGGCTACACCGTAGAGGTCAAAGCTGGCATGAGTTCAACCTCAGGCTTGGTTTTCTGTGACACCGAACCGGCGGTTCAGGCAGAAGTGCTGGAGCTGGAAACCCAACTGCAGCAGGCATCAGACCCGCTGCCTCTGCGTGTGCGGATGGTAGGCCTGGCAAGACGCTATCTGGATGCGGCTCAGGTGGACCGTTTAACGAAGGCGGCGCTAATGCTCGCGCAGGAACGTGCCGCCCAGCACCCGGAAAAGGCCGATGTTCATGCGTGGCTGGCAGAGTGTCTCCGCCTGCTCCCGCAGGCGGAAGAGGCCGGCTGCGTGAGGGAGGCGGAGCGAGCCTTGGAGCTGGATCCCAACTGCTGGAGGGCGATGCTCGTACTGGCCCAAGTGGAGATGGGGCGCATTCAGTTTGAGCTTTTGCCTGGTGGAACACCTTCTCTAAAGCATCCGTGGCCGGATGAAGAATCTTTTCTCCGCGCTCTTCATGCTAACCCACCGGGTGACGCTGAAATCGCCTCCATGGAAAAAAGAGCGGCGGTGGCCAGAGCATGGTATGAGCGCGCCTCCGCAGCAGCACCTCAAGAAGCGGAAGCACGACTGGGCGTGCGGGCTGGCAGGCTATTCTTCCCGGAGAAAAAAACACAGGCTCATGCCAAGCTGGCTCATGAACTGCGCAACGCCTCGTTGGAAGAGTTCGTGGCTGCCGCCCAACGAGTGGAGGCGGAAAGTATCTACTCCGCAATGAATGAGTCTTGGGATGAGATGCTTGAGATCTCGGCACTTCGACCAGAGGATCCACACCTACTCGCGGCGGCAGCTATGTATCACGCGATGCCACGGTTGATGAAGCTAGGCGCAGACGATCAGCCGCCGCCTGAATTAAAGTCCTTGGTGTGGAAGACGCTGGAGAAACTCCAAAAGATGGGGGATTTGCCTGACAAGTCCGTCGCCGCCAAGGCTTGTGAGTCCTACGCTGCATTGGGATTTATGATGAACGGTCTGCTTGACCCGTCAAAGCATCCGGTGGCAGAAATGGCTCTACGCTCGGTTCAGCTCGATCCTCATCGCCATGTGGCATGGGCTTTCTTGTTTGGCAGTCTAGGAACAGGTGGACGTGCGCAAGCGGTCTGTGCGGTGGCGGAAATCCGCCTGGCCTTGTGGCCATTCGCGCCCTGGCATCACGACCATGCTGCCGCCACGAGACTGATGGGTGATTGGAAGAGCTGCCGGGACCACCTGCAAACCGCCTTAAAGTCAAAGCCGGATGATGTTGCCATGAAGGCGGAGTTGTTTGGTGTGGCTTTGTGTGAATCAGCGGGGCAAAACATGCCGGAATCTTTGCATGCCTCATTTGCCGAATTGCGAGAGATTTACAGCACCACGAGTGGCAGCCTGAAGGCTGACGAGGTTGAAAAAATCATCGTGAATTTGATCATCTACACCTGCCTGCAAAAGCAGTGGGACGATGCCAAGGCCATGGTGCTGCACAGCCGCGATGCAGGCAAGATTCCACCCGAGACAGCGGACAAGCTCTTGGCTCTCATGCCGCCGGGATAGTGGAAAAAGAAAAAAAAGATGCCAGGCATTTAGATGATGCCTTTTAGACGTCAGATGGGGGGCTGAAGGGGCGACTTGGCTGCCATTCTTTGCAGGATAAAGTGTCTGCCCCGTGTCTTTCCTTCTATAAAAGGTTTCCTGGTCGTTTCGCAGACTCAGGCCACTGTCGTCCGACCCAAGCGCTTCTTCAGTCCTTGGAAGGCAGGAATCAGAACGTGATTGGCCAGCGGATCGACCAAAGCACCGACGATGACGCCGAGCACACCGGCGATGCCTGCACCGACGAGCCAGGTGAGAAAGGACTTCATCGCGGGGATCATGCCAGCCACGAACTGGGCGGCGTGATGCACGGTTTCCTCCGGCGCATGGATGCCAAGCTCATGCAGGCCGTGGATGAGGATGCCACCGCCGACCCAGAGCATGGCGACCATGCCGACGAGGCTGAGCACTTTCAAAAACACCGGCATGCCGAGCACGATGCCACGTCCGAAAGCACGCACCGGCCCCTGTGAAGCACGCGCTAGAGCCACGCCTGCGTCATCCGCCTTCACGATGACGGCCACGGCTCCATAGACGAGCAGTGTCATACCCACGCCGACGACTCCCAGCACGGCAGCTTGAAGCCAGACCGCCGATGTAGCGACGGAGGCGAGGGTGATGGCCATGATCTCGGCCGAGAGGATGAAATCCGTGCGGATGGCGCTGCTAACGCGCTCGTTTTCCAGCTCTTCCGCCGTCTGCGCGGCTGAGATCGTGGCCTTGGGATCACCATGCCCAGGATGCATGAGGTCCATGACCTTGTGGTAGCCCTCCAGGCATAAAAAAGCCCCGCCAGCCATGAGCAGCGGCGTGATGGCCCAGGGGGCAATGAAGCTGAGCAGCAAGGCTCCGGGCAGGAGCAGCAGAAGTTTGTTCTTCAGCGAGCCGATGGCGATCTTGGCGATGATCGGCAGTTCCCGCTCTGCCGCGAGGCCGACGACGTAACGCGGTGTGACGGCGGCATCATCAATGACGATGCCCGCTGCCTTGCTACCCGCTTTGGCCGCCTGCCCAGCCGCGTCATCCAGCGAGGATGCGGCCACCTTGGTGAGCGTGGCAAGATCATCCAGCAGAGCGATCCAGCCCGAGGTCATTGGCTGTCTCCTTTCGAGAGGTGGTGAGTGAGGTTGAGCATGACTTGAATCGTGGTGTCGCCCTTTCTAAGGCAAATGGAGAGAAGCTCAAGCGCCGAGGCGCGACTTCGTGCGCGACGATGTGCTGTTCGCAGCGGGTGTTTAGCGGAGGACTTGTTGCCCACCAGCTTTGCGGAGTGCATGAAGCGTCTGTCCATTTATCGCTGTGGCTCTCAGCGGGCTGCACTCCAGTTTCCTACCGAATCTGAATCACGAACTGCTAGCTTTTGAAGAAGCTCTTCATCTTAGTAAAAGAAAAAGATGCAGAAAAAGATGCCAGGCATTTAATCAACTTATTCTCTACAGCACCGGCCCCGGCGAACTCTACTGGACTACCGCCGCCAAAACCATCCTACCCAAAGGCAAACATCTCGACTTCGAAGTCAAACACGACGGCGGGAGGCACTAACACAAGCTCATCATCGACGAACCGAAGACACTCCACGGCTTGCGGCTCGATCCCTGTGCCGGCGAAGTGAAGCTCGAAGGCCTTGCACTCAAGTCAATGAGCGGAGATGTGCTGGCAAAGCGGCCCTAAGTTGGCAAACCCATGAAATCTCTCCTTATCCTCCCCGTTTTGGTGGCCCTTTGTGTCTCGGGTTCGGTTCAACCGGCCAAAGGCAAGACAAAGGCCAACCAAGCCAACACCAACGACATGTGGGTCACTTCGCCTGTGCCGGAGTTGCCTGCGAATGTCACGCATCATACTTTTCGCAGCGAGTCGATGCAGCGTGAGGTCGGCTACTGCCTTTACTTACCGCCGCGCTATGAAAGGGACGCGCAGCAGCGCTATCCGGTGATCTACCACCTGCATGGCGCGAGCGGGAATGAGACGCGGAGCGTGTATTCGGCCAGTGTGCTGCATGAGGGCATCTTGGCGGGGAAGCTGCCGGAAATGATCATGGTCTTCCCGAATGGTGGACGTTCCACGATGTATCAGGACAGCGGCGATGGGCGCTTCATGGCGGAAACGATGATGATCAAAGAACTCATCCCGCACATCGACGCGACATATCGCACAATTGCAGATCGCAAGGCACGCTGCATCGAGGGCTTCAGCATGGGCGGACGCGGCTCGACGAATCTCGCGATGAAGCATCCGCAGATGTTTGGCTCACTCTTCAATCAAAGTGGCAACGTCTATCACGTCTCCGATGCCGCGCAGTTGCCTAACGACTACCTCGGAAGTAATCCAGAGCGACTGAAGGCGAATGACGCCTACCTGAATCTCACGAAGAACCTCGACTACATCAAAACCAACATGCGCATCCAAGTCGCTTGTGGCACAGCTGATCCTGAGCACCTCACTACAGTGCGCGAATACCACGCCGCACTCACCGCCGCAGGTATGCCTCATCGCTATTTTGAAGTCGAAGGCCTCGATCACAATCAGAAGAGGATGATCGAGGGCCGCAAAGCCACGTGGTTTGACTTCCACATCGAGTCCCTCAAGCTAAACCACATCGACCTCCACTGCCTCAAGCCATGAAACGTCTCATCATTCTCTCCGCCATTTGCTCTTCACTCTCCGCAGCGGAGCCTGCGCTGCTCTTCTCCGATGACTTCGCTCGTGACGAAGCGACTCCCGGCAAAGAAGACATCGGCAACGGCTGGACCAGCAACAGCGCTTGGCGCGCCAAAGGCCACCAGCAGGTTGATCTCAAGGATGGTGTGATGCATGTCACGAAGCACGCTGAGGCGGATCACGGCGTCGCCATCTTCCACGAAGTCTCGTTTCAGGACGGACGCGTCGAGCTGAAGTTCAAACTCGATGCTGGTGACGATCTCGGTCTTGATTTTGTTGATCGCGAACTCAAGACCGTTCATGCGGGTCATCTCTGCATGGCCCGTGTTACCTTGAAAGGCATCACGCTCGTGGATTCGAAGACAGGAACCATGAATAACGAAATCAAAGAACGCCGCGAAAAAGGCGACAAGTCTCCCGAGCTGGCCGCCCTCCTCAAGACCAAGACGACAACCTTTAGACTCGATCTTAAGCCAACAGACTGGCACACCATGATCATCAATGTCGAAGGCGATAAGATGTCTGCCACCATCAATGGCCAACCTATCGGCTCTTTCCAAAGTGAAGGCATCGCCCACCCAACGAAACGCATGATTACCTTAGCAGTGAATAAATCCGCGCAGGTCGATGACGTGAAAGTATGGAAGCTGAAGTGAGGCTCACTCCATGATCTCCGTCGGACAGTCGGGCAGGCTGGCGAGGAAGGCGCGTCCGTAAGGCTTGGTGAGGATGCGGTTGTCGAGGATCGCGACCATGCCTCTGTCTTTCTGAGTGCGGATGAGGCGTCCGACGCCTTGACGAAGTTTGAGGATGGCTTCGGGGACGCTGTATTCGCTGAAGCTGTTGAGGCCTTGTTCTTCGAGATGCTCCAGGCGGCTTGCGGTCAGCGGATGATCGGGTACGGCAAAGGGAAGGCGTGTGATGATGACATTGCTGAGGGCTTCGCCGGGGACATCGACGCCGGTCCAGAAGCTGTCGGTGCCGAACAAAATGCTGTGAACGTCCTTCTTGAACTCGGCGAGCATTTGATGACGTGGCATGCCGCGACCTTGCACGAGCAGACGCCAGCCGTGATCGAGGCAGAAGTCCTCCAGTCGATCTGACATGGCGGTCATCTGGCTGTAGCTGGTGAAGAGCACGAAGGCTCGGCCTTTCGAGAGACCGAGGAAGTGGGCGATCTTGTCCTGAAGCGCGTCTTCAAAGCCGGGCGTGCCTGGCTGCGGCATCTGCTTCACGAGGTAAAGACGCATCTGCTTTTTGAAATCAAACGGACTGTGAATGCAGGCGGCCTGGGCCTTTTGTCCGCCGACGCGTTTGCGGAAGTAGTGCAGCTTTTCATCGTCGCCCACGCCGAGGGTGGCGCTGGTGAAGACGCAGGCTTTGCCGCCGCCGAAGAAGATTTCTTCAAGCTTGGGTGAGACGTCGATGGGAGCGCTGTGCAGGGCGAGGTTGCGGTTTTCTCCGGTGCCGCGCTCGGCCCAATAGACGTGACCGTCTTCGCTCTGATCAAGGAAGGCGCTGAGGTTGACACGCACGGCGGTGAGGCGTTTGGCGATGTCGTGCAGTTCAAGTTTTTGACCCTCGCTCTTTGCGGCGTCGCCCGCTTTGATGGCACAGGTGGCAATGCGTTGCAGAGGCAGGGCGAGATCGTTTTCTACGAGGCCCGGCTCGCGAATGCGGAACTCTTTGGCATACGCGCCGGTGAACTTGCACCTAGACTCGGCGTCACGGAAGAATGTCTCGGTCATGGCGACGGCCTGCACGACATCGCGGATGGCATCGCTATCACCGACACTGGAGAAGAAGCCTTTGCGCGTTTTCGGATTGTAGAGGCGGCCGAGTTCGAAGCGGATGCTGGACTCGCTGACGTGGATGCCAAAGGCCTGCGCGGCGATGTTCTCGATGGTGTGTGCTTCATCAAGAATGACGAAGTCGCGCGGGAAGATGAAGTTGGCATCCTCGGCCAGAGTTTCATCGGCGGAGGCCAGTAAGGTGAAGAAGAGCGTGTGATTGAGCACCAGTACATCCGCTGCGGCCATGCGGCGGCGCACGTCCTGATACACACAGCCGCTGCCGGGCGGGCAACGGCGCGGCGTGCAGGCATGAGGCTCGCTGCGGACCATGGACCAGAGGCGCGCGCCGGGGGTGAAGTCCATCTCACTGAGCGTGGCAGTTGGGTTTTCGCGATGCCACTCCTCGACGAGCTGAAGCTCGGCGGCCTCGCTGCTGCTGAAGAGATCGCCAGTCTGTGAGAAAGCGCTCTTCAGGCGTGTGGGGCAGAGGTAGTTGTTGCGACCCTTGAGTAGCTCGGCGTGGAAATTGCCGACGAGCTGTTTCACGATGGGGATGTCTTTGTGAATGAGCTGCTCCTGCAAGTTGATCGTGTGCGTGCAGATGATGGCCTTGCGCTTCTGCTCCAGAGCGAAAGTGGCGGCGGGTAGTAGGTAGGCGAGCGACTTGCCGACACCGGTGGCGGCTTCGACGATCAGCGCGCGGTTCTTTTCCAAAGCTCCGGCGACGAGCTGCGCCATGTGCTGCTGCTGCGGGCGGTACTCAAACTGCGCTGAGTCAGCCAGCTTGCCGCTTGTGGAGAAGGCAAGATGCATCCTCTCGGCGAGCGTGGGGCCACCGTGACTGCCTTCAGAGGGATCGAGAATGCTGATCATGAGTCGCGCATGATGCCGGGGGCAAGCGCGGGCGCAAAGAGGAATGACCGAGACATCATTCACAGCACGGCTTGCAAACCGCATGTCATCAACGACAAATTCCATCATGAGTGCCACCGCCATGCTTCAGCTCAAACAGCACCTCTCGCAACTCACCGAACGGGAGCGGCAGGAAGTCACTGCGTATCTGCATCGCCTCAAACAGGAGTCGCCCGCCTGGCAGAAAGAGATGACGCGCCGAATGTCCGAAATGGACGCCGGTAAAAAGTTTCGGCTCCCCAAGCAACTCGCCAGCGCCTGAATATGGCTCTTCAGGCATACGATCCCGTTCTTTCAGCGAAGGCGTGGGAATATCTCTGCTCCTTATCCCGCAAGCGCCAACAACGCATCATGCGCCTTATACACCAACTTGCCGACTACCCTCACCGTCTCGGTGACTTCCAGGCCCGCGACAGCACGGGCCGCTCTCTCGAAAATCTTCGTCTCGAGGGATACCTCTTCACTTACTGGGCAGATGGTGCCGTGAAGGAGCTGCGGATACTGGACATTGTGGAACTGTGAAAGCCATACCTGTCTTCCATTCATTCACTGATCCACACCGACGTGCCGATGGGGGTCAGATCGAAGAGCTGGATGACGGCGGTGTTCTTCAATCGGATGCAGCCGTGGCTCATGGGGCGGCCGATGCGGGCTTCGTCGTTGGTGCCGTGGATGTAGATGTAGCGGTCAAAGGTGTTGGCATTGTGCGGCTGTGTGCCAGCCAACCAGAGGATGCGGGTGAGCACGAAATCACTCTGGGTTTCCATGCCGGGCTGCCATTGGCCGACGGGCTGACGTGATTTGAAGATGGTGCCATTAGATGCGCCATCGCCATGCTTCTCTCGGACGATGAAACTACCGAGCGGTGTTTTGTTGCTGCCGGGCTGGGTGCCGAGTCCGAACTTGGATGTCGAGCAGGGCCACTCATGCACAAGGCGTGTGCCATCCCATAGACGGAGTCGCTGAGTACCGATGCTGACTTCGATGCGGGGTGCTGCGAGAGACATGATCAAAGATTACGCCACAACTCCGAAGGCAGTGACTTCGTTTTTGTTGGCGCAGAGGCGGGTGAGGCGGAAGTCGGAGCACATCTGCGGGGCTTCGGACTTGAGCTGGTCGAGGAGGTGATACTCGTCGGTGCCTTTGAATTTGAGCGTGACGATGAAGCGGCGCATTTGCTTTTCGCGAAGCCATTCTAAAAGCAGATCGATGCTGCGCTGGGGGGCGGCGATGATGTCACAGATGAGCCAATCTACGGGCGTGTCGGGCTTGAATTTGAAGGCATCTGCCTGCACGAACTGAAGGCGCAAATTGCGCATGAGGTCGTCGCGCAGCGGAGAGCGGTCGATGGCGATGACGTGTGCGCCGCGCTGGATGGCGACGTAGCTCCAACTTCCTGGCGAGGCACCGAGATCGACACAGGTCTGGCCGCGTTCGATTTGCTGCCCGAGGCGCAGCTCGGCTTCGATGACTTTGGCCAAGGCGCGCGAGGGCGCGGCTTTGTCTTCAGCATGGGGAATGTCACCACCGATGAAGGGCGAGAGGATGGCGCACAGGTCGTGGACTGAGGTGGCCGTTGCAGCGGAGACGTAGCCTTTGTCGGGAGCAGTGAGGACGGCCTGGACGAGAGCGATGTCCGCAGGCGGATCATTCTGAACCCATGCGCGAAATAGGCTGCGACGACGCTTTTTCAGGCGTTCGGTTAGGGCGGCGTGGATGAGTTCGCAGCGGTGTTGGCCCGCGGTGCCTTCGCCATAGGCGGGTCCGAGATGAAGCTGCCATGGGGCATCATCGGTCAGCGTGGCGAGCCTGGACCCGATGATGTGATCGGCCCAACCATTGATGGAAGCATCGAGGACTTCACGCGTGTCAGGCAGCGTCTGGCGGGCAAAGGCGAGGATGGGCGGCGAGGGCAGTTGTTCCGCTAGGATGAATGGCTCCGCAGAGCGTGACTCGATGCCCTGACGACTCAACTCGTCGATGAGAAAAGCGGCGCAGCCATCTGTCGGGAGGAAGGCGTGCATGTCTCAGATGAAGAGCGTGAGAAGCGGTGCTAGCTCAGGCGCTTCTTCACAGACGATAGAGAGATTGAAGACGCCAGCGGGTATGTGCTGCTCGAAGTAGGTTTTGCCCAAATTGTGACTGAGATTGGCATAGGCGCCGAGCGCCTGCATGAGCCGCTGAGCTGCGCAGAGGTAGAAGACCTCACGCAGCTCTGGCAAATTCAGGCCGCGTAAGTTGGCGTAGTAGCTGAGCAGGTCGTGGCGCTCGCTGCGGCTGAGGGTGACATACGGATCAAAGAGCAGCGAGGCGAGATCATATTCGGCAAGGCCGGGGCGCAGACCTTGGTAGTCCACCAGCCAAGCGGTGCCATCACGCATGATCACGTTTTGACTCTGGAAGTCACGGTGGACGAGGCAGCGCGGTAGCTTGGCTAGCCGCTGCCGAAGCTGGGCAAGTGCGGTGTGGGCTGCCGCTTGGTCATCGATGTTTCGACGCAGATGGCCACGGACAAAATGCTCGATGAAGTAGTTTTGCTCCCACTCATACATGCCTTCGTTGAACTCGGGCTCCATGGCGGCGATTTCATCGCTGGTTAGGCTTTCCACGGTCACTGAGTGAATCTTCGCTGCCTCGCGGAGTGTTGCTTCATAGAGCGGACGACGGATGGCCCAGTCTTCATCGCGAGATGCATGAAGATCATCCCGACCGAGATCCTGAAGCCAGACGCAGAGGCGTTGCTCGCAGAAGGCATAGATGGTGGGCACATTCACACCGAGTGCAGCAAGACGATGGGTGCAGGGGACGAACTTGGGATTGTCCCGTCGCGCCATGGTATAGACCATGAGCACCATCGGCGGGTGGGCGTCTGCAGCCCACGTGAAGCGGTAGAAATGACGGTCGGAGCCGCCCTTGAGAATGGGTTCGACCTCACAGGCAGCCTCTTTGAGCGCAGGGAATTGCTGGCGTGTGAGGATGAGCAGGGCTTCGAGTTCGGGAGGCATGGAGTGGGCACACTAAAGGTGAAAGGAGGAGGTCGAAAGACTTTCCTCAAAGGTCGGCAGATTCGTGGCTGCCGGTGGCGATGATTCCAGCGCGGACGATACAACTTTTCAAGCGTGCGCCAGTCGTGACGCGTGCTCCGGGCCAGAGGATGCAGTCTTCGATCTCGGCGCCGCTTTCCACCACGGTATCATCGCCAATGACATTGAGTCCGCGCAGGACGGCAGTGCTGTCGATGCGTGCCTTGGCGGAGATGGCGGGCGCTGTTTCACCCTGCTGATGAAGGGCGTGATGCGCCTCAAGATAAGCGGCGCGGCTGCCGAGATCCCACCAGTGGCCTGCATCGAGCGCGACACCTCCGATGCCTGCGCCCTGCTCGATCATTTTGAGGAAGATGGGGATGACGGACTCGACTTTTCCCGGCGTGAGCCAATCTAGAAACTCTGGGCTGCAAATGTAGATGCCGGTGAAGAGGTGCGTGCCTTCGTTGCCAGTGCCGAGCTTGTTGCGGATGTCGGTGACGCGGCCGGTGGTGTCATCATACCCGATGTGCAGGGCAGGGCCGCTACTGCGGAGCGCGAGAGTGACGAGATTGCCTTCCTCCTCATGCGCGCGGATCAGCGGCTCAAGCGGGAGATTGGTGAGGATGTCGCCATTATAGACGATGAAGGACTCGTCCCCGAGCAGGTCTCGCACATTGGCAATGCCGCCGGCGGTTTCGAGTCGCACGGGTGCTTCATGGCGAAAGGCGATGGGTGCTCCACGATAGCTGCTCACTGGGAAGGCGCGTGAATAGGCCTCTGGCAAGTGATGCGTGTTCACCACAAACTCGCGCACGCCTGCCGCCATGAGATGATCGAAGGCATAGGTGATGAGCGGTTGATGGAAAACCGGGATGAGGGGCTTGGGGAGCTGGTCCGTGAGTGGCCGTAACCGCTCACCGAGACCCGCGCCGAGGACGAAGGCTTTTTTCACGCGCTGGTTGTAGGCGGTGGCGTGGAGGGGCGCAAGTGATTGGGTTTGGAGCACCGGCTTTCGTCAAAAGGTCTGCCATCAAAACGGCAGATGAAACAACTGATTCTCAGCATCATCGCTGGCGGCAGCGCTGAGCAGCAGGTCAATGTCTGTCACGCACACGCCGAGAGCTGTAAACTGATGAGCATAGATGACCGAGGCAAAGGCCGTTCCCGACTTCATGCGCTCAGCGGTTTCTTCCAGAAAATCTTCGTCACGAGTGAACAGCATCCGCCCGAGTTGGTGTGCTCGGTCCAGGAGTTCGGGATCAGGGAGTCGGCAAGTGCCGTCCTCTTGAGCGGTGAGGACATCATGACCACGGCGGCGGAGTGCCCTTGTGATGGCGATGGGCACATGCACATCCATGTAGAGCGGCTGGCTCATGCAGTCATGGCTTTGAGGGCCCGCAAGCGTAGCTGCAAGGGCGCGACAGGTACGGCGGCCAGTCTTTTTGAGGCGCTCTCAGCACGTGCTTTCATCTGCTCCTGCATCGGCTCCTGATGATCGTAAAACCAAGCCAGGGCGGCATGGACCTGAGCGGGAGCGAGATGCGGATGGTTCTCTAAAATCATATCGGCCGTCCAGCCGGAGCCGACATGCTCCATGGCGATCTCGATGACTTTTGAACCTGTGTCGTCCACCCAGGCAGTGCCGGATTCATCCGTCCAGATATGAGGCATGGTCAATGTCGTCGACATGGGCCTAGGTTAGACGGTCGAAAGTCGTGTCGCAACTGCTCAAATCCCGCTGATCACGCCATCCTCACTGACCTGGATGCGCTCTGCGGCGGGGACTTTCGGAAGGGCGGGCATGCGCATCATGGTGCCTGTTAAGGCGACGAGGAAGCCCGCGCCATTGGCGATTTCGAAATCACGCACGGTGACATTGAAGCCGCGTGGGCGACCGAGCTTGGTGGCGTCGTCGGAGAGGGAGTTCTGCGTCTTTGCCATGCACAGCGGCAGGTGGCCGAAGCCGCTCTTGTCAAAGATGGCAAACTTGGCGCGGGCCGCCTCGCTGAGCGTCACGCCATCGGCTCCGTAGATGCGGGTGGCGATGGCGGTGAGTTTCTGCTCCACGCTGTCGTGCGGCTGGTAGAGGAAGGGCAGGGGCTTGGATTCCTTGGGCAAAGCCGCTAGCACCGTTTCGGCGAGTGTCGTGGCTCCCGCGCCGCCTTCACCAAAGACATTTGCGGTGGCGCAGGGCACGCCGCGAGCTTTGCAGAACTCATGAACGAGCGCCATCTCCTCGGCGCTGTCGTTGAAGAACTGATTGATCGCCACGATGACCGGACGCTCGAACTGTGCGGCGCTGTCGAGATGCGCGGCGAGGTTTTCCAAGCCTCGAGACAGCGCGGCGGGATCGGGATGAGTTAGGGCATCCAGAGCAACACCGCCGTGCATTTTCAGCGCGCGCACGGTGGCGACGATGACGATGGCCTCCGGTTGCAGGCCAGACTGGCGGCACTTAATGTGCATGAATTTTTCACCGCCGAGATCAAAGGCAAAGCCTGCCTCGGTCACGGCGTAGTCGGCATGAGTCAGCGCCATGCGCGTGGCGAGCACGGAGTTGCAACCATGGGCGATGTTAGCAAAGGGGCCACCATGAAGGAAGGCTGGCACGCCTTCCACGGACTGGACGAGATTGGGCTGCAAGGCGTCACGCAGCAGGGCCATGAGGGCTCCGGTCGCACGGGCTTCTTTGGCGAGCACTGGTTCGCCTTCCGGTGTGAAGCCGGTGACGATTCGGTCCAGCCGCGCCCGCAGATCGGCGAGTGACTCGGAGAGGCAAAGGATGGCCATGACTTCGGAAGCCGCCGTGATGTCGAAGCCGGAGGCGCGCTCGGTCGATTTACCGACACTGGTGCGGATGCTGCGCAGAGCGCGGTCATTCACATCGAGCACGCGCTTCCAAAGCAGGCCGTCGGGGCGCAGTCGCGTCTGCTGATTGAAAAGCTGGTTATCCAGAACGGCGGAGAGCAGATTGTGCGCGCTGGTGATGGCGTGGAAGTCGCCAGTGAAGTGGAGGTTGATGGACTCCGCCGGCTGCACGGTGCTCTTGCCGCCGCCTGTCGCGCCGCCTTTGCGACCAAACACCGGACCCATGGAAGGCTGCCGTAGCGCGAGTGCCACGCTTTGGCCGATCTTTTTTAAACCCTGCGCGAGACCGATGGAGATGGTCGTTTTGCCCTCACCCGCCGGAGTCGGTGTGATGGCTGAGACGAGGATCAGCTTGCCCTTTTGTGGCCGATCCTTGAGTGCTTTGAGAGAGATCTTAGCCTTGTCCCGCGCATAGAGGGAGAGGTGATCGTTCGAGATGCTGAGAGAGTGAGCGAGGGTGGCGATGTCCTGTACCATGAGAGGGAGAATGTGACCCGATCATGCCAAGAGCAGGCATGAAGGAAAGAAGGAATTCTGGCGAAGACGGGGCATCTAAAAACTTGCGGTCATTGAAGTGTGCAGGACAGTCGTACACATGAGGCCCGTTCACTTCTGCTTTTTAGTGTTTGCCATGCCCGTTGCGGCGCAGACGATCACATCCGTCTCCGTGGCGCCGCCGACACCTCCTGCGATCATTCACCGGGAAAAGTCGTCTAATAAGTCAGGGGCCGATTTCCAAATCGAAGCCACCACGCAATATTCGATCGGTCAACCGACGGATGAGGAGCAGCTTTATCTGGAACTGGTTAATCGTGCGCGGGCGAATCCTACGGCTGAAGGAATCATGCTGGCGACTACCACTGATCCAGATGTGCTGAGTGCTATCAGTCAATTTGGCGTGAATCTGACACTCATGAAGACCGAGTTTGCAGCGCTGCCGGTGCGGCCACCTTTGGCGATGAATGCCGCGCTCACAAACGCTGCTCGGCTGCACACGCAGTTTATGTTCTCCACTGCTACGCAAAGACATGACGGCAGCGGTGGATCAACCATTGGCGGACGTGCCACTGCCGCTGGTTACGATTTCCTCAGTCTTGGTGAGAATGTTTTTTCATTCGCAAAAAACACTTTCCATGGACACGTGGGCTTTCAAATCGACTGGGGGAACGACATCCCGGCTGACACCGACGGCATGCAGCTTGGGCGCGGACATCGAGTAAACATTCATGGCAATTTTCGTGAGGTCGGCATCGGCATCGTCTTGGGAACCAATACGGTCTCAGGGCAGACCGTGGGGCCACATCTGGTGACGCAGGACTTTGGTACCAGCCAGTCCTCTGACGCCTATGTCACCGGCGTGGCCTACTATGATACGAATGGAAACAGCTTCTATGATCCGGGTGAAGGGATTAGCGGATTAACGGTCAATGTGGCTGGCGCAAACTTCCACGCCGTGACAGCTAACTCAGGTGGCTACGCCGTACCTGTGCCAACCACAAGCGCTACACGTGCGGTGACTTTTTCGGGCCTGAGTGCCAATGCTGCACAAGACGCAGTGATCAGTGCCGCCGCCAATGTGAAGGTAGATTTCAAACCGTCGTATGTTCCACCAGCCCTCATTGGCACTGTTAATCCGACCGCGCTAACTCCTAGCTCGTACACATTCAATTCAGTCATCGGAGCATCTGCATACGAGAGTCGTCATGTCGCCAATGGCAATGCGGTGACGGATGCGGCAGACAGTCTCACACGTGTCACCGTAGCGCAAAGCGGAGCCTACGCTGCGCTGTCCACAAGCGTGAAGGATACTGGGAGTGGGGCCTATCATTTGCTAGCTCCCGGTACTGGGCTGCAAACCATCACTTACAACTCGGCTTTTCTAGCTAAAAATGGCACGAGCAGCGTGTCCTTTCGCAGCCGACTCGGGACTGCTACCGCTACCCAGATCGCGCGTGTCCAGGTTTCGACGAATAATGGCATCACTTGGACTGACGCCTATTCCCAGGCTGGCACCGGTCAGCCTGGTGAAACTGCCTTTCAGACACGCACGGTATCGCTGGCCGCCTTTGCTGGAAAAGACGTACGACTGCGCTTTAACTACACCTTTAGCGGCTCTCGGTTTGACCAGATCACAGACGGAGTCGGCTGGTACATCGACAACGTTGCCTTTGCCAACATGGTCGATCTTTCCACAGCAGTCGTCGCAACACTGCCAGCGGGAAACACCTTCTCATTTACAGCGCCAAGCGTGGGCAATTTCATTCTTTCCGTGGGTCCGATCATCTCGGGGCGTAACTTCGGATTTGGCACACTTCGTGAAGTGATCGCCGTCGCAAATCCACCGAGCCCATCCGAGATTGTGGTCGAGCAGCCAGAGACTCAAACTCTCACGGATGGATCATCCACCGTGAGTTTTGGCACTCAATTTCTCGGCACGCCGCAGACACTCTCATTTGTTGTGCGCAATGAAGGCACCGTGGATCTCACAGGTATTTCTGTGACTGTCGATGGCACCAATGCAGACGACTTTGTGGCAGGCAGTCCAGGACTTGCGACGCTAGCGCCGAATACGAGTACCGCTTTCGATGTGACCTTCACTCCTCCCGCGAAGGGTGTGCGTGTCGCGAAGGTGCATATCATTAGCAGTGACACGGATGAGAACCCCTTCGACATCAGTCTCACCGGCACGGGCAAGAATGCTCCCGAGATCGATGTGCAGCCGCTGCCTCTCGTGCGAGCCGAGGGCGCAGCAGCGATCTTCACTGTCCATGCGATGCACCCACAGCCCGCTTTACTCAAATATCAATGGCGCAAAAATGGAGTCGCTATTCTCGGGGCCACGACCGACACGCTGAATCTTAGCAGCGTCAAACTCACCGATGCCACAGGATACTCCGTGCTCGTCACGGTGGGGACCGACACGACGCTGAGCAATATCGTCCAGCTCGCCGTCGTGAAGCCCGTGACGCAGTCCTTTGTGTTGAAAGAAAATTCGGCGGTGACCTTTGCCGTGACCGTGTCTGGCAGTGGTGTTAACTTCGTTTGGCAAAAGAGCAGCGGCTCACCGCCCGTGGTCGATACATTGTTAGGGCAGTCCGGCCCGTTGGCCAAGACACTCCCGCTGAAAGGCATCAGCGCCTCCACCGACAGCGCGACCTTCACTTGTGAAGCGCAACTGCCCGGAAGCACTGTTGTCGCAGGCACATTTAATCTGCGCGTGTTCAGTGCCAAGCCTCAGATCACTGCTGTACAGGACATGCCAGATGGACGTGTGAGCAGCACTTACACCCACCAGATTAAGTTCGATAACAGCACCCAGCTCTCGGCCACCAGCTTCTCGGCGACACCGCTACCTCCCGGCCTGAAGCTCGATACCAAAAGCGGCCTCATCACTGGCAAGCCAACGATTTCCAAGTCTTACCCGCTGACACTCACCGCGACCAATAGCCTTGGCAGCACCAGCACGACCGACACGATTTTCATCGATGTGCTTCCAGCCAATGTGGAGGGCGTTTACACTGGCACCGTGGCGCGTGAGGCAGATCTCAATGGCGGACTCGGTGGCCGGATTGATCTGACCATCACCGCCACCGGCACCCTCAGCGGCACGCTCACTCACGGCACTGCGAAGTATCCTTTCACAGGAGTGATGGACATCAGCGTGGCCGCTCCGCCTGCTGCGCCAGAGGCCACAGTCATCGTCAAGCGCACCGGTACACTGCTACCACTCACACTCAAATTTACGCTGAACACGGCAGGCAATCGATTCGCCACAGCCAGTGTCACGGATGGCACCCACCCAGCCAGCATTGAAGGCTGGCGCTTGATTTGGAAAGCCACGGGCACACCTCTCAATCTGGCCACTGCGCTACCTAAACTCTACACCTTTGCCCTGAAGCCACCGGCATCGCCAAGCACCATGCCGCGCGGTGACGGCTACGGTTCCTTTACTCTAGCCAAGGACGGCAAACTCACGATCACCGGCAAAGTCGCCGATGGCGAAGGCTACACTTGCAGCACCTTCGCTGGCCCCCTCGGGGAAATCCTGCTCTTCCAGACACTCTATGTGCCCAATGGCTCGCTGCTCGGTACGCTCGACATCGATCTGCTCGACTCGGGCAATCTCAATTCCAACATCCTCGGCGGCACCGTCTCATGGCGGCGCCCGCCCAATCCGTTGAAAACCGCCATCGTTTACAAAGAGGGTTTCGGCCCTGTCACGCTCACCGCTGTCGGTGCTCTCTTCGCACCACCTGGAGCCACCTTACTCTTCGGACTCGTCACCCCAGATGTGGACAAAGCGCGCTTCGTCTTCGCCGATGGCGGCCTCGGTTCATCCGTCATCAATCCCAACGTCACCTTCGACATTGGCGCACTAAACAAGATCAAGATCCCCACGACTCTTCTAGCCAATCCAAGTCAGGTGAAGCTCACCACCCTCTCACTTACCACGGGACTCTTTAGCGGCAGCTTCACCCTACAAGACAATGATCCGCGCGCTGCCTTTGCTGGAAAAAAAGTGCTGCGCCCGGCACTCTTCAACGGCATCCTAACCAATGACGGTGTTCGTCAGATCGGTGCTGGTCACTTCATGCTTTCTGAACTGCCGAGCGATGGCAACCCACTCGCCGTGCCGCCCATCCCTGCCACAACACCCACGACCAGCCGGAAACTATCCGGCTCCGTGCTCATCGAGAAAGTGCCGTAACCCGTATCTGCAGCACACCCTCTCCCATCACATCTACACCATCTGGAGCTGGAGCCTGCTCGCCCTCCTCTGGCACCGCCGACGCTTTGTGACGCGGGAAGAGGAGTGAGTCGGTCCGTGTTCGTAGTTCACGCTTCGGCGTGTTTCCCTGAACCCCAATTACACGCTCAAGCGTGAACTATGAACTCACAGCCTCTGCGTTCGGAGCACCGCTTTTAAGCGGAACCCGGGAGCGCTCGATACTTCCCAGAACCGTCTAAAGCCGGGGCTCCGAACTTCATGCCCACAATTTGATTGCCCAGCCACGGCATCACAGGGTAAACCAACACGCATGACTGCGCCGCCCCGTCCTTCCTCCACCCTTTCGTCGGCGATGACGCTGCGGGGAGACCTACAGATGGGTCAATGAATCTGCAATGTTCAGCCAATGCGCATCCTTCCATCCATCCCCGCAGCGTTAGTAACCGGAGCCGTGGTGATGCCATTTTTCATGCTGGGCATGAACTACTTGGAGGATAAACAGGCAAGCCAAGTTCTCATTTTCCTTTGGTTCGTTGTCGGATTTCTTGTTCCGGTAGCTTTCTCCACTGCGGACATGAGCTACGTCATTGCTCACTGGCGTCTGGAAGGATTTTTTCGTCCCATGGCATCTAGAAATGATTTTCGACTTTTCTATCAACCTGCGTGGACTCGCATGGCAGCTTGTTTTGCATCATGTGTCGTCAGTGTTTTTTTGCTCAAAGCTATTGGAGTAGCTCTATAACTCTACTGCCACGCAATGGAATGGTTCACGCAGGCACATCCAACCCCGCCCTGCCCCCAACTTTTCGGTGGCGATAGCACGGCTTGGTGGTTTCTCTTCACCGTTGTCCGACTGGTCGGCCCAGCCATTATTGTGGAATCTCCATCTTCTATCTGATTCGCTACTTGCGCCATTCATGAGAACCTCCTCACCCACAGCCAAGTATCAGAAGTTGATCCGGATGATGGAGGCGTTCGTTTCTGGAGGGAGCACGTCGCACGAGTTTGTGCGAGAGATGGACGGCGAGTTTTGGGCTTGTGGACTCAATGACGATGACCAGTTCTCTGATTTATTGACGGCGCTCGACATGTTTGGCGTCCCACGCGAGGATTTCGGCGCTGATGAGAAGACCTTGGCAAGTGAGTGTCAGAATGCTCTGAGACTTTTGAGGGACGAACTGAAGGCCGAAGCGGCCCGCGAAGCATGAAGAGCCCCAAGGCCAAGATCGGCATGACCTCCGACAACCACGGCTAGGTATGTGGCGGCGGGGTGGCGTTTACTGGAGAGATGAATCCACCACTGACGGACCCTGATTGGTCAAGAGTCGCCTCCATGGGCTATGAGGGCTTTGATGAACGCCCGTTCCTGGTGTTCTGGGAGATCACGCGGGCCTGTGCGCTGGCTTGCAAACACTGCCGGGCGGAGGCGCAGTCGCATCGTCACCCGGACGAACTGAACCGTGAGGAGGCGAGCCGCCTGATCCAGCAACTGGCGGAACTGAATCCGCCGATGCTGATCCTGACGGGCGGTGATCCGCTGATGCGCACGGATGCGCTGGATCTGGTTCGCGAGGCGACGGCGGCGGGCTTGCATGTCGGGCTGAGCCCATCGGCCACGGCGCGGCTTATCCATGCGGACTTTGCAGAAATCAAGGCGGCGGGCGTGCAGCGCATCTCGCTGAGTCTCGACGGCGCGACGCGGGAGACGCACGATACGTTTCGTGGCATCGCGGGCACGTTTGACCGGACCATCGCGGCGGTGCATCGCGCTCATGCGGCGGATCTGAGCATCCAAATCAACACCACGCTCACGCGCGACAATCTACGTGAGTATGAGGCCTTCAAGCGCCTGATGTATGAACTGAAACCGGCGATGTGGAGCGTCTTTCTTCTCGTGCCGACCGGTCGCGCGGGCGCGGCTGATCTGCCGGATGCGCAGGACATCGAGCACATCTTCCAGGACATGGCCGGGCTGGTCGGCAAGGCGCCGTTTGCCGTGAAGACGACAGAGGGACACCACTTCCGCCGCGTGCTGATTCAGAAGATGGGCGCGCAGGGCCGCCAGCGTCCTGGTATGAAATCACCGCTCGGTATTCGCGATGGGCGCGGCGTAATGTTCATCTCTCACACGGGCGTGGTTTCACCAAGCGGCTTCCTGCCTTTCGACTGCGGCAATGTGCGCGCCGAGCACCCGGCGGACATTTATCGCCGTCATCCGCTCTTTGTCTCGTTGCGCGACAATGACGCGCTCGGCGGGAAGTGCGGGCGCTGCGAGTACCGCTCTGTCTGCGGCGGATCACGAGCCCGCGCCTATGGCATGACTGGTGATCCCTTCGCCGAAGATCCGTCCTGCATTTACGAACCACGATCCAGCTTCACCGCCCCCACCATTCAAACCGCTCTATCCTCATGACCAACCTCACCAAACTCTGGACCGGACTCGCCCAACCTGCCGACGCGCTGCGCTATGGCACAGGCCAAAAACCCGGCCATCCCGGCGGACACAGTGCCAGCACGCGCAAACCCATCACCGTCTGGAACATCACGCGCACCTGCAATCTGCGCTGCGTGCATTGCTACTCCGACTCAAACGCGCTGAACTATCCTGGCGAACTGACCTGGCCGGAGATGGAGGCCGTGATCGACGACCTCTCTGAATATAAGGTGCCGTCGCTGCTGCTCAGCGGTGGCGAGCCGCTGATTCATCCACGCTTTTTCGACATCGTGGAGAAAGCCTCCGCCAGTGGTTTGAAGCTCACCATTTCCACCAACGGCACGCTGATCACGCCGGAGAAAGCCGCGCTGTTGAAAGCGGCGAACGTGGCCTATGTCGGCATCTCGCTGGATGGAATCGGCAAAATTCACGATGAGTTCAGGCGCAAAGAAGGTGCCTTTGATGGAGCGGTGCGCGGCTTCCGCAACTGCCATGACGTGGGCCAGAAGACAGGTCTGCGTCTGACCCTGACACGCCACAACGTGCAGAACATCGAGCAGATTCTGGACTTCATCGAAGAGAAGGAAATCCAGCGCGTGTGCTTTTATCATCTCGTG
Organism: uncultured Prosthecobacter sp.; assembly: GCA_964583255.1. Classification (GTDB taxonomy): domain Bacteria; phylum Verrucomicrobiota; class Verrucomicrobiia; order Verrucomicrobiales; family Verrucomicrobiaceae; genus Prosthecobacter. The sequence continues at coordinate 24,935 of CAZOVY010000016.1, forward strand.
CCCGCAGGCCGCGGCAGCAGCCTGCAAGTGCTGACGCCTGCGGAGTCGCGGTATGCGCTGGATACACTGCTCGCCCGTGTCGAAGCGTGGCATCGGCAAGGCGTGAACCGCGAACTGCTCACCGTGGCCCAGCCAGCGGACGGTGCTTATTTGCTGCTGCGTATGGAGCAGGAAAATCATCCGAATCTGGAAGAAGCGCGCCGACTTCTCTCCTGGAACGGCGGTGGTGCGAACAGCTCAGGACGCGGCATCGCGAACATCGACACACAGGGCAATGTGCATCCTGATCAGTTCTGGCAGGATATCCTGTTCGGCAATGTGAAGCGCCAGCCGTTCTCCGAGATCTGGGAAGGCCAGAACGAAACCAGCGCCGAAATACTGCGCGACATCCGATCCATCGGCACCCTGAGTCAGACCGAACGCCAGGCCCGCATGGTCGGTCCATGTGCGAGCTGCCGCTGGTTCTCCACCTGCGGCGGCGGCTTCCGCACTCGGGCCGCCTATGGCGAACACGGCGGTCTGTGGGGCTCTGATCCCGGCTGTTATCTCAATGAAGCCGAACGCACGGGCGTAGAGCTGGTGAGCTAGTAAAGTCATGCCTTCCCCGTCATCCAGCTAGGACGCACTCGGCCTTGCACCACGGGCCATCTTCGGCCAACCTCCGCGCTCTTCGATCGAAGCACCCGTAGCTCAGTGGATAGAGCAGTGGATTTCTAATCCTCTGGTCGCAGGTTCGATCCCTGCCGGGTGCGCTTTCAGGCTAAAATGCTTTTCACGATGCTGCCGCCTTGCAGGCCGGTCAGACGGATGCGGCGACCGCCACTGACGAGCGCGAGGTTTTCGTGATCGAGACCGAGCAGATGGAGAATCGTGGCGTGCAGATCACGGAAGTGAACTTTGCCATCGACATGGATCTCACCGTTTTCGCTCGTGCTGCCATGCACATGACCTGACTTCACGCCGCCGCCAGCAAGCCAGAAGGTGAAGGCACGATGCTGATGGCCTGTTTGATCCTTGTCCTTGCCCGGAGTGAGACCGGGCCTGCCGAATTCCCCGCCCCAGACGACGAGTGTGTCCTCCAGCAGACCGCGTTCATCGAGATCATCGAGCAATGCGGCGATAGGAGCGTCGGTGGTGGCACAGTTGGCCGTCAGATCGCGGCGATGATCCGTGTGCTGATCCCAACTGCCATGCGTGATCTCGATGAAGCGCACGCCGGCTTCGCAAAAGCGCCGAGCGAGAAGACATTGGCGGCCGAAATCGCTGCCTTTGCAGGTGCCTGCTGCGTAGTTTTTTCCGACGCGATAGCGCTCTAGAGTGGCTTTGGACTCCTTGCTGAGATCGAGCAAATCAGGAGCCGATGCCTGCATGCGGAAGCCGAGTTCCATGGTTTGAATCACGCCCTCGAGCTGTGAGTCATCACCTCGTAGCTTGAGATGATCATGGTTCATCGCCTGGATGAGATCGAACTGGCGGCGTTTCACACTCAGCGGCAGATGGTCGCCCTGAATGTTGCTGATGGTTGCTCTCGACATGTCCTCGCCATTCACGCCGATGGGCGTGCCACCAAACACGGGCGGCAGTTGAGCAGCGCTGTATTCGGCAGGCTTCGCGGTGTTAAAGCTGATGAAACCGGGCAGATTTTGATTCTCCGTGCCGAGGCCATAGGCCACCCACGCGCCCATGCTCGGACAGGGGCGGAGACGGTCGCCGGTGTGCAGTTGCAGCATCGACTGAGCGTGAATGCTTGTGTCAGCCGTCATCGCATTCAGCACGCAAAGCTTGTCGGCATGACGGGCGATGTTTGGCAGCAACTCGCTCACCCAGAGTCCACTTTTCCCACGCCGCCTGAACTCAGCCACGGAACCACCGTGCGGATTTTTTCCGACCTGCGGCTTATAATCAAAGGTGTCCATCTGTGCTGGCCCACCAGCCATGTTGAGAAAGATGACCCGCTGTGCCCTGGCTCGCAGCCGTGGTGGTCGTGCGTCTAAAGTCGCCGCGCCTGCCATGCCAGACATCGCTAAATAGCCAAACCCGCACGAAGCGGTGTGCAGCATCTGGCGTCTGGAGAGGGAGTTCATCGGCGCATTCATACGGCCTGCCACGCTCAAATCTCGCTCTCCTTCGGCACGACGAACGGCGCACGATACTCGCGGGTAAGCAGCGCATTTGCGGCGGGGTTGTCGAGGAAGGCTTCTTTCTCGCCATCGACGCGGAGATGTTGGCCGAGCGTGAGCTGAGTTTTGTCGAGATCGACTCCGGCCTCGGCGAGGTAGTGCTTCGTGCGCTCCAATGTATCCTGCACGTCTTCGTGGGCCTTGATGTCGCTGAGGCGATTCGAGATGTCGTTCACGGAAGCCATCTGGCCGAGCCGATAAGAGATGTTCGCGATGTGGCAGAGCGCGGTGCTTTGGTGGCCTTCCTCGATGTCGGCGGCGAGTTCGGTGTGCTTGCGACTGCGGACGGCCTTGAGGAAGTTGGCGAAGTGGTTCTCCGATTTGCCTTCAAATGCGCGCACGAGATTGCCCTTCGGGTCAAAGAGGCTGGTATCGGCGATGATGCCCTCGCTGCCGTAAAAGAACCACATGGACTTGATCGTGGGATGAAACGGCGCGGTTTTGAGGCCGCGCGTTTCGGAGACGATGGTTTTGTCGCCAAAGTCGAAGATGCCGACCTGCGAGTTTGGTGTCTCGGCCACGTCGGTGTAGCCGAGTCGGCCGCCGTAGCTGAGCACGCTGCGGCCCAATCCGGTCACGCCGAGGCCCCAGCGGCAGATGTCGAGCGAGTGGACGTTGTTGTTGCCGATCTCGCCGCTGCCGGTGTCCCAGAACCAATGCCAGTCGTAGTGGAACTTCGGCCGCGTGAGCTTCGTCATCGGCGCGGGACCTGCCCAGAGGTCGTAATCGCATCGCGGCGGCATCACGCACTCCGCCGGGCCGCCGATGCTGCCGCGTCCGCTGTAAATGATGCTCTTCGCCAGCTTCACCTCGCCCAGTTTGCCCTCGCGCATGAACTTCACCGCCTCCGCCAAAGCACCTCGGGAGCGATTTTGAGTGCCCGTCTGCGCGATGCGGCCGAGCTTCCGCGCCACCTGCACGATGCGGCGGCCTTCAACGACGTTGTGGCTCACGGGTTTCTCCACATACACATCCTTGCCCGCCTGCATGGCCCAGATGGCAGCGAGCGCATGCCAGTGGTTCGGCGTGGCGATGAAAACGACATCGACGGATTTGTCTTCGAGCACCTTCCGCAAATCCTGCACCTTCTTCGGCATCGGCCGCTTCAGTTCGACCATCAAAGCACCCACCTCATCCGCACGATCGAGATCGGGATCGCAAACATACGTCACATCGCAGTCAGCGAGCCGCGCCAGCTCCCGCGCATGCGCTTTCCCGCGAATCCCGCATCCGATGATTGCGGCGTTGAGCTTCTCATTCGCCGAAACCGGTGCCGGATCGGCTGCGACGAGTGATTTTGGCAGTGCGACAGCGGCAGCAGCCATCAAGGAGTCTTCAAAAAAGCGGCGACGTGTGGGTGTGAGCATGGTGAGGGGAATACGGAGCGAATTCGCTCATTCTGCCGTCTGGTGCTCAAACGCTCATCGAAGCCCCTCAAGTGAAGTTAGCATCTTCAATGGCACGACTTCGATTTTATCATCCAGCGAGTAGCGCCGCTCGCCGGGGTAGATCACATAGACTTTCGTCAATCCAAGGTCTTGGATCGACTCCACCATGGAGCGAGTCCGGCCTGGCGTTTGGCCGGCTTTGAACTCAAACCCGATCATGCCGTTGGGGGTATCTACTACCATGTCCATCTCAGTGCCGCTTTGTACCGAATAGCAAAAACATCGGGTCTCATCGAGTTCGAAGAGTCGGATGATTTGCTCAATGCAAAAGCCCTCCCAGGATGCTCCTAGTGCTGGGTGACTCATCACACTCGTGAAGTCCTTCAATCCGAGAAGCGCGTGTAGCAGTCCCGTGTCGCGGTAGTAGTAGCGTGGAGCTTTGCGGAGCCGCTTGGAAACGTTTGCGTGGTAAGGTGGCATTTCACGGATGATGAACGCTGCTTTGAGCAGCTCCATGTGGCGATGCACGGTCTTGCTGGTGATGCCGAGCGTGGCAGCCACTGATGTATGATTCCATGTTTGCCCATGGTGGTGCGCGATCACGAGGAGGAGGCGTCGTAGCTGATCGCTGGTCAGCTTGGTTTCCGCCAACTCCCGCAAGTCACGCTCGGCGAGCGCGCGAAGATAGTCCATGCGCCAGCGATAGGACAATTGTGCGTCAGGTTGGAGGTAGGCTCTTGGGAAGCCACCAACCGTCCACAAGCGTTCCCATCCCAAATCAATCTCGTCTTCCGGTAACTCACCGATGTGAAAGCCCGCCATGTCGATGAACGTGATGCGGCCCGCCAGTGACTCGGATGAATCTTTGAGAAGCGAGGGTGAAGCGCTGCCAAGGATCAAAAACTTGGCCTTTTGCTCAGGACGATCTGCTAGCACTCGGAGCGACATGAACAGATGCGGACGCCGTTGAATCTCGTCGATCACCACCACACCGGTCAGGCGATCAAGCACAGACTGCGCTCCGCCTTCCAGTCGCACCAAAGAGACGTCATCTTCGAGGTCAAAGTAGTTCTCTTGTGGTACACGGAGTGTGCGGGCTATCCACGTCTTGCCGGACTGGCGAGGTCCGAGAAGTGCGGTCACCGGCGATGTGGTCATCGCAGCGTAAACATGCTCTTGGAGCCTCTTTCGCGGGAAAAATGGGTTCATGTGCTTGCTAAGTTGGAATTAGACTCCAGATTTGCAAGGTTAAATGCCAATATTGCACGCCAGCCCAACTCCCCGTCAGTTACCGTTCCATGCGGATGGATTCGGCTGGCAGAGCTTTGAGCGATTCTGCGCGGCTTGGTTGGTGTCTGGGACCACTTTGCCAAATCTGACACTCGACGGCGAAGGTCCGAGTCGCCTACGGATCATCGATGCGCATCGGGTTGGCAGCGCGGGAGAGAAGCAGTTTGGCATCGACATTCTCGCGACAATAGAGAATCGCGCGACCTGGGTGGTGCAATGCAAGCGGATGAAAACATTCAGCAAGTCGGATGCGGAACGCGCCATCAAGAAGGCCGAAGCCGAGTTCGGGAAACATCATCCTGCACACTACCTTCTGTGGGTCACAGGTGACGTCAAAGCCGATGCCACGCTGCTGGTTCATGAGAAGCATCCAAACTGGTCTCTGTGGAGCGGTGAGCGGCTCTCGACAGAGTTTCTACTGCACACGCCACGCAGCCAGTGTTACCGCATTCTGACGCAATGCTTCAGTCCTGGCTGGGCCAAAGCATTCTTTCCTATCCCCGACCACCTGCTTTCAACACGTGAGGAGTTTTTCTCCCGCTGGGAGGGAGACAATCGAAGCTTCCACCACCATGCGGCGTTGGTTGGGAGAGATAAGTTTCTTGATGCTCTCGTGGGCTTTGCCAGCGGAGGCAAAGGCAGGAAGGCTCTCATTCTTTCTGCTCAAGGGGGCGTGGGAAAGAGTCGGCTGTTGGCAGCAGTTGCTGATCAGGTGGAAAGCACGGTGCTCGGTCGATTGGTCCGCTTCATCAATCCAGACGCTTCTGCTGATGCCGAGCCTCCGCGTGATGAGGAGATGGCCAATATGACCGTCATCCATGATGATGCTCACCGGATGGACCTGCCTGGAATCGTGCTGGCGATGCTCATAAGTAAAGAGGCAAACGGCTCGCGTTTGATTCTCTCCACCCGGCCTGGCGCGGAAGACAGTCTGCAACAAAGGCTCATGGAAGCTGGCTATCAGGCTGAGGACATCAACCGCCAAACGCTGCCCAAGCTCACGAAGCAATCCATGGTCGATCTTGCAGGTTCAATCCTCGGGGCTGGAAACGACCAAACAGCTCGCGCGCTTGCCGACATCTCCGATGGCTGCGCCCTCATCACCCTGGTGGGGGCCGAGCTGCTCAAGCGTGGTGAGCTTACACACCTCGATCTGGAACGCAGCGACACCTTCCGAGCGGAAGTCTTCACCCGATTTGAAGGCCAGGAGTTAGAACGAGTTCGCTGCCAGCTTGCCACTCCGCAGTTGGAGAAGCTTCTGCGCTCGATTGCCCTCCTGTCGCCATGGGATGCTCGCGAACCTTCGGTCGTTCAACACATGGCTGACTTCATCGGTGTGCCTCCAGGGGACATCAATGCAGCCTGTGATGCGCTCATGACATGCGGCCTCTTAGTGACGACCCACAAAGGGCTGCGCATCACGCCAGATCTGTTCTCCGACCACCTCGTCTATGTCGCATGTTACGACCAAAAAGGCGGCTCGACTGCCTTCATCGACACCTTCCTGAATCACTTCGCAGATGCGCACTCAGCCCAAGTTCTTCACAACTTAGCTGAGGCTGAATGGAGAGCAGGAAAGAAACACGACGGCAACTCGGACCGAATCGTCACGCCAATCTGGCAACGATTGTTGAAGGAGTTTGAACAGGCTACTTTCTGGGATCGCTCCCAGATGATGGAGAAATGGTCTGCTTTTGCGATCTACCAGCCGGATCGGTCACTGGACCTCGCCAGTTGGGCCATGGACATGACGACTGCGCCTGCAAAAGTGAGCTGCGCAAGCATGAGCACTCACGATCAAGTGCTACGTCGTGTGCCAGGCATTCTGAAGCCCTTGGCCATTTGGAGCAACGACCATCGCCAGCGTGCCCTCCAACTTCTGTGGCAGCTTCATCGTGACTTCACGATTGACGACTTTTCGAATCGCGGACGCTTAGCTGATTTCGCCGAGATCGCTTCCTTTAGATACAACTATCCTGACGCACCCAATGGCGTCCTTGACTGGCTTGAGAAACTCCTGACTAGCAATGATGCCGAACGTGTTGCCGACAAGCCTTGCCAGTTGCTCGACACGACCCTGCGACCCTATTTCGCACAGATCATCGAGCAAAACTATTGGCGGGACAGGCGCACAGTAGTCTTCGGAAAGGTGGCCGTATCCGTAGCGATCACCAAGGTGATCCGCCATCGCGCGCTGACGTTCATTACCGAGGTGGTTATTCCTCGTGGGACGGTAGCGGCAATGAATGTGTTGCCTGTCCTGGCTGAGGCGTTTCGGCAAACCTCCGCTTTCCACGATCTGCCTCCGGCGGCAGACCGCGCATGGCGACCTGAACGGATGATGGCCTTTGAAGCCATTTGTCAGCTCGCCAAGCGCTATGAGCATCCGCTGATCCACTATGCCATCAGGCACCAAGTCCGCTGGCCCATCGTGTATGGGAAAGATGAAGGCTATCGAGCTGCCTGTGAGCAGCTTGTGCATTCACTGCCGGACACTTTTGAGCTTCGTCTGGCAAGGCTAACGCTTTCGTGGAGTCATGACGATTCACTGAATCGATACACTTCAGATCATTCAAGTGGATGGCATGAAATTGAGAAAGAGCACTGGCGCTCGCTACTCCGAGATGTGGCATCGACCCTTCTAAGCAGGCACAACTCGCAAAACAGCCTGCACGATTTTCTTGTGCAGTGGAACACTCAATGCGCCGAGCATGGACTGGAAGCAAAGCTCGGAGAGCTACTGGCTGAACTGGCTCGCCAGAACCAATCCCTGATGATGGGTGTTTTAGACATCGTCTTGGCAGCCCCATCCTCTCCCTTGGCTGGATACGTTGGCAACCTCATTCAAAAGGACGCGGGCGCTTCGATCGAAGATATCGAATCCAGAGTGAAGCAAGGACTCGCTTCATCGTCAGCCCCGATCATCCGCAGCTTCCTAACGACCATCCAGTTTTCGGACTGGCTCATGACGCCCGCCATCATTGATGCGTTGATGGCAACAGCAGCGCAGGCTCTTGGACCTTTGCTCCACGCCTTCTTCCAGTTGATTGATTTCCCGAGGAAGCACTTCTGGACTGACCGACTGGCCCTCACTTTGGCGAAAAGGGTGCTCAGTGACGAAGACACTCTTCATCTGGCTGGAGCCATGATTGGACGAGACCGGTATGCCGAAGCTCCGGTGTGTGATGAAGCCATCGACATGCTGCTCGAACGTTTGATCCAGATTCCCATTCTGCCCAGCTCCTATGAGGACAAAGGCGTTCTCCACGCATTGGCAAAACGGCATCCAAGGCAGATGTTCGAGTTCTTTGTGCGTCGAATAGCACGTGAAGAGGAGCTAGAGGCGGGCGGGCAGGGCGGATTCGCAGCGGTGCCGTTCTATGACTCCGTGCCCTTGGTGGGTCTGGAGAAGGAGCCCGACTTCGAAAGTCTGGCACGTGACCTCATCGCTAAGATGCTCAGTCGCCCCAAAGAACAACGCCACCCCTGGCGGCAGCTCTTCAAGATGGCGGTCTCCCGCACGAGTCCACTGATGGAGCCGCAAATCCTCGAAGGTCTCACGAAGGTCGAAACCTCCGACGATTTGGTTGATCTTTGTTCACTCACCGCCTTTGAGGGATCAGTCATCGCGTTTCGCTATCCCCGTTTGATTGAAGCCCTGCTCAAAAAGGCACGAGGCATGGGGATTGAAGCATTCGAGAAGGCTAGGTGGGAGTTGATTCACGGCTCTACCCCGCAGACTCGAAGCTATAGTGGAGGTGTGCTCGACGAACGTTATCGCTATGCGTTGGAGGAAGCCGAAAGAGCAGCTCAGACATTCAAAGACGACCTGTTACTCGCCCCATTCTACCAGAAAATCGTCGAGATCGAGAAGGCCGATGCTGATCGCCAACGCCGTTGGGTCGAGGAAGAAACGGGGGATGACTGGGCCTAGCTAGTTCCCTACTGTGGTTTAGTCATTTGGCCTGCTGAGAGGAGCCCAGAGGGCTCAACCACATTGGGAACGCTACTTTACCAGCTTCGCCGCTTCCGCCTTCGCATTCGCGAGCACATCGGCCAGCGCGACCGGTTTACCGCCCTGGCGGAGGCTTTCGTCGGCGGCTTCCATGAAGGTGAAGATCTCGAGGGTCTCGGCTTCGCTCACGGGTGGGGTGCCGGTGCGGAAGAAGGTGCCAATCTGGCGGCAGAGGGCCTCGTAGCTGATGGTTTTGGCACCTTGGCGCACACCGGCGCTGCCGAAGACGAGCGCACCGAACTCCGACTTGCCTTTCACGATGCCGCGATAGGTGCCGACGCGGCCGTCTTTCCACACGCCGGTGACTTGATCGGTGACGGGGCCTTTGGTGCGGGAAACGGTCTCGCAGCCGGTGCCCATGAGCGCGAAGAGCGACTCGATGCCGTGGATGGCGTAGAAGAAAAGGTCCGGTGTGCCGCTTTGATACGAGCACGGCCCCCAGGTCGTCACGCTGAGGATATCGCCGATTTCAGGATTCGTCTTCATGGCGATCAAATCGGCCCCGAAACGCGACGACGAACTGGACCAGACCTTCACGTTGCTCTTCTTCGCGAGTTCAAAGATCGCGATGGCCTCCGCCAGCGTGCCTGCGACGGGTTTGTCGATGAAGACCGGTTTGCCCGCCTTGAAGATCTCCCGCGCTTCTTGCAGATGGATGCGGCCATCCACGCTCTCCAGCAGCACCACATCGACCTTCGCGAGCAGCTCCGGGATCGTCGGAACGATCTCCACGCCCATGTCGCGAAGCTGCTGGGTGAACTTCTCTTTGCGATCCTTGCTGGCGGGCATGTCCGTGCCGCCGGTGTAGCCCTTCGTGATCTTGATGCCTGCGAGTTCGCCAGTTGTCTCGCCTTTGTTGAAGAGTTTTGTAAATGCCGGGACGTGGGAGGTATCGAGGCCGATGATGCCTGCACGGAGCGGCTTGAGGTCGTTTTGCGCGAAAGCGGTGCTGGCGACAAGGAGAGAAAGGAGGAGGCGTTTCATGGTTATTTCTTCAAAAGGTCCGAGATCGTCTGTTTGATCACTTTTTCGGAGTTTGGAGCCGCATAGGCTTGAGATGGTTCGTAGCCTCCTTCGACGAAACTTTGCTCCAATGGGATGTAGCCCGTCACGCCATCGCCATAGCTGGCGGTGCAGACAAAGCCGCCTGCACGCTGCTGCTGGGCAAAGAGCTGATACTCGACGAAGCTCTCGCCGGGCAGATGCACAAGGCACACATCCTCACCGAGATGCAGGCTGGTGAAGGGTATCGGCTCGCGATGGCGAATGAAACCGATGCGCAAGGCCGCCGCGATGCGCGTGGTGGTCGAGGTAGCAGTGTTTTGCATCACCTTGAGCATGCGCTCCTCCGGGAACTCAGGATCGGGCTGCAAGACGACGGGCACATGTTTCCACGCGATCTTCGTCAGCGGCACACGCTTCGCATCTTTCTCGGACTCGACCATCGCGGCGTGGATGCGGCCTGCGAGCAGCGGACGCATCAGCGGTGTGCCGTCGTTGTATTTGCCCGCGCCGATGTTTCCGCCACAACCGGTGAAGTAGATGTGCGGCACTCCGTCCTCCTGCGTGCGCTTTTCACGGGCAATGCCGGCGAAGTCGTGGCTCACAATGCCATCACCATAGTAGCTCATCGGGTGTGTGGCGTAGTAGTGCAGCGCGGCGAGCTTCTTCTCGCCGTTCCAAAAGCTCACCGTCTTCAAGAATGGGTCGATGAGGCCTTCGGGCAACGCACGCAGCACGGGGTCTTTGCTGCCGCTGCCGCGCATTTTGCCGACTTTGCCGTCGATGACCTGCACGCGCCGGTTTCCGGCCACTTCGAGCACTTTGGCCTCGCCAGTGGAGATGTGCGTCACGGTCTGCGGAGTCTTCAAAGCGGCTTCGATGCTTGCCGCGATGCCTGCGAGTGCTTTCTCCGTCGCAGCGGCATCGAGGATGCCGATCTCAGGAAGCAACTTTTGCGCCGCTTTATCCACCAGCGGCGCATTGTGCTGATGCAGCGAGTGCAAGGCCACGCGTTCCGCCGAAGTGCCCGCCGCTTTTGCCAATACCTCGCGCCAGTGGATGTGATCCGCGCCACGAATCTCGCAGAAGTCGATGGCGCAGAGCACGACGGGCTTTTCATCACCGATGAGGACGACGCCGAGTGCCAGCAGCGGCTCGCTGACACCGACCGCTGGTTTGACGAGTCCACCACAAAGCGGCGCACCGATGGGCGGTGTGACATCCGCACGAAACGGCGCGATTTGGACCGCAAAGGCTTGAACCGAAAGCAGGGTTAAGAAGAATAGAGTTTTCATCACGGGTAACAGGGGATCGCGTGCTCAGTCCAAATATCGTAGCTCATTGCTTGCGAGCAGCGCCTGGCAAAAAGCGGCCCAGGAATCACTGAGTCGAATGTTTTCGTCGTTTTGCGTGGAGATAAGCATCGAGTCCGTCTCGCGGACGAAGTCGCGTGCGCGCTGCACCTCGGTATCGGTGGCGGAGCGGCCGAGAGCACTGCGATAGGCGAATTGGATTCGTTGATTATCCTCCTGGGCGGCCTTCTGAATCCTTACGGCAAAGCGGCGTGACTGCTCGATGAGGAAGGCATTGTTCAACAAATAAAGCGACTGTGTGGCGAGCGTGCTGGAGTCGCGTTTGCCTGCCACAGTGACAGCATCCGGCAGATTGAAAGGCGTCAGTTCAGGCGGCATCGAGTTGCGCAGCATAAGGAGATAAACGCTGCGATGCGTGCTCGGTTGATGCAACGGCGGAAGCTCGTTGATCAGCACATTCTGATGCTGGATGAGCGACCCCTTACCGGGCTGTGGATTTAAGTCGCTGGTGGCGGCGAGCATGGCATCACGCAGAGCTTCAGCATCGAGTCGGCGACGATTATGACGTGCCAGGATGAGATTCTCAGGATCTGCCTCGCGGAGTTTTTCAGCGCACTGACTGCTGAGCTGGTAGGTGCGGCTGAGAACGATGCTGCGGATGAGACGCTTGATGGACCAGCCTTCGCTCATGAAGCGCTTAGCGAGGTAATCGAGCAATTCAGGATGTGTCGGGCGCTCACCGGTGATGCCGAAGTCATCCGGCGTGTGCACGAGTCCCTCGCCAAAGAGGTGCTGCCACACGCGGTTCACCATCACGCGAGCGGACTGCGGATGTTGCTTGTTGGCGAGCCATTGCGCGAGCTGGAGGCGGCCGCTTTGCTTCGCATCCAACTTCATCGCGGGGTCGATGGCACCGCATGCGGTCAGAAATCCGCGCGGGATGGCAGCGCCGAGTTTCTTGGATTCGCCGTCGATGTTGAGTTTGCAATCCACCACCGCTTTGGCCTCCCGCACGCCCATGGCAAGAGGAGCATCGGCGGCATATTTAAACGTGGGCTTCGCCGGAGGACGACGTGGTTCGTGCTTGGAAATGATGGCCTCCGCCTCTGGTCGCACGCTGACTTTCGCGGGCGTTTTGAGCTCATGCAGCGGCGTCTGTGGTGCCGTAAGACCTTGATGCGCCGCAGCGCCCCACATCGTCTCGGTGCTTTTGAAAATGCCGGCGAGCGCGTAGTAGTCGCGCGTCGGAATAGGATCAGTCTTATGATCGTGGCAACGCGCGCAGCCGACGCTCAGTCCCATGATGCCACTGCTGATGACGTTGATTTGATCGGCCACGACATCCATCTCGAAGTTGTCATTCATCGCCTTCGCTGGCTTGGCACAAAGAGCAAGGAAACCCGTGGCGATGAGCTGCCGGTCACGCTGCGCCTCTGAATCCGCAGGGAGCAGATCACCGGCGATCTGTTCTGCGATGAAGCGATCATACGGCATGTCTTCATTGAACGCGCGGATGACATAGTCGCGGTAGCGCCAGGCGTGCGGGAAGCTCGGATTACGGCTCAGGCCATCATTGCCGTTTGATTCAGCATACCGCGCGACGTCGAGCCAGTGGCGGCCCCACTTTTCGCCGAAGTGCGGACTGCTGAGCAAAGCGTCCACATAGGCGGAGATATCAGACGTGTCTGACAGCTCCGATGGCGGTGGCAGTCCGATGAGGTCAAAGCTGAGCCTGCGCCGCAGAGTGGCTGGATCGGCATCAAGGGCTGGTTGGTAGCCATTTGCCTCGATCTTAACCAAAATGAACGCATCGAGATTTTCACGCGGCCAGTCTTTATTTTTCACCGCTGGCGGCTTTGGATTCGAGACGGGTTGATAAGACCACAGCACCGTTTTGTCCGTGGTCACGGGCTTCTTCGCCGACTTCGGCGTACCCACACGCGGATCAGGCGCGCCCATCTTCACCCAGTTGATGAAGTCGTTCACCACCTGCTCAGGCAATCTCGTCTTGGGTGGCATTTCGAGACCATCATAGCGCAAGGCCTGAATGATGAGACTGTCATCCGGTTTGCCGGGTATCATCGCCGGGCCTGACTCACCGCCTTCGATCATTTCCGAAGGCGCATCCAGCAGCAGCTTGCCACCGAGCTTCTTGGCTTCTTGCGAGTGGCATTCGTAGCACTGCTTCGCGAGGACCGGCCTGATTTTGCTCTCAAAAAAGGTCCGCTGCTCCGGTGTCATCTCGGCTGCACTGACACAGAGGCTCACTGCCAAGCCTGCGGCATGGAGGAGCAATTGAGATCGGCGGAGCTTCATCTGAGGCAGCCAAATACGCCCATGATTCACCGCTTGTTACGATCTCACGTCCATGGACGCAGCTTGGCCTTGCAACTGTTCGTGATTTCGGCTTTGGCTTGCGGCTACCACTCATGCCCAAGTACATCGTCACCATCGGCCTCGAAGTTCACGCGCAGCTCACCACGCAGAGCAAGATGTTCTGTGCCTGCCCACGGGAGTTTGGTGCTGAGCCGAACACGCACACCTGCCCCACTTGTCTCGGCCTGCCGGGTGCTCTGCCGGTGCTCAATGAAGCCGCTATCGAGAAGACCATACTCACTGGCATGATGCTGGGCTGCGAGACGCCGCCGATCGTGAAGTGGGATCGCAAAAACTACTTCTACCCGGACATGCCGAAGAACTACCAGATCACGCAGTTCGACCTGCCACTCTGCATCGGTGGTGGCGTGCCGCTCTATGATCTGGCCTATCCAAAAGATGCGCAGAAGAGTATCGTCAATCCCGGCAAGGTGGTGAAGCTCACGCGCATTCATTTGGAGGAAGACGTGGCCAAGAGTACGCACCACGACAAGTTCACCACCATCGACTTCAATCGTGCAGGCACGCCGCTGATGGAGATCGTCAGTGACCCAGACATCGACAGCGCGGAAGAGGCTTTTGCCTACCTGACCAGTCTGCGTCAGATCTTGATTTATGGCGGTGTCAGTGATGCCGACATGGAGAAAGGCAACCTGCGCTGTGATGTGAACATCAGCCTGCGTCCTGAAGGACAGCAGGAACTAGGCGCTAAAATCGAGCTGAAAAATCTAAACTCCATGTCCGCCGTGCGCCGCGCCATCAAGTATGAGACTGAGCGCCAGACAGAGGCTCTTGATCGTGGTGAAAAACTTATCCAGAGCACACGCCGCTGGGACGATGATCGCGGTGAAACTACACTCATGCGCACCAAAGAAGACGCGCATGATTACCGCTACCTTCCCGACCCCGATCTCATCCCACTGCGCACCGAGAGCATCGTCGCCCGCATGAGGCCGCAGGTGCCTGAGCTGCCGCATGAGAAGCGCGCCCGCTTTGAAAAAGACTATGGCTGCAGCGCCTGCGATGCGGGTGTGCTCGCCAGTGAAAAAGAACTCGCCACTTGGTATGAAGCCGCCGTCGGCGCAGATACGAAAGTGCCGGCAAAGAAGATTGCTAACTGGGTCATCAACGACCTGCTCGGCGTGCTCAATGAGCGCAGCCTGAGCATCACCGAATGCTCCGTGCAGCCCGCTGGTTTGTCTGAACTCGTCGCCTCCATCGAGAGCGGCAAGATCTCCAACAATCAGGCCAAGGAGGTCTTTGCCGAGATGTTTGATTCCGGCAAACCCGCCGCTGAAATCATCAAGGCCAAAGGCTTCGAGCAGGTCAGCGATACGGGTGCGCTTGAGGCCATCGTCGATCAAATCCTGGCTGCCAATCCAGAGAAAGTCGCCGAGGTCAAAGGTGGCAACGAGAAGGCCATGAACTGGTTCACTGGCCAAGCGATGAAAGCCAGCCAAGGCAAAGCCAATCCCAAGATCGTCACCGACATCGTGCGAAAGAAAGTGCTCGGTTAGCACCTGTCAGGCATGAAACGAAGTGCCATCGCCATCTGGCTCACGCTTGTGCTTGCGGCACTGGTTTGGAAGCTAGGACAGCGAGCGGAGAAGCCCTTTGACCCTGCCTTCCTTCGTCTGAGTCCGCTGGAGATTGCGCGGCTACCTTTGGCGGTGCGTTTTGATGAGCCTATGGGATCGGAGCATGGAGCACTGACGTACAATGCTCAGCCTTTTCGCCTCAATCGCCACCTTGGAGATGACCTCAATGGGATCGGTGGCCAGAATTCTGATTTCGGCGACCCAGTGTACGCTGCGGGAACTGGGCGCGTCATTTATGCTGGCGTGCCCGGATCAGGTTGGGGAAAGATGATCATTCTCGCGCATCGAGTTCCAGGGCTGCCTGATCCACAAAAGATCCAAATCATTCAGACGGTCTATGCGCACCTCGATCAGATCTTGGTGAAGCCAGATCAACTCGTCACTCGAGGTGAAAAGATCGGTACTGTCGGCACGGCAGGCGGGCAGTATCTCGCGCATTTGCATTTCGAGGTGCGCGAGGGGCCGTATGTGAACCCAAGCGTGGGCTATGCCGACGCTCCACTGAATCGGCAGCCGCCTGAGCGCTTCCTTTTAGAGCATCGCGGCGCTGCTAACGAATCGCTCAATCCACCGCCGCGTTGACTTGCCATGCCGCATGTTTCAGCGCATGGAGAGGCTGTGTCTATTGAATCGAAAACACCGAAGCGTCTGAGTCGTTTTTGGCGGTGGCTGAAAAGGTTGCTGCTTGCTGGACTCCTGCTGTTTGTAGGGCTGGCGGTGTTTCATCGACCTCTGATTCTAGCGCTTGTGCGCTGGGCTGGTCCGAAGGGCGCAGCAACTCAGGGACTGCCGCTGACCTGGGCGGTGAATGGCTCGCTCTGGCAGGATCTGGAGATCGCGAATGTGAAGACTGGCGGCGGCGAAACGCACTGGCTGCCGCGCGCAACACTGGGCCGATTGGCGGTGAGTTATGATGTGCGTGCTGGATTGGAAAAGATTGTCAAAGGCGTGACGCTGCATGATCTCGATGCGGATGTGGATCTGCGGCATTTGCCAAAGACGACGGTTACGGTCGAAACAAAAGCGGCACCCTCAAACAAAGCGCCGCCGCTGGTGTGGCCGCGTTTCATCGACCTCAAAAATCTGAATGCGAATGTCATCATGGCTGATGGCAAAAAGATCGTGGTGCTTGGACTCACGCTGCAAGTCGGTGAAGGAATGCCCGGCATCTTTGAGTGTCGTGAGCTGCAAGTGGAGTCAAGTGGCTTGAAACTGGAGAAGCTCAAAGCCCAGGTGCAATGGGAGCCGCGTCTGATCGTGATCAAGAACTTCACGCTGCCGATGGATGTGGTGCTCGATGAATTGCGGCTGGACCTCAAGGATTTCGAGGCTGGAAACATCGTGACGCGAGTGCTGGCCCATCTGGGCGCGGCGAAGATTCAGGCGGATGCAAACGTGATGGATGTCTTTGGCAAACTAACCGTGAAAACAGATGTGAAAGTCAGCGATCTACGCGCAGCGGAACTGCAAACTCTCGGCCTGCCGAAGGACGTGAACTTTGATACTGGCACACTGAGTTTGCATGTCGAAGGCGACCCGTTCACGCCGCCTTTGTTGAAGATGCAGACCGAGTTCTCCGTGGCGAATATTCGCGCCGCTGGAGCGATGATCGACAAAGTGGAGCTGGCTCTCGATGTCGCGAATTCGGTGGCGGTGGTGAAGACGCTGCGGGTGACGCGCGGCAGCAATTTGATCGAGGTGACAGCCAACGCCAAATTACCTGAGAAGCTCGAAGAATGGCCGAAGACGGCATGGGTAGCGGTGGCTAAAGCCAGCATTAAAGATCTCACTCAACTTCTCGTGAAGCCGCCTCCTGCGCGCGGCACGATCACAGTGGAGGCAAAGGCAGAAGGACTGGGTGCTACGCCAACAAAAGTCACTGGCAGTGTGAATGGTGAGACGCTGGCCTTTGAAGACTATCGCCTGCCGAAACTCCACACCGAGTTTGCGCTCGATGGTAAAGAAGCGCGCTTTGAGATTCCTGGACTCGAGCTTGGCACGGGCAACCAACTTTCTGTCAAAGCCACCATGATGATGGATGACGCGATGCCTGTGAAGGCTGAGTGGAAATGCTTGCTGAGCCAGCCGGCGGAATTGTTTAAAGTCACAGGATTGAAGGCTCCGCCTAAACCTGTGGCAGGACGTTTGGAACTGAGTGGTAAGGCCGACCTCAAAGTGAAGGATCTGAGTGATGGCATCTTTGACAAGATCCTGGCAGACGTGACCCTGAATGTGCAGGACGGAAAGTTCGGCGATAGCCTGCTTCCCGTGATCGCGCTCGAAGCTCATGCGAAGGATGGTAAAGCGCTGGTGAAGCCGTGTTCGATTCGCTTTGATGACGTCAATCATCTGGAGCTGACGGCTGATGTGGCGATGAAGGCTCCGTATGCTTTTGAAACGAAAGGCGGCATCACTATGCCCGCGCTGGAGAAGCTTAATGCGCTGCTCAAAAGCGTCGGTGCGCCAGAGATCAAAACGGGAAGCCTTTTCAGTGTGCTGGATGCGCACGGCGAGCTGCAACCCTGGAAGTGTGAAGGCAAAGCAAGTCTCACGGCGACGAAATTTCATGCATCGACCATGCCCGAACCTGCCGACGCGACGCTCGACGCGACCTTTGCTGGGACGCGCGTTGATTTGAAGTTGCTGGAGGCAAAGCTGGGTCTGTGGAAGCTGGCACTCAAAGGCGTGGTGGATGAGAAATCAGCGAACCTTTCCCAACTTCAAGTGTGGCAAAAGGACACACTACTTTTGGATGGCCATGCCAGCGCACCTTTCGATGTGATGCAGGAATCCAAAGCGGATAGCGCGCCGGTGGATGTGGTAATCAAAGCCAAGGATCTGCGCCTCAATGAAGTGTTGGCTGCCGCTGGTGTGAAGGACATTCCGCCAGGAGTGCTGAATGCCGACATCGCGATCAAAGGCCGACTGGAGACGCTGGATGGTGTGGTGAAAGTGAACCTGCGTGACGTGAAAGTGCCGAGTGGGCCAAAGGCTTTTACGCCCGCGAATCTTGAATTCGATGCGACGCTGCGCGGTGATCAAGTAAAGTCGCTGGTGAAGCTCACGCAGCCGCCACTGCAACCGCTGACGGTCGATGCTTCCATGCCTTTGGATGTCGATGCCATCGTGAAGAAACCTGCATTGCTGAATGACACGCCTTTAAAAATCACAGTGCGCATGGCTGAAAGTGATCTCGGTTTTCTCACGGAATATGCGCCAGACATGATCAAGAGTTTGCCCGCGAAGCTGAAGCTCAACGCCGATGTCGCTGGCACCGTGGCCAAGCCGCTGATCAAGGCGGCAGTCGATCTCGATGTGCCTGAAGTCTCGTGGACCAAGGCGGACATGCCGTCAGTGCGAGATGTGCGGGTGCGGCTGCGAGTGACTGATCGGAAGCTGAACATCGAAGACCTTTCTCTCATGATGGCTGGGGGGCGTGTGAAGCTCGGCGGCGCGGTGGATGCGACTGATGCGATAAATCCAGGACTCAATTTGAAACTCGAAGCGCGTGAAGCGCTCGTCTTCCGCGACCCCACGACATCCATGCGAGCGAATGCTGACATCACTTGCGTGGGCACGCTGCAAGCCGCGCGCGTGTCTGGTTTGGTCGAAGCAGTGCGTGGTCGTGTGTTTAAAGAGATTGATCTGATGCCGGTATTAAAGCTGCCTGCTGATGTGCCGCCCGTGCCGGAGAATACGCAGCGCAGTGAGGCTAAGCTGACGCTACCACCAGCGGTCAAAGACTGGACCTTTGATCTGCATGTGAAGACTCGCGATCCGCTGCTCATCGCTGGCAATTTAGCCAATGGTGCGATCTCTGCGGACATACTGCTCGGTGGCACGGGCGCTGACCCTCAACTCACGGGTAGCGCGAACATTGATCGGCTGCTTTTGAAGCTGCCCTTTAGTCTGGTGAAGATCACCAAGGGTGCCGTGACGCTGAATCCCCTGAAGCCCTTCGACCCCAAGCTCGATATCCGTGGTGAGTCGCGTGTGGGCAGCAATGACATCACGCTTTACGTCTATGGCGACTCGACGAATCCGAAGACGCGCTTTGTCAGTTCCCCGCCGATGAGTGAGCCAGACATCGTGACGCTGCTAGCGACGGGCACGACGCTGAATGGCAGTGCGAGTGATCTGGCTTCTGAAGCGGCAAGCCGGGCGGCGCTGTTATTTGTCAGCGAGCTTTATCGAAAGACGTTTAACAAAAAGAAAGTCGTGCGTGAAGAGCCGCCGAAGTTGCACATGAGCGTCAATCCATCTGGCGCCGACCGCAGCAACGACAGTGTGCAGGCGATGTATGATCTGTCGGAAAAATGGCGTATCACAGGTCGCTTCACGCAGACCGGGCGCATGAAGGCGTTGCTGGGCTATGTGCTGCGCTTTGGCCAGGCAGCAAAGGCTGTTGATGGCCAAGAGTGAGGCTTACGCCTTGATCGCATCGGCTGCCAAAGCCGCGTTACCGATGATGCCAGCTTCATTGCTGAATTTGGCGGGCACGATTTGCAGGCGCTCCCAGACGACGGTGCTGAGCATGGACTGCACTTTGCGCTTTAGCGGATCGAAGATGAGATCACCCGCCTGGGCCACACCACCACCGATGACGAAGGCGTCAGGATTGAGTAGCCAAGCGATGCTGGCGAGTGCTGTGCCGAGCCAGTCAGCGATCTCTTGCCAAATTTGGCGAGCGATGTCGTCGCCCGCTTTCGCGGCATCGGCGATCATCTTGGGCGTGCATTCTTCGATGGTCTTGATGACGTGAGCCTCGGCGTAGCGCTGCACGGCGTGCTCGGCGATCTCGCGGTTGCCGGTGTATTTTTCCAGCGCGCCGAGATTGCCGTAATGACCGGCTTTGCCATCGCAATAAATGCTCATCTGGCCGATCTCGCCCGCGGCGCAGCCGCTGCCGCGATACATCTGGCCATTCAAAATCAGGCCACCGCCGATTCCGGTGCCCATGGTCAGAGCGACGATGTTATTCAGCCCGCGCGCTGCTCCATAGCGGAACTCGGCATAAGCCATGGCGTTGGCGTCATTTTCGACCACCACCGGCAGGCCGGTTTTCTCACTGAGGATGGCTTTCAAAGGCACATGTTTCCAGCCGGGAACGTTCGTGAGGATGTGGACAAAGCCGTGCTCGAAATCGACGAGTCCAGGGACCCCGACGCCGATGGCGGCAATCTCGGGATGCTGCACGCGGAGTTTCGCCACACGCGCCGCCATCTCGGTGATCAGCGCCGCTGGGCCGTTGAAGTCGACGGTGATGATGGGCGTGTCGAGTGCGAGCAGTTCGCCGT
This sequence comes from uncultured Prosthecobacter sp., assembly GCA_964583255.1. GTDB lineage: Bacteria > Verrucomicrobiota > Verrucomicrobiia > Verrucomicrobiales > Verrucomicrobiaceae > Prosthecobacter. The sequence continues at coordinate 45,394 of CAZOVY010000016.1, forward strand.
CACGGCAGACGCCGAGCTTGACCGAGGTGCCGCCGAAATCGATTCCGACAGAGGTGATGGATTTTTCAGGCATGAGAAGGGGCGCGGAGATTGCCCACCAAACGCAGCCCGTGCAAGGTCAAATCTGGGTCCACCGGGATGTGCTCTTCCATGCCTGAGATGATCCACTGGGCATCGCCACCAGTGGCCACGACGTGTGCGGTTTTACCCTGCGGCAGTTCTTTTCGCAGAGCCTCTAAGATGCCGCGAATCATGCCACGATAGCCGATGGCGGCCCCGGCCTGGATCGCGCCGATGGTGGACTGGCCGATGGCGGTGGCGGGCTCTTGCAACTCGACTTGTGGCAGCAGCGCGGTGCGCTCATGAAGGTAGTCCGTCATCAAGCGCAGCCCAGGGGCGATCACGCCGCCGATGTAATGTTTATCAGCAGAAAGGATGTCGAAGGTGACGGCGGTGCCGAAGTCGATCACGATTCCCGGCGCTCCGTGCAAGTGAGCCAGCGCCACGGCGTTGGCTAGCCGATCAGGGCCGATGCTGGCCGGACTTGGGTAGCGAATGCCGATGCCCAGCGGCGTGTCGTGGCGTAGCTCGATCAGATCCACGGTTAGCGCCTCCCGAAACGCCGCGACGGCATCTGGCACCACGCTGCAAAGCACGGCAGCGCGGAAATTCCATCCGGCGATGGCTTCCTTGACCTGGGCAGGCGTGACACCCCGAGTCGGGCAGTCCCGACGGTCCAAAATAGCGTCTCGGGTGGCTAGGCCCAGCTTGGTGCGTCCGTTGCCCACGTCGATGAGGAGATAGTCGGCGATCATCGCGCTGCTTATCGCCGGGGCCGTCACAGTCAGCAAGGCTGGAAAAAGTGGTTGCGGAACTCTTTAGCCCATCCACTATGCGCGCCCCTCATCCGGTTCGCCTCTCACGGGAACTTCGCGGTCAGGACACAAACTGTATCATATGAGCAACATCATCGACAAAATTGACGCCGAGCAAATCAAGAAGGACGTATCGCCTTTCAGGATCGGCGACACTGTGAAAGTGCATACCCGAGTCATCGAAGGTGACAAGGAACGTATCCAGATCTTTGCAGGCATTATCATTTCCCACAAGGGCTGCGGCCTGAACGAAGCTTTCACGGTCCGCAAGATCTCTTATGGAGAAGGCGTGGAGCGTGTCTTCCCTGTGCATAGCCCAAAGGTCGCTCAGATCGAAGTCACCAAGTCTGGCCGTGTGCGTCGCGCTCGCCTGCATTACCTCCGTGGCCGTAAGGGCAAGCAAGCCATCACCGTCAAGGACGTGGCTCGCGTGGTGGCCGCTTAATTCAGCGCCTTTCAAATTTTCCAAAACAGCTCAGTGGCTCGCCACTGGGCTGTTTTGTTTTTGTCGCTGGGGCCGCGCTTACTTCCGCTCGTAGTAGCGAAACTCCAGCGCGTCGGTCTTCTCGATAACTTCTTTTAACGTGAACAAATGCTCAAAGGGCGGCAGGAAGGTATCACCCTCATACGGCTGCTTGATCGAGGTGAGGTAAAGCCCAGCGCATTGCGGCAGTAGGTCGCCATAGACCTGCGCTCCACCGATGACAAAAACGGTGCAGCCTGCCGGGCAATGCTGCGCCAGCTCTGAGACATCTCGAATGACCGTGATGCCCTCACGAGGCTGCATCGTGCGACTGAGGACAATGTTTTGCCGCCCTGGCAAAGGCCGACCGATGGATTCAAAGGTCGTGCGCCCCATGAGGATGGGGTGCCCCAGCGTGGTGCGTTTGAAGAATTTTAAATCTTCCGGGAAATGCCACGGCAGAGTACCATCGCGTCCGATAACACGATTGCTAGACATGGCGACGATGGCGATAAGGGTTGGCATGATGATTATTCTTCCCCCTTGAAGTAGTCCACCTCGGCCATCTCAAAGACCTTTTTGTGCGGCTTGATGAACCATTTGCCTGAGTCCGGGTAGTGGATCACGTCCGCCTGCGGATGGTCGGCGATGACGATGAAGGTGAGGGCTTCTGAGCCTGTGTTGATGAGCTGATGCGCCTCTCCAGGCGGGAAGACGAGGTAATCTCCCGCGCTGATCGCTTCCTTGCCCTTTGGCGTGCGCACCTTGCCGCTGCCGGACAGAATGTAATAGGCCTCCCATTGTGCCGAGTGCTCGTGGAGAGGGAAATTGATCTTCCCTGGCAGGACTCGGTGGATTTCGAAATCAAAGGGATGCCCGCCAGCCCAAGTGCCGATGTCCTTTTGTCCACCCGCTGCCTGCGAGACGCTGCGGCGCTGGATGCCATATTTGTCCTTTGGAGAGCTTTGCTCAGTCCATGGTAGGTCGTCGGTTTGGGTTCGGTTCATGGCGGCAGGAGTAGCATCAGGAAAGCTAGGTCGTCGCCTGCCAATGCGATCTTTTTTTCATAACAAAGGCATCCACGCTTGCCAAGGCCGCGTTCCCAATGCAGTTAGAATCATTCTAATTCTAAAAAATTATGAATCCCTCCACCACACGCACTCCGATTAAAGCCTCGGGCTTGGACTGCCGTCTTGCCGTGTTAGGTTCCGACGTCCGGCTCACGCCCCACCGCCGTGAAGTCTTCGATGTTCTGGCCTCCTCCACCGATCACCCGACGGCCTACGACATCTTGGACCGGGTGAAAAGCCGCTCCCCGCACATCTCCCTGGCCACGGTTTACAACTGCCTGGAGCACCTCACCACCGCTGGCCTCATCAAGCAGGTCCAGCTTGAGCGTGGACAGTCCCGCTACTGCGCTAATCTTCACGAGCACGTCCATTTTCACTGTGAGACCTGCGGCAAAGTCAGTGATGCGCACCCCGCCGCCGACTTCGACCCCTCCAAATTCTGGAATCTCCCAGCTGGCACCAAAGTCTCCCGACTCGACGTCGCCATCCACGGCACCTGCACCGCCTGCGCCGCACGCTGATTTCAAATCTCAAACTTTCATCTCCCCCCTCATGTCACTCGTCATCAAAGACCTCCACGCTCAGATCCCCGGCCGCGAAATCCTCAAAGGCCTCAATCTCACTATCAACCCTGGTGAAGTCCACGCCATCATGGGTCCAAACGGCTCCGGCAAGAGTACGCTCAGCAAAGTCCTCTGCGGCCACAGCGACTACGAAGTCACAAGCGGCGAGATCCTGCTCGATGGCGTCAACATTCACGACATGGCCGTCGATGCTCGCAGCCGTGCCGGCCTCTTCCTCGCCTTCCAGTATCCAAATGAAATCCCCGGTGTCAGCAACGCCAACTTCCTCCGCGCCGCTCTAAAAGCCCGCCTGCCAAAGGGTGAAGACATTGATGCCGTGAAATTTTACAAGCAGATGTACGCCCGCATGGACCAGCTCGAGATGGACCGCAGCTTCACCAGCCGCAGCGTCAATGAAGGCTTCTCCGGCGGCGAAAAGAAGCGCAACGAAATCCTCCAGCTCATGATGCTGGAACCCAAATACGCCATCCTCGACGAAACCGACTCTGGCCTCGACATCGACGCGCTCAAGATCGTCTCCCGCGGCGTGAATGCCATGCGCAGCGAGAACCGCGGCTTCCTCGTCATCACCCACTACCAGCGCCTCTTAAATTACATCCAGCCCGACATCGTCCACGTCCTCAAAGACGGCCGCATCGTCAAAACCGGCGGCAAAGAGCTCTCCCTAGAACTTGAAGAACGCGGCTACGACTGGGTCGTTGAGGAGCCTTTGGCGGCTGCGGCTTAAATCATAGTTTCCTCATCACCATGCCTACCGTTTCCAGATTCTTCGGCATTAGCATAAAGATGTTCTTTTCGGAACACAATCCGCCGCATTTTCACGCTGTGCATGGTGACGAGATTGGATGGATCAACATCCGCACCTTGGAGCTTATCAAGGGTGATCTTTCGCCCCGCTCCCTGCGGTTGATCAAAGAATGGGCTTCCGAGCACCAGCAGGAGTTGCTGGAGATGTGGGACAGTCACGAGTTTAAACAAATCCCAGGCCTCGACTGATGAACGAAGAATGGAAAGACTACCCAAGCCTCACGTCCGTCAAAGCGTTGCCGGACCATCAACTCTTGTGCTCCTTCCACAATGGTGAGCAGCGCTGCTACGATTTCCGTCCGCATCTCGCGCTGCCGATGTTTCAGCTACTGAAGGAGTCGGCTTACTTCCGTGCTGTGCAGACTGATCCTCATGGCCTCGGTGCCGTTTGGAATGATGACATGGACATCGCTGCTTCCGAACTCTGGCTCAACGGCGTGCCAGTCGAAGTCCCTTTCGCTGCTCTCGCAGTCCCTAATCACTAAAAACTAAACACTTAAAACTCTAACTTTATGGTCACTGCCCCAGACAACGACATCTCCGACATCAAGGTCGATAACATCGGCGATTTCACCTTCCCCGAGCGCAACAAGTTCGACTCCGGTTTCGGCATCACGTCGAAGACCGTCGATTACATCAGCGACGTGAAGGATGACCCAGATTGGGTCCGTGAGTTCCGTCACAAGGCGCTCAAAATCTTTCAGGACAAGCCTATGCCAACGCATTGGGCCACGAAGGATCTGGAGAACATCCACTTCGACGAGTTTCGCTACTACCTTAGCGATGGTCAGAAGCCGAAGCGCTCTTGGGACGACGTGCCGGAGGACATCAAGAAGACGTTTGATCGTCTCGGCATCCCCGAGCAGGAACGGAAATTTCTCTCCGGCGTCGAGGCACAATACGACTCCGAAGCCGCTTACTCGAATATCAAAGCCGCCGTTGCCGAGCAAGGCGTCATCTTTGTGAACAGCAGTGAAGGTCTCAAAGAACACCCCGAGATCTTCAAGAAATGGTTCGGCAAAGTCATCCCGACTGGCGACAACAAATTCTCCGCGCTCAACAGCGCCGTGTTCAGCGGCGGCTCATTCATCTACGTCCCACCCGGCGTAAAAGTGAAGCACCCGCTCCAGGCCTACTTCCGCATCAACAGCGAGCAATTCGGCCAGTTCGAGCGCACGCTCATCATCTGCGATGAAGGCAGCGAGGTCATGTACATGGAAGGCTGCACCGCGCCGAAGTTTGAGACCGCCACACTGCACAGCGCCGTCGTCGAACTCGTCGCCCTCAAAGGAGCGAAGATCCAATACGTCACCGTGCAGAACTGGAGCAGCAACGTCTTCAACCTCGTCACCAAACGCGGCATTGCCATGGAAGACGCCGAAGTGCGCTGGATCGACTGCAACATCGGCAGCCGGCTCACCATGAAATACCCTGGCGTCATCATGAAGGGCAAGCGCGCCCGTGGTGAAGTCATCAGCATCGCTTTGGCCAACAGCGGCCAGCATCAGGACACTGGCGCCAAGATGGTCCACGCCGCCGATGACACCACCAGCAACGTCATTTCCAAATCCATCTCCATTGGCGAAGGCCGCGCCACGTATCGCGGCCTCGTCCACATCCCGAAGCACCTCAAAGGCTGCAAAAACAACACCGAGTGCGACGCCCTGCTCATCAACTCCAGCAGCCGCACCGACACCTACCCCGCCATCTCCGTGCGCGGCAACCAGCACGCCACTCAGCACGAAGCTAGCGTCAGCCAAGTCAGCGCCGACCAAATCTTCTACCTCATGCAGCGCGGCCTCACCGAAGCCGAGGCCATGAGCCTGAGCGTGAATGGCTTCATCAACGACCTCGTGAAGGAATTCCCGATGGAATACAGCGTGGAGCTCAAACGCCTCATCGACCTGGAGATGGAAGACAGCGTCGGCTGATCGGCTACAAGTGAAATTCGATCCGTTTTGATGCCGCTCATGATGCACGCCATGTTTCACTCCATTTCCGAAGACGACTTCCTACATGCTGGTAAAGACGACGTCGCTAGGGCGGAGTTGATTGCGCGACTGCGAACAGTGAAGAAGCTGTGCATGATCAATGCGCTGATGCAGTTTTCATTCGCCGCATTCCAAGCATTTCAATTTTGGGTCTATTCGCCAGATGCTCCTCGTGAGTTCTTTGGCTTAAATTTTCACTACATGGCCGCAATTGTTGGCCCCACATGCTTCTTGGGGGCAACCGTACAAATAGTTTACCGAACCTTTTATGACGGTCAGATCAAAATGCTGATCTTGTTTGATACACTTGCACGTGCAGACCACAACTGACCCCATTCTCCACTTCAGTTTGCTTCGTCATTTATCATTTCTTTTTCCTAATGCCCTCCGACAACTCCACCGGCCTCCTCGCCATCGCCCCGACTGCTCTCTCCGTCGCCCCCAACTGGTTCACCGCCCGCTCCACCACCGCGTGGACTGAATTTCAATCTCTGCCGCTGCCAGGGCTGAAGGACGAGCACTGGCGCTACTCGAATGCAAAGAAGATCGAGCTTGCTGATCACTCGCCTGCTGCCGCGCCGATTCCTGCAAACATCCAGGCCGCTCTTGCTGCTACGGAAGGTCTCAAGGAACGTGCGGCTCGCTTTGTCTTCGTGAACGACACGCTGGTTGAGTCCGACACGACGGGCCTCTCTGCGGGCGTTGTTTGTGTCAGTTTTGCGGAGGCACTGCAAACGCATAGCGATGTGCTCCAGCAGCATTTCATGAAGGGCGAGCAGGCACTTGGTTCCAGCAAATTTGCGGCGCTGCATCTCGCACATGTCAAAGCGGGCACGGTCATCATCGTGCCAAAGAATGTCGTGATCGAAAAACCCATCGAAGTCTTCCATTGGGTCGTCGGTGATCACGCGGCGATCTTCCCGCACACGCTCATTGTCACAGGCGACAATTCTGAGGTCAGCGTCGTCGATCATTACCGCAGTCTCGCGGGTGAAGGCGGCCTGAGCATTGCCATCGCCGATCTCGTCGGCGGCAGCGGCAGCAAGATCACTTATGCGGCCTGCCAGGAGCTGGCCGATGACGCCCAGGCCCTGCATCTTTCCAGCATCACCGCCGGACGCGATGCCAGCGTGAAAAGCTTCCAAGTGCAGCTCGGTGCTTCCTTTAGCCGTAGCGAAAGCGTGAGCGATCTCGTGGGCCAGGGTGCTCGCAGCGACATGCTCAGCGTCTCGTTGCCTATCGGCGATCAGATCGTCGATCAGCGCACGCTTCAGCGTCATAAGGCACCACACGCCACCAGCGATCTGCTTTACAAAAACGCACTCTACGGCACCTCGCGCAGCATTTTCAGCGGCCTCATTATCGTCGATGAAGGGGCGCATTATACAGATGCCTATCAGACTTGCCGGAACCTGCTGAACAGCAATGAAGCCGAGGCCACATCCCTCCCCGGACTCGAAATCAATGCCGATCAAGTGAAGTGCAGCCACGGTGCCACCAGCGGCCCCATCAGCGACGAAGAACTCTTCTACCTCAAAGCCCGCGGCATCAGCGACATCGACTCCCGCAAGCTCATCATCGAAGGCTTCCTCGCTGGCGTCGTCGAGCGCTTTGGCAACAGCGAGCTGCTCGACACCCTCGTAGCCCGCATTGACGAGAAGTTGGAGCGGGCGGTTTAGTTGGCCGGTGAATATTCTTCTGGGCCATTGAATTTTTAAAATTGCCTAGCACCCCGGGGTTCTGATACATTCTCATCCCCCTTGCCCCCGCCAGCATGTTTGCCCCCCGCCATCAATGCTTCCATCTTTTGCTGCCCGGATTCTTCCTGGCGCTTGTGTGCATGGGCATGGCGCAGTCGCTGCCAAAGGTGACCGTCACTGGTGCCGCTGCCGCAACACAAGGAAAGGCCAGCACGCCGACGATCGTGGTGCCGCGAGTCAATAGCCCGACCATGCCACGCTTGGGTTATGCCAAGTATCCCTGGAAGACAGACATTGTGGCCACGGTCTTTTGGGTGGGTGAGCAGCCGACGGAAAATAATCCCACGCCCAATAACATGAGTTCATGGGACACCGAATGGGAAAAAAACTTCGGCGGCTACGACGATCCAGATGCGAACAAACGCGGGTCGAATTACTGCCCGCTTACTTTCACACCAGGGCTGAATCCTTTCTACATCGCTCTGCCGTACAATGACTGCATCGACTACAACTCGCACAAGCCAGAGGCGGAGCGCGTGATCCCGTGGTTCAAAGAAAAGTTCACCCGCTCCGGCAAGACCGTGCTGCGTGGGACTTGGCTGGCCATCCGCTATGGCAACCGCGTTTGTTACGCTCAGTGGGAGGACTGTGGTCCCTTTGTCACCGATGATCATGAATACGTCTTCGGTAATGCCCGCCCGAAGAATACGAACAACAAAGGCGCGGGCCTCGATATTTCTCCCGCCGTCCGTGACTACCTCGGCATGTCTAGCAGTGGCAAATGCAGTTGGCGTTTCGTTGATGTCAATGAAGTGCCGCCGGGTCCATGGCGCACTCTCGGAGCCAACAACAACTTTGTCCGCGCCCAGCAGCTGCAAAAGGTTCAGGACGCCACCTCCAGCGCCGCCCGTCTCCAAGAGCTGCGGAAGATGCGCGACGATTACTTCAAGCAGAACGGTAGCGGCCAGTTTCAAAATCGCTGAGCCGGGGACTCAAAGTCGCATGTGGCGCAGCCGTAGCGCGTTGGCGATGACGGAGACGGAGCTTAAACTCATCGCCGCGCCAGCGATCATTGGGCTGAGTAGCACGCCGAGCCAGGGATACAAAATGCCCGCCGCGATAGGGATGCCGAGCGCGTTGTAGAGGAAGGCGAAGAGTAGGTTCTGCCGGATGTTGCGCATCATCGCGCGGCCGAGCTGGATGGCATGGACGATGCCGCGCAGGTCGCCACACACGAGAGTGACCGGCGCAGTCTCCATCGCGATGTCAGTGCCCGTGCCCATGGCGATGCCGACATCGGCTTCGGCCAAAGCAGGTGCGTCATTGATGCCATCGCCCGCCATGCCGACGACGGCACCGGGCTTCTTCATCTGGGTGATGAAGGTGTGCTTCTCCTGCGGTGTGACACCGGCGTGGAAGCGCTCGATGCCTAGCGTGCTCGCGATGCGCTTCGCGGTGCGTTCATTGTCACCCGTGAGCATGACCACGGAGATGCCGAGCGCGCGAAGTTGAGACAACGCTTCCGGCGTCGTCGGCTTGATCGGATCGCTGACGACGATAACCGCCACCGCCTGACGATCCACCGCGAGGAAGATGGCCGACTTGCCTTCGCTTTGATGCGGTGTCGCGAGTGCTTCGAGTGCGGCGAGGTTTTCGATGCCTTGCTCGCGCAAAAAGTCCGCTTTGCCAACCATCACCGCTTTGCCATCCACCTTGCCGCTGACACCCGCTGCGGGCGTGGCTTGGAAGTCGGGCACGTCAGGCAAGGCCAGCTTCTTTTTCTCCGCCTCCTGGATCACGGCATAGGCCAGCGGATGCTCGCTGTGACGCTCCAAAGCTGCGGCAAAACGCAGCGCGTCGTCGATGTTGAAATGACTCTGCGGCGAGAGAAGAACCTCGGTCACTTCGGGTTTGCCGAGCGTGAGCGTGCCGGTCTTGTCTATGGCCAGCGTGTTCAGCGCGGCCAGTTTCTCGATGGCCTCCGCCTGACGGATCAGCACGCCCATCTTCGCTCCGCGACCGATGCCAACCATCACGCTCATCGGCGTGGCAAGACCCAGCGCACAGGGACAGGCGATGATCAAAACAGCGACGGCATTCATGATCGCAAATGCCAACGAACCCAGCCAGAGCCAGATGCCAAAAGTAAGCATCGCAGCGACCAGCACCGCAGGCACAAACCACGCCGCCACTTTGTCCGCCAGCGCCTGGATCGGCGCGCGACTGCGCTGCGCCTGACCGACAAGCTGGACGATCTGCGCCAGCATCGTGTCCGCGCCCACGCGTTCGGCCTGCACCACCAGACTGCCGTGTTGATTGAGCGTGCCGCCCGTCACCTTGGCTCCGGCAGATTTCTCCACGGGATCTGGCTCGCCAGTGAGCATGGATTCATCCACATGGCTGCTGCCCTCGATCACTACGCCATCGACAGGAATCTTTTCACCCGGACGCACGCGCAGACGCTGGCCGACCTGCACAGCATCGAGCGCGACATCGACATCGCCCTCAGGTGTGACGAGCCGCGCTGTCTTCGGCTGAAGGCCGAGCAGTTCCTGGATCGCACTGCCCGTGCGTGCTCGTGCCCGCAACTCCAGCACCTGACCGAGCAGCACCAGCACGATGATCACCGCCGCCGCTTCAAAGTACAGCGGCACCTGACCATGCATGTCGCCGAGTGATTTCGGAAACCAAGCCGGTGCCAAAATGGCCGCAACACTGAAGACATACGCCGCTCCGACACCCAGGGCGATCAGCGTGAACATGTTCATGCTGCGATGCAGAAGCGACTGCCACGCACGCACAAAGAACGGCCAGCCAGCCCACAGCACCACTGGCGTCGCGAGCACAAACTGCATCCAGCGTGTGGCCGTGCCATTCGCCCACTCCGCATGACTCCACGCGGGCACAATATGTGCCATCGCCGTGACAAACACCGGCAGCGTCAGCAGCGCGCTTACTTTGAATCGCCGCGTCATGTCGCGCAACTCGGCGTCATCGTCCGCATCATCGGTCTCCGTCGCCGTCATCGGCTCCAGGGCCATGCCGCACTTCGGGCATGTGCCCGGATGATCCTGCTGCACCTCGGGATGCATCGGGCAGGTGTAGATCGTCTTCGCCGCCGGCTTCCAGGCCGGATTGCGCTCCAAGGCCATGCCGCATTTTGGGCACGCGCCCGGCTTGTCCGACTCCACGCCGGCACACATCGGGCAGAAATACTTCGCGCCAGAAGACGGCTTCACTTTTTCATCAACAGAGTGTCCGTGGTGCTGGCAGCAGGAATGTTTGGGAGATGACATAATGGTGGGGAAGCCGCTGCTAGATTTGCGTTAAGACCGCCCCTTCGCTCGGCATCAAAGAATAGGCTGCTTGCGACTTCTACGCCACCTTCACCAGGGCCAAAATAGGGCACGGTCACTTTGGCGCACCGACATCAGCTTTCCCGTTTCATGAGGCCCTTTCTCGAGGTCAGCCGCTGGCTTGGCCATCCGCTTCATCATTGCCGCATTCTCTTTTGTCTTTGGCGTCTGCACGTCCGTCGGCTGTGCCGCCATCTGAGTGAGGGCGGTGGCCAGCACGCACATCCTTTGCTCCTTTGCAGGCTCGGCTGATGGCGATTGGACTGGTGACATGATAACCAGCGCCAGTGTCAGCGCGAGGCATGAACGAAGGATCAAGTTTGTGCGCGGCTGGGTTTTCATGCGCTCATGGTGCTCAGCCTTGCGCAGTCTCACCATGGGGCACAACCCTACCTTGGATCACCGCAGAATAACAAAGCTGCCATCAGGCCGCACATACACCGCGGCGTAGCTCCAGACAGGCAGCTTTTCGCCATCGCCGGAATCAGTGACGCGGCCCTGTGGATCGAGCAAATCCCAATGCAGTGTGCCAGCCTTTGACCATCCTGAGCCAATGATGCTGGCGATGACCGTCTGGCCTTTAGCGTTCTGGGCCAAGGCGGGATGCTTGGCATTCTTGGGGCCGACTTTCTGTGTGGCACCGGCGGGATCACTCATGAGGCCAGTGATGATCTGTCCGTCATTTTCCCAGGCCCCACGGAGTGCTTGCTTGGACGGCAGCAGACTAGCGCTGCTCATGGGACACATGGCGATGCGCCAGTCGTCGAGCTTGGTCAGGGTGGTGCGGCCACTTTTGTTCGTGAGCAAAATCATGCCTCGTGCTGTTGGCTCCGGTGCGCCGCGATAGATCACGGTCAGTGTGTCATCGGTGGCCAAATGCGCGCGCAGTGAGCAGCAGGCGCAGACGCCGGGTTGCTCGGTATTGAGTGGTGTGGGCGTTGAGAATGTGCGGCCGTCATCGGTGGAATAACGTGCATAAACGAGGCGCGTGCTTTCGCCTTTTTCTCCCGCTGATGCAGCGTGCCATACGATAGCGACATGGCCTTGGTTATTGGCGGCGATGGAAGCGCCGCCATCGAGCGCGGTGGTGTCGCCCATCAAGTTTTGCTGCGGACTGAAGGCCTGCGCTCCGGGCTGGAGTCGTGCATGGAGCAGCGGCGCCCGCATCATCATTTCTTTTTTGCCACCGGTGTTTCCATTCCAGATCGCTTGCACGCTGCCATCCTTCCCCAGCGCGATTTGTGCACCGCGAATGGTGCCCGCGGCGATGGCTGAATGCGGTTCACTATTCACGGTGATGGGCGCGGACCATGCGCCACCCGCCGCTTGCCGTGTCGTGTGGCGGATGTCACAGGCCTTGGGATCGCCCAGGAGATACACCAGATGCACCACGCCTGCGGCGGTCACGACGACCTGCGGCTGGATGCCTAGTTCCGGGAGCGATTCGACCTGCACTTGGGCGTGCAAGGCAAGTGGGAGAAACAACAAAGAGAGGAGGATCGATTTCATGGTGATTGGATGGGGATTATCTCCTATGCAGGAGCTGCCAGCACAGGATTATTTGACCATCGCCGCAAACTTGGCGGGATCGGCCTCGAATTTCTTGATGCAGGACTTGCAGCAGAGTTGGACTTCCTTGCCCTCGTGTTTAACGACGACGGGCTGGCCCATGCTGCCGAGTTTTTCGCCTGAGACGACGCAGGTGGTGAGCGGATAAGGTTTGGCTTTGGGGTCAGCGCCGCAAGCGGTGAGCGTGAGGCCGAGCAGGGTGGTGAGGAGGATGGTTTTCATGGACGTGGTGTGTTTGGGTGTGTTTGTTGGGTCATTCGCGACAAGTAGTCGCTAAAATTCATGCCGCATGTCTCTGGCCCAGTGATTCATGCAGTGAGCCTTTTTTAAACTCACGTCCGCGAAGCCAGAGGAAGATCACCGGCGTGACGATGAGGATGTGGATCAAACTGGAGATCATGCCGCCGATGACGGGCGTGGCGAGGGGCTGCATGACTTCGGCACCTTGACGGTGGCTCCACATGATGGGCAGTAATGAGGCGACGATGGTGGCGACGGTCATGACCTTTGGTCGCAGACGCAGACGTGCGCCGTCCTTTACGGCCTGAACAAGATCGGCGTAGGCGAAGGCGGCTCCGAGCTGGGCCATGCGGGTCTTCACGGTTTCTTCGAGATACACGACCATGACGACGCCGGTCTGCACAGCGGTGCCAAAGAGCGCGATGTAACCGACCCAGACGGCACCATTAAAATTGTAGCCGAGCAGCTTTTGCAGCAGCACTCCGCCGCTGAGTGCAAACGGCACGGCGAGCATGACGTGCGCGGCTTCGAGAGCGCTGTGATAGACGATGTAGAGCAGCACGAAGATGATTAGCAGCACGATGGGGAAGACGATCTGCATGGTCTGCACAAAGCGGCGCTGATTTTCATACTCGCCGGTCATTTTGTAGGTCATGCCTTCCCAGTTGATGGTCTTCAATTTTTGCTCCAACTCCTGCACAAAGCCGCCGAGGTCGCGGTCCTGCACATTCGCCTGCACATAGGAGCGCAGGCGCCCGTTCTCACTGGCGATCTCGTTCGCCCCGACTTCGCGCGTGATCTTCGCCACCATGCCGAGTGGGATGTAAGCGATGGGTGTGGTGGTGTTCATTGGAGCGGCGGAAGGCTGCCCTCCAGCGGCCATGCTGCCACCCGTCGCAGGAGCGCTACCCGCGCTCATGCCGGAACGTGCGGCGATGAGGATGCTGCTGAGTTTTTCGATTTCGTCACGCTCACCACGCTGAACGCGGACCTGAATGGGGAAGCGCTGGCGACCTTCGATGGTGGTGCTGACGTTCTTGCCGCCGATGGAAACCTCCACGGCATCGAGCACGTCCTTGGCACTGAGACCGTAGCGGGCCATCGCCTGACGGTCCACCTGCACATTGAGGTAGGGCTTGCCCTGAACGCGTGAGGGCGACACGCCTGCGGCGCCGTCGATGCTGTTGATGAGTTTTTCGATCTCGAAGGCCTTGCGCTGAATTTTGTCGAGGTTGTCACCATAAATCTTCACGCCGACCTGCGCGCGGATGCCGGTGTAGAGCATGAGGATACGGTTTTCGATGGGCTGTAAAAACGCGGGCACATAGCCGGGCACTTGCTTCATCTTCTCGGTCAGCTCGGCTTTGAGTTTCTCGACCGTCATGCCGTCACGCCACGCAGGATTGCGCTTCACGCTCCAGCGACCATCGGGGATATATTCGGGCTTCAGCATGATGGTGGTTTCCAGCATCTCGGTGGGCGCGGGATCGGTGGCGGTTTCAAAACGGCCCAGCTTGCCCGCGACAGACTCGACTTCGGGCGTGGCGGCGATGACGGTGTCCTGCCAGGACATGACTCGCTGGATTTCCTTGAGGCCGGTCTTCGGCATCATCACCGGCATGTAGAGCAGGCTGCCTTCATTGAGCGGCGGCATGAACTCTTTACCAAAACCAGTGACCATCTCACCGAGGCGCGGATAGCCTGCATCGCGGAGTTGCTTCACCGTGGCCCGTGGCAAACCAAAAGCAGTGAGCAAGGCCACGCCGAGAATCAGCATGGCCGCTGAGATGACTGTCCTGCGATGATTCAGCGCCCAGTCCAGCGTCGGCTCATACAGGCGCAGCAGAAACTTCATCACGATGTTGTGTTCCTCCGAATGAAACGGCCCGCGCACGAGCAGCGAGCACAGCACTGGCACCAGCGTGACGGCGAGCAGCGTGGAGCCGATCATGGCAAAGGTCTTGGTGAAGGCCAGCGGGTGAAACAGCTTCCCTTCCTGCCCGCTCAATGCAAACACTGGCACAAAGGCCAGGATGATGATCGCCATGGCGAAGAAGATGGGGCGACCGACCTGCGTGCAGGCAACGAGCGTGACATCCCAGGTTTCTTGGGAACTCAGTCGCTCGCCTTTCTTGTGCTCCGCCTCCTCACAGTGCCGGATCACGTTTTCCGTGACCACGATGGCCGCATCCACCAGCACACCGATGGCGATGGCGATGCCAGTGAGCGACATGATGTTGCTGGTGATGCCGAACTCCTTCATCAGCAGGAACGAGATCAAAATGGAGATCGGCAGCGGCAGCGTGACGATGAGGATGCTGCGGAAGTGCCAGAGGAAAATAATGTGGGCGAGCGTGACGAGGATGAACTCCTCCAGCAACGCATGCTTGAGCGTGCCGATGGTACTGTCGATCAGCTCACTGCGGTCATAGAAGGATTTGATGGTGACGCCCGGCGGCAGGCTCGGCGCGATCTGCGCGATCTTTTCTTTGATGCGCTCGATCACCGCTTTGGCGTTTTCACCCGTGCGCATGACCACCGTGCCGCCCACGGCTTCATGGCCGTTTAAGTCCAGCGCACCACGTCGGAAGTCGCCGCCGATCTGCACGGTGGCGATGTCTTTGAGGAAGATCGGCGTGCCAGCCATGGCCTTCACGGTGACGAGTTCGAGATCTTCAACGCTCGTGACGAGGCCGATGCCGCGCAGCACAAACTCGGCCCCGTTTTCCTCCACCACCTTGCCACCGACATTGAGGTTCGCGCTCTGCACCGCCGTCATCACGTCCATGAGCGTGATGTTCGACATGCGCATCTTGGTGGAGTTCAGCTCCACCTGATACTGCTTCACAAAGCCGCCGATGCTCGCCACCTCCGCCACACCTTGCACACTGGCGAGCTGGTAGCGCACATACCAGTCCTGGAGTGATCGCAGCGCCGCGAGATCATAGCCGCCGTCCTGCGCCTTTGTGGGATCGACATCGAAGTAGTATTGATAGACCCAGCCGAGGCCGGAGGCGTCGGGGCCGAGCTGTGGCTTCACACCTTCGGGCATCGCTCCTTGCAGGTAGTTCAGCCGCTCCAGCACACGCGCTCGGGCAAAGTAAGTGTCCACCTTGTCCTCAAAGATGAGGGTGAGCAGCGAGAAGCCGAACATCGAAGTCGCGCGCACTTCCTTCACACCGGAGAGACCTTGCAGGCCGGTGGAAAGCGGGAACGTGACCTGATCTTCCACCTCCTGCGGACTGCGGCCCATGAAGTCGGCATACACGAGCACCTGGTTCTCCGTGAGATCAGGAATCGCATCCACCGGTGTGAGGTAGATGGCCCGCACACCGAGCGCGACGAGAAGCAGGGCTGCGCAGGCAACGAGGAAGCGGTTTTTCAAGCTCCAATGGATGATGGCCTCGATCATGGCATGACCTCCCCAGGTTTGATTTCCTTCACGCACTCCAACATGGCCTTGCCGAAGTAGGGATTGTTCCCTTCACGTCCGCTGAGCTGCACCCAGCGGCCTGTGGCGGGCACGTTGGGGATGATTTGATCCACCATGAAGCACTCCCACACTTTGAACTCGGGCGCACCCTTCGCGGTGCGCAGTGGCTCGATCAGCGCAGTGGTTGCGGTGGAAAAGGTGTGAAAGGCGATGCGGGCTTTCTTGATGGTATCGAAGCCATGAAAGTGCCGCGCTTTGTCCAGCGCATCGAGCTTGGGCTTCCACTCCGGGTTCGTGCTCAAGGCGGTGATGAGTGCCTCTGACTGCATCATCGCTGGTTCGCTGGCTTTATTGAAAGCAGCGAGATTGTCGGCAGAGAGCGCTGCGGCCATGGCATCGGCCACGGTGATGAAATCGGCGATGGCTTTGTTTTGCGCCGTCGTCAGATCGGCGGCTGGCGACATAACCACAGGTGTGGCAAAGGAGCGGTTCATCTCCGCCTGGCCGTCGATGAGCAGGTTGCCGTTTGTCACGATCTTGTCGCCCGCCTTGATGCCGGAAACAATTTCCACCAGCGTGTCGCCGCGCCGTCCGAGATTGACCACACTGCGTGCATACGCACCGCCGCCTTGATCCACATAGACCACGGCCTCCGGGCCGGTCTGCATGACGGTGGACTTCGGTGCGGTGAGCACTTCCGGCAGCTCCACCTTCACCGCGCCCTCGGCATAAAGACGATGCAGCAGCTCACGACGGCCTTCGACGAGTGGGTTCGCCAGCTCGACGCGCACCTCGGTCGAGCGCGTGGCCTCGTTGAAGTTCGGATCGATGAAAGTGATCTCACCCGTGAAGACTTTTCCAGGCACGGAAGGCGTGGTGATCTCGACCATCTGTCCGACCTTGATCCAGGGCATGTCCTGCTCGTAAGCATTGAACAGAAACCACATGGTGCTGAAGTCGGCGATGGCGAAGAGCTTCTGCCCCATGGTCACATACTGGCCTTCATAGACTTCATGCTCCACCACCGTGCCGGTGAGTGGGGCGAGGATTTCGGAGTTCAGCGCGTCTGCGGGCTTCGTCTCGAGTGCGGCGATCTGTGTGGTGGTGAGTCCCATCTGCTGCAACCGCAGCGCCGTGTTCTTTTTTAAATCACCGGTGAGCTGACGATACTCTCGCTCGGCCTGCAACAGCGTGGGGCTGTAAAGTAGCGCCAGAGGCTCGCCCGCCACGACTTCGACGCCGTGATGATTGGCAAAGAGCTTGTCGATGCGGCCATCCACATATGCGCTGAGGATGCGGTGACGGCGCTGGTCATCATTGATGATGCCGGAGACACGCAGGGTCTTGGTGAGTGCTTGTTTCTTCGCCTCCACTGTCTGCACCTGCATGACCTGGATTTGATTCTGCGTCAGCGGCACGACATCGCTATTGCTTGAGTCGATGCCTTTTTCGCCTTCATAAACAGGTGTCAGTTCCATGCCGCAGATGGTGCAGCGGCCCGGCTTGTCGCTCTTGATCCATGGATGCATGGCACTCTGATAAAACAGCACCTTGCGCTCAGCAGATGCTTCTGAGGTCATGCCCGGCGAATGATTGCCGCGCAGGAACCAGCCTGCGGCGAGTGCGGCGATGATGAGGAGGAGTGTGATGAAGTTCTTCATTAGATTACTTGGCTGAAGGTGTGGAGAGACTGCCGGTGAGGGCGGCGAGGTTTTGCAAAGCCACCTGCCAGGCGGCGAGGGCGCGCTGATGCTCCATGTGCGCCTCCAGTAAGGCGCGGCGGGCATCGAGCACTTCGAGCAGCGTGGCCTTGGAAGAGATCCAGGCGTTTTGCAGTGTCTCGACGGTCTTCTCCGACTTCGGCACGATCTCGGTGTCGTAGGCGTTGACGAGCTGCTGATTATTCCGCGCCTCGGTGATGAAGACCGAGAGCTGCGTGTAAAGCACCCGCTGCTGCGCGGCCAGATCGCTCTGCGCGGCCTCGTGCAGTTTGTCTGCGCGGGTGATGTCGGCCTGATAGGCAGAGCGGTTGAACCATGGCAGCGTCATCTTGAAGTTTAGCATCGCCATCGTGTCCTGAATCGTGCCCTGGGAGTAGGTATTGACCTGGAGGCCCACGGCGAGAGCGGGCTTGCGCTTCTCTCTCGCGGCGATTGTTTCCGCCTGCGCGGCCTCGCTTTGATGCCGCAGTGCGGCGAGCTGTGGATTGTCACGCTCCAGTCGCACTTTCAGGGCGGTGGCGCTGGCATGGTCCGGGGCCTGCGCAGGCAGTGAAAGCAGCGGCCAGGGCGAGTCTGCCGCGCGTCCGATCAAAAGATTCAGCGTGGTGGCGAACTGACCGCGCTGACGGCGTGCGCTGACGAGAGTCTGCCGTTTCACTGCGAGTTCGCTTTCCAGCCGCAGTGTCTCGGTGGCAGTCGCGTCAGGGTTCTTTGCGCGTTCCTCCGCTGTCTTCACGATGGTCTCTAGCCAGGCCACATTTTCCGACTGGAGCCGGATCACCTCGTCTGCGAGTGCTAGCTCCAGTGCCGCCTGCGCCACCATGAGGCCCAACTCGTTCGCTGTCTGCCGCTTGACGGCCTTTTGTGCCAACTGCTCTGCCACGGCGCGGCTTTTTTCCGCGCGATACAGCCCGCGACGCGGCAGCATTTGATCAATGCCGACCGCGATGTCGCCATTGCCCTGACGGTTTATATTGCTGGCAAATAAAACGCCGAGACCAAGCTGCGGGTCTTCCCACAATCGGATCGCGCCAATCGCGGCAGATGCAGCCTGAGTGCGTGCCTCGGCAGCCTGCACGGAGGGATGCGTGGCTGCGGCCTCGCGGACGAGGCGCTGGATGAAAGGGGCGCTCGCTGCCTGATCCGCCGCATTGGCAGCAGTGGCGAGGACGAGCATGAGCGTGGTCAAAGAGAGAGATGCGTGCATGGAATTTGAGTCGTTGAAGGTTCGTGAAACCAAGCCCAAGCACGAGACGTGTCCGTCATGGGACCGCGTGGCATGGGCACAATGCGCCTGTCAAAGACGCCGACTCAGATCAGAATGGAGCAGAACAACACCGGTAGCCGCACATGCGGGACGGCGAGTGCGCGGTGATCGCCAGACATTGTTCTGGAGACACTGGCGGCAGCTTCCACTGGCAAACAGGAGAACTCATTCGTCCAAGCAATCCACACCGGCTGCGGCACGAGATCGCGCCCCGTAACCGGTGGCGTGCTGGCAGGCGCAGGAGATGAAGGCACATCCTGCGGTCCCGCGCAGCAGCAGATCTTAGCTCCAGGCTCACAGCACTTCATGCTGCACACAGGCTTCACATCCCCCTGCGCCACCAGCGACACAGGCAGCGCCTGCGCCACGAGGGCGATGATGAGGATGATGGAGCGGAAGAGTGCCATGATGACAAGAACGGCGGGACGTGTGCAGTGTAACTCTAAGAGAAGGCGAATCCCTCAGTATTTCATGAAAAAGCGACGCCTCTTCTTTGTCAGATCGCAGGGTTATTTCTTCACCGCAGCTTTCACCTTCGCCACAAACTTGGTGGGTTCTTTGTTAAAGTCTTTCAGGCAGGACTTGCAGCAGAGATACACATCAGTGCCTTCATGCGTGACTTTAACAGGCTTGCCCATGCCGCCGAGTTCTTCGTCTGAAACAGGGCAAGTCTTGAGCGGGTAGGTGGCGGGCACGCCGGTATCAGCGGCGGAGACGAGGCCAGCTCCGAGGAGCAGGCTGGAAAGCAGAGCGAGGGTGAGTTTCATGAGGTGTTTGTTTTGGTATTTATGACCGCCTGAAATTAGGAAGTCATCAGATAAAACTCCAGCGCCGCCCCAACCCCTCTAAATTTCTCGGCGATTATTTCTTCGCCTCTGATGGCTCTTTGTCCGCGTCGGCTGGTTTGTGATCCATGTCCTTCATGTCTTTCATCATGGGGCACTTGGACATGGACTTTTTGCCCATTTCCATGTGTTTCATCATGTGTTCCATCATCGCCTCCTCCATATTGGCCTTGCGCGCACCCATGGCGATCCGCTGCTCCAGCATGTGAGTGACCAGGGCGGCCAGTTCGTCCACTTTCTTGTCCGCCGGGGCGCTGTTCATCTTCGCGGCGTGCTCGGTGAGTTCAGCGTCCTGCGCCTTCATGTTGGCCTTCATTTTCGCCTTCTCTTCCTTCATCTTTTCGCAGTGTTCCATCATTTTGGCGTCCATCTTCTTTTCCTCCGTCGGCTCGGCGGATGGCGATGTGATGGGAAAGAGGACGGCCAGGGCCATCGTGAGGGCAAGGGTGGAGCGGGTGAGCAGTTTCATAGAGTTTGGATCTCGAGTTTGGGTTGTGGCTGCGGCGGGTAGCGCCGCTGCCAACGCCCATGCTGCCTGACGTGCTGTGGTAACGCCATGGGGTGTAATCCCACCGTGCATGCGGCCATCGCAGCACCCCCGGCCGCGATCAGTCACAGCAGCAGCCAGCCTTGGCTTCGGGCTTGGTGCCGACTGGTGAGGCCAGAAACTTTTGCTGACAGCCTTCGCTGCAAAAGTAGAACGTCTTGCCATCGCGTTCGGTGTGGAGGGCGGTGGCCGGGTCCACGGTCATGCCGCAGATGGGGTCTTTGGTTTCGGATGTCGATTCTTGCATGGTTTTGTTTTTCTGGTTTCTAGGTTAGCGCGCGATCGCGGAAAGGGGTTTCAAAAACGAAGGGCTGCGCCGATGCCCCAGCCGTACTGATTGTGCCATTGGCCGACGAGGGAGAGGTTCTTGTGCAGGAAATACTCGGCTCCTGCGGCGGTCTCCCAGCGTGCTTTGGTATCATATTGGGCGCGGCCAAAGAGTGAGAAGCGCGTGGTGATGGGTAAAACTTTGCTGACAGTGAAACGGAAGTCGCCGTCGGTGTCCACGGAGGCTTGGGATTGAATCAGAAAGGGTAAGAGGTAACGAGCGCCGAACATGCCGCGGTTGTCGTTGATGCCGTTGCTCCACTCGTAGCTGGCGAAGGCGCTGAGGTTGCTGTTGATAAAGCGGTCGTAGTCGAGGC
The DNA here is from genome assembly GCA_964583255.1 of uncultured Prosthecobacter sp. Taxonomy (GTDB): domain Bacteria; phylum Verrucomicrobiota; class Verrucomicrobiia; order Verrucomicrobiales; family Verrucomicrobiaceae; genus Prosthecobacter. Next base: position 66,506 of record CAZOVY010000016.1, read on the forward strand.
CGACCTCGTAGTCCGTGTCGCTGCCGTTGCCGATGCGCGACTGCCAGTGGGCCATGAGACCGTTGCGATTATTTTCCCAGGAGGCGGTGCCTTCAGTCATGTTGGAAAGCAGGATGCCTTCGCCAAATAAGAGCTTCGGATCATGCTCGGACATCATGGCACCACGCATCAGATGCGGATTGGGCGGGGCATCCTCGTAGTGGACGACGCGGGCCATGCCGATGGCGAGGTGATAGAGGACGTGGCAGTGCATCATCCAGTCGCCCGGCTCATCAGCGGCGAACTCGATGGTGTGGCTGGTCATGGGCGGCACATCGATGGTGTGCTTCATGGGCGAGAGGTTTCCGGCGCTGGTGACAAGGCGGAAGAAATGCCCGTGCAGGTGCATGGGATGGTGCATCATCGAGTCATTGATGAAGGTGAAACGCACCTTCTCGCCTTGGCGCACGTTGATCATGTCCGCCTCAGAGAAGGTCTTGCCATCCAGCGTCCAGACAAAGCGGATCATGTCGCCCTGAAGGCGGAAGGTGTATTCGCGCAGCGGACGAGAATCGGAGATCGCTGTGGTGCGCAGGGCGCGCAGCTTTTCATACGGGCTTCCAGGCCGCTCGGGGTCGTCCATGCCCTGCATTCCGGCCATGGGCGGCATGTCCTTCATGGTGGCACTGCCTTGCTTCTCGGCGGGCATCGGCATCGTGCTGTGATCCATGCCTTTCATGTCCGCCATGGCGTCAGGTTTCTTCGTGGTCTTGGGTGGCGACATGCCTTTCATGCCTGCCATCGTGCTGTGATCCATCGCGGGTTCGGGAGCAGCCATGTCACCCTCACCCATTCCGGCCATGCTGCTGTGATCCATGCCCTTCATGTCAGCTTTGCCTTTCATGTCAGACATGCCGCTCATGTCGCCCATTCCAGCCATCGGCTTATAGACATTGGGCTTCGGCACATCGGGTGCGGCGTGCCGTTCTCCCTGGCCGATAAACAGGCTGCTGTGACCGGTGCCATCCTGTGAGGTGGCGCGCAGTTCCCAGGCTCCGCCACCTTGTGGCACCTTCACCAGCAGGTCATAGGTTTCAGCGATGGCGAAAAGGAAACGCCCGGTCGCCACGGGCTGAACATCGGTGCCATCTGCGGCAATGATCTTCATCGGCCCGCCTGCATATTCGAGATGGTAGTAGCTGGCGGCGCTGGCATTGATCAAACGCAGGCGCACCGTTTCGCCGGGCTGCGCGGGAAACTCGGCGGCGGGTTTTCCATTCGCGAGAAAGGCGTCATAGCCCACATCGGAGAAGTCCATCGGGGGCATTCGTTTCATCGAGCGCTTCACCATGTCGGGCAGCGCATCGTGCTGGATGGCACCAACGATGCTCTGCGCTGTGCCTTTCTTGATCTGCTGCGTTTCGCGGCCCGCGTGGAGCTGCTCCAACACGTCATACGGGCTTTCGTTGGTCCAGTCGGAGAGCACTACCACGAGATCGTGGTCCGTCTTGATCTGCTCGCCGCCTTTGGGGGTGATGGCGATGCTGCCGTAAATGCCGAGCTGCTCCTGCAAGCCGCTGTGGGAGTGATACCAGAACGTGCCGCCATGCCGTAGGCGGAAACGGAACTCGCGCGTCTCGCCGGGTGTGATCGGAGCCATGTTCACATGCGGCACGCCGTCCTGATCGTTAGGCAGCAGGATTCCGTGCCAGTGTATAGAAGTGTCTTCTTTGAGGTCGTTCTTCACGCGGATGACCGCATCATCGCCCTCGGTGAAGCGCAGCGTCGGGCCGGGGATGCTGCCATTGATCGCCATGGCCTTTGGTCCGCCCTTGACCGGGCCATCCGTCTCCGCAAGCACCAGATCATAGGTCACTGTGCGGGCCTGAGCCGTGGCAGAACTCACCAACCAATAAAGCAGCAAAGAAAGAATCGGAAGGTTTGATCTAGTGCTAGATGTCATTGGATTATTTGAGAATTTACCGTGCGAGGTAGCGCCGCGACTCTGCTGCCCTGCCATCCTCAGTGCAGGAGGATGCGTGCGATATGGGGTGTTCACCCCAATCCAGACGGTCATGGGATTGCGCGCTGCGCCAGCACTTCCTCGGCAGCCTGGCTGTGCCAAGCTTTGCCCTTCGGAGTTTCAGCTGTGGCGGGTGCTGAGGTCATGTGGTCGCTATTGGAGTGGCGCGCTCAAACTGGCCGCTCCATTCCCAGTAGTAGCCAGCGGGGAGATTGAGGCGGTCGTCCTTCAAGGCGGTCAGCAAGAGCTTCTTGGCATCTTCCACGACGCTGACTTCATCGTGGTCGCCGGAAGCCTTGATCCCGACACATGCGCTCGAAAAAACACAGGCCGCTGCCAGAATGATGCGAGCAACTTGCATCGTTCCGGCGGCGGTGTGCTGCCTGAGCCAGCGATCACATTTTCATCTTGGAACGATCCCGCTCATGTTGAACGGTCTGACGTTATTGCTAGGCTGCGCCGGGGCGGAATTCTGACAGGCAGTCAGGCTGAGGACGGCGGAGACAAGGGACAAGGTGATGATGGTTTTCATGGTTGTGCTTGGTTGGTTGGTCGAGCTTCGTGTTCGCAGGTTTACTGCTTCGGTTCAACTTGGAGCCATTAGCTATGGGGTGTAACCCCACCGGGGATGAAGGCCGCCTTGCCCGAAGGAGCCGGGCGGCCTTCATGATTCCGCGCGCTGCGACTACCTGCAGTGGAACATGGTGCCACCGCAGGACTTGCAGGTGTGGGTGTTCATGCTCAGACCCTTGAGCATCGCAGTAGCTTTATTTGCGCAGTCTGGGCAATCCATGGCACCAGTGGCTTTCATGGCTATGGGCTGACCTTTGCCAGCGGAGCCGCCGGCTTTAACCCAGACGGTTTGGCATTTCGGACATGCGACTGCCGAAGAAGGACCGGAGGGTGCCTGGCAGGAGGACAGAGCAAGGGTGCCGAGGATCGAGAGGCCGAGGAGGACGGAGCGGATGATTTTCGTTTTCATATATTGTGTTTTATTTGTTGTTTGTTTTTTCTCCCGGCGGTTGGGCCGGAAAGGTGATCGCGGGAGGCGAAAGGGGTTCTTCGAGTGGCCGGGCAATGGCTTGCTCGCAGACCACATGCACGGTGTTCCCTGAGAGGGAGGCCATGCCATGGGTGACGTTCAGCTTTGTGACGGTGACCCCGTCATCAAGTGTCAGCACGCCAGACACAAAGTCCCGGCAAAAGGCGGGCTTGCCGGGTTGGATGTCGATGCTGCCATTACCACAGTCGAGACCGATGTGCCCCGCACGGAACGTCTGCTGCACGCCTGCGGCATCGACGATGGTTACCTGGATGGTTGGCTTTGACATGGGGCCAGATTAAGCCCGCCGCCGTCATCATGCTCCGCATCACATCGGAACCATTGCGCAGATTTTCAGGTTATCTGATCACCTGCTAGCTTCAGGCGATACTCCCGCGGGCTGATGCCGCTCACGCGTTTGAACACACGATTGAACTGGGAAAGTGATTTGAATCCGGTGTCGTAAGCGATGGTGGTGATCTGTAGCCGTGGGTTGGCGAGCAAATGCTTCACTTTCTCAACCCGCACTCGGGCCACATAGTCGGTGAAGGTCATTCCCGTGGTCTTGTGAAACAGCTCGCTGAAGTAACCAGCGCTGACGTTGACAGCCTTCGCCACACGACTCATTGAAAGCGTATCATCCAAGTTTGCCATCACGATGGCCTTAGCCTTTTTGATCGGCGCTGATTCTGCGGAACTGGCCTCTAAGCTCAGCGCATTGGCACACTCGGAAAGATGCCCCGCGAAGATGTGCAGCATCCTCAGCATGGAGTCATACTGCGACTCCTTGAGTACCGTGGTGGCCAGCCAGGCGTCCTCGGCCTGCTTGAAATTGAACTCGATCCCCAACTCGATCAGGGTCTGCGCCACTTTGCTGAACTGCTGCGCATCTGGCCGGTGCAGCAGGATTTGGCCGGTTTGCAGAAACGCGATGACGTTTTCTCCCACCCGCACCGGCACAGCACTCTCACACAGTCCGGCGAAGCAATGCAGAGACCGTGGCTCCATGCCGGCCTCTTGCTCAATCTTCTGCTGCAAAGCAAAGCAGGAAGCACAGGCTTGATTGCTTTTGGCCATGAGCAGGCAGAAGGCGTTCACCCCTGGACGGCTGGACAATCCTCCAGCGTCACTCCCTGCCTCATGCAATTGCAGTGGCAGGCCGGTGGCGCTTTCAAAGGCGTTTTGATAGTCCTGAAACAGTTTGCTCCGAGTGAGCTTGCCGGTCAGTGACTTGTCTCGCGCAGAGGCGCAGCCGCTGGTGAGTGGGTTGGGCATAGTTGGTTTTTCGAGTCTGTGCAGCGTGACTTCATTCAGCAAGATTAATGTCACGGCGAGAGCACCTATCTTAACTAAATGCACTTCATGATGGCCTGCGAGTGCGTTGCTACTACTTTAGTTTAGCCATGTATTTGGCAGGGTTAGCGTCGAACTTCTTAATGCAGGGTTTGCAGCAAAGTTTGACCTCCTGGCCGTTGTAAGTCTTGGAAATCGTTTTGCCCATGCTGCCGAGTTCGTTGCCGGTGACGAGGCAGGTCTTGAGCGGATAAACAGCGGGAGCAGCAGAGACGAGGCTGGTGCCGAGGAGGAGGCTGGAGAGGAGGGCGAGGGTCAGTTTCATTGGGGTGTGTTAGGTTACGTTGAGCGACCGTTGGTTTCATCCGTTCATCGGGTGCAACTCCAGCGGGCCACCAACCCCGCGAACTATTTTTTACCTGCATCAGGCGACTCGTGAGAGCGCTTCCTTCAACGCCTGCCGGGCGCGGTAGATGCGGACTTCGATGGCCTTCGGCGAGCAGCCGAGAGTGGCGGCGATCTCGGCTTGGCTCATGTCTTCCACGGTGAAGAGCAGCAGCGCCTCACGCAGCTCGGCAGGCAGGGCGGCGATGGCTTTATTCACGAGCGCTGTCTTCTCATGCAGGGCAGCCGCTTCATCAGGCTGCAACTGCGGATCGACCGGCTCATGAATGAGTGTGCCCTGCTCATCTTCCATCGGCACAGTCGGGTGCCTGCCTTTCCAGCGGGCGTGACTGCGGGCCAGATTCGTGGCGATGTGAAACAGGTAGGTCGAAAAGGCGGCGGTGGGCCGGTAGCTGTGCCGGCTCGTGTAGAGGCGCACAAAGGTCTCCTGCGCGAGATCCATGGCCGTTGCGTGGTCGCCGACCATGCGCAGGAGAAACGCGGCGACGCGCTCGCGCCAGCGTGACATGAGTTCGTTCAAGGCCAGATCCTCGCCGTCAGCGAGTCGCTGCATGAGCACGACATCGGCATCTTGGGTGAAGTCCATGCGTGCAGATCGGGCTCAGTGACCGGGGTGCGTGGTTTCAGGTTCCATGGCCATCTCGATGACCTGCGGTAGCATGGCATCCAGGTAGTGCCGCGCCTGATCGGGCGACAGGCAGGTCGCCGTTTGATAAAGATGGTTAAGCATCGCGGTCTGGCATTCCACATGCAGAGCTGCGTGCTCTTGCAGGGCGGCTTTGAGTTCCGGTGACACTTGGGTTCCGACACCGACCAGCTTTTTCATCTTCGTCTGTGAAGCCATCACCTTGGCACAAAGATCTTCACAGGTGGGGCGATAGGCCAGATGCAGCTCGGAGACTTTGGCGAATTGCTCATCCGTCAGCTTGAATTCCTGGCGCAGCCATTCGAGTTCCGGCAGTTGCGACCGACCGTCATGCGCGGCTATTTTTTCAGGGATGGTGCAGTCGCATCGACTGCGGGTGACGATGAAGCCCGCAAGACCGGCCAGCACTGCCGCCGCTAAGATCCAGAGGCCGCGTTTCATTTCGACATCGCGACATGGGCCGCAGTCAGAGGGTTGATGGAGGCCGCGTAGGCCGTACGCAAATTAGCGGGCTCATTGTTAGCCGACGTCAGACTGCCGAGGCTGACACCGAGGGCCAGCATCGCCGTGACGACTGCCACAGCAGGCGTGGGCTGGCCGATCCAGCGGAACAGGGACTCGCTCCATGTCCGCCACTGGGCGGACCATGAGCGCTGTTCGACGCCGGCGATGCGCGCCCAGACTTCACGCTGGAACGAGGCTGAGAACTCAGGCTTCGGCTGCGTCTGGCGGATCAAGAGGTGGAGGTCGTCGTCATTCATGACAGGTGAAGGTGCCGGATGATTGACCGAACACAACCCGCCAGGTCATCCGATGCCTGACGGGTTGCGAGGGGCGGGCGCCCCATTACTTGCAGCAGCCCTTGGGTTTTGCCGCCGTGACTTCCCTCGCCACGGGTGCGTTGGAGTGACAGGACATGCCGCTGGCCGCGTCTTTGTCGGCGGGAGTCGCAGGCGCTGTTTCTTTCATGGCGCAGCAGCTCTTAGCAGCAGGCTTGGCGGCCGCAGCGGCCTGATCTTCCTGACCCGCGAGGGCCAAGGTGGAGCCGATGCCTGCAAGGATGATAGCGCTGAGGAGGGTGAGTTTCGTTTTCATGTTTGGGTCTATTTTTTGGTTTGTTTTGATGAGCGCCATCACAGGCGTTCATGCAGTGCAACTCCACCCCGAGCCCAACCCCTCTGATTATTTTCAAATCATGTGCCGTGGCGGCTTCACCATGCATCATGGTCGAGTTACTTCGGCAGCTTGCTGAGATACTTGGCCGGGTTCGCCTCAAACTTCTTGATGAAGGGGCTCGCAGCAGAAGTTGATGTCCTGGTTTTCGTCCACCTCGGTGTTGAACAAAGCCGCTACGCGACAAGGTTGTTCAAGGTTTAGTTGAGATGAAGGATGCGTGAGCATTTTCGAGAGCGTTATGGGCGCTGTCTTAGCAGCTTGAGGTCCTATGTTCAATCCTCATCTCTCGCGTCGCCGGTTGCCTGCTGCCAAGCATTCGGCCACATCATCCTCATCCTCCACATCTGCTCACCCTGTTCAAGGCAGCGTCAAAACGCCGCCGCCGCGTTTGCCCAGGCATGTGCCTATTCGAAGTGGCAAGGACTATGTGGATCCGCTGTCCTACACACACCTGTGGCCTTCCATGGCGCAGTTCGCACGTGTGTTGGCGCTGCGTTATGATTCGGTGCGCACGCGGCACAGTTACTACCGGCAGTTGCGGCTGCTGGCGGAGCACTTCAAGGCTGACCCGGCGCTGATCACGGAGGAGATGCTACGTGACTATCTTCTGCATGTGAAGACGGTGCGCCTGTGGCAGCCGAAGACGATCCGTCAGGCTCTGGCGATGGCAGAGGTGTTCTTCATCGAGCAACTCGGCCATGCGCGTTGGCGGCTCTTTGATCAGGTGAAAGCGAAGGATCACGACACGCTGCCACCGGTGCTGACACGCGACCAAGTGAAGGCGCTCTTAAAGCACATCCGCCTGCGCCGTTACCGCACGCCGCTCAAGCTCATCTACTGCTGCTGGCTGCGGCTTTCGGAATGTTTAAAGCTCACCGTGCATGACATCATCGGCAGTGAGAATAAGCTGCGCATCCGTGCGGGCAAAGGCAACAAGGACCGCACCATCCCGCTACCTGCTTCGATGCTCAAAGAGTTGCGCGACTACTACCGCTTCCACAAACATCCGCTGCTCATCTTTCCCAATGCAGGCCGTGGCGACAACACGCCGCAGGCTTTGGCCAAGCGCATGCACAGCGCGAAGAGCACGATGCCGCATAACTCTTTGCAGCGCCTCCTCGTGCTCGCCCGCAAGGAACTCGATTTGCCCGATGCCACACCGCACACACTGCGGCACAGCTTCGCCACGCATCTGCTGGAGAGCGGTGCGAGCCTGCACACCTTGCAGCACCTGCTCGGTCACGCCTATTTAAACACCACGGAGATCTACCTGCACCTCACGCATCAGAGCGAGCAGCAAGCGCTGAAGCTCATGGAAGGACTCTGCGAAGGCCTGCCGCGCTAACAGCGGCTCATCCCTCCCATCATTCCCAGAGGATGCCAACGGTCATCGAGGCACTGCGTCGATTTATGCCCGCGTATCTGAGCACGAAGCCCGTGCTCAGTAGCGTGCAGCGTCGTGCCGTGTGGGCACTGGAGAGCTGCCGCACTGCCATCATGGGTGGCCATGTGCATGAGTGCCAGACCTGCCCCGGTCAGCGTGAATACGCTTTTAACAGTTGCCATCACAAAAGCTGTCCGCAGTGCGGACGTGCCGCCACCGCCGAGTGGGTGCGGCGTGAGCAAAGCAAGCTCATCCCAGCGCCCTACTTCATGGTCACGTTCACGCTGCCCTCTGAGCTGCGAGACCTCTTCTTCTGCAAAGAAGCCAAAGCCGCCTACGACGCCTTCTTCCACGCCAGCGCCGCTACTTTGAGCCAAACCTTGGCGAACAAAAAGTGGCTCGGTGCCGCGACCAGCGGGT
>CAZOVY010000017.1:0-74384 GCA_964583255.1 uncultured Prosthecobacter sp.
CATGTCAACCATCCATCGCAAATCTAGATGAATTCAGGGTTTTGCAAGAGGCTCAAGAAGAAAAAGAAATAAGCACCCACCATGAAACCCATCCTCACACTTTTCGCCTTCGCGGCCCTTTCTCTCAGCCACTCAAGCGCTGCCGACGCCAAACCCAACATCGTCTATTTCTTGGTCGATGACTTGGGCTATGCCGACTGCGGCTTCAATGGTGGCAAAGACATCCGCACACCGAACATCGACAAGCTGGCCAAAGAAGGTGCCGTGTTGAAGTCCTACTATGTGCAGCCTGTGTGCTCACCCACGCGCTCGGCACTGATGACGGGTCGCTACGCCATCCACACAGGCGTTTATAATGTCGTGAGGCCAGGCGCTCCATGGGGCCTGCCATTGGCGGAGCGCCTACTGCCTCAGGCATTGAAGGACGTCGGCTACACCACGGCCATCTGTGGCAAATGGCATCTTGGCGAGTTTCAATCCGACTACACGCCCACGCATCGTGGCTTTGATCATCAGTATGGTCATTACTTTGGCGCACTGGATTATTTCAAGCACGACCGCGATGAAAAAATGGATTGGTATCGCGATGACAAACCGCTCGTGGAAGAAGGCTACACCACCCATCTCGTCTCGAAGGAGGCATGTCGAATTGTTCGCGAGCAAGCCGCCGATAAGCCGCTGTTTCTCTACGTTCCCTTCAACGGCATCCATTCTCCTCATCAAGTGCCCGACAGCTACACGGAACCCTACAAGGCTCTGCCCAAACTCCGCCAAACCATCGCTGGCATGTTATCAGCCGTCGATGAAGCCATCGGCCAAATCACCGCTGCGCTTGATGAGAAAGGCCTGCGCCAAAACACACTCATCATTTTCTCCAGTGACAACGGTGGCCCTGGCCCAGGAACCGCGACCATGAACACGCCGCTGCGTGCTGGCAAAGCCACCCTCTATGAAGGCGGCATCCGCGTCGCTTCCTTTGCCACTTGGCCCGGAAAAATACCTGCTGGCATCACCATTGATGAACCCATGCACGCCGTGGATTGGTTTCCGACCCTGGTGAAACTCACCGGTGCCCCCGCCGAACAAAAACTCGCACCCGACGGCCTCGACATCTGGCCCGTGCTCACCCAAGGAGCCAAATCACCCCATGAAGCCCTCCTCCTTCCAGGCATGGCCCCAGACAAAATGGCCCTGCGCATGGGCGACTGGAAACTCCTGCTCAATCCCTCCGACAAAGACGCCGAAGACGCCAAAGGCAGCGAAAAATCCTCCGGCAAAATGGAGCTCTACAACCTCGCAAATGACATCGCCGAAAAGAACAACCTCGCCACCACTCAGCCCGTGAAATTAGCCGAAATGCGCGCCCGCCTCGATGCCCTCATCAAAGACGCCGTTCCCGCTGGCGGAACCACCGAAAGCCCGCCAGCGAAGAAAGCCAAAAAAGGCAAAGGGAAGAAGTGAGCCTCGCAACAGACATAGACGCCCAAGGATTCGTCATCGTACCAAACGTGCTCGATTCGGCCGTGTGTGCGACTTTGCATGACATCCTGGGCGATGCGAATGGAGCTGGCACTCGCGGGATGTTGCATGTGCCGGAGGTGGTACGGCTAGCTCAGACGCTGCTGGCTGATCTGGTGCGTCCGCATCTCCCCACCGAGCCCGTTCCTGTCCGGGGTATCTACTTTGACAAGCGCCCGGAGACGAACTGGCTTGTCGCTTGGCATCAAGACCTCACGCTGGCGCTCAAGGAACGCGTCGAGATGCCCGGATTCGGTCCGTGGAGCGTGAAGGATGGCGTGCCGCATGTGCAGCCACCGATTGAACTGCTGGAGCAGATGCTCACCGTGCGCTTGCACCTTGATGATGCTGATGCAGGCAATGGCGCGCTGCGAGTGCTGTCCGGCACGCATCGACTTGGCCGATTGAATGCCGAGAGCATTGCCAAGTGCCGTGAGACACACGCGGAAGTGCTTTGCACCACGAAAGCCGGTGATGCCCTGCTGATGCGGCCTCTGCTGCTTCACGCCTCCTCGCGTTCGACGAGCGAGCGCCGCCGTCGAGTGCTGCACGTCGAGTTCGCGGGCTTTTCGCTGCCGCCTCCACTGGCGTGGCATGAGACGACTCCATAGGGTCCGCACCTCGCGCAGCGCGCCGAAGGTAATCCTCTGTGCAGTTCACAGGCCGAGAGACGTTCGTACCGCACAGACGTATTGTAGCAAGCAATCCATTGTTGATTGCCAGCCTGTCATGCGACAGCCTAAAGCCCTTTTTTTCATCCTCATGTCTCACGAGCCATCACTTCTCACCTCTCTCGCTGCCAGCGTCGGCACCCCCTTCTGGCTCTATGATGCAGCCGTCATTCGTCAGCGGATCGCAGACATCAAGAAGCTGACTGACGCACCCTATCTTCAGGCAAGGTTCGCCATGAAGGCCTGCCCAGCCACCGCCATTCTCCGTGAAATGGCCGCTGCTGGAATCTGGATCGATGCCGTCAGTGGCAATGAAGTTCTCCGCGCCATCCACGCAGGTCATGCTTCAGGTCAGGAGCCACCGGTTATCTGCCTCACGGCTGATGTATTTCGTGACAATGCCTTAGAGGTCATCCGTGAGCATGGGGTGCTGCCAAACATCGGTAGCCCAGGCCAGATCGCCGACCTGGCAGATGCTGGTTATCGCGGCAAAATCTCTCTGCGCGTGAATCCCGGCTTTGGCCATGGACATGTGAACTCTTGTGACACTGGAGGACCTAGCTCCAAACATGGCATTTGGCATTCCACTCTGAAAGCCACGGCAGTAGCAGCCAAAGACGCCGGAATGCAGATCGTGATGCTGCATGCTCATATCGGTAGCGGACCACAGTTTGAAGAACTCATGGCCAATCTGAATCGACTGACAGATGAGTTTATCAGCGAGATCCCGAGCCTGCCAGACCTAGAGGCCATCAGTCTCGGAGGTGGCATCCCCCATAACTACCGTGACCCGAGTGCCACTGTGCCTCTGGATCGCCTGCGCGATCTACTCATTTCTGCTCAGCAGAAAGCCAGCGCCGCCGCCGGACGCCCACTACGCCTGGAAATCGAGCCCGGTCGCTATTACGTCGCCCCATCATGCACCTTGGTCACACGCGTCACCGATGTGAAGCACACCGAGCCTAACGAAAAAGGTGATGGAGCTACCTTCGCTATGGTTGACGCCGGCTTCGTTGATCTCGTCCGCCCAGCTATGTATGGCTCCTGGCATGGCATTGAGATCGTCGGGCATCCAGCAGATGCACCGCTCGTGCCGATTGTTGTCGCTGGCCCGCTCTGCGAAAGTGGCGACGTCTTCACTCGTGATGACAAAGAACTGATTCAGCCGCGCCCCCTGCCACTCCCTGTCGCCGGTGATCTGCTCACACTCCGTGATGCAGGTGCCTACGGTTATGCCATGAGCAGCAACTACAACTCCATCGGTAAAGCCCCCCAACTTTGGTTAGAACCAAACGGTAAAGTGATTCAAATCTCCCGCCGTGAGACTCTGGACGACATTCTGAAAGCCGAGACTTCTACGGTGATCAAAGAATAAATCTCAGGCACGTATACTTTTTTGTTACACTTAACATAACTGGCGAATACACTCGCCAGATATGGTCAACCAAGTGTGCTTCATTCAGCCGTGGACATCCGCTCAAGTTGCTGTGGTAAACTTTATCCTTGAACCGGTTCGGGGCCCTAATGCGAACCAGACCCCTCACCGACTTGGCGGCATTGAAAAGTCTGTTCAGGCAATCCATGGCTCTAATTTCCTTGCCACAACTGCCCGAGTCGAAACATGCTGTCACTCCTTATGACACGACTCCGTCTCTTTCTCGTCAGTGCATTGCTTTGCTTCTCATCGGCAAACGCACAGGAGTTTGTTCAAGTGCGGCAGTCGCCTGAAGGCTGGAGCTTTGTGCAGAATGGAAAGCCATTCTATTCGATGGGCGTGACAACGGTGCTGGCCGTCGATGAGCCGCCAAAGAATCGTGAGGATCGCGGCCACTACGACGGCCTTGCAGCCCATGGTAGTGATGCGTCCGCATGGGTGAAGCACACTTCAAAACGGTTGCACGAGTGGGGCTTCAACACACTCGGCGGATGGTGCTCAGATGACATCGTGAAGGGCAGCGATTTGTATTTCACCAAGGTGCTCGGCTTTGGCTACGGCGGCACGGTGGGGAACGACCGCCTGTGCGATGTGTGGAGCGATGCGTATGCCGCAGCGATCAGCGACTGGGCGGTAAAGGAAGTCCTGCCACTCGCCAATGAGCCACGATTGCTCGGCTACTTCACCAACAATGAACTCAACTGGCATGGCGAGTATGGCTGGCCCACCGACACCAACGACACGCTGTTCGATCGCTACCTCAAGCTGCCGGATGACGCGCTAGGCCGCACCCATTTGCTGGAGTGGCTGCATCGTTACTTCAAAGAAGATTTCGCCAAGTTCCGCGAAGCTTTCGTGTGCGATGCCGCATCATGGTCTGAGCTATCGCGTGTGCATCTGCTGAAGCCGGCGCGTTTCATGTTCGCGCAACGCGTGAAGTATGCCTGGGCTGGCGAGGTGGCAGAGCGCTACTTCACGCTGTGCGAGAAGGCCATCCGGCGGCACGACACGCATCACTTGATTCTCGGCTGTCGCTTTGCCGCCAGCAGCATCGTTTCAGTGATCGAGGCACAAGGCCGCCACTGCGATGTCATCGCGATCAATCGCTATGAGAAGTCCGGCCACGCGCCGCTCGGCACGCTGAACGGCGTCTATGCACTCACGGGCAAGCCCATCCTCATCACCGAGTATGGCTGGCGTGCGCAGGACAATCGATCCGGCTTGAAAAACACCCGCGGCGTTGATGTCACCGTGCCAACACAGCGCGACCGTGCCCTGCGGCTGGAGGAATACATGCGCGGCTGCATGGATCGGCCCTTTGTGCTCGGCATGCATTGGTTTCAGCATCACGATGAGCCGACCAATGGACGCTTCGATGGCGAAGACTCGAACTACGGACTCGTCGATCAAAAAGACCAGCCTTACGAAGAGCTGACCACGGCATTTACGAAGCTGCAACGCGAGATGCAGCCTGGCATGAAGCGCGGCACAATCGATCCCAACACGCCGAAAGGCTGGGATGAAAATACGCCACTCGCCGTCGCCATAGGTGACTTCAAGCAAGCCGTCAGCCTTCTGCCAGCAGCCGATCAACGCAGTCGCGTGCTTACCAGTTGCGACAGTGAACACGGCGCGAAAATCAGCATGCAACCTGGTGAGCAAGGCGCGTGGATTTGCACGTTCAGCAACGGCACCGGCTGGGGCACGGCACCTGGATTCTCCGCACCGCCAGACGCTCATTTGGCAGGCGCTAAAAAACTGCGCATCCGCCTGCAAGCACCCAAGGATCTGCTCTGGCGCGTGATCATCACCGAGGACGGCGTGCATCAAGCCCCGCACAATGGCCGCGCTGGAGCCGATGGCGAATCCTTCACCACTGAAACGCAGCGCGGCACAGGCGAGTCACTGGATTTCATCGTCTGGCTCGAAGACCTGCAACTGCGCTGGGAATACGGCAATCAGAGCGGCAATCACCGCATTGACCTGCAAGCGCTCGACAGCATCTCCATCGGCCTACCCGAAGCTGGCAAGTCGGGTGAAGTGCGAATCTTAGCCATTGAACTCACGCCTTAAATCCATCTTATGAACACGCCGTCCATCCTACTCAGCCTGTGCCTCGCCTTACGGTTGATCAGCACTGCGCATGCTGAAACTCCCGCCGCGCTGCCGAATGTCATCGTCATCCTATCCGATGATGTTGGCTGGGGTGATCTCGGCTGCTACGGCGCTACAAAGACCAAGACACCGAACCTCGACGCGCTGGCAAAAGAAGGCATGCGCTTTACCGATGCTCATGCCTCCGCAGCCGTCTGCACGCCGACACGTTACTCGATGCTCACCGGCGAGTATTCATGGCGAAAAACGACCGTCGGTCTGAACAAAGGCGTGGCAAATTCCGAATCGCCACTGCTCATCCCCGTTGGCTTCACCACGCTTCCCGCCATCATGAAAAAAGCTGGCTACCGCACCTCAGCGATCGGTAAATGGCATCTCGGTTTTGGCACGACCACACCGGACTACAACAAAGATCTCGCACCCGGCCCACTTGAAATTGGCTTCGATGAATTCTTCGGACTGCCAGCCACAAACGACCGCGTGCCGACTGTTTTTGTGCGCGACCATCGCGTGGTGGGTCTCGATCCCGCCGACCCGATTCGATACACCTTTGATCCAAAAGTCGCTGTGGCAGATGGCATGAAAAAATATGCGGCGGGCCGTGATCGCATCGGCTTCATGTCCGGCGGCAAGGCTGCGTGGTGGAAAGATGTGACCATCGCCGATACTTTCACACACGAAGCCGTGGGCTTCATCGAGCGGAACAAGGAGAAGCCATTCTTCCTCTACTTCGCGACGCATGATGTTCATGCGCCTACGATTCCAAACCCGCGCTTCGTCGGCATCACTGGCCTTGGAAATCGCGCCGACATGCTCTGCGAACTCGACTGGTCAGTCGGTGAAGTCATGAAGACGCTCGAACGACTCGGGCTGTCGAAGAACACACTCGTCCTCTATTCCAGCGACAATGGAGCCGCTCACACCAATGAGGACAGTCATCTTCCGAACGGCCACTGGCGCGGCAAAAAATCCCAGCTCTGGGAAGGTGGCCACCGCGTGCCGCTCATCGCCCGCTGGCCCGGCCACATCGCGCCTGGCAGCACCTCCGACGATCTCGTCTGCCTCGTCGATTTAGCTGCCACCGCTGCTGCCATCGTTGGCCAGAAACTCCCAGATGGCGCTGCGCCGGACAGCTTCAATCTACTGCCCACCTTGCTCGGTCAGCCGGAGCACATGAAGCGCGACAGCCTTGTCGTAATGAGCGGCAACGGTGACCTCGCCATCCGTCAGAGTGGGTGGAAATACATCCCCGACCTCGCACTAGCAGATGGGTGGAATTCCGGCGCCAAGAAGCCGAATCAAGCCGCCAAGCCAGCATTGTATGATCTTTCCACCGACAAGGGCGAAACGAAGAACCTCCTCCAGGAGAAACCGGAAATCGCCAAGCGCATGGTGGATCTCTTGGAAAAAGCCCAGTCCGCGAAGTCCACGCGTCCGCTTCAGCAATGAAATAAACTTTCTTGTTACACTCAGCCCATCTGGCGGAAATACTCGTCAGATATGCTCACTGAACACGATCAAGAGCGCTTCATGCGACTGTGGACTTCCGCTCAACCGGCGGTGGCAAATTTTGTCCATGCGCTGGTGCGGGACCACGGCGCAGCGCGGGATGTATTGCAGGAAACCGCGCTGGTGATTTTTCGGCGCTTTGAGGAGTATGATGGCGAGCGCCCTTTTGTGGCCTGGGCGCTGGGTGTTGCACGCTTTCAGGTCATGGGACTTCAGCGGGATGCGGCGCGGAGTTTGGTGGTGTTTGATGACGAGGTGCTGGAGAAGTTCACGGACTCGTGGGCTGAACTAGCCCCCACCGTGTCGGATCGCATCGTGGCGCTGGAGTCCTGCATCGAACGACTCGCGGGCCATGCGCGGCGGCTGGTGCAGTTGCGCTACTTTGAAGATCTCAATGCCGAACAGATCGCCCAGCGAATCGGTGGTAACGGCGCATCCGTGCGCGTGACATTGCAGCGCATCCGCGAACAACTCCGCACCTGCATCAATCAACAAGTTCAAGTCGAAGGAGGAATGTCATGAAAAATCCCGAACAACTCATTGCCGACTATCTAGACGACGCCATGAGCGCTTCCGATGATGCTGAACTCAACGCGTGGCTCAAAGCAGATGCGGCCAATATGCAGCATTTCACCGAGACGGTGATGTTTGAGCAGCAAATACGAGCCGCCGCTCAGGCCAAAGCGCAGCAACAAGCAGCGAGTGGCTTTGATCAAAAGGCCGCGCCTGCAAAATCACGCTGGCTTGCATGGCGTCCGCTCACCGCTGCGGCAGCAGGAATCATGTTCGGCATGCTTTGCACGTCGATGGTGTTTGGATTCGTGATGCAGCAACAAATGCGGACACAGCTTTTGCTCAGTGAGGGCTTTGAAGATGTGGTGATGCCTCTGGGGCGCGGTGTGCCGTATCAAATGGAATTGTGGTCGGGTGATCTTCAGGTGACGAATGGTGCCGAGGGAGCCATCAAGCCCGCAGAAGGTCTGCGCATGGTTGCTCTGCCGCCCGTCGAGGGAAAGAAATTCAGCTACGCATTCCGGTTTCTAGATGTGTCAAAGCTGCCGCCGCTGGGCGCTGCTCAAACACGCCAGATCGAGGTAATAGCACAAATTTATGTCACAGCCCCCGGCATGAAGGATCGGCTCCAGATTCGTCTCGCGGCCTTTGCTGAGGACGTCGCTGGCGCGCGCGAGATCTGGGTGAAGAATCAACTCAATGAGCAGGCGCTGCTGCATGTGTCCAAGACGGTCAAGATGGAGGCTGATGCCATTGGCTGGACGACGGTTCGCTCTTTGATTGATGTGCCAGCCGAGGCGCATGTGGTTCTCGTTTCACTCGCTGCGGGACTGGCCAATCCCGAAACACCGACGACTCCGCACTATCTCGATGATGTGCAGATTCGGCTATTCACGCTCGAATCACCGCAGCTCTGATCTCCTGACTCATTCCCTTTTCTCATGAAGAACCTGCTACTCCTCGCCGCCCTTTGCTCACTAGTCATTTCGACGTCTCATGCCGCCAATCCCAACGTCGTCTATCTCATGGCCGATGACCTCGGCTGGAGCGACATCAGCGCGCATCCAGGCGGCACGATCAAGACACCGAACATCGACAAGCTTTTCAAACAGGGCGTCGAACTGAAGAACTTCATGGGCTGGTGCGTGTGCTCGCCGACTCGTGCGATGCTGCTCACTGGTCGGCATCCGTTCCGTGTGGGTACGGGACCGGAGACGGGTGGTGAGTTGGAAAAGGCTGAGACGACGATTGCTGAGGGCTTCAAGGCGAATGGCTATCGCACGGGCGTCTTTGGCAAGTGGCACAACGGCGATGATCCTGACACACCGGAGTATCGTGCAGGCTTTGCAGAGGCGTTCAAGTCGATGCCGAATAAGCAAGTCAAAGGCGGTCTCGGCGCGAATGAGCACGGCTTCGATGAGGCTTGGGTCTATTATGGCGGCGGGGCTGATTACTTCACGCGGCGCACCGTGAGCGGCAAAGGTCCAGTGAGTTGGTGGCACAATCGTGAGTTCCGCGCGCAGGATGCAGGCTATACGGAGGACTTCATCGTGCAGCACGCGATGGACTTCATCCGGGACAACAAAGAGAAGCCGTTTTTCTGCTACGTGCCGTTTCACCTCGTGCATGCGCCCATGCAGGCGAAGGAATCCGACCTCAAAGACGTGGACCCGAAGGTCACCGATGAAACGAAGCGCGTTTACGCCGCGATGGTGCAGGCATTAGACAAGAACGTTGGTGCCATCCTTGCCGAACTCGATGAAAACGGCCTGCGCGACAACACGATCGTCGTTTTCACCAGCGACAACGGCGCGACAAAGGACGGCTGCAACCTGCCATTTCGCGGAGGCAAGCATTCCGTGTATGAAGGCGGCACGCATCTGCCCACCGCCATTCATTGGCCGAATGGCAAAGTCGCTGGAGGTGCATGGGACGGACTTTGTGGGGCACTCGACATGTTCCCCACGCTGATGGCGATGGCCGACTTGAAGATGCCAGAGACACGTCCACTCGATGGCAAAAACATCTGGCCCGCTCTGCGCGACAATACCGCCAGCCCCGTCGAGAGCTACTTCTGGTCCTGGCACAACGAAGACGTCATCCGCACCGCCGACTGGCGCATGCATCGCTTCTTCGAACATAACGAACTCTACAACATCCGCGCCGACATTGGCGAAACCACGGACGTTGCCGCGGCCAATCCGGAAGTCGTTCAATCACTCGTCGCCAAGATGAATGCGTGGGCAGATTCACTCGGAGCCGCGCTCACGCATCAGCCTGTGCCAATGAAGCTGGATGCCAAGCCCACGCCTGAAGGTGAAGTGCTCGAAGTCACCGTCACAGTGAACGATGGAACCAAGCCGAAAGACCAACTCGTGGTGCCCATCGCCAACGTCGAGGGCAACCAGTTCGCCACCGACTACATCGAGTATGACATCGCCATCGCACCCGAGAGCCTGCGTCGTGGTTTCTTCTACTCGCCGTTCAAAGGCAACGATAGCAAGGCTGTGACGCTCAACTTCAAGCGTGGTGAAGGCATTGATCAATTCGGTCGCGAACAATCCACCGCACCCGAAGTGCAAGGCAAGCCCGGCACCTGGGAGCATCGCGTTATCGGCCTGTGCAGTAGCGCCCCAGGCTCGCTACCACGCCACGGCCTCGTCTTCAAAGGCGGCAAGCCCGGCACCTACAAAGTCTATCTCGACAACCTCCGCCTGCGCCACGCCGACGGCAGCACCACACCGATCTGGATGAACGGCAAAGACACTCGCGCGAAGAAGATTGCTGACTCTGAGTTTTTCAAAGCGGTCCAAGTTCGAACTGTGCCAGTTTCAGAAATTCGTCCGTGATCATAAATGCATTAGAAAATGGCAAAGGAATGGGGGCAAGGGAATGGAAACCGTTCTGACTTTTGAATCCATTCCTTTGCCCCCATTCCCTTGCCAATCGCTACCCACTTTTCACACCAACCTGCCATGAACCCAATCCCCCTCCTGCTCAGTCTTTGCTCGATGCTTCTATTTGTCGCGCACGCTTCCGCGCAGCAGAAGCCCAACATCGTCTTCCTACTCGCCGATGACCTCGGCGGCAGCGATTTGCATTGCTACGGGCATCCGTATTCGCGCACGCCGAACATCGACTCGCTGGCGAAGGATGGCACGCGCTTCACGCAGTTCTACGCGATGGGAGCAACTTGTTGCCCGACGCGCACTGCGCTGATGACTTCCAAATTTGCTGCCTCTTATGCCAAGTATCCTGCCAATGGCGGCTTTGGAGAACGCGTCACCATCACAGAGCTGCTGAAGAAACAAGGCTATGCCACCGGGCACTTCGGCAAATGGCACATCGGGCCAGAATCGAAGCCGGGCACCTATGGCATCGATGCTATCAGTGGTGGCGATGAAGAGGGCGGAAAGAAAAAGAAGGTTGCCGACGAACGCGGTCGCGATGCCCACATCTATGACGACGCCATCAAGTTCATCGAGAAAAACAAGAGCGGTCCGTTTTATGTCAACGTCTGGGGCCATATCTCGCATAATCCCGTTAACCCCATCGACTCGTTGGTGAAACGCTGGAGCGACCTCAAGGTTAAAGACGCTGATTTTCCTGAGCAGATGCGCATGAAGATCGACGAAGTGCGCAAAGCCGGTGGCGATGTGGATGACGCCATGCGCCGCTATCTCGCCGATGTCGAGGCACTTGACGACAACGTGGGCATGATCCTCAAGCGGCTCGACGAACTCGGCCTCCGTGAGAGCACCCTCGTCGTCTTCAGCACCGACCAAGGCGCCGACATGACCAAGGCCTCTCAAGGCGGCCTGCGTTTCAATCAAATGGGCTTCAATGGAGCACTGCGTGGCGGCAAACACACGCACTGGGAAGGCGGCGTGCGCTGTCCCTGGATCGTGCGCTGGCCAAGCCACGTGCCTGCTGGCCGCACCGATGAACAATCCGTCATCAGCGGCGTGGACTGGCTGCCCACTCTATGCGCCATCGCTGGCGTGAAGATCAACGCCGACGATTTCGAAGGCGAAGACGCATCCGCCGCTTGGCTCGGTAAAGCGCCGCATGTGCGCACGAAGCCTCTCTTTTGGAAAACCAGCTCAACCGGCAGCGAGGTCTACATCCGTGAAGGCCCATGGAAGCTACGCTATCCCACACGCAAAAACGGTGGCGAACTCGAACTCTACGACATCCTCGCCGATGCCGCCGAGTCGAAGAACCTCGCCGACAAAAACTCCGACATCGTGAAGAAGCTCTCCGCCACAATCGAGGCCTGGATCGCCACTCTGCCAAAGGATTACGAGAAGACCAAGGACAAGGATGAGTGAGCGCACCGCCAGGAATATCTCCACCATCGCTCGCCGCTCAGCACTTGAAAACATCTCGTTAGCCGCCGTCGCCAGTGCCTGAATGCCACGCTTCCTTCACAGAGCGGTAGTGGCTGCATCAAAATCATACTTGGACGGTATGCTCATTTCATGTGCGGCGTGGCTGCACATTGAGCTTACTGGCTTCTCACTTCCCGAAGCACTCGAATGCCATGAGGACCCTTGCCAAACCGATGCAATTCCGTGACGATGTGAGGAATCTATTTTCGCAGCTCATGAAACAACTTCTCCTTCTCCCTTTAGTCATCCTCGCCAGTTGCAGCACTCAGCCCGGCAGCACGCTGGGCAGTCTGCCACCGTCATCGGGAGGCATGCCGCAGATCATCAATGTGTCGGCTTACGATCCGAAGGAACGTCAGCGAGCCGGTCAGGGATTCTCGGAACACGACGTCTCCGCACTGCGAGCGAATGGCGCGAGCGCGTTGATCGCCAGGGCAGGTAAAGGCGGGAATCTCGATGAGAAATGCGCCAGTTTTGTGGCCTCGGCGGATCGCGCAGGGCTACTGCCTGGATTGTATTACCGCGTGCAGCGACATGTGGATGCGGTGGCGCAGGCGGATCAGTTCGTGAACCGGGCGATGGCTCTGGCTCGTGGTCGCTCGTCGAATGCACCGGCGCTGCTGCTGTGCGGCGACTTCGATGGTGATCTGCCGCTTTCGGCGATTCTGCGTTTCATGGACCGCGTGGAAAGCCGCACAGGCGTCGTGCCGGTGGCGTATCTGGAAAACAGCACGCAGCTCAAGCAGACGCTCAGTCGCGCCGATGCCGCCACGAAAGCAAAACTGCGCCGCATGCCTTACTGGCTCGCGTTGTATGCTCATGATAGCGGCGCGGGGCCTGTGTATCCCGCACCGGGCAATCCAAGTGGTCTCGTTGATCAATATGACGTGTGGTCCGACTGGACGCTGTGGCAATACGGTGGTGTTGATTGGCAGGGCGGACGCTCACGGCCCAAAGTGTACAATCATGGCCGCTACCGCTTCCCGCTCTACTTCGGCAATCTCGACCGCCCGACGGAGCGAAATGTCTTCCACGGCTCGCAGGCTTCACTGCAATCGTTCTGGCAGCAGCACGGACTACGTCTGCGCTGAGATAACTTTTAGCGCATCCACCAAAGCCCGCATCGAAGCGGAGGCTCGGCCTTTTTGCCAGAGCACGATGAAGTCCCATCGCGCCTCGGCATCGCTCACGGGCACGAAAGTGATGCCAGGATGCGAGGACTTGGGAAAGTAGTCTGGCAGCAGCGTCACCGCCGACTCGGAGACGACCTGGGAGAGCACGTTCGTGATGCCATCGACGATGACGGCCATGCGTGGCTTGAACCCGGCTGTTTTGCACAGCGCGGCCATCCAGCGGTTACGACCCGGCATATGATGCTCGTCCACGCCGATGAAATCGCGGCCTTTAAGCTGCTTCAGACTGATTCTCTTTTGAGCAGCGAGAACATCACTGCTAGAAACGGCGGCGCACACACCCAGCGAGCGCAGCTTGAGGCTGTGAAACTCCTTGGCGGCTACCACGCCCTCCTGGCCGATGAGTGCGACATCGAGATCCCCAGTGCGCAGGCCGTCGATCTGCTCGCGTGGCGACATGTCGTGAAGTTTGAGCTTCAAATTCGGCTGTACCTTTTGCAGTCGCGCAAGAGCTGGAGTCAGAATGGCCTGCGCAGCGGACATGAGATAGCCCACGCGCAATTCCGCACGCTCTCCGCGAGCCTGCCGCCGTAGATCGGCCATCGCCGCATCGTAACTCGTCACGAGCGGGCGCATCGACTTCACCAGCGCATGGCCGAGGCCCGTGGGCTTCACGCCGCTCGTCTCACGCTCCAGCAGCTTGCCACCGATCTCGTTTTCCAGCGCCTGCATCTGGCGGCTGAGCGCTGGCTGCGTGATGCGCAGTCTCACGGCAGCGCGGTTCACGCTGCCTTCCTCGATCACGGTGAGCAGTGCTCGGATGCGGTCCATCATGCCGGAGAGGCTATGTGCATCCGGCATATCCGCAACGACGAAGCAGCATTACCCTCCCACACCTTTCGCACGCAGCATGGTGGCCCATGAAAGCACTGAACCTCACCAAACGCCCACCCCGCAGCCCTCGCGTCCGCCTCGGCGGCTACACCATCCTGCCACGCCTGCTCGACAAGGCCCGCGCCGCCATCGCTGGCACTGCGGGCGACTACAAATACAACAACCCGAACGACGGACACTTCTTCCGCTTCACCGGCCTCACACCGGACGCCCTCATGGCGCAGATCAAAACCGGCGCTGGCGATTGGGATATGCTGCTCTGGGTGAATGCAAATGCACCTCTCAAGCGCACGACTCTGGAGATCAACCAATGGTCCGACTGGACAGAAAGCGTAGCCTTCAACGATGTCGAAATGCGCGAGTGGTTCACCGAGCAGATCAAGCGCCTCAACCCCGCACGCGAGGATCTGCGCGGCACATTCGATTACCTCGACCTCGACGACTACGTCAGCTTCGGCGGCGTGGCTTGAACTCAACCCCATCACCCCACCTTGATCATGGCCGACCGATTCATGCACACCGTGCTCACGCCTGCCGTTTTCGAGGCGGAGCGCCACTACTACGGGCGCACTTATGCGGCCTTCAATGACGAGCCTGAGCGCGATGCCCTCACTGCGGGCGAGGCCGAGTTCATCACCCAGCGTGACTCCTTTTACATGGCCACCATCACGGAGAGCGGCTGGCCTTATCTGCAACATCGAGGCGGCGCGAAAGGCTTTCTCAAGGTCACCGGACCGCACGAGATCATGTTCGCCGATCACGGCGGCAACCGGCAGATGATCAGCGTCGGCAGCCTCTCCGCGAATGATCGCGTCAGCCTATTCCTCATGGACTACCCCGCCCGTGAGCGTCTAAAAATACTCGGCCACGCTAAAGTGCTCGATGCGCGCGAGCATCCCGATCTCGTCACCCAAATCGCACCACCCGGCGGCCACGCCGCGAAGGTCGAGCGCATCTTTGTGATCGACGTTTTGTCCTACGATTGGAATTGCCCCAAATTCATCACCCCGCGCTTCACCGCTGCCGAAGTGAACGACGCCGTTGCGCCACTGAAAGCCCGCATTGCCGAACTCGAATCCCAACTCAAACTACAGACACCATGAACCTCCTCACCAAACTCCGTGGCGACTCTACCGCGCTTCCTCCGCGTGCTCCGGGCAAAGCCATCGCACTTGCCTTCGCGGGCGGCT
This sequence comes from uncultured Prosthecobacter sp., assembly GCA_964583255.1. GTDB lineage: Bacteria > Verrucomicrobiota > Verrucomicrobiia > Verrucomicrobiales > Verrucomicrobiaceae > Prosthecobacter. The sequence goes on from CAZOVY010000017.1 coordinate 15,370, forward strand.
TCCTCGCTATCGCCGTCATTGCCCTGCTGGCGCAGAGTTTGCATGTCGCCCTCGTTCTGGGATCGTTTGGCGCGAGTTGCGTGCTCGTGTTCGGCTTTCCCGATGTGCCGTTCAGTCAGCCGAGGAATGTCGTGCTCGGGCATTTGTTTAGCACGCTCATCGGCCTCGCGTTTGTGCATCTGTGCGGCCCTCATTGGTGGAGCGTGGCTCTCGCGGTCGGCAGCGCCATCGCGGTGATGATGCTCACCCGCACCGTGCATCCGCCAGCAGGCTCGAATCCGGTGATCGTGTTTCTGATGAAGCCCGCGTGGGATTTTGCGCTTTTCCCGACGCTCACAGGCGCGGTGATCCTAGTGCTCATCGCGCTAGTCTTCCACAACACCACACGCGAGGCCCGGTGGCCAAAGTATTGGTAAGCGGAGTCTTTCTGGCAACGTCACGACCAGCGGCGTCGTTGAAGGCTGAGCATGAAAATCATCCTCGCGCTTTCCCTGACCCTATTTTCGCTGGCCGATGCCGCTCCGCTTGCCGGAACGACTGGTAAAGTCGGCATACTGGAGAACCCGAAAACGGTCAACCGACTCGAAATCACGAAACCGGGTGTGTATGAAAACTTCCGCGTCGATGCACAGGGTAAGGGCGGCAACATTGTCAAGATCACCGCAGACGACGTCACTTTGAGAAATTGCGAGATCTTCAACAGCACTGGCAACGGTGTCGGCGTGTTCGGTACGCGGGTCGTGATCGAGAACTGCCGCATTCATCACCTGCTGAACGGCACCTATGAAGCACAGAACGACGCACACGGCATCACCGGTCGCTGGGGCGATGTGACGATCCGCAACTGCGACATCTCCCACACCTCAGGCGACTGCATTCAGTTCGATCCCGATCGAAAATCGCGAGGCAGTCTCACCATTGAAAGCTGCCATCTCTGGTCCGGCCCGCTGGAGGCGGACGCGCCTGGGTTCAAAACGGGGCAGAGTCCTGGCGAGAACGCCTTTGATTCCAAAACGATGCCGGACGGTGAGCGCAACAAACTCATCATCCGCCAGTGTTACCTTCACGGCTGGAGTCAGCCCTCACAAATTCAGAATCGTGCTGCGCTCAATTTGAAGGAACACATCGAGGCGCTAGTGAGTCATTGCGTCTTTGATGACAACGAGATCGCCATTCGTGCGCGTGGCCCCGGCGGGCGTGGTGATGCGCGTGTCGTCGTCGAAGACTGTGCCATCTACCGATCCGAAGTCGGCGTGCGTGCGGAAGACAAGATTGAAGGATTGAAGCTCATCCGCACCGCCTGGGGACAGGGAGTGAAATCACGCATCGAGTTTCACGGGGGCAAAAATCCGCCCGGCTTTGAAAATACCGGGGACCATGCGGCACCCCCGCTCAACGAACTCGTCCCTCAACCCAAGCCCTGAATCCTCATGCAACGTCTCACCCTCCTCCTGCTGTTCATCATCTCGCAGACTCTTGCCGCCGATCCGGCGCGGGTGCTCATCATCGTCGGTCCCAGCAAACATCCGCCCGGCTCACACGAAGTCGCGGCAGGCGGGCGCGTGATGAAGCATTGCGTGGAAACGATGGTCAACGTGCCCGGCGTGAAGGCAGCTGTGGTCGAGGCGTGGCCGGACAAGGCACTGCGTGATGCCGCAGCGACGATCGTGTTCATCGGCGACACGTTTCCTGCCGGACGCTTCGCCAATTCGCAACAGAACCTCGCGGACCTCGATGCGATGATGCAGCGCGGCTGCGGCATCGTCTGCGTGCATTACGCCACCGGGCTGCTGGGCGAGGATGTCACGCCTGAGGGCGATCATCCGCTGCTGCGCTGGCTCGGCGGCTACTTCGCCAATCGCTCCTGCCCGCATCACGAGTCTTTTGCGCGGATCTTCAACGCTGCCACCATCACGCCATCAGCAGCGCAGCATCCCATCGCCCGCGGTTGGAAGGAGTTCACGCTGCATGATGAGCCTTACATCAACAACTACTTCGGCAAAGGCGAGAACAAGCTCGCTCCCAACGTCACCGCCATTGCGACGTCCATGCTTCCGCCGGAAGCACCGAAGCGCGAAACAGTGGCCTGGTGTGTTGAGCGCGCAGATAGCGGGCGCGGCTTCGGCATCGTGATGCCGCACTTCTACAAGAACTGGACGAATGAAGAACTCCGCCGCTGCATCCTCAACGCCATCGTCTGGACCGCCAAGCTCGAAGTGCCTGCTGATGGCGTGCAGACGACATTGCCCGAGTTGAAGGACTTCAAACCTGTGGCGGTGGACTACGTGCCACCACCACCGAAGCCGAAGGCCAAGTGAGTCCTCCCTCGTCAGGCCTCACTTATCGATCCGATAGATCGCGCCATTCCAGTCGAGCACGAGCATCTCACCAGCGGCATTCGCGCAGAAAGCGGTGGGCTTGACGAGGACGCTTGGCTTCTTCTTGGGATTGTCGGCGGGTGTCTGAGGGCTGGTGTAGAGCAGCGTGTTGTTCTCCACTTTGCCGTCGCCACTCACGCGCAGCGCCCAGACTTTGCCGATGACGAAGTCACCATAAATGTAGCTGCCGGTGAGTTCTGGGAGCGCCTTGCCTTTGTAGATGATGCCGCCGGTGATGCTGAGTCCTTCACCATGATTGTATTCAAAGATGGGGTCGATCAGTTTTGCACCTTCAGGCACAGCATCGGTACGCAGAGGAAACTGGCGCGCACCCTCACGGAAGCTCCAGCCGTAGTTACCACCTTTGGTTATCCAGTTGATCTCCTCCCAGAGATCCTGACCCACATCAGCCAACCAGAAGTGACCTTGATCGTCGAAGTGCAGGCCCCATGGATTGCGGATTCCGTAAGCGTAGATTTGCGGCAAAGCATCCACACCATCAGCGAATGGATTGTCGGCAGGAATGCCATACGCGCCGTGATACTCGCGGCTGTTCACATCAATACGGAGCACCTTGCCGACCATCACGGCGTTGAGTTGGGCCATGTGCTTTTCATCGTTGCGCTTCGAGGTGTCGCCGACACTGATGTAGAGATAGCCGTCTGGACCAAAGAGGATGTTGCCGCCATGATGGTTCCAATTGATCAGAGGAATCTCCAGTAGCACGCGCTCGGATTTTTCATCGGCCTTGTCGCCGCTGGCCTTCATCTCGCTGATGACTAGTCGCTTTGGTTTCTGCTGTGTGTAGCAGAGGTAAAAAAGGCCGTTCTCGGCAAACTTCGGGTGAAAGGCGAGGCCATTGATGCCCTCCTCAAACTTACCATTCGCCGCCTCCATGCTGCGCGAGCTGAGATCAAGAAACGTCTTCGCTTCAGCGCTGCCAGTGTCTTTTGGCAATAGGAGCACCTGCCCGCGCTGCAGTACGAGGAACTCGCGCTGCGTGCCATCCGGCGGAATGACGACGGCGATGGGCCACTTGGTCTCCAGCTTTTCATAGATGCGGGTGAGTTTCACCGCATCGGCAGAGAAAGCGGTGCTGGCGAGACTGAGGAGTGTGATGAGGAGTGGGAACTTCATGGCGAGTGTGAGAATGGGACCGACTAGCTTGCGTTGATCAATCGCAAAATCAACGTCACTCATCTGTCTAAACATTCACGCAGTTGAACTCAGGATGAGATGCATTAGGACCATGCGATGAGCGAATCATTACCCAAAGTCAACCTAGCGAGTTCTACAGGCGGCCTACCATCTGCGGTAGGTTGGGCGCAACTAATGATGCAGGACCGCCTGCGGCCAGGAGATGCGGTAGTGGACGCCACGGCAGGCAATGGCCACGACACGCTATTTCTATCGCGACTCGTCGGAGAAGCCGGACGTGTGTGGTCATTCGATGTGCAGGCGGCGGCTGTTCAGGAATCTAGGCGACGGCTCGATGAAGCCGTCGTGCATAATGCCACAGTGATCCACGCCGGACATGAGACAATGAGCACACAAGTGCCCGTGGCTTTTCATGGCCGAGTGAGCGGCATCATGTTCAATCTTGGTTATCTTCCAGGCTCAGATAAATCAGTGATTACACGCACCGAGACTACGATCACCGCACTCATATCAGCCGTTGAAATTTTAGCTCCAGGTGGACTGCTCACCGTCGCCGTTTATCCCGGCCATAGCGGCGGCGCGGACGAACTGCGCGCCATCACCGAGTGGGCCTCAGCACTGTCCCCGAGCGGCTATGAGGTGCAGGTCATTCGCCCGATCAATCGCAGCGCCAGTCCGCCCGAGTGCTGGATCGTGTGGAAGCGAGATTGACCTGACTTGATCTAAATTATTAACTCGACCAATCACCTCACCGTCACGGGCAACGCTTTCTGCAAAGCTGAAAGAATGCGAGCATGAGCGGCTTCGACCTCAGCGGTTTCGAGGGTTCTCTCAGAGGCGCGGTAGGTGAGGGTCCAGGCGGTGGATTTGCGGTCAGCAGGGAGCTTGGCGCCACTTGGATCGGCGAAGACATCGAAGAGTTCTGACTTCATGAGCAGAGGCTCTTTCACGCTGGTGAAGAAGGCGCTGACTTTGGCGTTCGCCACATCCGCAGGCAGCTCGAAAGCGACATCTCGTGTCATGCCGGGGAAGCGCGGCAGGTCGGTGAACTTCGCCGGACCTGTGCTGCCCTGGCGCAGGGCGCTGAGCAGAAGCTCGACTACATACACGGGCTGGCGAGCGTCGATCAGACGAGCACGCGCTGGATGCAGTTGGGCGATCCAGCCGAGCACGCGGTTGCCGATTTTGAGTTCGCTGTGCAGGAGGAAAGTGTCGTTGTCTTTGAGCACCTTGGTTTCCAAAGCGGTGACGCCGGGCAGTGACTCCACCACGCCGCGCAGATCAAAGACATCAGCCGCAGTCGTGACTCGACCATGCCACGAGGATGGCGAGATTGGGCCGCTCAGCAGGATGGCGAGACGTTCTTCCTCACGCACCATCCCGTTAGGCAGCTTCAAGAAGACGCGACCGACCTCGAACAGGCGCAGGCGTGAAGCCCCTTGACGAATGTTTAACGCCGCACTGGCGATCAGGCCTGGGATGAGGCTGGGGCGCAGAGTGGTGTGATCTTCACTGAGCGGGCTTTTCAAAGCAGCGGCACCCGCAGCGCCGAGCGGATTGCCGAGAGCATCATCAATCTGTGGTGTGGAGATGAGACGCAGTGTCTGGGCTTCATTGAAGCCGCGATTCGCAAGAGCCTGACGAAGCTGCATGGCGTGGTCGTATTGACGATCCGTGGCATCACCTGACGCAAAGGTGGCGGTGAATTTAGATGGCACGCGATCCAGGCCTATCACACGCGCGACTTCTTCGACGAGATCGACACTGCGCTGAAGGTCGAGGCGATAGCTGGGAATGGTCCACTGGCTTTTCTCAGAGGTGGCTGACTGCTTGATCAGCCCCAGCTTTTCTAAAATGCCATGAGCATCATTTGCCGACAGAGTCGGAATGCCCAACAAACGATGCGTGCGCGGTTCATCCAACTCGACGGTGCCCACCAAGGTTGGGGCTTCACCAGCGATGCTAAGTTCGTCTTCAGCGGAACCACCAGAGATCTCAAGAATCAACTTCACTGCCAAGTCCGAGCCGCCCTGCACCTGCTGCGGGTCGATGCCGCGCTCGAAGCGGTAGCTGGAATCCGAATGCAAATTCAGACGACGCGAGGTCCGGCGAACGCCAGATGGGCTGAAGTAGGCGCTTTCCAAAAGGATGTTTGTGGTGCCTTCAATGACACCCGTTTCTTCACCCCCCATGACGCCAGCGATGGCCAGCGCGCGATTTGAATCAGCGATGACTAAATCTTCGGTCAGCAGGCTGTGTTCGATCCCATCAAGCGCGAGGATCTTCTCACCCTCCACTGCTCGGCGCACCACGATGCCGCCGCTGAGTTTGTCGAGATCGAAAGCGTGCAGCGACTGGCCCATCTCCATCATCACATAGTTCGTGATGTCCACGATGTTATTGATCGGGCGCAGGCCGATGCTTTCGAGCCGTGCTTTTAGCCAGGTCGGACTTGGGCCAACCTTCACACCTTTAATCACGCGGGCGGTGTAAAAGGGGCAGCCGTCCAGCGCTTCGAGCTTCAAGTTTGAGGTTTCAAGTTTGGTCGTGGAACTGGCTTTGGCGTGGTCGCGTGGGCCTTTGAGGGGCAATCCAGTCAGCGCAGCCAACTCACGAGCGAGGCCGAGATGGCTGAGGAGATCCGAGCGGTTCGGGGTGATCTCGAGATCGAAAAGCGTGTCGGATTCAACGATCTGGTTCAGAGGTTTGCCAGTCGGTAGTGAGCTGTCGAGAATCCATAGGCCGCCAGTGTCTTCGCCGATGCCGAGTTCTTTGCCGCTGCACATCATGCCATTGGAGTCGATGCCGCGCAGCTTGCCTTCTTTGATCTCGAATCCGCCGGGTAGAGATGCGCCAGGAAGGGCGAGAGGCACCTTGTCACCTGCTTTGAAGTTCTTGGCTCCACAGACAATTTGTCGGAGCGAACCCGAGCCGTCATCCACCTGACAGACGCTGAGCTTGTCAGCATTCGGGTGCTGCTCAAAAGACTGGATTTGCGCCACGACAACCTTGTCCGTGGACAGGCCTTTTTCCTCGATGCCTTCGACTTCGACGCCGGCAAAAGTGAGGAGATCCGAGAGCTGCGGCGTGGTGTAGCCGCTGAGATCGATGTGGGTTTGGAGCCAATTGAGGGAGACTTGCATGGGTGTGATTCGATGTTATGCGGGGCTGTTTTTACAGGATTAACAGGAGGACAGGATAAACAGGATTTTTGTTTTTCCTTTTTGATCAATGAAGATCAATGGGCGTGCCCTCCGCAGCGGCCCTGGGACGGTAGAGGCGATACTTGTGCTTAACTTGGAGACTGGGTGAGCCAAAGTTAATGAGGAGACCGTCATCAATATTTGTGGCCGTGAGGTAGTTCACGGTTTGAGCTTCGTGGGCCTTGAGTAACGCTTCGCAAGACTTGAGTTCGATCAAGAGGCGCTTCTCGATCACGAGAATGATCATGTCTGCTTCGAACTTTCCGACCAGCTTACCCTTGTAGAAAACATCAATGGGAACCTTCGACTCGAAATCGATGCCTGCTGCTGCCAACTCAACTTCCAAGCAGCGATGATAAACCGACTCATTGAACCCCGGCCCCATCGTCCGATGGATTTCCATAGCCATCCCAATAACGGCCTTGGTGAGTTCCTGCATAATCATAAGCTCAAATCAAAAAATCCTGTGAATCCTGCCAATCGTGTTAATCCTGTAAAATCGGCTTTTCCCGTCCTCAAAACTGCTGCAAAAAGCGCACGTCATTCTCGATCAAATGACGGATGTCGGAGATGCCATGCATGATCATGGCGAGACGATCGAGGCCCATGCCGAAGGCGAAGCCGGTGACTTTGTCAGGATCAAAAAGAGAGTCGCCCCGCTTCTTGCTGATCTCGGCAAACACGGCGGGATCGACCATGCCGCAGCCGGCGATCTCGATCCAGCGGGCTTCTTTGCCTTTGGCTTCGAGCTTCACGTCGATCTCAAAGCTGGGCTCGGTGAAGGGAAAGAAGTGAGGACGGAAGCGAACGACGGTGTTCGGGCCGAAGACCTCGCGGAAGAAGAATTCCAGTGTGCCTTTGAGATCGGCGAGGCTGACATCGGCATCCACATAGAGCGCTTCGATTTGGTTAAAAACGCTGAGATGGGTAGCGTCGATCTCATCGCGTCGATAGGCCGCGCCGGGAGCGATGATGCGGACAGGCAGCGCTTTCGCGCTCTCCATCGTGCGGATCTGCACGGTCGATGTGTGGGTGCGTAGCAGCTTGCCATCGGGCATATAAAAGGTGTCGCTCTCATTGCGTGCCGGGTGATCGGCAGGCGTATTCAGCGCATCGAAACAATGCCACTCCGTCTCGATCTCCGGTCCATCCGCCAAAGTGAAGCCCATGCGGCGCAGCGTGCGCACAGCCAGATCGCGGATCTGGGTAAGCGGATGCAGCGAGCCTGCCCCCTGCCCAGGACGACCAGGAAGCGTGATGTCGATGCCTGCCACAGCCGCAGCATCTTTCGCCGCCTGCATGGCCTCTAGCCGTGAGGCCAGACCGCCAGTGATGGCATCACGCACGTCATTGAGCTTGGCTCCGACCTCTTTCTTCAGGTCCACCGGCACGTCGCGCATCCCGGCGCTGATGGCGGTGAGCTTGCCTTTTTTACCGAGGTAGTCGATGCGGAAAGCCTCCAACGCAGCTTCGTCAGAAAGGGATTCGAGGGCAGCGAGTGCCTCAATTTTTAAAGAGTCGAGTTGGGAGAGCATGGCAGGAAAGAAATCCGACAGGGTCGGAGGGTAAAGGGCCGCGATGATGGGCGCAGAATAAGGGGGATGCAACCGCCTAGACCCCCGGATCATTCCGAATCGAGCCATCAAGCCTGTAATCTTTCCGGTTGACGAATGAGCTGCGTCTCCTACCATGGCCGCCCTTTTTCAAACCCATTTCTCTCAAATAGTATGCCCGAAGTCCAAATCCGCAAAGGTGAGCCAGTTGACCGCGCTTTGAAGCGCCTTAAAACCAAGCTCGAGATGGAAGGCATCACCGAAGAAGTCCGCCGCCTACGTGCCCACGAAAATCCGACGGAGCGTACCAAGCGTAAGGCCCGCGCCACCGCCAAGCGTGGTAAGATCCGCTTCCGTTTCACCCTGCCAAAGGGTCCTGGCGACAATCCGCCGACCACCATGTCTGCTTAATTTTTCAGGCTCGTTGTCTGATTTCCAACCTGAAAGGGCTGTCTGTTTCACAGGCAGCCTTTTTGTTTTCAACTCAGCCACTCGACTTCGGTCGTCAGCATCGTGTCGTCATCGAAGAGAAACTTTCCGATGAAGTTTTTCTTTTCGATGAGGACCTCTGCCAGCCAGTGGCGGTCATCTGTCCACATCTCTTCAAAAGGTAGAGCGCTCAGCGGCGTCCATAGTGGGATGGCCTCCGGCGTCTCAATCGCCTCACCTTCCCAGCGCGTAGCGCGGAAGACATCCACATAGAGAGCCAGGCCATCGACGAACTGAAACCACAGCTCGCCGTGCTTCACTCCATCCAGCGCGGTCACGCCGAGTTCCTCCTGAGTCTCACGCACGGCACATTCGAGCGAGGTCTCTCCAGGGTCCATCTTGCCGCCTGGGCCGTTGATTTTGCCAGCACCGAGCCCGCGCTTTTTACGGATGAGCAGCACCTGCTCGCCCGTCTCATCGACGATGAACATCAGCGTCGCGCGAATGCTGGGTTGCCAGTTCTGCCAGTCAGGTGTCATGAGAAAAGTGTGCGACCGACGTGATCGCGCGCTGCGGCCTATGCAACCGAGGGCTGGCAGATGCAAGAGAGAGCCTGTTTTGTGTCGAAGTCCCTGTTGCCACAAGCGTACCTTCCCGCGAAACTCCGCGCCCCTCCGCCATGCCACTCGACCGCCAATTGCTCCTGCTTTCCACCTTCGCCTTTCTGGCAGGCGTGGTGCCAGCCATGCGCGCACTGCGTAGCGGCCACTGGCGGCCCAGCCATCAATGGGTGGCCATGCTCATCGGCTTCACCCTGCAAACCGGAGCCGTGTATTTGCGCGGTCAGGAAGTCGGCCAGTGCCCGATGAAGAGCCTCTCAGACATCCTCGTCTTCATCGCCTGGAGCGTCGTACTGCTCTACTTTCTTGTTGGCACGACTTTTCGCGTCTCGCTGCTTGGCATCTTCACCGCGCCATTGGTCACGGCCATGCATACGCTTGCCTTTGCCGTGCCAGGAGCTTTTCCAGCCTATGCGTTGAAGGCCAAGATCGACCCGTATGTCGAGCTGCATGCCGCACTCGCCCTCATCGCCTACGCGGCCTTTGCCCTCGCCTGCATCACTGGGGTCATGTACTTGCTGCAGGAGCGCCTGCTGAAAAAGCACCGCATCGGCGGCTTGTTCTATCAGCTCCCACCGATTCAGGGACTCGCGAAAGCCATCCAAAGACTCGTTTTTTTGGGCCTCATTCTACTCAGCCTGAGCCTCGCTGTTTCCTTCAAACTCCAGACTCCCATCAGCAACCCCAAGCTCATCTTTGCATGGGTCGTCTGGGCGCTCTACGCGCTGATCGGCCTTATCATGTGGCGGCAGGTGCTGTCGCCTCGGCAGACGGCTTGGCTAGCAGCCGTCGGCTTTGTCATTCCATTCATTTCCCTCTGGCTCATGACGACCCATGGCTGACCTAGAGCCCCCCAAGAATCAACTGGTCTGCCTGGGCCTAAACTACCGCACCACGCCAGTGGAGGTACGAGAGCGCGTGGCTTTCCCCGAGGCAAAAGTTCCCGAGGCTGTGCAGCAAGTCCGCAGCCTGCCAGGCTTTGAGGAAAGCGTCGTGCTCAGCACCTGCAACCGTGTCGAGATCTACTCCACTCACACGCATGACAAAGCCCACGCCGCGCATGATGAACTGGTGAACTATCTCGTGCAGCGCTTTGAACTCGCGCCCGAGCAGGCTGAAGCACTCGTCACCTACAAGCTCGATGCCGCTGAAGCCGCGCGACATCTGTTCCGCGTCGTCAGCGGGCTCGACAGCATGGTGCTCGGTGAGACTGAAATCTTCGGCCAGGTCAAAGCCGCCTATCAAGTTGCACTCGGCACCGGCACGACGAGCCGCACACTGAATAAACTTTTCCAACAAGCCTTCTCCGTTGGTAAAAAAGTGCGGAATGAGACCAGCATCCAGCGCGGCTCCACCAGTGTCGGCAGCGTCGCCGTCGATCTCGCGGAGAAGGTGCATGATCTCAAACAATGCCGCGTCATGCTCATCGGCGCCGGCGAGATGAGTCGCACCTGCGCACAGAGCCTGCTTTCACGCGGAGCCAAGAGCATCATCGTCTCCAATCGCAGTCACGATCGCGCCGTCGAACTCGCGTCTGAGATGGGAGGCACCGCGCTGAAGTTTGATGAATGGGAGGCCGCCATGCATGAGGTGGATGTCATCATCTCCAGCACCAGCGCCCCGCATTTCGTCATCAAGCCCGACCAGATCCAGCACGTCATGAAAAAGCGCCGCTGGGAACCTCTGCTCATCATCGACATCGCCGTCCCGCGCGATGTGGACCCGGCTGTGAACGAGATCGAAGGCGTCTATCTCTACGACATCGACGCCCTCCAAGCCATCGCCGACGAAGGCCGCCGCGAGCGCGTCAAGCAGCTCGCCGCCTGTGAGCAGATCATCGAGGAGCAGTTGGAGAAGTATGGGTTCCTTACTTCTTCCCCTTCTGCGCCGCAGCGGTGAACCAGTCTCCGCCGCCACCACCGCCGAAAGGATTGCCCATGCCGCCGCCGCTGGGACGACTGCGATCACCACCGCCAAAGCTGCGTTGGCCACCGCCTTGACCACCCGCTGGCGCACCGGCAGGGCGTGGGCCACCAGCACCGACTTTCTTCTCGAAGTCAGGCTTGGATTTCATGCTTAATGCGATGCGTTTCCGCTGAATGTCCACCTCGGTCACAGTGACCATGACCTTCTGCGCGACCTTCACGACCTCTGCCGCATCGCGGACAAAAGTGTCACTTAGCTGGCTGACGTGGACGAGTCCGTCCTGATGCACGCCAATGTCCACAAAGGCTCCAAACGCGGTGACGTTGGTGACGATGCCCGGCAGCTTCATACCGACGGTGAGATCCTTCATGTCGTTCACGCCTTCGGCAAAGTTGAAGACCTCGTACTGCTTGCGCGGATCACGACCAGGCTTAGCCAGTTCGTTCATGATGTCCTGAAGCGTCGGCAGACCGACTTCTTCGCTAACATACTTTTTCAAATCCAGCTTCTGACGCAACTCGGCACGCTGCATGAGATCAGCCACCGTGCAGCCGAGATCAGCCGCCATCCTCTCGACCAGCGGATAACGCTCAGGATGCACCGAGCTTGAATCAAGCGGATGCTCGGCTCCGCGAATACGCAGGAATCCAGCGGCTTGCTCAAAGGCTTTGTCACCAAGACGCGGGACTTTCAGCAGATCCTTGCGCGTCTTGAAAGGACCGTTCTCATTGCGGAAAGCGACGATGTTCGCCGCGTGCGTGCTGTTAAGTCCAGAGACGTAACTGAGGAGCTGCTTGCTCGCCGTGTTCAACTCAACACCAACGCCGTTCACAGCGCTGATCACGACATTATCAAGACTGCTTTTGAGCTGGTTCTGATCCACATCATGCTGATACTGGCCGACACCGATGGACTTCGGATCAAGCTTCACCAGCTCTGCCAGCGGGTCCATGAGACGACGCCCAATCGACACCGCGCCGCGCACGGTGATGTCGTGATTCGGGAACTCCTCACGCGCGACATCACTGGCGCTGTAGATCGACGCACCACTCTCATTGACCATGAGCACGAGGACGCCTTTCGGAATGCCGATCTTGTTGATGAATGTCTCTGTCTCACGGCTCGCTGTGCCGTTGCCGATGGCGATAGCTTCGATCTTGTAGCGCTCGATCAAATTCATCACCAGCGTCTTCGCGTGCATCAGGCTGTTGCCCTCGCCGAGCAGATAGATCACGTCATTGAAAAGAAGCTGACCTTGAGCATCCAGCACCACGACTTTACAGCCCGTGCGGAAACCAGGGTCAATGCCGAGCACGCGCTTCTGACCGAGTGGAGCAGCGAGCAGGAGTTCGCGCAGATTGTCGGCAAAGACGCGAACAGCTTCGGTGTCGGCTTTCTTCTTCGACTCCAGTCGCGCTTCGGTTTCCATGCTGGAGCTGAGCAGGCGCTTGTAGCTGTCGGCGCAGGCCAGCTTCATCTGGTCGCTGCATGAGTTGCCGCCCTTGACAAAGAGCGTGCTGATGATCTGCACAGCGGTGTCTTCCGGCGGTGTGATGCGCATGAGCAGGAAGCCTTCCTTTTCACCACGGCGAATCGCCATCATACGATGAGACGGGATGGACTTCAGCGGCTCACTCCAGTCGAAGTAATCGCGGAATTTCTGCGCATCAGCCTCGGTGTCTTTGCCAAACATGATCTTGGAAACAACCGTGCTCTGATCGGCGAACAGCTTGCGCAAAGCCGCGCGCGCTTCGGCATTATCACTGATGCGCTCGGCGATGATGTCACGCGCTCCGCTGAGAGCATCGTTAGCATCTTTGACACGCAGTTCTTCGGTCTCGTGATCGAGGTTGATGAACTTCACCGCCTCGTCGTCGAGCTTCACGCCGCTGGTGAGCAGATTCGCTTCGATGAAATCAGCCAGTGGCTCCAGGCCCTTCTCTTTGGCAATCGTGGCGCGGGTGCGGCGCTTCGGACGGAAGGGCGCAAAGATGTCCTCCAGTGTGGTGATCGTCTCCGCTTTCTCGATCTTCGCGCGCAAGATGTCCGTCATGAGCTTGCGCTCCTCCAGCGACTTCACGATGGCCGCACGGCGATCATCCAGGGCGATCAGCGCCTCCATGCGCTCCTTCACGGCCAGGATTTGCACTTCATCCATCGAGCCTGTGGCTTCTTTTCGGTAACGGGCGATGAATGGCACAGTGGCACCACCGGCGAAGAGCTGCGCTGTCGCCCCGACCTGGATGGCTTTGAGGCCGAGTTCTTTAGCCACGCGCTCGACGTGGGCGATATTGATGTTGAGTTCGTTGTCAGCAGACATGGTTGGAAAATTGGGTTTTGAAATCTGAGATCTCAGTTGGGAGGCCTGAGGTAGCGAGGCGCATGAGCGGCGGCAAGATGGAAGGCGTGCGAGAGATAAAATTTACTGCCTTGACTCATGCTGGCACAGCTCATCGAATCGGAACGATTCCTGCGCTTTAACTTCCCTCCTCGACCACGCTCTTCCTCTGCTTTAGTCTCCGCGCCTCGGTTGCTTCATCTCTCATGTCCGCCTCCTCATCCATCATCGCCTGCCTCGGACCTGAGGGCAGTTTTTCCCATCTGCTCACCCAGCAGCGATTTCCAGACGCCGCCGTTCAGCTCATGGGCACGATCGGCGAGGTCTTCGACTACCTCGGCACGCACACCGATGCACTCGGCATTGTGCCCATCGAGAACTCTTCCGGCGGCTTCATCATCGACACCGTGGACCGACTCGTCGATGAGCGCTGCACGTTGCACATTGTGGAAGAACTCACGCTTGATGTGAAACTCGCGCTGCTCGGTAAAACCGGCGTTTCGGTGCAAACCATCCACTCGCACGCCATGCCGTTCTTCCATTGCGATGAATGGCTGACGGCCCACTACCCGAATGCCAAAAGAATCGTCGAAGCCAGCACCTCGAAAGCCGCTGAAAAAGCCGCTACGCTTGAAGGTGCCGCCGCCATCGGCCCGCGTCAGAATGCCGAGCGTCATGGCCTCGCGCTGCTGCACTTCCCCATCGCGGGTGATGTGCCAAACATCACTCAGTTTTACTTGCTCGGTCATCGCGAGAACGCCCCGTCCACGCAGAACAATCGCACTGCCCTCGTCGTTGAGTTGCCTGATCGCGCAGGCAGCCTCTGTCGCTTCCTGACTCCGTTGAGCAATGCCGCTGTAAACTTGAAGCGTCTTGAATCCCGACCCATTCGCGGCCAGCCAAACAAGTACCGTTTTTACATCGAGATCGAAGGCTCCCCCGCCGAGCCACACTTCCAATCCGCCCTCGATCAAACTCGCACCGATGGAGCCACGACCCGCAGTGTCGGCTCGTATCCAGCAGGTCAGCGCTTCGAGTCATAGGGAATCAAGACTTTTGCCGCAGAGGGGCAAAGTAGCAGAGGGCGCAGATATCCTGTTTTTAAGCTCTGCCCCCTTTGCCCCACTGCTCCTCTGCGGCAAAATGAACGTGCCTGTTGCGCCCGGAAAAAGCTCTTGCGTCTTTTGGGATTACATGTGTAATCCGCCACTTACATCTGTAATTCACGAAAATGCCACGCCCACCCAAAGCCCCTCCCGCCCCAAAAATCTCCGACGCCGAATGGACCGTCATGAAGGTTCTTTGGGACAAAGGAGCCAGCACCGTCGCCGAGGTCGTGAAGGAACTGGAAGGCCGTCTGCATTGGAAGCCGCGCACCGTGCAGACCCTCATCCGCCGCCTCGCCGACAAAGGAGCGCTTGCCGTGGAAACCATCGGCCGTGAGTTTCGCTATTCGCCGACCGTGGCCCAGGACCAGTGCCAGCAAGAAGTCAGTCGCAGCTTCCTCGACCGTGTCTTCAATGGCCGCCTCACGCCTTTCGTCGCTGGGATGATGGAGCATGAACAAGTCTCGAAAGATGACCTCGCCGCCCTTCGTGAGATGCTGAATCAGGCCGAGAAGAACCTCAAAAAGTAGCCCGTCGCTTTTCAGCCTCTGATCATTTTCCAATTTTCAGTTCTCAATTTTCAGTCCCCAACCAGCCATGACCACCGACGTCCTCCTCCACTGGCTCCTGCGCACCTCCATCGAGGCCAGCGTCCTCATCCTCGCCGTGCTTGGCCTGCGCATGATGTTAGGGACGCGACTCAGTCCCGCGTGGCGCATCGGCCTCTGGATGCTCGTGGGCATGAAGCTCATGCTGCCGGCCTTCATCCCCGCAGGTTTCGGCCTCGGCGGCTGGTTCCCACGGAGCGCGAGTATGGCGAATGCCTACTCGCCTGATCTTCCCAGCGCGTCGCAGTCCGCCACGCCTGCCATCACTCCCGTCACCACCCTCGAAGAAGTGGCGAGTGGTCTGCCGACACACACGCGCTCCGACATCTCGGTCCCCGCAGACATTCGTCATTCGTCATTCGGATTTCGTCATTCCGCCTTGGCGGTCTGGCTCACCGGCGCACTCATCGTCCTCCTCGCCGCCTTCGTCCGCCAGCGCCGCTTTGATCACGCCCTCGGCCGCCGCCCACGATCCACCAATCCCACTCTCCGCACGCTTATCACCAGCCTCTCACGCAGAGCAGGGATCAAGCCGCACGTCAGCATCGTCCTCATACCCGCAGGCACCACGCCTGCCGTCGTCGGCATCCGCCAGCCACAGATCCTCCTCCCTGAAGACTGGCAGACGCGTTTTGATCAGCGCAGCCTCCGTCATGTGCTGCTCCATGAGTTGCTGCATGTGAAGCAGCACGACCTCCTCTGGAACTGGGCCGCCATCGCCGTGCAGGCGCTGCATTGGTTCAATCCGCTGGTGTGGTTCGTCGTCAGCCGCTTCCAGTCCGACCGCGAGCTGCGCTGCGATGCTGGAGCGCTCGACCTCCTTTCTCCCACCGAGCGGCTCGACTACGGGCACACGCTCCTCCGCATTCAGGAAACCTTTTCCGCACCACCGGCCATGGCAGGGTTGGCCCCATGTGTGCGCAACCACCCCACCCTGCGCCAACGAATCCTTATGATCACCACCCCAACCACCCGCCAACCATGGCTCCACGCGCTGCTCGTCCTCACGCTCAGCGTCCTCGTTTGTTATTCCTTCACCACTGCCCGTGCGCAGGAAAAAGAAGTCCCCGCCAAAATCCGCGAAGGTGAAACCATCAGAAAGCCCGGCGCATCTGGCGAATCCGAGAAGCCCGTCAAAAAGCCCGCCACCCGTGAAGGCGAAGGCGGCATGAAGAAAACCCGCGAAGGCGAACGCGAGGGAGGCAAGCCCTCCGCTGAACGTGAAGGCGGTAAGCCTTCAGCCGAACGCGATGGCGGCACCAAGAAACCCGGTATGAGAGACGGCGAAGGTGCCCGCAAGCCCGGCGCACGCGATGGCGAAGGCGGCGTGAAAAAGCCAGGCACTGGCGACGGCGAAAAGCCACGCTCCGGCATGAGAGACGGTGAGAAACCCCGCACTAGCGAGCGTGATGGTGAAAAGCCCCGCACCGGCGAACGTGACGGCATAAAGAAACCCGGTGGCGAGCGCGATGGCGAAGGCCGCCCCTCCGCCGAAAGCGGCAGCAAACCTCGCAAAGGCGAAGGCGACTCCGCCTCCACAAAAAGCAGCGCGGTCATCACCATGCACGTCACCGCCAACGGCGACACCGTCCTCATCAATGGCGAGAAGCAGTCCACAAGCGGCCTCCGCGCTCACCTCAGCACCTTCCTCCCCGACCACCCAGGTGCCAAAGTCGTCGTCTCCGGCGATCCCGACACCCCGCTCAAGTCCCTCCACGAAATCGTCGATGCCGTCCGCGACAACGGGAACAAGAACGTGGGCATCAAGGCGGAGTAGCTTCCATTAAGTTTAGAAAACTTTTCAGTGAACAACACATGTCATCGGGCACCTCAACAAGAGAAGCTATTGAGCGGCGCATACTAATAGCGTCTCAATTGATGCCCAATTCTCGGCCAGTAGATCTGCCGCCAACCGATACCATTCCAGATGTACCTGCTTGGCATGACTATGAACATCAGCTTTGGAGGTTAGGTGAGGAAGTTCGTCAATTGCTCATCAAACAGCCCACCTTGAGGAAGGACGAATTGTTGTGCTCATCCATTTTTGAGATCGCGGCCAACCGAACTGGCATGAGAGGGCGACAGAGTTGGGTTTCGCTTTTTGGCTGTAAGCCATGCTCAGACTGGGCTTTGAAGATTGCAGGTCTGCTACCCGATCCTGACATAGACGGTCATATTATCTCCACTCTGAACAAAATGAAGTCCCCGCACTTCACCGACAAGATTCTGCCTTACCGCGAGTCTCGAACGACTTGGGTTCGAAAAGAGGCAGCTCGCTACCTCGAATGGGACGCCACCACTTAGCGGGAACGCGCGGGCGTTGTTTCCAAACAAGCTGCTCACTACCAACTCCGACAGAAAGATCATTTCCAATGTACCGCCCATCTCTGCTTTCCTTCGTCATTCTGATTTCGTCATTCGCCATTCCGCCGCTCGCGACGGCAGCGACACCCGCCGAAGTCTCCGCAGCGGCGATCAAAGCCGTTTCCTTCTACCACTCCAAAGCGTCGTCCCACGGCGGCTACGTTTATCGTTACAGCGCCGACTTCACGCTACGCGAGGCGGAAGGCATTCCCAGCCCGGACACGATCTGGATTCAGCCGCCGGGGACGCCTGCGGTCGCGATGGCGATGCTGGATACTTATGAGGCCACGAAGGATGAAAAGTGCCTTAAAGCCGCCGTGGAAGCCGCGCGATGTGTTTCGCGCACGCAGCTCGCTTCGGGCGGTTGGGACTACTCGGGGCACTTCGATGCCAAGGGCCGCGAATCGAAGCTCTATCGTCGTGATTTGGACGGAAAGCTCATTCCACGCACGCAAACCGCCACCCGCGAGGCAGGCTGGCACAACTGGCGTCGTCAGGAAAAAAACAACTACTCCACTTATGACGATGACGTCTCCCAGGCCGCCACTCGCCTGCTCGTGCGTGTGGATCACGCGCTCGGTGGCAAGGACGCCGAAATCAAAGAAGCCGCCGACTTCGCGCTGCACACGATCATCATGACGCAGTATCCGGCGGGCGGTTGGAGCGCGAATTTCGACGACGCCCCCTCCTTGCCACCGCCTGCCGACAAGTATCCGATCAAACCCGGCAACTACCCCGCCGACTGGCCGCGCAAGTGGCCGAAGGACTTCACGGGATGCTATGTGCTCAATGACAACACGCACGCCACGCTCATGAGCACGCTGCTGCTCGCCTGGCAGCTTCGCGGCGATCCAAAATACCTCGATGCGGCGAAGCGAGGCGGCGATTTCCTCGTCATCGCGCAGATGCCCGATCCACAGCCCGCCTGGGGGCAGCAATACAACGCCGACATGCAGCCCGTGTGGAGTCGCGCCTTTGAACCGACCTCGATTTGTGGTCGTGAATC
This sequence comes from uncultured Prosthecobacter sp., assembly GCA_964583255.1. Taxonomy (GTDB): domain Bacteria; phylum Verrucomicrobiota; class Verrucomicrobiia; order Verrucomicrobiales; family Verrucomicrobiaceae; genus Prosthecobacter. The sequence continues at coordinate 34,059 of CAZOVY010000017.1, forward strand.
TCAATCCGCCATGTGGGCGCTGTTGAAGCTCGCCGCAGCCACGGGCGACAAAAAATACCTGCCTCCAGTCGCCAAAGCCATCACCTATCTGCGCACCGTGCTGCTGCCCGGCAACAAGCTTGCCCGCTTCTACGAACTCAATACCAACAAGCCCCTCTACTTCGAGCGCGGCCCCGGCGGCAAAGGCTTCGAGCTGACCTACTCCGACAAAAAAGCCTCCTCCAACTACGGCTGGGTCTGGGACAGCGAACTCGACGCCCTGCAAGCCACCGGCAGCCAGATCGCCCGTGGTGAAAAAGTCATCTTCCCCCGCACCGAAAAAGAACGATGGTCCTCCCCGCCCACCGTCGCCGACATCGCCACCATCCTCAAAGAACAAGCCCCCGACGGCTCCTGGCCCGTCACCGACGACGAACGCGGCGTCATGCGTGATGCCAATGGGAAAAAGCAAAAGCCCGCCGGTGGCGTGATCTACAGCCTCGACTTCACGCAGAATGTGAAAGCGTTGAGCGCGTGGCTGAAGACGAAAGGATCAAAATGAAATCCACTTACCCAGAATTTAGGCAAAAGAATGGGGGCAAAAGAATGGGGTCTTTATTCTCCTGCCCCCATTCTCTTGCCTACTTCGGACTCGTTTTCATCGCGACAAACCTCCTCGCCGCCGAGAAATACGAAAACCCCACGCCCTGGTCCTACCAACGCATCACGCGTCACGCGATTCCCGCCACGAAAGACACCGCATGGCCGAAAGACGACATCGACCGCTTCATCCTTGCGCGACTCGAAAAGGAAAACCTCCGTCCCATCGGCGATACACCTCGCGCCATCCTCATTCGTCGTGCGTCCTTCGATCTGCGCGGCCTGCCGCCGTCTCAAACCGAGATCGATACCTTCCTGCGCGATCCTTCGCCTGACGACGCAGCCTTTGCCAAAGTCGTGGACGCTTTCCTCCAGTCCGAGCGCTTCGGTGAGCGTTGGGCGCGGCATTGGCTCGATGTCGTGCGTTATGCCGACAGCGTCGGTCGCGTGTGGAATGCGCCGTTCCTGTATGCCGCGCGGTATCGCGACTGGGTGATCGATTCGCTCAACGCCGACAAACCCTACAACCGCTTTGTCGCAGAGCAGATCGCCGGAGATCTGATTCCTGCGAAGACCGTGCTCCAGCGCCGCGATCAGATCGTCGGCACCGGCATGCTGGCGCTCGGCAGCATGAACGTCCAGGAGGGCAGCTACGAGCAGTACATCCTCGATCAGGTCGATGACCAGATCGACGTCGTCTCCCGCGCCTTCCTCGGCATCACCATCGCCTGCGCGCGTTGTCACGATCACAAAACGGAGCCGGTCAGCCAAAAGGACTACTATGCGCTCGCGGGCATCTTTTACAGCAGCCGCACGCTCAGCGGCACGCCGAACCGCAACGAAGGTGTCGCAGGCGGTTACGTCAGCCCCGAGGCGCTCGTCGATCTGCCCACCGCGCTCGATGAACCCGTCGGCCCGCCCACCAAGCTGCCCGCCGGTCTGCATTCGATGGATGACCTCCGCGAACTCGGCAACCCGAAGGAAACCATCCGCTACGACCACGATCCGCACTTCTGCATGGGCGTCATCGAAGGCGAGATCAAAGACTGCGAACTCGCCGTCGGTGGCGATCCCTTTGAGCGCGAGGCCGCGCCGGATCGTGGCAAAATGAAAATGCCCGCGCTGCCGCCAATGCCGGTCATTCCACCCAAATCATCGGGCCGCATGGAACTCGCGCAATGGATGACGCAACCCACTCATCCGCTCACCTCACGCGTCATGGTGAACCGCCTCTGGCAGCATCTTTTCGGCGAAGGCCTCGTGCGCACACCCGATGACTTCGGCATCACCGGCGCTGATCCCACGCATCCCGAGCTGCTCGATCATCTCGCCATTCGCTTCGTCGAAGGCGGCTGGAGCGTGAAGAAAATGATCCGCGTGATGATGCTCAGCCGCACCTACCGCCTCGCCACCACCGGCAACCCCGAACATCCCGACGCCGGTAACAAACTCCGCTGGCGACAGAACCCCAAGCGCCTCGAACTCGAACCCCTGCGCGACACGCTGCTGCAACTCGCCGGAAAACTCACCTTCGACCGCCCCGAAGGCATCCAAGTCGCCGGAACCGGTGGCAAAGGCCGTCACGGCGTCACACGCGGCCTGCTCAGCGTCGAAGACCCGTATCGCACCATCTTCCTCCCCGTCGTTCGCGACAACATCCCCGAGCTTTTCAGCACCTTCGACTTTCCCGGCCCCACGCAGATCAAAGGCCAGCGCGATGTCACCACCGTCGCCCCGCAGGCGTTGTTTTTCATGAACAACCCGCTTGTGGAAGACGTGGCAGCGGCGGTGGCTGAGATGCATGGGAAGGATGTGAAGGATATTTACCGCCTCGTTTTAGGTCGTGAACCAAATCTCGAAGAAATCAACGATGCCGACAGCCTGGACCTTCAAACGCTTGTGCAGGCACTGCTTGGCACGGCCGAGTTTCGCTATGTCTTTTGAGCCAATCCATTTGGTAGAAAAATTGAGGGTAGAAACATTTCAGAAGAAAATTTTTCTACCCCTAATTTTTCTACCAAAACCAATCCCATGACCACCCGCCGCCACCTTCTCCAATCCACCAGTGCTGGCTTCGGCTGGCTGGCTTTCAATGCGCTGCATCAGCAATGGGCGAATGCTGCCGCACCGCTGAAGACGATCAATCCGCTCGCCCCGAAGCCGCCGCATTTCGCACCGAAGGCGAAGCGCGTGATCTTCATGTTCATGCAGGGCGGGCCGAGCCATCTGGACACGTTTGATTACAAACCGGAACTCGCGAAGGCCGAGGAGCAGAAGATTCAGAAGTACATGGGCTCGGCGTTTGAGTTCAAACCACGCGGCAAGAGCGGCCTCATGATTTCGGATGCGTTTCCCGAGCTTTCCAAGCATGCGGACGATCTCTGCATTCTGAACGGCATGCAGACGCGCACGAACGCGCATCAGATGGCCACGGTGGCGCTGCACATCGGCAGTGAGACGTTTGTGCGACCTTCGATGGGCGCGTGGATCGTGTATGGACTCGGCACCGAGGCGGAAGACCTGCCCGGCTTTGTCACGATCAACCCCGTGGCCGACACCGGTGGCGCGATGAACTACGGCTCAGCCTTCCTGCCCGCCAGTTTCCAGGGCACACGCCTCAGCAGCGGCGGTGGCGGCGTCCCCGATCTCTCGAATGGCCGACTCAGCGACGCGCAGCAGCAAAAGCAGATCGAATTCATCCAAAAAGCCAATCGCAGGCTCCTCGCGGGCGATCCCGGCAATCCCGAACTCGAAGGTGTCATTCAGAGTTACGAACTGGCCTACAAGATGCAGACCAGCGTGCCTGCCGTGCTCGATCTCGACAAAGAACCGCAGCACATCCGCGACATGTACGGCCTCGACGACGGCGAAACCGAACGCTTCGGCACCCAATGTCTCATGGCCCGCCGCATGGCCGAAAAAGGCGTGCGCTTCATCCAGCTCACTAGCACTGGCTGGGACCATCATCAGCAGCTCCGCGAAGGCATCACGCGCCAGGCCGGCAGCATCGACAAACCCATCGCGGGCCTCATCGCCGACCTCAAGCAGCGCGACATGCTCAAAGACACCCTCGTCATTTGGGGCGGCGAATTCGGCCGCGGCAGCGGTTACGACAACGAGCCCTACAACGGTCGCGGTCACAACGGCGGCGGCTACACCATGTGGATGGCCGGTGGCGGCGTGAAAGGCGGCTTCAAATACGGCAGCACCAACCCCATGGGTGACACCGCTGAAACCGGCATCATCACCACGCATGATCTGCACGCGACGGTGCTCCATCTGCTCGGCATCAATCACGAACGCCTGACCTATCGGTATGCGGGACGCAATTTCCGCCTGACGGATGTTCACGGCGTGGTGGCAAAGGACATCATCGCATAGGGGACTCGATCTACAGCCGGTAATCCAGGCTGATAAAGTCCAGGAGCTTCATCCAGAGAATACGATGCACTGGCTGCATGGGGCCGTGAATGCGCACGGTGCCGGTCATGCCGGGACGTAAAACATGATCGGCGTTCGGGATGGAAACGAGCACGCCGTAAGTCGTCTCCAGCGGCATCAGGCGGCCTTCGGCATCGGGTTGGGCGGCGAGATCACCGCCGAGCGTGGCGACGAGATTCGGCGGCAGTTCACGCGCGGGCGGTGTCTTGCGATCTTCAATCACAGAGCCCTGGAACATTCGATCAGGCGCAGCAGACACACGCAGATCGACAGCTTGTCCGGCGCGGATATGACGGGCCTGGCGTTCGTTGAGCGGAATGTAGATCTGGATGGGATCAATCTGCACAATCTCGCACAAGGCATCGCCGGCACGCAGGCTGCCAGCGGCGATCCGTTCGAGATCAGGCGTGATGACGACGCCTGCGCGTGAAGCTCGAAGAGTGAGTCGTGTGCTGAGACGTTGAGCTTCTTGAAACGCGCCTTGGACTTGGCCAAGTTGGGACTGTGCCTGCTTGTAGGCGGCTGGAGCTTCGCTGCCAATAGTCATGTCGAGTTCACGCTTCGCACGCTCGACTCGCAGTTCGGCAGCGCTCACATCGCCTGTGAGACGTGGATTGCTGAGCGCGGCGATGGTGTCTCCAGACTTGACCGCTTGACCGGTCTTGACTTGGATTTCCAGAATCCGTCCCGGCACCTCAGCGCGAACAAACTCTACGTCCACGGGTTGCAGCACGGCGGGTCGTTCCACATTCACAGGCCAGGGCATTTGCAAAAGCAATGCGACAAGCACTATCGCCACGCCCAAGGTGATCCAGGGACGGCGGTTCGTACGAGCAGCGGCGCGGTCGGCGGTGAGTTGTTTGGTAAAGAATGACATCGCAGGTACAAGTAGCATCGAGATTAGCGCGCCGATGCCGATCCAGTCGCCAAGCCAGGCGAGACCGTAGGGCTTGAGCAAATGATGGAAAAGCATCGCGATGCCGAGGGTGACATAGAGCAGGTAGAACTGCGCCGCCACACTGTAGAAGACGAACCAGCTACGACTGCGACGTGGCAGTATGGACTCGACGGAAGGCGTGCCGCCGTTCGGTCCGAAGCACAGGCGGCGCATCATCTCGCTGACGCACATCTGGGCTTTGGCGCGCAGGTTGGGCACATCGAGCACGTCGGTGAGGATGTAGTAGCCGTCGAATTTCATCAGCGGGTTGGCATTGAAGAGAACGGTCCAAACGCTTGTGATGAGCATGAGATTAAAGAGAAGCTGCTGCGTCGGTCCGGGCTGTGACACGGCCCACAGCAGCGTGGCGATGGCGGCGATCACCAGCTCGATGTAGATGCCCGCCGCCGCGACGAGAATGCGGTGGCGCTTCTTCGGGAAGAGGTAGCTGTCGGTGACATCGGCATAGAGGAAGGGCGAGAAGACGATGACCATCGCCCCCATCTCATGCACCTCGCCGCCGTAGTGCTTGCAGGTAAGGCCGTGACCGAATTCGTGGATGATTTTCACCGCAATCGTGAGCACCCAAATCAGCGCGAGATTTGGCAGTGTGAGAAAGTTGTTCAGCGACGGTGCGATGCGCGGGAAGTTCAGCGCAAACACCGCGACCCCGGCGAGCAGTATCACGAGAGTGATCGCAAAGCCAAGCCACGACCAGACCCAGCGCATGCGCCGTTCGATCCGAATGAGAACCGTGTCCGGGTCCCACAGCGGGATCTTCAGAAAGAGCGACTTCATGAACAGTCCCCATGGCGTGACGACCGGCTGCCGCGCTGTCTCGACTCGTTGCTGATGCCGTGTGGCGGCGGCTGTCGTTTCCAAGAAGCCGCCGAGCAGCAGTTCATTGGCGAAACGCAGGATGCGCTCGGTGATCTCAGCGCGCGACTGGCTCAGTGCTGCCTGTGGCTGAGATTGGTGAAAAGCCGCGCGGATCGCGGCGACGTTGCGCTTGCCATCGAAGAGTGAAGCCAGAGCAAAATCCTCGGCGGGCAGACGGAAGTATTTCAGTGAGAGCGGATCTTTGATGATGGCAAAGGCACGACCCTCAAAGAGCTGGTGGCTGATCATCAAATCCGATCGCAAGGCAGATGGCACCGTGCTTTCTACGTCTGGCGCTGTCTCAGCCGTGACCTCTGTGATGGACAAGGCTGCTTGCATGGGGCGTCAGGGTTTTGCCACTTCCATCTCCACTCTCATGCCAGCCTTGAGCTTCAAGTCCTTGTTATCCACGAGCAGCTTGATGCGGTAGAGACCGCTTTCGGCATCCATGCGCGGGTCGATGAAGTCGATGGTGCCGGTGAAGGATTGAGGGTCTGGAAGCGAGGGGACTTTGAATTTGAGATCGGCCCCTGGCTTGAGCGTGCGGGCTTGATCGGGCTCCAGATAAAACTGGGCATAGACTTGCTGGATGTGGACGATCTGGACGACGGTTTCATTGAGCAGCACAGCTTCACCGGGTTCCTTGTCTCGTTTCACCACGATGCCCTGAATCGGCGCTTTGATGGTGCGTTGTTTGAGCCGGACCTGGGCGGCCTGCATTTGAAGTTTCGCAAGATCGTGCTCGATCTGCTTCTTGAGCGCGTCCTCGCGCGTGCCGATCTTTTCAGCGAGCAGCTTCTGTGCGGCTTCATGATCAAACTTGGCTTTCTCCAGCACCTTTGCCGCACGCTCGACATCGAGCTTTTCGACTTCGTCGTTGAGCTTCACCAGCGGCTGTCCCTTCTCGACTATGTCACCTTCTTTGACGAGCACTTCAGCGACGATACCGGTGGCGGCGGTGCCGACTTCGACGTCATGCAACGGGAGGATGAGACCAGGAACAGGGGCGGCCTGAAGTGCGCTGGAAAGCAGCATCAGTACGATGATGGCGTCACGCCACGAGCGGCAGGTTAGGATCGACATCGGCGGTGAGGGGTGAAGTTTGGCCTAGCTGGAAGCGCTGCACGGCAGCGTAGGCGATCATGCCTGCATTGTCGGTGCAGAGTTCGGGACGGGCAAGGAGAAGGCTGAGTCCTTCCTTTTCACAGCGTGCGCTGAGCTTGGCGCGGAGGCCGCGATTGCAACTGACGCCACCGCTGACGGTGACGAGTTTCTCACGGCATTGACGTGCAGCGAGAATGAGCTTTTCGACGAGCACTTCGAGGATGGCCTCCTGCACGCTGGCGCAGACATCGGCGAGGGTGGCTGGGTTTTGCAGATCGAGTTTCGGCAGCTCGTAGAGCACGGCGGTCTTCAGGCCGCTGAAGCTGAACTCGAGGCTGTGACCATCGAGAAAGCTGCGGGGGAAAGCATAAGCATCCGCGCGGCCTTGCGAGGCGAGATTGTCGATCTCGGGTCCGCCGGGATAGGGCAGGCCGAGCATCTTGGCGACTTTATCAAAGGCCTCGCCTGCGGCGTCGTCACGGGTTTTGCCCAACAAACGATACTGACCAACCCCTTGCATGTGCAGCAGCATTGTGTGACCGCCGCTGACGATGAGCGCCACACAAGGGCGCGGCGGGCCATTGCCGGCCATGAAGGGGGAAAGTAGATGTCCTTCCATGTGATTCATGGCGAGGAATGGCTTGTTCTCCGCTGCCGCCAGCGCCTTGGCCATGCTGGTGCCGATGAGTAGCGAGCTGACGAGACCAGGCCCGGTGGTGGCGGCAAAGGCGCGCATGTCGGCGAGCTTCACACCCGCTTCAGCGAGCACTTGCTCGACGAGCGGCCGCACATGCAGAACGTGATTTCGTGAGGCGACCTCAGGCACGACTCCGCCATACTGGCGATGAATCTCAATCTGTGAGGCGATGGCCGATGCGAGTAGCACACCGTCCGCCGTGCAGATGGCCGCGGCAGTTTCATCGCAGGAAGATTCGAGAGCGAGGAGCATGAGATGAAAATGACGAGCTCAGAGTCCGGCCATGAGTTGGATGAATCTCATTCCTTCGACGGTGATTTTGCCGTTGTTGCTGATGAGGCCGCGGGTGGCGTAGTAGTTGGGCATTGGGTCTGTTTTTAGCCAGCTCACGATGGGGCCAGCGACGGTCTGCGGGCTAGCTTTGATGGAGATAGGCAATCCCCAGCGTGTGCAGCGAATCTGCCAGGAGCTGGCAGTCGCGGTGGGGCTTTCACTCAGCCATGGATGCCTCTTGAGGAGTTCCATCTTTGCGCTGCCGGGCACGGTGATTTCAAACGAGGGTTCACTGCTGCGTATCCATTCGGCCACGGAGAGCGCGGGGTTCTTGGCATGGGCTAAATACAGCGCCTGGAGATCGAGTCCGAGCAGGTTCATGCCGTTGTAGATGCCATGGTGATTCGGTGTATTGAATCCTGTGCTGTGCCAAAGATCGAACTCTGTGGAGAGCATGACATTCAACTCAACATGTACATGCGCACGACGTTGGTCGATACCGCTGCCTGTGAAACCCATGCGGGCGATGACCTGCCCAGCAGTGACCTGGGTGCCAGCAGCAACAAGGGCTGTTTTTAAATGCGCATACAGTGAGAAGAACGGCCCCTCACCCCAGTCGTGCTTGATGACGATGTAGCTGCCGTAATTGCTCTTCCCAGAAGGCGTGACGTACACAACCTCACCGGGCAGCATGGAGTGGACCTCATCGAGAGGGTCTCCACGCGCATCACGCTGAAGCGGTTTCACATCCAGCCCCTCATGAAAACGCGCGTATGCGATGCCACTGCTGATGCGACGAGGATCACGCCAGAAGCCAAACTGTCCGCCTTCCCAGGGGGTTGTTTTCTCGCCTTCAAAGTTACGATCCACGAACTGGAAGTAGTCAGGGCCACCTCCTTTGAGCAGCGCATCATTCGCCGTGGGCAGTCGGAGGTCGAGGGCTGATAGTGGGGAGCAGAAGGCGAAGAGGAAGAAGAGGCGGCGCATGTCTCGAACTGGAAAAGCTTAGTTTGTCTTGCTGGGAACTGGCTGTGGATCGGCAGCAGGCAATGGCAGGGCTTTGGGGACGTTTGGCGGGGCTTTGATGACGGCTGGCTTGGGCTTCGGCTCCTCTTTGGGACGGAAGGATTCGAAGACGAGCGCGCCTTTCAAGGCATCGACGGCGCGATCGAGTTGCTTGTCGCCGAGGTTGGAGATCTCGATGGCGGCGGCTTCACCGGTGCCGTGATTGTTGCGCCATTTGGAGACGCGGATTTCTTCGTCGGTGGTGAGTGTGGAGACGATGTTTGGTTCGACTCCGTGCTCGTGAATGGTGCGATGACTCGGCGTATAATATTTAGCAATGGTGAGGCGCATGGCGGCTCCATTTTTCATGGGCAGGATGCTTTGCACGCTACCTTTACCAAAGCTGGTGGTGCCGATCACGATGGCGCGCTTCAAGTCCTGCAAGGCTCCGGCGGTGATCTCGGCGGCGCTGGCGCTGCCGTGATTGATGATGACGGCCATGGGATAGCGACGCGGCTTTTTGCCATCGCGTCCCGGTGTGCGATAAGGAGGCGGATTCTGCGAGGCGATGCGGCCCTCTGTGGTGACGACGACGGTGCCCTCTGGCAGGAACTCACCACACACGGCGATTGAGCTGTCGAGCAGGCCACCGGGGTTGTTCCGCAGGTCGAGGACGAAGGCCTGCATGCCCTGCTTTTCGAGATCATCGAGAGCGGTGCTCAGATCGCTGGCGGTGGCTTGGGTGAACTGTGAGATGCGGGCGTAACCAATTTTGTATTCACCAGCCATTTTTGGGACGAAGAGCATGGCGTCATGCACAGAAGTCTCGCTGAGGGTTTCACGCACGAGTGTGAACTCCAGGAATTGCCGGGTGCCGGGCCGGCGCACGGTGAGCTTCAGTGACTCGCCGGTCTTACCTGTGAGGAGCTGGATGGCTTCTGCCACGCCGACACTGTCAGTTAGAACTTCATTGATCCGCACCATCTGATCTCCGGCGATGACTCCAGCACGCGCGGCGGGTCCCTCTTCACGCACGCTGATGATGGTGAGTGTGCCATCACGCAGTGCGACGCTGATGCCCACGCCTTCTGAGGTGTCGCTCTGCTCGCGCTGCATGTCTTCAAAGAGTGACTTGCCCATGTACTCGCAGTGCGGATCGAGTCGGCGGAGCATGCCTTCGAGCGCACCTTCGACCAGGGCTTCGTAGGTGATCTGGGACTCATCGACATAGCTCTGGCGGATGGTTTCCATGGCGCGCGTGAGCAGCTCCATCTGGCGATAAGCATCCTCCGGCGGCGGCTTCGGAGTTGGTTCCTTGGGTTTCTCGGCGGCTGGCTTCGGCGGCGCTGGATCGTCCTTGGGCTTTGGTTTTGGCGACGCCTGCGGAGTCGGGGAGGGAGCTGACGTGGATGCCGGAGTAGCCGCCTGTAGAGCGGCTCCGGTGACAAGGCAGAGACTGAGGGCCAAAACGCAACGCATGAGCGGACAGTGCATCATTCCGGCGTGAGCGACAGGGTAAAATTGCAGTGTGAAGTCGGCTCCTCAATGGACGCTCATGCCTAGCATGAAGTGATTTCATCCGTAGCGGCACGCTGCCTGCGCTTCACGGGTTGCCAGCCTGTGGGAAGCGGGTAGTCTCCGAGCCGCTCCTCGCTGGGCGGGCGTATCACCCCTCAACATGTCTGATCTGGAAAATCCCTTTCAAGAAACGCTGCTCCAACGCCATCGCGCGGAGCCTTGCACCGTGGTCATCTTTGGCGCCACAGGCGACCTGACGAACCGCAAGCTGATCCCTGCCTTCTACAATGTGGCGGCCTGCGGTGATCTGCCGCCGCAGTTCAAAGTGGTCGGCTTCGCTCGGCGTGATAAGACGGATGAGGTCTTCCGCAAAGAGCTGGAGGAGGGGAATCGCAAGAACTCCCGCCAGCCGCACACGGATGAATTGTGGGCCAGTTTTTCTCAGGGAATCCACTACCACCGTAGCGAGTTCGAAGATCCCTCTGGCTACGTTCAGCTCAAGCTCCTGCTCGATCAATTCGACAAAGAGCGCGGCACGCCCGCAAATCGTCTATTTTATCTCGCGTCTGCACCAGAGGCCTTCAAGCCGATCTTAGAGATGCTGCGTGCCACCGGATTAAATCGCGGAGTGAGTGGCAAATGGGCGCGTGTGGTGTGCGAGAAACCTTTTGGTAAGGACCTAGCCACAGCGCGTGGTTTGAATGCCGTGGTGGCTGAGACCTTTGAGGAAAAGGACACTTACCGCATCGACCATTATTTGGGCAAGGAGACGGCGCAGAACATCATGGTGCTGCGCTTTGCCAACGCTCTCTTTGAGCCGAACTGGAATAGCAAATACATCGACAACGTGCAGATCACCTGCGCCGAAAATCTGGGTATGGAAGGCGGGCGCGGCGGCTACTATGACACGGCGGGTGCTTTGCGTGACATGGTGCAGAATCATCTCTTCCAGCTTCTGAGTCTCGTGGCCATGGAGCCGCCGACCGATCTCAGCGCCGATAGTGTGCGCGATGAAAAAGTGAAGGTGATCCGTGCGCTGCGTCCGCTCATCGGCCCGGAGGCGGTGGGTGCGAATGTGATCCGCGCTCAATACACTGCGGGCAGTGTCGATGGAGTGTCGCGCGTGGGCTATCGTGAGGAAGACCGCGTGAATCCTGAGTCGAAGACGGAGGCCTATGTGGCTTTGCGTTTATACATCGACACTTGGCGCTGGCAGGGCGTGCCGTTTTACATCCGCGTGGGCAAGCAACTGCCGAAAAAAGCCACCGAGATCAGCATCCATTTCAAGAAGCCGCCACAGGTTCCCTTTGCCACTGCGCGCCTCCCTGGCAGCAGCGAAAACACACTCGTCATCCGCATTCAGCCGGATGAAGGCATCGCCCTGCGCATCCTGGCCAAGCAGCCTGGGCAGGCGCTGTCCATGCAGCAAGTGAAGATGGACTTCCGCTATTCATCCAGCTTTGGCAAGGCAAGCCCTGAAGCCTACGAGCGCCTCTTGCTCGACGCCATGGCGGGTGATGCCACGCTTTTTGCACGACGCGACGAAGTGGAGAATGCGTGGAAGTTCATCGACGAGATCGAGCACGCCTGGCACAAGTCCGAAACGCCGCCGCCGATGTGCGAATACCCCGCCGGAAGCTGGGGTCCGAAAGAAGCGGACGACCTCCTGCGCCAGGATGGCCACGAGTGGCGACTGCTCTGAGTGAGCGGCTATGCGCTAGGGTTTTTCGATCGTCATCTGTCCTGATTGGATGAGCGCGTCTTTGGCTGTGATTTGCGACCATCGGCCATGCGCCGTGTAGAAAAACGATGGGCCGACGTACAAGCTTTTTGAAACGAAACATCATCCTGAAGTCCAGTGCGGTGGAGTCGAGCGCTGCGGCAGTGATGAGAGAAGCGGTTCGATTCAAGATCTACGAGGGTAGGGGCCGAGATGCTCGTGAGCGATGAGCCAGCGGCCAGCGAGCTTGCGCAAGATGGAGGTGCCGCGTCCGCCGCCTGACGCTTCCTGGCCTTCAATAAAGCCCTTCCAACGAAACTCGTAGTGGCATGATGCCATGCTTTCCGTGACCGCCGTCCAAGAGAAGTCGTGAAGGCTGAAAACCTCGTTTTGGATCAACTTGAAGGTCTTTTCAAAAGACGCTTTGGCTGCTGCTTTGCCGACAAACGTTCCCTCCGTAAAGATGAATACGACATCCTCTGTGACACACGGGGCGATCTGCTCCCACGAGTGCGTGTTGAGCTTTTCGACGTAGGCGGATAAAGCGGTGGCGTGGTTCATGATGGGTTCAGCCGCTGAAAGCGGGAGTAGCAGGGCGAGGAAAACGATGGTGATGGTTTTCATGACGTGGCTTCAATTGCCAATCGAAGCTACTCCACCTTCAACACTCCATTCATCACCATCCAGTGGCCGGGGAAGGTGCATAGGTAGGGGTAGTCGCCTTTTTCGTTCGGCGCGGTGATGTGGATCACGAACTCGCCTTTCGAATTCGTCATGTCGGTGTAGGCAATCACGTCGGCGCTGTCGGGGACGTAGTGCTTTTGCATGCCCTGTGGGTCAGTGATCATAAGATTGGCGAGGTTGCCGATCTTTTGCAGCGTGCCGGGCTTGGCGAGCATCCAGTTGTGCGGGACGACGTCGGGGTTCTTGAAGATGATGGTGAGTTTTTCACCAGCTTTGGCAGTGAGCTGCTTCTGCACGTATTGCAAGCCGAGCGCTGCTTCGATGACGATCTCGCGACCTCTTTCGCCTTTGGCCCAAGGGTTGGGTTTCGAGGGTGTGGGAGCGGTGAGGCCGATTTGGGCGGCGTGGTTGGTTTTGGCGATCTTCGTGTAGCCAGGGAAGTCGGTGAAGGGCTCGGCCAAAGCATGCGCGGTGAGGAAGATGTCGTGGCCGGTGCTCACATGGAGATGAATTTGGCTGGCGGTGACGATCTGCGGAATTTCGAGAAAGAGCGTCTTGCCGCCATCGAGCTTCTGCACGCTGCGGACTTCGAGCGGGTCATGGCCGGGTGTGTCTTCATACTTCACAGAATACTCGGGCGATCCGTATTGCGGGCCGTATTTGTAGTTCCAGCATTGGGCGAAGCAGGTGGCGGCATCCGCGTCCTTCACCGGTTGGTTGAAGCGGAGTAGCACGCCGTTGTCGCGTGCTTCAAAGCCGACGGGCACCGGTTTGTCGCCGCCGGTGAAGCGCACACGCTGAAAACAGCCGTCCTTCGGCGTGTAAGTGCCCCAGCCTTGCATGCCGTTCACATAGAGATGGCCGTCCTTCGGATTGAAGCGTGCGCATTGCGGACCTGAGTCGAAATTGCCGCTGATTTTGACTGCTGCGGCTTGCCAGCGACCTTTCACCTGCTGTCGCATCATGAGCCACGCGCTGCCGCCACCGGAAGAGAGGTGGATGAGGTTATTGTCGCCTTTGAGCGCGGCCCATTTGTCGCTCGTGATGAAGACCTGGCTGCTCGCGCTGTTGTCTTCGCCACGTGGCATGTACATGAGCACGGGTTCGGGTGGCTGGCCGTTCTTTGGACCACCGGCACCGAAGTGCGTGCCGAGATTGTGATCGAGTTCGATCTGGCAGATGGAGGTGGCTGGCGTCCAATCACCTTCCTGGACGCTCGTGGTGATGAAGCGCCCATCCGGCGAGAGACCGAGGCCGTTTGGATTGCGGAAGCCGGTGGCGAGGATTTGTGGTTCAGGCCTCTGGCCTGATTTGTTCAGTCCAGAGGACTGATCCACTCTGCACACGCCTTGATTGCCGGAGGCAAAATACCAGCGGCCTTCTTTGTCCGCTTCGAGTCCGACAATGAAGTCATGCCCGCCAGGCGAGGTTTGCATGGCGTTCGTCACACACTCGTAGAAGTCGGCTTCGTCATCGCCATTGAGATCGTGCAGGCAGGTGATTTGATCGCGACCGAGGACGTAGAGTTTGTCCTTCACGATCTTCATGCCCAGCGGCTGATGCAGGCCCGTGGCAAAGCGTTTCCAGCGCAGCTTCTCCAGCTTGTCGTCGATGCCCTTCACCAGCCACACTTCGCCCGTCATGGTGGCGACAGCGGCGGTGCCATCGCTGAAGAAGTCATGCGCGGTGATGAAGAACAGCGTGCCATACGGATTCTCGAACGGGATCGTGATGCGATCCGTGGCGAACGGTGACTGCGTGCCGAGTTCGCCTTTGGTTTCGATCCACTGAGGCCATTGGGCTGCGGCTGGTTCTGGCAATTCGGTCTCACTGGTGATGATGGTGACCTCTTTGCCACAACGGAAAAAGCCACGGTAGGTGCCGGGGAGCTTCTTTTCCTCTTTGGAGATGACTTTGCCATCCATCGGCGCACCGGCCATGAAGCCGTGGCGGTTGTCGTTGAGCTTGATGAAGCCTCCCGACCATTCCAAGCGCCACGCCATGCGCTCAGGATCAAAGACGGCTGCTTTGTCATCGAAGCGCACGCACACGCCTTTGTTCACGGTCACACCTGCGCCTTTGAAGACACCGCTGAAGACACTGCCAAGATCACTCGTAGCCCAGCGGCCATCTTTCCACGTCACTTGGTCGTTTTGATTGCCCCAGTGGCCTTGTTGGCCGCCGTCCATGCCGGGGAAGGGGGCGATGAGTTCGGGTAGAGGCTTTTGCTTCATGAATTGCAGCGCCTGCTTGCCGTAGAAGTCGAAGGTGCGCTCGCGATTGACGAATTCCTGCCAGTGCTGGTTGTCGTCTTTGTTGAGCGGTGGGAGGTCGGGTTTGAACTCGGCAGTTTTTGGCGCGGGTGGCGGGAGGAGATCGCTGAGGTTGTCGAAGTCCCAGAGGCCAAGGGTGTTGTCCATGCGCAGGCGGGGGGCGTTGCCTTTGCGTGGTTTCATGACGCCGCGTGAGAGGCGCACGTCGTCGATGAGGCCATCGCAGCCGATGCCGCCTTCGGCGAGGCGACCAAAGCCGATGCCACCCGCTGTCGGTGTGCCTTTCATCGGCTGCACGGGCTTTTCGAACACTTGTTTGCCGTCGATCCAGAGGATGACGCTCTTGTCGTCGATGCTGGCGAGGAAGTCGTGCCACTGGCCGTCGCAGACATCGACCTTCGAGTCGAAATCGCCGCCGCGTCCGGGCATGTAGAGCGCGAGCGAGCCGCGCCCGGCATGCGTGTAGAGTTCCCAATGCGTGGCGGAGGATTTCGCGTCGGATGCGACGAGGATGTTGAAGCCCTGTTTGCCATTCAGCTTCGCACGGCACTCGATGGAGAGAGGTAGAGTGCGGTAAGGTTCGTTTTCGAGTTCGAAATAGCTGCCCTTCAAGGCCTCGCCGAATTCTTTGCTCAACGAAGGTTTTCCTTGGCCGACCAAGAGGAGCTTGGTGGTCACAACGGGAGTTTCGGCGGCGGGTTTGTCACTCCAGGTGCGATACTTTGGCTTTGCTCCCGGCTTTGCATCATCGAGTTGCGGCACGAGCCACTTCAAGCCGTCGAGGTTGTCGAGCAGGCGGCCTTCGGCGTCTTCGTTGGTGTGATTGAGGATGCCGATGGTGCCGCTGTAGCCGCTGGCGCGGATCTGGCGCAGCACCTTCACATCTTGCGTGCCCACGCCGAGCGGGAGAATTTTGCGGCCTTTGGTGTCGCCCGCGATGTCCATGCCGTTGAGGTTGAGGCAGAGGAGATGCGGCTTCATGGCCTCGATGGCTTTGGGAAGGCGGTCGAGGTGGCTGTGGCCGTGGTGGAGGTTGTAGATGATGCCGATGTTGTCGGTGCCGTGGTTCTTTTTGAGGTATTCGCAGACGGCAATCATGTTCTCCGGCTCGCCGCCCCAGCCGCCATGGTTGTAGATGCCGACCTGGCTGCCAATGGCTTTTGCTTTGGCTAAAATGGGCAGCAGACCCACAGCGGCGGATTTCACTTTGGCGTCCTGCGTCTCGCCAGAGCCGTTCATCATGATCCAGAGCTGCGGATGCATTTTATACTTCTCAAACAACCGGAACGCCTCGTCATGCGTGCCCCAGAATGCAAACATCTCGATGCCGTGCTTCTGATACGCGAGGATCTCGCGCTCAAACTCCGCCACATGCTCCTGCCGCCAGTCGTAGGCGACTTTTTTGAGCCCCATCTTCGCCACCATCTCGGCACGGGCTTCTGGGGAGCGCTTCGCGGCATCGAACGGCACGATGCACCACGCGGCGAGGTTTTGTTTATCGAAGAGATCGGCTCCCATGACAGAAGCGGAGAGGCAGAGGAAGAGAATGAGGCGGTGGAGCATAAAGGGGGCGCGGGGTGATTCGGGTTTGCCGCAGAGGGGCGGAGGAGCAGAGAGGCAGAGTTTTCAATTCTTTGCCTCTTTGCCACTCCGCCCCTCTGCGGCTAATTCCGGAGGTGAAAAGATGTCATTGGTCGTAAGTGGCGTCACCGTTGACGACGCGGTGGATACCGTCTTTGAGGAGTTCGACGTTGAAGTTAATCAGGAGTCCAAGGCGGCGGTTGGCTAGTTTGAGGTAGCTGCGGAGTTGGGCCTTGTGGAGCGGGAGGACGACTTCGACGACCTTGTTTTCGATGATGATGGTATCATTCACGACGATGTCCATGCGGAAGGGATCATCGAAGGTGATGCCGTCATAGATGATGGGCTGGCGCTTCTGGCGCACCACTTTCAAACCTGCCTTGGCGAGTTCGTGGCAGAAGCAGGTTTCATAAATGCTTTCGATGAGCCCGGGCCCGAAGTGACGATGCACGATCATGGCACAACCAATGATTCTTGTGGCGAGTTCGTTCTCGTAAGGTGTGGGGTCGATGAGGGCCATGTGAGGGCGTGGGGTGGTTCGGTTTTGCCACACAGGGGCAAAATAGCGGAGGAGCAGAGAACGAAGAGATTCGGGCCGTTTTATAAATCCCCTGCCTCTTTGCTCCTCCGCCTCTCTGCGGCTAATTCGAGCGTCGTTTGATCCTCATCCCATTTTAGTCGCATTATCCCAGGTGTGTTCGGTGCGGGTGAGTTGGCCGGCTTTGATGACGCCGCCTTGGAGGACGGCGATGAAACGGCTGCGATCTTCGAGGAGGGCGATGTCTTTTAAAACGTCACCATCGACGATGAGGAGGTCGGCGAGCTTGCCAGCCTCTACGGTGCCGAATTCGTGGCTGCGGCCCATGATCTCGGCTCCGGTCTTGGTGGCGCACATGATGGCCTCCAGTGGAGTGAAGCCGACATCCTTCACGAAGAAGGTGATCTCGCGTGCATAGTCGCCGTGCGGATTCCAGCCGAAGCCGTAATCACCGCCGAGGCCGATGCGGCCACCGGCGCGGAGGATGCGCAGCGCGGATGCGGTGCCGCCGTCAAGGGTTTCTTGATGGCCGTCGATAACGCTCTGTGGCAGGCCGAACTCAGGGCCACGCAGGATACTGGCTTTCTCAAAGTAGAGCGCGGGGACACAGGGCACGTCGCGCTTCAAAAGTAGTTCCAGGCCTTCGTCATCGATGAAGGTGCCGTGCTCGATGCAGTCGTAACCGGTGCGGAGGGCGTTCTTGATGCCCTCGGTGGCGCGGCAGTGGCCGGTGACCTTGAGCTTGTGATTGTGCGCGGTTTGCACCACGGCGTTCATCTCGTCGAAGTTCATGCACAGCGTGTGATGATCATTCGTGTCTGGCGACGCGGCATCGCCGGTGGGATAGGTCTTCACCCACTCAATGCCGTCCTTCACCAGTGCACGCACGGCGCTGCGGGCGTCCTCGACGCCGTTGATGATGAAGACGAGGCCCTCCATGCCGATTTTGCGGAACTCGGGGTTCCAGTCCATCAATCCGCCAGCGCTGCAAATCTCGCGGCCCGACGTGGCGAGGCGTGGACCGGGGATGAGATCGTTCTCGATGGCCTTCTTGAGCCACACATCGACATTGAAAAGACAACCGCCACTGCGAGCCGCCGTATAGCCGCATTCGAGTGCGAGCTTCGCATTCACTGCGGTCAGCATGCTGACGTATTCGACGGGGTATTTGATGTCGAGGTCCTGCAGTTCCTGGATGTTGAAGTAAGTGGCGTGGAAATGCGCCTCGACGAGCCCCGGCAGGATCGTGCCGCCTTTGGCGTCGATGATGCGCGCGTCGGGCGGTGTTTGCGGCGCGGCCTCCGCACTGCCTGCGTAGGTGATGCGACCGTCTTGAACGATCACGGTGGCGTTGGGGATGGCGGGCTTGCCCGTGCCATCGACGAGCTGGCCGTTTTTGACGACGGTGATGCCTGATTGGAGCTTCATGGTTGGGAGAAGCTATCAGGCGTGGTGCGCGTGTTCTTGTGACAGGACGGCATCCTTTGGAAGAAAAACGGCGTGCTAGGCTGTGTAGCGCTTTTGATACTCGCGTGGTGTCAGACCTGTTTCACGGTGAAACTCGCGCGTGAAATGGCTCTGATCACAGAAGCCATGATTCAATGCGATCTCGGCCAAGGCGTGGTGAGTACTGACTAGAGCGCGGCAGGCCAATCGCACGCGTAGCCGACGTAGATATTGCTGCGGAGTCATGTGGAGGGCGCTTGCAAAACGCCGCTCAAAGGCACGCAGGGAAGAGCTTGTCAGCATGGCGAGTCGCTTGTTTTCGATCGGTTCATGATAGTGCTCATGAATGAAAGCGATCGCTTTGGCTAGGGCCGCCTCTGTTGAATCAGGTTGGATGCTCGCCTTCGGGGCTGGATGCGTGATGCCGACGGTTCCGGTGATGCGCCCTGCTTTGTTGTGACGCGGTAATTTTGTCGTGTGACTCCACGCTGCGGTGTGATCATACCGGCCCACTAGCTCGACACGATTGATGATGCGCTCACCGGCTAACACGCGTTCATCGTCTTGTTGATATTGATTGGCGAGATGAGGGGGAGACAGATCGAAGTCGGTGCGACCGATGACCTGGTCACGTTCATCAAGTGAGTAGTTCATGAGGAAGCCGCGACTCACCCAGAGATAGATGCCCTGCCGATCTTTGACCCAGAACTGCACCGCATCAATAAAGTCGAACAGCTCCCAGACTTCTCTTCCCGAGGTAGATAGGGCATGGATGGAGCTGGCGGGTTTGGCGGGCATGTCGCTTTAATCCAAGCAATCAGGCGCTACATCACGGGCTAGCAATGATCGTGCGACCAGTGAGAGTGCTCGTGGGCAAGCCGGGTGGGGTGACCAGAGAGAAGCGGCCCATACCTTGAGAGCGATGACTCAGTAGAACACCGCTGATGCTGCCAGTGCGGGAAACGGAGCTATCGACGAGAGTAAAACTACCCGTGAACAGGCCTGTGGTGGCGTTTAAAGTGAGTGCCACTTTGCATGGGTTGCTGGCTGTATTGAACTGCGCGGCATTGGCAGCAGTGATGGGGAACGTTTGTGCTAGGCTTGGGAACTGAGCGGCGTCTTCAACTTTAGCATCGGTGAAGGTGACGCGTGCAGTGGTAAGTCCGAGCAGTGGAGCAGTCTTTAACCATTTAGCGCCATCGGTTGTTAGGGAGATCAGGGGGAATCCGCTGGGATAGACTTTGTCGGCGCTGCTTGATGGGCCGGTCTTGTTCCATGTGAGAGTGCCGCTGACGGTGTTGTCCGTGAAGCCGACCTCCGTTCCAGCATTGATGATGTGTGTTCCGATGAGGCTGCCGCGCTTTGCATACAAAACGAGGAACATAGGGACGCGTCCATCGGGCCATAGGGTCATGCTTTGTGTGATGACAGTGCCGTCGCCGAGTTGACCCGTTATCGTGGCGACGCCTTTGCTTGTCGTCGGTATATTGAGTTGGGTGTAGCCAATGCCCTGTGGAATCGCTGTGTCGAGGAACTGAGTGGCAGGGACTTCTTGTGTGCTGTTGTAGAGACCATTGTAGCTGGTAGCGAGGCGAGTGGTGCTCCACACGTGCTGGGCTCCATCGACGACCGCTGTATTGCTGCCAGAGATCAAAGATCCGGTGATCGTTTCGCTATCTGTATTGAAATTGAGTGTGAGTGACAGTGTGGGGCTGATCGTTGCGGTAAGGACGGGCGCGGCATCAACAGCACCTTGCAAACGCCCATTGAGAATGATGGCCTTGTCGGCACCAAGCGTGAGCGATCCTGTCCAAGATCCGGTGCTCGACACGGTGGCAGTGAAAAGACCGCCGAGGTCTGAATTGATGGCGGTGTTACGGGCAACGAGGGCGCTGAAGGCACCCACGGATTGAGCTGGTAGGCTTTGAATGTGCAAGAGGAAACTCTGAACTGTACTGGAACCCGCGGCGTTTTTAGCGGTGACTTTGATCGTGAAGTCGCCACCTACACTCGGTGTGCCGGAGACAAGTCCTGTAGCGGTGTTATAAGTTAGGCCGAGAGGCAGGCCTGTGATCGTGTAGCCTGTGGGAAATTGTGAACTGACGGGCTGCCACTGGTAACCGGCAGCGCTGACGGCGGCTACGGGGGGTGTGGCTGCCGCATCAACGACGGGCTGTGTGACGATGCCAATGATGCATGGCGTGAGAGTCAAGGTCTGCGGTGGAGTGAATGCGGTGACAGTACAGGTGTAAATGCCAGTGTCAGGAGCACTGAGAAAATTGACAGTGAGCTTGTTGGTGGTTGCACCCGTGAATCCGTATCTTCCGGTGAGAGTGAGGTTGTTGGGGTGATTCCACTGATAGGTCATGCCAGTGCCTCCTGTTGCTAAAGTTAGGATGGCGGTCCCACCCTCTTTGACCCGGGATGGTGGTGGGTCGCCTACCACACAGAGCTTGGCGATTGCACTACTGAGCTTGCCTCCGATGAGTACTGTGTAGTCTCCTCCATGAGTGGTGGTGACGTTGTTAATGGTATAGCTGGTAGTTGTCGCTCCGGCGATATTGACGCCGTTTTTACGCCACTGAAGCGTCTGCACACTGGGACTCTGGTAGGTGACGTTGAAGGTGGCGGCACTTCCGGAGTGACGGAGCAAATTCTCTGGCTGGGTGACGATGTAGTAAGGTGGTCCGCTGATGAATAGATCGAGCCAAGCTGAATCGCTGCCAGCATTGCCTGAGCCGTCTTTGCTGTAGGTCCATTTCAGTTCGTGAATTCCCGAGGTGACCAGGGCGCGTGCTTCCTGCCAGTCCACTTCGCCACTGATGGCAGGCACGTCTGGGCTTTCGACGCCATCGATAGTGAAGCGTAGGAAATCACGGCCAGCTTCAGAGGAGATTTTTCTCCAGAAGCGCACATAGCCAGGCCCGGTAACGCTAGCCTTCAAGGCACAGCTCTCACCATCATTGAGAGCTCCTGTTTGCAAGGCATCAACGCCATCATGCTGCGTGATCGTTTGGTGTTTCCATTGCTCGCTGGGTCCGGTGGATTGCCACTTGCGCGTGGTGTCATCAAGAGCAGTTCCGAGGTTGTTGACCAAGATCACGTTGGCAGCGCGTGTGTAAACACGTCCGAGTGCATTCGTAAGCTGGCAATGGTATTCGCCGGCATTGGCGCTTTGAAAGTTTGTCAGGACAAGCGTGGCTGCAGTTTTGCCGGGGATCGTGATGTTGTTACGTTGCCACAGATAGGTGATGCCTGTGCCACTTGTGCCGACGGCAAGTGTGACAGTAGAACCGGCCTCGGCAGCGACATTCTCGGGCTGTTGAAGGATCGGGGGCAGGCCGTTAATGGTTAGCTTCGCGGAGATGCTTTTTACTGTGCCCAGTAGGTTGCTGACCACGCAACGGTAGCTGGCCACGTCGATAGCGGTGGTGCTAGTGATGGTGTAGGTGTCACTATTGGCTCCAACGATGCTGATGTTATTACGCTGCCATTGGTAGCTAAGACCTGAGCCGGTGGCAGTAACGGTAAAGGTGGCGGGAGCCGCTAAGTTCACGGTTTGATCAAGCGGCGGTGCGGTGATCATGGGTTGGGTTACCACCGTCAGTAAAACAGCACTCGTGGGCACTGATCCTGCAAGGTTGCTGACGATGCAACGGTAACTGCCATTGTCGTTGAGTTGCGCCTGATTAATGAGGTGGCTGGAAGTCACTGCACCTGGGATGTCGGTCGTATTCTTTTGCCACTGATAGCTCAGGCCGAGACCGCTCGCCCCGACGCTGAAAGTAGCAGCCGTGTTGTAGATGACATTTAGAGCGACCGGCTGAGAGTCGATCACGGGAAGGGTAAATACAGTAAGCTGGGCGGCGTTGCTGTTGGCCGAGCCTGCACCATTGCTGACGATGCAACGATAGCTGCCTGCGTGGCCGATGTTTGAGACATTGACGGCATAAGTTGATGCATTAGCCCCTGGGATATCCTGGAGGTTACGTTGCCATTGGTAACTGAGGTTTAAGCCGCTAGCTGCGACGCTGAAACTAAAGGGGGCACCGGAGATAACCGTAGTCGGCACTGGATGCACATTAACAGTGGGGATTCCCAACACGGTGACAAAGGCGCCGTTAGAAGGGATGGTTGCTGCGATGTTCTTGACCACGCAAACGTAGGTTCCCATGTCTGCAGTGGTCGCGTTGGTGATCGGGTAACTTGAGGCGGTGGCTCCTGAAATGTTGGTGCCTTTAAACTTCCATTGGTATGATAAGCCAATACCACTAACGGCAATATTGAGGGTGGTGGATTGACCCGTATTGATGGTGACATCCGCAGGATGGGTATTGATGACTGGTGGAGTTACAAGGGCTAGGCTGGCGGCATTGCTAGTGCTTGGGCCTGTCGAGTTGGAGACGATCACGCGGTAGTTTCCTACATCAGCTTGGGTGGTGACTGGGATGCTGAAAGTTGAACCGTTGGCGCCTGGATTGGGCAGGTCCACGTTGTCTTTTTGCCACTGATAACTCAGCGTGCCGCCAAAGGCGGTGACGCTATAAGTTGCGGGCTGACCCGGGATCACGGCCAGATCTGCCGGATGAGTCTGAATGAACGGAACCTGTGAGCCAGGCGAACTGATGAAGCTGACATCCTTGAACGATTGAACTCCAGAATCATCTGCTGTTAGGCGGAGATTATAAGTGCCACTATCATTCATGGTTGCTGTGGTCTGTTTGGCGGTTGCATTTGCAAACGTGACTGGTCCAGGTGCCGATACCACGCTCCATAAATTCGTGAGGTTTACAGGCGCCGGGAAATTATCGTCTGTGACTGTGCCGTTTAATGAGATCGGTGGCACCGAACCAGGAGCCACGCTCGCGATATCAACGATAGGGGCTTTGTTCAGCGCAGTAATACTCACGCCGCTAAATGTGCAGGTGTTCATGCCGACGCCGCTGGCATTGTTGACATAGAAACCGACAAACACGGGCGTGGTCATGATAACGGTTTGTGGCTGGCCGATTTGAATCCAAGTGCCGGGAGCACCTGCGACATTGGGGGCACGGTAACCTGTGATGCTGTTGCCTTTGCGGATAATGCGCATCCAGTCTCCAGCAGCGATACCGCTAGGCACGCCGCCGCCACTACCACCTGCAAGGCTGGTCCAGTAGTAGCCACTGTAAGAACCTGATGGCATGCGTCCGAGGTGCGCTTGGCCGCCAAGCTCCATGCTTTCTGCAATACGGATGCCGCCGCTAGCACTGCCTGCGCCGGAGGAGAAACTTGCGAGGCGGGCGACGACGACCAAGTCGCCATAATACTGCAAGCCATAATGGTAGCCACTCGTGCTGCCGGCGATGGTGATTGTGTTGCCAGCGACAGTTGCTGTGCCTGGGGCTGCTGGTGTGGCTCCGTAGTCTTCACTAATCAAAGCGGGGCCCACGGGTGTGGGTGTGAGCGTGACGTTATCAAACACACCCGTCGCCGTACTCGCCGTACTGTTACTTGTAGTGGTCAGACCAAAATGTGCTTCGGCATCCATCGTGATGGTTGTTGGCGTGCCGATCGCTGCCCAAGTCCCCGCAGCACCGCTCACATCGGGTGCATATGAGGCCGTGATTTCGCCAGTTGTAGCGTTGCGATCAAGTTTGAGCCACAAGGGTAGGCTAAGTCCTGTTTGAGTGATCACACTGTCATTCGTGCTGACGGTAGTGCGTGTGCGGAACTGTAGGCCGGTGCCAGGAACAAAACCTAAAACAGCTCGGCGTGCTCCGCGCGTCATCGAGTCACGAATGGTAATACCGGATAGAGCACCATTGGTCGGCAGGCTGGTGAGACGTGCCACGATACTGCCATCACCGCTGACTTGCCGTACCATCAGATGGGCTTTATCTGCCGTCTGCGCAGCGTAGCCGGCACCAGTGCCGCTGACTGTGAAAAGACCGCCGTACTCCAGACCCTGGCCGCGCCGCGCTGATGTCGGGGCCATGTCCTGTGTGAACCAATTCGAGGCCACAAGGTCGCTGCCGACGACGATGGTGACCTGATCGCTCACGGTGAACTGCGTGTCGGTGGCACTGATGCGCAGCACGTAGGTTCCTGGGGCTGAAAAAGTCACCGCCGAGGTTGCAGCATTCGGTGATTCGATGGTCGCGATGCCAGGGCCGCTAACTTGAGTCCATGTCTGAGTCACTGCGGCAGGCGCACCGTCGTCAGTGATGGTGGCGGAGACGATGATTCCGTTCGCCGCGGCGACGAGTGGTCCTTGTGAGGTTGGGCTGTTGATGAAGAGCACCGGTGGATTGTCGTTGTCGGCAATGGTGACATTTCCGAATGATGCGGCACCGATGTCGTAGCTGCCGGTGGCGAGAGAGATCGTCACCTGCTCGTCTCCTTCGGTAACACTGTCGTTGGTTGGCGTGACGGTGATTGTTTTGGACACATCATTCGCCGCAAAGTTGACGGTAGCTCCAATGGTCGTGTAATCGGTGCCATTTGTAGCTGTGCCAGAGATGGTGAGATTCACGGCGAGTGTCACATTGGTCGGTGCAGTGCGTGTGACGGTGAACTGGCCAGTGTTACCAACCGACTCTGAGGCGTTGGCGTCATTCGCTGCTAGGGTGATGGTGCTGCGATCATCGTCTAGAATGGAAACAGTGGCAGAATTCGGAGTACCGACGGTGTAATTTGGGTCGGACGAGATGGTGAGAATCGTCGTCTCCAAGGACTCTCCGACAGCGTCGTTCAAAGGAATTACAAGTCGGGTGACTGTGCTGAATCCTGGCTGGAAGGTGACGCTGGTGCTTACGCCCTGGCGGTCCGTCGCACTGCTGGCTGTGCCGCTGACTGCGTAATTCACTGTTAGGGCGGCAGAAGTGTTTCCTGTGCGATAAAAAGTGAACTCACCTTGATCGAGACCCGCTTCACTCGCTGTTGGATCGGTCGCCACAATCGTCACTACGGGCAGATCATTGTCGGTGATTGTGACAGTGTGTGTGCTGATGCTGCCGAGTTGAAGTCCGACTGGCGCTGCCAGCGTGATGGTGATTGTTTCTCCTGCGTCGAGAATGGTATCGTCAGTGATTGAAATGGGAATGGTTTTCACTGTCTCACCTGCTGCGAAACTCAGCGTGCCACTGGCGAGTGTAAAATCTGTACCGCCGTCTGTAGCGGTGCCTCCGGTCACGGAGTAACCAACTGAAACCGCTGCCGTGGCGGGTGTAGCGAGGCTGACTTCGAGGTTCGCCGTGCCTGCACTTTCTAGGACGGTGCTCGTGGCCGCTGCAAATCCAACATACGGATTTGCGGGAGCGTTGTCGTCATCGACGATGGTGTAGCCATGGTAGGTGCCAGCGCTTGAGATATTGGCACCGGTTGCATTTGAGAGTTGGATCGTCACCAGGTTATTCGGCTCGTCCACGGAGTCATTCACCACGCTTAAAACGATGTTCTTGGTCGTCTCCCCCGGTGCAAAGGTGAGGGTGTCTGGATTCAGAGTGAAATCCACGCCACTGCCGAAAGCAGTGGTCACTCCTTGCAGGCGGTAACGCTGCTCGATGCTGCTGCTTTTGATCCAGCCTGCGTACATTTGGCGTGAGTAACCATCTCTTGTATGACGCATCATCACGCCTGCCTGTGCGTTTGTGCCACCGCCAGTGAGGGAAGTGACGCGTCCAATGAGCGTGAAGTCGCCGTTGATCTCCGTCGCTGAGAAGTGCGCCTCATCGCTGCTACCGTTGATGCCTGAGCCGCTTCCATTAAGAGTCCACTCACCACCGCCGCTGCTCTCGCTGCCTTGTTCGTTCACAAAACCCACGCTGCGGCCCAACAGGCCTGTCGCGGGTAGAGCGTTAATCGTGACGTTATCAAAAGTGCCCGTGGCGATCGTGCCATCGCTTGCGGCAGACACGGCAAGGCCTGCCAGCACAGATGGACCTGCAGCGATCGTCTGGGTGCTGCCAATACTTGACCAAGTAGTACCGTCCTTGGAGAACGAAGTCGCAAATGAATCTCCGGTGCGCACCAAGCGGAACCACTGCGGCAGCACGGGTGAGGTCAATGCAGATGGGGAATTCGACGCGGTGTTCAGCGTCGTGCGGTTCATCGTGTAAAAATTACTTGGCGTGCCAGTCGTAGCTAGGCTGGCCGCATAGACTGATCCTTGTGCCGTAGTTGAGCGCAGTAATACGCCCAGCCGTGCGCTGCTGCTTGAAGTGCTTATCGATACAACCCGAGCCGTCACCGTGCAGTTAGCCGAACTGTTCACGGGCACATTGACGAAACGGAAATTGTCCGCCGTCGAATTGGTTGCGATGCCATTCCCAGGTGTGTTGAAACTGTAAACTCCACTGGCTAGTGAATGAGTGCCCCCAGGACTCGCATTGCCGATATTGATCGCCGTCTCCGCGCCTGTTGATCCGCCAGATGAAAGACCCGTGATCGTAAAGTTATCAATCGTGGCCGTCGTCGCTGTCGTAGAGCCTGATGCCACACCTATGCCTGCCAAATAGCTCGAACTGCCCAGACCACTCACGGTGAAACTATTGCCACGTTGGGTCCACACGGTGCCGTCGTTCGATTCAAAGTGTGTGATCGCGTTTCCCGACTTCACTACGCGCACCCAGTAGGGCAGGTTATGCACGGTGGTGCTCGAATTGTTTGACGAGTTCGTGCCGCTTACCGCATAGTTCACCGTCACTGTCGTGGCCTGAGCTGCGCTGAGCGTGACGGGAATGCTGACGCTGGCGACGCTCTCGCTACCTGAAGAGCCGGGGGTGTTGAAGCCCAAAGTGGCTGTCGCAGTATCATTGTCCGCGATGTACATAAGCGCGCCATAACTTCGCGAATAAGAGCCAGCGGAAAAGTCGAAGGTGATCGTCTCCGTGCCTTCAAATGTGGTGTCGTTGGTGATGACGAGCGGCACATCCACGCCGAGCGATCCAGCGGGAATGATCACACTGCCACTGAGGGCTGTGTAATCACTGCCACTCGTTGCTAAGCCGCCAGTCGTGTAGTTGACTGTCAGCGCTGCGGTCGTGCTACCGGTGCGAGAGACATAAAACTTCGTCGGTGTGCTCACTGTGCCTTCGGTGACGGTGGAACTGCCACTAGTGCCAACCTGTGTGTCCACATAGACCGTGTTTAAGTTGTCGTTGTCCCTCAGCCACATCGCGGCCTTTACAGTGGGGGCGAAGGTCTGATAAAGAGCACTCGGCGACAGTGTGAGAGTAAGGTCCTCCAAGTCTTCTAGCTCGGTGTCATTGACGGCAGTCACCGTGACATCGCGAGTCACTGTGACACCGTTGTTGAGTGTGATTGTCGTGCCCGTTAGCGTGTTATTTGTGCCGCTGATGCTGAAATCACCTGCTGCCGCTGTTCCAGTGAATCCGTAGTTGATCGCCAACGTGCCAGTCCCCGTGCCGCCGCGTACGGTGATGCGGAAATTTGCGGTTCCCCCACCTTCTGTGGCGCTGCCCATGTTTACCACGTCGATGTAGGGTAGGTCGGAGGCGTTGTCAGTGATCGTTACCGTTGCCGTGCCACTGCTGCTGAGTGTGTAGTTCGAGGAGTTCGCGCCAAGATAAAGAACCACCTGCTCCGTTCCTTCTCCTATCGAGTCGAAACGCGGCACCACGGTGATGCTGGCCTGAGTCTGCCCTGCCGGGATCACCACACTGCCAGACACGGCTTCAAAGTCCACGCCGTGCAGCGCCATCACGCCGCTATTATAGACACCTGCGAATGCGTAGTATACCGTCAACGGAGCAGCGATGTCTCCGCTGCGTGATACGAGGAAAGTTCCTGTATTCGCTGCGGCTCCCGGCACCGTTAGATCGATCTCCTGTGCTGTAGCATCTGTGGCCGTAACGCTAACAATCTGTGTGTCATCATCGTAAATGTTCGCCGTAGCGGTATTGGCAGTCGAATCAATCAAATAGGTGGCATTGGCCGCTAGTGTGAGTTTCACGGTCTCCAGAGATTCTGAGATCGAATCATTCACTGAGGTGACATTGACCACTGCGGAGGTTGAACCCGACGGAATCGTAATGCTTCCGGTCAAATTTGTGAAGTCGGTGTCTTCGACGGCTGTGCCACTAAGGGTGTAATTCACGATCAGATCCCCGCTCGGTGCTCCGGTGCGTGTTACGGTTAAAATCGCCGGCGCAGCACTGTTTTCTACTGTGTCGGGCACGGTCGCAGTGATGGATATTTTGGGTAGCGTTGAGTCATCATCCGCGATTGATACCGTGGCCTTCGATGGAGTGCTCACCAGATAGCCATTGCCCGGTCCAAGCTGCAAGGAAACCGTCTCTGGTCCCTCTGCCGTCGTATCGACCACTGGCGTCACTGTGACGTCGAGTGTTGTGGCATCCGCCGGAATGGTGAAGGTGCTGAAGCCAAGTGAGCCTGACACATAGTCAGGTGCGAAAGTGTAGTCCGTTGTCTTGTTAGCACTGCCCTGCGCCGTATTGACATTCACCGTCAGGGCCTGGCTCGTGTCACCCGTGCGAGTGAGGCGGAAGGTTCCCGGAGTTACGGGCAAAAGCTCATTCGCTGTGGCTGCGGGTGCCGAAATCGTTACCACGGATTGCGCCGTAGCCTCGAAGTTTGCTCCGCTGAAATTTGGTCCCACGGTAATGCTGTTGTTGAACAGTTCGCCAAACGAATAGCCGTAAAGCAGTGGCGTGAGTGTGTAGGTGTTTGCAGAGAGGTTTGGGATCGTGAAGTAGCCGTCCGCGTCGGAGATCACACCATTCGCACTATTCGCCGTAATCACGACATCCTGTATCCCCTGGCCCAGCAAAGTCACGCGGCCGCTTATGGTAAAGACTGTGGAGGAGCCAACGGTGATGAGCTGATTTCGTGTCGTCGTGCCACCCTTCATATCACTCACAGTGCAGGTCACCACATAAGAGCCTGCCGTTGTGAACTGTCGTGTAATCACCGCTGCATTCGGCGACACAATCTTCGTTCCAGTGCTCCCGAAATGCTGCCAAGAATAGGCCAGGGTGTCGCCATCTGGATCATTCGCTGTGGCTGTAAAAGTTACCGTACTATTAACAGGCACCACTGCGGCAGATGCCGCCAATGTCATAGTCGGAGGCTGATTGGTCGGATAGTCTCCGAAATTCACCTGTAGATCCATGTAACGCGGATTGTCATTTGTAGCGACTGTTGTCATGTGAATTCCACTCTCGGTGTCCGAAAAAGTCCGGCCGATGGAAATGGGTGCGTCTTCCTTGCCAAACGGTGACCCATTGGTCGTGTCAATGACTTGGATGTTGCTGCCAGAACCGCCGGGATAGCGCCAGCCGAGTATAAGACCACTTTTGATCCATGGGTTCGTGTCTTGCAGCGTACGGACTTCACCCCAATAAGTTTTTTGGGCGTCTTTGACGATGTTCAGTGCATAGCGATGCGCTGGATCGAGCACACCGGTGTCCATCGCGTAAATGCGGTAGAGGCCGCTTTGCGTCACTGGCTGGAGAAAGTTGGCTGTTAGCCAGCGCACCTGGCTTTTGGCTTGAGCATTGTAGTGACCACCTGGATACGGCCCACTGCCCATGTTGTCATAAGTATCGCCATATTCGTTATTAGCTCCATTGCCGATGCTGCTCGTGCCAGCAGTGTCCCAAAAATTGGCATGGGCCAGACCGAAGCAATGGCCGATTTCATGGGCCCACAAACCCGGACTGTCGCTGCGCGCCCAGACACTGCTGCCGCCGCCTAGTCCACCATAGCTTCCCGGCCCACCTTCGTGCCGTACGCCAATGCAGTCGTAGTCGTTCGAATCGTAACCCAGCTTCCGAGCTTCATCACGTGATTCTGCGTGTTCCACGCCAGTGCCGCTTATGTCTCCACCGTTTGAAGTGTCACGATTTACATACCACGCTTCGTTGTGTTTCAGTTTCACAGGCGGCGTGACCACGCCCGTTAG
Organism: uncultured Prosthecobacter sp.; assembly: GCA_964583255.1. Taxonomy (GTDB): domain Bacteria; phylum Verrucomicrobiota; class Verrucomicrobiia; order Verrucomicrobiales; family Verrucomicrobiaceae; genus Prosthecobacter. Next base: position 64,660 of record CAZOVY010000017.1, read on the forward strand.
TGTCAAGCGACCGAACGAGGCCTTGGAGTAAAACTCACTGACATCTCGCAGCATCCTGTAGAGTGCCTCTTCGGTAGATGGCACAGCGTTTTGATCTGCATAAGTCATGGGAATGATCAGCACCTTGACGGTGCCAATGGCGGGTGTCGGCGCCGCTGGTAGGATACCCGTGAATCCAAACGCGCCACCGCTCACGCCCTCTCCCATGATCATTGTCTGGTTTTGCACGTCGATGTGCATCGTGTTGCAAAAATAAAGTGTTTCGGTTGCTGTCTCGACCGCTGGGGTATCTGCCGTTATGATTTCAGTGATCGCCGTGGCATCTTTAAACACCTGTTTGCCTGACACTGGGCAATCCGTCACTGCTGGCTTTCCTGCGGGTGGAATTTCCCCGATTTCCAAAGTTCGCGATGGCTGCTCATTCACCGCAAAGTCCGCATCCATTGCCACGCCATTGAGTGAGGCATTAGGCGTCCATGTTACTAACGCCTCACGCAGTCCATAGACGTGTGCCCGATACGTTTTTCCGCTCTTCATTTCTACTTCACGAATTGTCAGCGAAGTCCGCGGCAGGGGTTCCCCTGGCATCGGCACACCCTGCATCACTCGCATCACGCCGACCTCATTCACCCGGTCTTCCAACTGTGCCAAAATACTCACCGGAAGCTTTTGTCGCACCACCATGGGGACTGCTTTCTCCAGTGCCCGACGAGGGTCAGTCTTGATAAGTTCCTTGAACACGGGGCGCCTTACCTCAGCCAGCCGACGTCCCTCTGCTTCTAGAGCGTATCTCTCAAACTCGTTAGCCTTCAGAAAACGCCCACTCCAATCAAGGAACTCGTCGAGCGGGGTGGTCGTTGCCTGAGTAACAATGCTTTCACCGCTGGCTAGTTTAGGCACCGTTTGAGCAGTGATAGGCTGAGTCTGGGCCGATGACAAATGAGTCTGCGTGTGGAGTGCGGTGCTCGGTCCCTCTAAAGTGGGCCTGATGAGAAGGATGGCAGTGGCTGCCAAAAGTAAAGCCAACAGGAAGAAACGAAGAGGCTTCATAGGGAAAAGATGATTTAAAAATTGCTGGCAGAAGGAAACGGTGGGGAATCCGGTTTATTAGAGGTGGATGCGATATTCCGGAGGAAACACCACTGAGTTTGATTACGAGGAAATTACTCTAACTGTGGAGTTCTGGTCAACCCTCGAAACCTCACTTGGCTCCTCATTCACGTGTGGTTGACGCGCGCCGTGTCTCCTTCCACGCTGGGAGATGCTTCTCAATCATGGCATCCATCTCGGCTACTGCACCAACATCCATCGCGGCGAAACGTGGGAGGAGACATGGCATGGGCTCAAAGAATACACTCTGCGGGTCAAAGATCGCGTCAGTGGCGGCAAGCCATATGGCATTGGGCTTCGCCTCAGCGAGCAGGCGGCGCGGGAGCTGAGTGCGCCGGGGAAAGTCGCTGAGTTTAAAACGTGGCTGGACGCGAACAACTGCTACGTTTTTACGATCAATGGCTTTCCGTATGGCGCCTTTCACGGCACGAGGGTGAAGGAGCAGGTCTTCAAACCCGACTGGTCAACGAAGGAGCGACTGGTGTACACGAATCTTCTTTTCGACATCCTGGCGCAGCTTTTACCAGAGGGCGTGAGTGGCAGTGTGAGCACGCTTCCTGGCTCGCACAAAACGTTTGGGATCGGCTCGGAGGAACTCACGGAGATCTTTGAGAATTTGCGTCTTTGTCGTGAACACATCGAGAAGGTGAGCGCTGCAACGGGACATGATTTGCACCTCGGTCTGGAGCCGGAGCCGCTGGGTTTGTTTGAGACGAGCGGTGAGACGTTGAAGTTCTTCGGCCTCTATTTTGATCGTCATCCTCAGGACAAGGACTTCTTCAAATTCATCGGACTGAACTACGACACCTGTCATCTCGCGATTGAGTATGAAACACCGAAGCGTGCGCTGGCACGCATCACCGGAGCTGGTATTCGGCTGAGCAAGCTGCACTTCAGCTCAGCACTGAAACTTGCTCCGACACCGGAGATGGTGGCAAAGCTGCGTGCCTTTGATGAGCCGGTGTATTTCCATCAGGTCGTCGCCAGCTATGGTCCCACAGAACCGCTGCGACGCTTCAAGGATCTGCCGGATGCACTGGCCTTTGCGCAGACGAATCCGAAGGAACTGGGTGAGGAATGGCGCGTGCATTTCCATATCCCGCTTCATGCTGAGCCTGTGGATGGCTTTGAGAGTACTCGCGATCACATTCAGGGCGCGATGGATTGGCTTTCACAAAACCCGACGAAGTGCCAGCACATCGAAATGGAAACTTATACATGGGAAGTTTTGCCGCCGGAGATGCGGGCTGGGGATGTGGTGGATCAACTCGTGAAGGAGTATGACTGGACGCTCGCGGAGATGAGGGAACGCGGGCTGGCGGAGGCGTAACAATGCTGGTTGCCATTCGCTAATGTGCAGTCACTTTGCCAGCCGTATGGAAAACAACACACCACCTCCAAACGGCGACACACCTGTCACGGGTGCAGTCGAACCTTCCAAAGAAGAACGCACGTTCGCGATGATCTGCCATCTGCTGCCCCTCTCGGGCTTGCTGGTGCCCATCCCGATCCTCAATATCGTTGCTCCTCTGGTGCTCTGGCTGATCAAGAAGGACTCGATGCCCTTCTTGAACGATCAGGGCAAGGAGGTGCTGAACTTCCAGATCACGATCAGCATGATCATGATCGCCTGCATACTCACCTTCTGGCTGATTTTGCCTATTTTTATCGCAATCGCTGTGTGTGTTGCCGCTTTGGTGCTCATGATCATCGCCGCCATCAAAGTGAACGAGGGTAAGCCCTATCGTTTCCTTTCACTTTGCGACTGATCAAATGACATGAGTGAGAATACTCCCCCCAGCAAATCATCGACGCTCTGGTCTGAACTGCGCGCGGTGCTGGACTTGGTGCTGGACTTTTCCTTCCAGCATTTTGTCACGCCTCGTCTGATCAGGCTGCTCTATGCGCTGAGTTTGATTGCGGCCGTCCTGGCGACACTGACATGGATGTTCAGCGGTTTCGGCAGTGGAAGCTATCTCTATGGGCTATTCACTTTTGTCACTGGGCCTGTCGCTTTCGTTATTTATATCTTGAGCGCACGGGTGGTGATGGAAGTGATCCTGGCCATCTTTCAAATCGCGGAAAAGCTGCGTGAGAAGTGATGGTTAGGCTACGGAGCAGATGCTGACGGCCTGCTTGAGTGAGGCCAGTTTGTCTGGGCGCTTGGGGATGAATTCCTGACCGAGATGGCCGGTGTAGCCTGTCTCCTGAATGGCTCGAATGATGGCTGGATAATGTAACTCCTGCGTGTCGTCGATTTCGGCACGCCCTGGCACACCGCCAGTGTGATAATGGGCAAACCAACGATGATTTTTACCAATGGTGGCGATGACATCACCCTCCATGATTTGCATGTGATAGATGTCGTAGAGTAGCTTGAAATGTTCTGAGCCAATCTTCTCACACAGCGCCACGCCCCAGGCGCTATGATCGCACATGTAGTCGGGGTGATTCACTTTGCTGTTGAGCAGTTCCATCACCAGTGTGACGCCAAGCTTTTCGGCTAAAGGCAGCAGGCGCTTCAAGCCCACAGCGCAGTTTTCCAATCCTTGTGCTTCGCTCATGCCATCGCGGTTACCACTGAAACAGATGATTTGCTTGAAGCCTGCTTCGGCACTGACCTTCATCAGCGGTTCATAGGCCTGCATGAGCAGGTCATGATGTTCGAGGCGATTGAAGCCGTGAGGGATGCTACCGATCTTTTTTCCATCAGCTCCTACGATAGAAGGATAGCTGACCATGGCGCAGTGCAGGCCGTGTTTCTTCATTGTGGCGAAGTCTGGCGGGTCGAGCAGTTCGATGGACTCCAGTCCGATACCTGCGGCGGCTTCACACAAAGTCTCTAGGGAGATGTCTTTGTAGCACCACTTACACACGGAGTGGCGAACCTTTCCCTGAGTGGTTCCTGCGGCCTGATCTGCTGCATGCAGGTGTTTTTGTAAAAGTGTGGAAACCGCTGCTACAGAGGCTGAAGCAGTAAGTGAGCGACTCAGAAAGGCGCGACGGGCAATCGGGGCTGGATTCATGGATGTAAGTGTAGGCAGATCGGGATCTCGTCGCCAAGCGCAGAATTGTCAGTTTGCACAATCTCCTTACAACTCACTTACCAGCGCCTGACGCATTCATTTGAAAAGGTGGGACAATGCAATCAGACAACGGTGAACTGCTTGCAGCTCCCAGTCGTTACTTTCAGATAGTGGTTTGACCTTCTTGGCTGTTGGCTGACCTACGAAAACGCGAGGCGGATCGAGTGATCCGCCTCGCTTGTTTTTCAGAGCCGACCTGAAACTGCGCAGTGCCTCAAAAACGAGAAGTGCCGTGTGACGAATCTGCAAATTTTCGCAAATAGTCGAAGTATCTGCTTTAATTTTTGATACAGGATAATATTTTCAATAGTTAAAACAGTATTACAGAAATCTAAACCTTTCGATTTGTGGCTAGTTCAGATCCTTCCCCCATCACTCCGACTGCTGCGCCTGTGCCAGCCAGCCCGGATTGGGGTAATCCGTTCCTCAGCAACGTTTGCCGCACGCCATGGGACGTGGATGGGTCTGTGGATGGCCTGAATGCTGAAGTCCTGGATCAGCTTGTGGATGCTGTCGAGGCGCGCGCTGGCGGTCCTTTGGTCCTGCTGACGGCACCGCGTGCTGGTTATGGAAAAACTCACCTTCTAGGGCGTGTCGCTGCGGCGACTGCACAGCAGGCGGTGATGGTTCCGCTGGCTTTTCGAGCCGGTGATGCGTTGACGCTGACTACACTGGCGCGGCGCGGCATTGAGTCTCTGAGCCAGGCGGCTGGGGAGCGTGCAGACTGGACGCGACTGCGCGAGTCCAGTGCTCAGGTGGTCGCGCTTTTGCTGCATCGGCTCATCGAGAGTGGCCAGCTCGCCTGTGCGAATCCCAGTCAGGCACTCACCGTACTGGCTGGCCCAGTGGTGGAGATTTTTGATGCTCAGGGAAAGGCCCGAATGATCGGCGAATGGATCGGCAAGAATCGCGACAGCCTGCGTGGCCCACTGGCCATGCTCGCGGCGAAATCACTGCCTCTGCGCGCCGAGCTGCTGGATGGCTGGATCGCTGCCATGCTGGATCAAAGTTATGACGGTGGCCTGACAGGCGTGGCCGAGATGCAGGAGCTGGCTTCAGCCGATGCGGATACGGGTTTGCCAGCTTGGTTGCGTCTGCTGTCTATCTGGCGGCCCGTGGTTTTGTTGGTTGATCATTTGGATGGCCTGTATCGGAATCCACAAGCCGGAGTCGCCATCGCCACGCTGCTCATGGACCTCGTGGACTGCCATCAGGTGCATGTGCTGCTCAGTCTAAATCAGGATGTTTGGCAGGCCACGTTTGGCCATCATTTACCCAGCGCGCTGGAGGATCGCCTGACGACCAGCCAGGTGCTGCTGCGCGGCCTGAGCGAAGCGGACGCTGAGGCGCTGCTACGTTTGCGGCTAACTCAAAGCAGTCTGAATGAAGCTGAGCAAGCTGAGTTTGAAGCCTTCGTCAGCGTCAATCGTCACTTCCTAGGTCGCCCTATCGGCTCGGTTTCTGCACGAGCTTTTTTGCGGCATTGCGCGCGTCAGTGGGAGATTTTTCAAATGGCACCGCCAACCCCTGCTGGCCGCCCTTTCCCCGTGCTGCCCGGAGCCGTGGCTGAAGAGGACACTGCCATCCCGCTCATGACTGACGAGATCGAGGAAGAGCTGCCGCTAAGTGTGCCGGTTCTCCCCGATCTATTTGATACGGATACTGCCAGCGAGATGCAGATCATGGCTGAAGGCCTGGCCGAGCCACGCCCTGCGCTGCCCCAGGATGAGAAGCCCGCCGTCATCATTTCTAGCCCGCCGCCTTTGCCAGTCGCGTCCCTCATTGAAGATGAGGACAGCGTGGAAGATTGGCACAGCACGCCTGGCATGGCTGCGGCTAGCAACGGCGTCGGACCCTCGGCAGATGCGTTTGTCAAATTGCGCGAAATGCTCGCTCGCTTGCGCCAGCCTGGTGGTCCGGTCGCTTTAGCTTCAGTCGCCGGCGCGCAAGCTAGCGGTCAGAGTCCCTTCCGAGTGCCGGGAGCTGCCGTCACTTCACCCCTCCCCGCAGCGGCGATATCTACCATCAAGACGGCACCCGATGCCCTCCAGGGCCGCTTCCAGGCGCTACGTCTGCAAATGAGCGCTGAGGCTCAATCACAGCCGCTGGATTACGCGAAGATTGCCGATCTCATCCGTCTCGCCGGGCGGCGCTTTCCACTCGTCAGATTCAGCGAGCATGAACTGCCAAATCTCACAGGGCGCTATGCCATGTACTGGGCGCTTCAGGGCGTGGAGATTCTCTTTGGCCTCGCACCCTTCACCGACGTCGCTTACTGGCGCACGCTCAGCGGTTTCGCAGCGGGACGTCTCGCGGATCTAGCCACACAAGCTGAGCGCGAGTCCCGCCCGCCACCCACGCTGAAACTGGTCTCCTTTAAAACGGAGCGCGAACAGCTCGCCTGGCAGAATCTCACCCACAGCCAGACCCTTCCTGCGCCGCTCGTCGGGATCACGGACATCGTGCATCTCGACATGAACAGTCTCGCCTCCCTCTACGCCATGCAGCGCATCATCAAAGAAGCCGAGTCTGGCACCCTCCAGGCCGAGCCCACGCAGGTCATGACCGTACTGGCCCGTGAGCTGGACTTTTTCTGGAAGCGCATCACGCGGGTCGGGTAAAACAATTTGCGCCGCAGCGTGACAGTTAGCAGGACTAGCGTAATTTCCGCGTCCATGGCTCTACTCCGCGTCGATAATCTCCAGGTTCATTTTCCCATCCGATCAGGCTGGGGGAAGCATGATGTGGTGAAGGCTGTGGACGGTGTGAGCTTTAATATCCATGAAGGCAAAACACTGGGACTGGTAGGCGAAAGCGGCAGCGGTAAATCCACCGTGTCGCGTGCGCTGATGAAGCTCCTCCAGCCCACCGGGGGCACGGCACATTATCGTGAGCAGGAAATTCTTGCGATGACTGAGTCTGTCTTTCGTCCGCTGCGTCGGGAGATGCAGATGATTTTCCAAGATCCTATCGGTTCGCTGAATCCACGTATGACCATCGAGTCGATCATTGCTGAGCCGCAGACGATTCATTTCAAAGAAAAGTCCCGCAGTGAGCGGCGTGATGTCTCTGCGGCACTTCTCAAGCGCGTGGGCTTGCCGGAAGATTCGCTCAACCGTTATCCCCATGAGTTCAGCGGCGGACAGCGGCAGCGTATCGGCATCGCGCGGGCGCTCGCTGTGCGCCCGCAGTTTCTCATTTGTGACGAGCCAGTCAGTGCGCTGGATGTCAGCGTGCAGGCCTCCATCTTAAACCTGCTCAAAGACTTGCAGGATGAGTTCAAGCTCACCTACCTCTTCATCGCTCATGACCTCGCCGTGGTGCGACACATGAGTGATACCATCATCGTGATGAACCGCGGTGTTGTCGTTGAGAGTGGTAATGCTGACGATGTCTGCGAGCGCCCGCAGCACGACTACACCCGCAAGCTCATCGCATCAATCCCTGCACTTGGTTAGACATTCAGCGTTCCATGACCCCTCTTTTCAAAAAATTTCTCGGTATCAATTGGATACTCATGCTCACCATGGCGGGTCTTCTCACCTTTGGTGTCTATTCCATTTTTAATGCTTCATCCTTCCGCGAGGCGCAGGATTTGGCGTTAAAATGGCGGCAACAAATCACCTGGATCGGCATCGGTCTGCCCTTCCTTTTTGGTGCAGCATTGATTGATTACAAATGGGTGCGCTGGGCCTGCTGGCCGATGTATCTTGCCGGTATCGGCGGGCTGATTTATCTGCATCTCTTCGGGGTCGAAATCAACGGTAACAAAAACTGGATCAATATCGGAGGCTTGTCGATGCAGCCTTCGCAGTTCGCGATCATGTCTGGCATTGTGATGCTTGCGGTCGTTTTTGGTGAGCTTCCTCGCATGGCTGCTGTGTTTCGCCGCCCTTGGCTGCGCATTATGATTGGTGGTTTGCTTGCGGGCATTCCTGCTGCGATGGTGATCAAGGAAGACTTGGGTTCAGGCCTTGTTTGGGGCCCCGTTTTTTTGTCCATGATGTTGGTGGGCAGCATCCCCTTTCGTTACATCATCACGCTGATTCTCAGTGCGCTCTGCTTGATGCCGTTGCTGTACTTTTTTATCCTCAAAGATTACCAGCAAGAACGCATCGACCAAACCTGGTACCTACTGACCAATCAGCCGGAAAAGGTGGACACGCGGGGACATGGCTGGGTGCCAAATTTTGTTCAGACAGCCGTCGCCTCAGCAGGTTTTGAGGGTAAAGGGCCGCTATCTGAAAAGGTGCCGGACCAGCGCTCCATCCACCGCATGTTTTACCCCGAGGCAGAAGCCTTCAGTGATTACATTTTTAGCGTGATCTGTGAAGAGTTTGGCTTCCGTGGTTCTGTACTCTTACTCAGCGGTATTGCTCTACTTTTATTACAGGGCGTTTTCATCGCCTTCTACTCGCGCGATCAGGTGGGGCGACTCATCGTCGTGGGTGTGGTGACCATGTTTTTTGCTCACACTTTTCAGAATGCCGGCATGAATCTATGCATGTTACCCGTGATCGGTCTGCCCATGCCTTTCATCAGCTACGGCGGCACTTTTATGATCGTGACTCTCTTTCTCATGGGCATGATGCAGAGCGTCTGGGTGCATCGCAATATCTCGTCCGTGAAGAAGCAGACGTCGGGCGGACGTGAAATCATGGACGAAGATGAGGATGATTGAGTCTCAAATATTCTGCTGATTATTTCTGGATCGCCAAATCACGCGCCGTCTCCTGATCATATGCCACGCACACCACGACATCTTGGAATCAGCGTTGTGTCGTGAGCTCGGCTTGATGTAAAACGGCTCCGCCTGAATTGCGTGGCATCCACCGGATGGTTTGAAGGCAATTAGCGGCGGACAGCGCTCCAGAAATTGGAGAGCATATTCGCTGTGGACATTGAGCGCATCGAGCGGGTTTCCGCGATGAAGTCGGCGACCATCCCCGCATTGCCATGATCCGCGATTGCTGTGCCGAAGGCTGACATCGCATCCCAACCGAGTTCGATTTCAACATTTTCGACAGGGAAGGCCGACATGGCCTGCCATCCCAGGGATTTCTCATTGGTGATATTGAATGAGGTGGAGGTATTCATGGTGAATGAGGTGATTTGGGTTTTCATATTTTTGAGAGTGCTGAGTGGTGGTTTTGAGAGGGAATCAGTTACGAGAGGCTTGAGTCGTTGTTCTGGTTTGCAGGAATGAGATGAGAGGTGGAATCGAGTCGCATATTTGAGAATTACATGCCAAAGGGATGACGAGGAGCGAAGCCAGCATTGCTGCGGCCCTTGGTGCGCCAGCGTGGACCTTCGCCCACTGAGCCACCGGATGTGTCCAAGCGAAGACCGCACACAGTCATGAAAACATGTTCACCAGGCTTCACCCAGATGGTGATGAAGCGGCCTTCACCAGCCTCACCAAAATTAGCAAAACCAATGGAGGTAAGGGGAGCCTTCAATAGACCAGCCTTGATCAGGCGAGTTGCCTCACAAAGAATGACACCGGGGAAGCGTGAACGAGTGAGGTGT
>CAZOVY010000018.1:0-72656 GCA_964583255.1 uncultured Prosthecobacter sp.
GCCAGAAGCAGGGAGTGAGCCTCCCTACCATCCATGAGGCGACAGGCATGGAGAAGCTGCACCTCCTGAGCGAGGCAGTGAACGCGCTGATCTCCCCGGACGAACTGCGGAAGCAATTCCTCGCCCATGAGAAGCTCGTGCGGGCGCTTTACCAGGCCGTGAAGCCGGACAAGGTCGCCATCGAGTTCGCGCCGATGTGCTCGCTGCTCGCCACGCTGGCGGATACGATCAAGACCCAGACTGGCGAAGGCGAAACGCCCGACATCACGCCCATCATGGGCAAGCTGAACGACCTGCTCGACGAGTCCATCGGCGCGGAAGGTTTCACCATTGCCGAAGGCCAGGCCGGAGCACGCCATGGCGTGATCGACCTCTCGAAGATCAACTTCGAGGCACTGGCGAAGAAGTTCAAAGAATCCAAGCAGAAGAACCTCGACATTGAGAAGCTGAAAGCCGCGATCCGCGCCACGCTGGACAAGATCGTCCACATGCACCGCGCCCTGCGGACGGACTACCAGCAGAAGTTCGAGGAACTCATCGCCGACTACAACGCAGGAAGCCTGAACATTGACCAGCTCTTCGCCGCCCTGCTGGAGCAGAGCCGGAAACTGACCGAGGAACAGACACGCCATGTGCGGGAGAACCTGCTGCCCGATGAACTGGTCATCTTCGACATCCTCACTCGTCCCGCCCCTGACCTCAGCGACGCCGAGCGTGACGAGGTGAAGAAGGTGGCAAAGCAACTGCTCGCCAAGGTGCAGGGCTTACTCGCCCTCGACTGGCAGAAGCGCGCCGGTCCGCGTGCTCAAGTGAAAGGAGCCATCTCAGATGCGCTCGATGACGGTTTGCCACGTGCCTACGACAAGCCGCTCTACGAAGCGAAGGTCGAAGCAGTGTTTGAGCACTTCTACGAGACACAGGCAGCGTGATCACTCACTGATCTTACCCACCTCACTCCATCGCCACGTCGCCGTTGTTGGGGGTGTAGTATTCGATGTAGCCGATCATCATTTCATCGGAGGTCTGGGGGCCCCAGCGGACGTTTTTGGCGGGGTCGGGGTTGGCGGGATTGCCGGGGCTGTTGTCGAAGATGGCGGTGGTGGTGACTTTGCTGCCGCGTGGTAGCAGTTTGGGTTGGGCGTAGTCGTAGCGGAGCTGCCAGTTGAAGTCGTAGTGGGGGATGTCGAGCAGGACTTCGGGACTGCCGCCGGGGGTGGTGACTTCATATTTGAAAGCTTTTCCGCGCACATGCATGTGGGCCATGAAGGACATGACATGCATGTCGAAGGGGACGGTTTGATCCTTCACTTCGACATGGTTCGCTGCGCCCGGTGGAATGTTCAGACGATGATTGGCGACGGAGGCGGTGTGGACGATGAAGTGCGGCTCGGCTTTGGCGAAGATGAGGCCCATCTTGAGCTGGTCCTGGGTCTTCTTGCCGTTCGGCGTGTAGTGAATCTGGAAGCTGACGGTGGCACCTGCGGGCAGTTTTTTGGCGAAGCCATCTGGCCAGACATGATGCGTGTTCCCTGGCACATAAGCGGCCCAGTTGCCCTCGCTGCCTTCACCTCGATCACGGGCTTTGACCCCTTTCTTGTGAACCTGGACGATGACGTGATGGACGACGCTGGCATCGGTGGGCTGGATCTCGTAGCCCTGCACCCAGCGGTCCTCGGTGAACTCGGTGGTGGCGGTGACAAACTGATAGGGCATGGTGCCCTCGGCCTTGATGGAGACGGGGCGCGGCAACTGCACGATGGTGTCCGGCTTGCCGATGATCCACTCTTCGGGGAATTTGAGTGCGAGCGGTGACTCGGCGGCATCGCCTTTCGGGCGGTCGCTAGCGAGCCAGGCGAGGAGGTCGGTTTTGTCCTGCTTCGAGAGCGAGGCGTCATTGATCCAGGGCGTGTGCGTGCCTTCCGGTGGTGTGGCAGCAAACCACGGAGGCATGACGCCGCGTTCGACCTGCTTGCGCATCATGCCGGCGTTTTCGATGACATCTTCATAACTCGTGAGACTGAACGGACCGGCGCCGCCAGTGCGATGACACTCGACGCAGTTGCCACGCAGGATACGGGAGATTTGATTGTGATAGGTGACTTTCGTTTGGACCATGGCGGCTTCCTTTTTCAGATCCAAAGCGCAACCCGGTGCGGTGGTGGCAGCGATCTCTGGCAGTCGTTCGTTGAGCATGGTGGTCATGGCATCACGCAGATAGGTTTTTGTTGGCGCGTCCTTCGAGTAGCCGAGTCCATACTGATCATTGATGGCTCCGCGATAGACGAGCGTGCGTGAGGCATCGAGCAGGAAGACTTCGGTCGTGGTGGTGGCAGAGAGCGTGGTGCTGATCACGCTATCCTTGTCATGCACGATGGGGGACTTGAGTGCGTGCGTGGTGATGAACTTCTGGATGTCGTCCGCCGTCTCGACCGCCACCGGGCAGACGAGCAGCATTTTCACACCGCGCTCCTGGGCATCTTTTTCCAAGCGGGCGATTTCAGGTCCGAGCTTGCCGCTGATCGGGCAGGTGGCACCAAAGAAGGCGAGGATCATGCCCTGACTGCCAGCGAGGTGTGCGCTGAGTTTCTTGTCGTTGAGCGTGAGATCAGCGATGAGCCTGCCCACGCCGACTTCGGAGCCTTTGAGCACTTCAGGAGATTCGGTGTTCTTCTCGACAGGAGCCGGAGCCGCTGGCTCCGTGGCAGGTGTGGAAGGCAGACGCGGGATGCTTTCACCCCGCTCGCGCATGGCGACGACGACGGCAGCAGCCTCCGCCATCGTGACCTTGCCATCCTTGTCAGTGTCGAGTTTGTCGAACCATTGCTTGCGCGGCAGTTCCTCAACCGTGAGCACGCCATCCTTGTTTTTGTCGAGCTGCTTGAAGAGGCCGTCATCGCCCGTGCCTTCCGATGTGGTCAGCGCGGCGGGTTTGACGGCTTCAGTGATCTTGCTGCGGAGTGCCTTCGCAGCTTCCTCCAGCGTGAGCGAGCCGCTGCCATCGAGATCGAGGCGCTTCAGAATCGGCGCGGCGTTCATCTCTTCACCGGCGATGATGCCGTCGCTGTTCGTGTCGTAGCCTTTGAACCGCTCCGCAAGTTCGGCGTTCTGAGCGATGAGCGTGGTGGTGATCGTGAGGGTGGCGAGAAGGAGGAGACGTTTCATGCGTGTGGCGTTGAGTGACCTGTCACAGGTTCATGTATGACAGGCGCGGTAGATTTGTCTCCAACTCCAAAGAGGGGTGGTTGTTGCTATCAAAGAAGGCGGTTGGAAACACGCCTCTCCTTGCTAGCGCTGCGCTTGGAGCCAGGCTTGGAACATGAGGATGTCCCAGAGATAGAAATGCCAGTTGCGGGTGCCGCTGAGGTGCTCCTGCCATTTTTGGCGGATGGGGGCAGCATTAAAATAGCCTTCGCGCTTGAGGCGGGATTCGCTGAGCAGATCCTCGGCCCAGTCGCGGAGTTCGCTGCGCAGCCAATGCTCCAGCGGGACGCCGAAGCCGCGCTTGGGGCGGTCGATCATGGACTTGGGGACGTGGCGGTAGAGGGTCTCGCGCATGAGCCATTTGCCCTGACCATTGCGGACTTTCATGGAGTAGGGGACCTTCCACGCGAACTCGATGAGGTTGGTGTCAAGCAACGGGATGCGGCCTTCTAAACTCACGCCCATGGCGGCGCGATCGACTTTGGTGAGGATGTCGCCAGGGAGATAGGTCTCCATGTCGAGGTGCATCATGCGATGCGTGAAGTCGCTGACGCGCGGCCAGTCGGCGGTATTGGTGATGCTGGTCTGTGGATCATGGCCGCCGATGACGATCTGCTCGGGCTGCTTCCAATGCGACATGAGCGTGAGATACAGCGACTCCATGCCGGGCGCGGCGACGACTTCAGCGAGCTTGTGCAATTTGTCGCCAAAGGGGACATGACGCAGACGCTTCGGCAGCAGCGGGCGGGCAAGCGAGCCTAACGAATTAAGAGAAGCGGGTGGCAGCGCGGTCATGGCGCTGGCGGTGAGTTTTTTTAACGCGGGCGGCATCCAGGCGAACTTATCCCAGAGATTGCGCCCGACGAAGTAGCGCTCGTAACCGCCGAAGAGTTCATCACCCGCATCACCACTGAGCGCGACGGTGACATGCTGGCGCGCCATTTTGCAGACGAGGTAGGTGGGGATCTGCGAGTAGTCGGAGAAGGGCTCGTCGTAGAGCGCTGGCATGAGCGGGATGGCATCCAGCGCGTCTTTGCCGGTGACATACATCTCGGTGTGATCGGTGCCGAGGTGCGTGGCGACTTCTTTGGCGAACTGCGCTTCGTTGTACTCCGCCACATCGAACCCGATGGTGAAGGTGCGCACGGGCCGCGCGCTTTGCTTCTGCATCATGGCGACGATGAGTGAGGAATCGACACCACCAGAAAGGAAGGCTCCGAGCGGCACGTCGGAGATCATGCGCATGCCGACGGCGTCTTTGAGCATGGACTCAAAGGTGTCGATGGCATCGGTTTCGCTGCCGGTGAATGGATTGTCGAGGCCCTGCTCGATGACGCCGCGCAAGGACCAGTAGAGCTGCGGTGTGGGTTTGTCCGAAGGCGCGCGCAGGGTGATGAGCGAGGCGGGCGGGAGCTTATGGAAGCCTTGATAAATGCAGAGCGGATCGGGGATGTAATTGAAGCGGATCTGCGAGCAGAGGGCGTCGCGATTGATGGCGCTGTCGAAGCCGGGGAACTGACGGATGGCTTTCAGCTCGGAGCCGAAGACAAAGGTGCTGCCGACCCAGCCATAGTAGAGCGGCTTCTCGCCCATGCGGTCGCGGGCGAGATGCAGGACGCGGTCTTGTTTGTCCCACAAGGCAAAGGCGAACATGCCGTTGAAGCGGCGTGTGGCTTCGAGCACGCCCCATTGCAGAAAGGCGGCGAGCATGATCTCGGTGTCGGAGTGACCGCGCCAAGTGTGGCCGTGCGGTTCGAGTTCGGCGCGGAGCTGCTGGAAGTTGTAGATCTCGCCATTGAAGACGATGATGTAGCGCCCATCGGCACTGGTCATGGGCTGATGACCAAGCGGTGAGAGATCGAGGATGGAGAGACGTCGATGACCGAGTGCGATGCCGTTTTCAGCATCGACCCATGCGCCGCTGTCGTCAGGTCCGCGCAGGATGATGGCATCGGTCATGCGCGTGACCTCGGCGGTCATTTGATCGGATGAACGTGAGCGTGGGGTGGTGAAGTAGCCGGAGATGCCGCACATAAAGAAATGACGAATGAGGAATGACGAATGCCGAAGGGTTAAGAGTCTGAGAGCAGTTGGTCAAACTGCGTGAGCACGCTGGTGAGGGAGAAGTGATCAGTGATGCGCTGGCGGCCTTCATGGCCTAGGACACTGCGGTATTCGGGAGTCATGACCAGCACTTCGAGACAGGCTTTGGCGAGGGCGGCGGGATCTTTGGCGGCGACGAGTCTGCCGGTGTCTCCCATGACCCAGGCGGTGTCGCCGATGTCGGTGGCGACGACGGGGACGGCAGCAGCCATCGCTTCACCGACGACGTTGGGGAAGCCTTCACCAAACGCGGAGGAGGAGACAGCGAGATCGAGCGAGGCAGTGAGGGCAGGGAGGTCGTGGCGCTCGCCGAGGAGTTGAACATTTTTCGTTAGGCTGAGGCGAGTGATGTGGGAGGTTAGTTCGCTCTTGGTGTCATCGACACCCGTGCCAACGAGTAGGAACTGGGCATCTGGGAGTTTTTTGACGATGATGGCTGCGGCTTCGAGGAAGGTAGGGTAGTCCTTCATGGCGGTGTGGCGACCGAAGCGGCCAATAGACAGCGAGCTTGATGGCTGGAAGCCCTCACTCCTTGATTGCCATTTTTCCAGATCGAAGCCGTTTGGGATGAGTCGTGTTTTCGTGCGCTTGTAGCCGATGGCTTCATGCTGCCGCGCACTGACCTGGGAATTGTAGGTGATGGTTTTTGGGAAGCGTGAGAGCCGAGCGAGTGTGCGGATGACAAATGCTGAGCCGCGCTTTTCCAGACTCAGGTCGTAGAGCGACTGGCGGATGTTCCAGATGACCGGAGCACGACACACGAGTCGCGCGAGTTGGGCGGTGAGGCAGCCGTGATACATCCAGCCCATGATCACGGACGGCTTCGTCTGGCGCACGAGTTTAAAAAGACGCCACAGCGCGCGCGGTGTGGGTTTGCCCGCTGGCATGTCGAGCGTGTGGACCTCGGCTCCGGCGGCGCGGAGCAGCTCGATGTATTTGCCGCCTGAGGTGAGTGAGATGACGACGTGGTGCTGCTGCTTCAAGCCGGTGATGAGCTGCGTGAGCATCATCTCCGCGCCGCCAGTGCCGAGGCCGGTGGTGAGCCAGAGGACTTTGGAAGGATGAAGGGGGAAGGATGAAGGATGAAATGATCCCGCGAGACACAGGCGGGCGGTTTCAGCCACCATCTTTTCGACCGTGAAGTTCTGCTCGATGCGCTGGCGGTTCTTATGGCCGAGGGCGCGTCTTTGCTCAGCAGTGAGTGCGAGGAAGGCGCGCATTTTTTCGGCGAGCGCGGCATGATCACTGGCGAGGAAGATCCACGAGGCATCATCGACGAGCCAGGCGGAGTCGCCGACATCACTGGCGATGCAGGGGATGCCGCAGGCCATGGCTTCACCGAGGACATTGGAGAAGCCTTCGCCATAAGCCGAGGTGGAGACGACGCAGTCGAGCGTGGGATAGAGCGATACGAGGTCATCGCGCGCAGGTAGGAAGGTGATGCGATCAGTGATGCCGAGCGTCGTGGCGAGTGATTGCAGTTCTTCTAAATAGGCAGCATTGCCATCGCCGATGATTTGAACCCGTGCTTCAGGGACGCGTGCCGTGGCGCGCAGCAGTGTGGCGTGATCCTTCATCGGGTGCAGCCGACCAATGAGGGTGAAGTTGTTGCCGTTAGCTTTTGATAAAGCCGGCTTGAAACGCGCGATGTCGATGCCGTTGGGCACGACTTCAAAGTGCTGTGCCGGATAACCCTGTGCTCTATAATAGGCGAGACCCGCGCGCGAATTGGCGATGATGAGGTCAGACCAACCGGAGAGCAGGCAGTTGAGCCTGAAGCTGAGCTTGCCAAGGACGCCCCAAGTATCTGCATCGGTCTGTGAATCGCGGATGCCCCAGATGACTTTCGGGAATCCGCAGAGAGGCTTGAGAAGCAGGGCCATGAGATTGGATTCATGGAGATAGCCGTGGATCACATCAGGGCGCAGTTCGCGAAAGGTTGTGAGGAGTCGAAAAAAGAAGCCCAGCAGATCCCAGCGGTGCTTTTTACCCACGCAGATGGTTTTGATTCCAGTATCACGCAGCACTTGCTCGAAGGGGCCTGGATAGAAATGAACGACGGTCAGATCGAAGCCGCCATTTGCTGCCAAAGCCCGAGCTAGCGTGACCAATTGCCGCTGTGCCCCGCCGTGACCAAGGTCACGGATGAGGAAGGCAAGTCGGCATGGATGAGAGCATTCGGGCATTCGCTGCGACTATAATCTCCATAATGCAGGCCTGTAAATCAGGTAATCTTGATAGTTTAGACCCGTGCAAAGAAGCAGATTTGTGGCTCAAACAGCGATGTGCTGACCCCACTGAGCAGGATTCAGTCTTTACTCTGGAAACGATTCCCGATTAAATCCGCAAATTCAGCGGTTTTTTCCGCCTGCATTTATTATCCCCATCCCATCATCCCGAGTTATGAAATCCAGTCGAACCCGCGTGGCGCTCCTAGCGCTCCTTTGTGGCAGCACATTCGTCAAAGCCGATATTTTGATGCTCAAGAACGGCACCAAAGTCGAAGGCAACATCCTTGAACAAACAGCGCAAGGTGTGCGCATGAAGTACAAGCTCACGCCGAAGATCATGGACGAGAAGATCTTCACCATGGCGGAGATAGCCCAGATCATCAAACAGCGTCCGGAGGAGGTGGAGGTGATTGAGTTGCGTAAAGTGTTGCCGACCGTGGATCTGATGAAAGCGGATCAGTATGAGCAAGTCGTCCAAGACCGTCTGCGCCCCTTCGTGAACAAGTATGCGGGAACGCCAGAAGCTAAAGAGGTGGATGGTATCATCGCTAAGCTTCAAGAAGAGAAAACCATGGTCTCCAATGGCCAAGTGAAGCTGGAAGGTAAATGGCTAAGTGTGAAGGAATCCAAGGCGGAGAGCTTCAATGTCGAAGCTTTCAGGATCATTAGCGCCATGCGCGAGAAGGCTGCTAAGCAGGACTATCCGGGTGCGCTGCGTGAGTTTGATCGCCTGATGACACCGCGCCCAGCCTACATTGGATCGACGTATTTTGTGCAGGCAATCCCAGAGGCCATTGAGATCATCAATAAGTGGATAGCTGTTTTGGACAAAATGTCCTCCGACCAGCCGCAGCTTGCGCAGGCGCGCAAAGATGGACTAACCAAACTGCAGGAGCCAGAACTCTCCAAGACCAAGGCGGCTATCGCTGATGAATACTCCAAGTGGCGTGCCATGTCGGAGGCTGAGAAGCGTCAGAAGATCCGTTGGACAGCTCCCTACAAATATGAGGCGCAAACCATTCAATATGCTCAGAAGGATGCCGTGGGTGAAGTCACGCGCTTGCAAGGCTATAATCTCGAAAGTCTCAAGGCGCAGAATGACGTCTTCACCGCCTGCTATCGAAAGATCGGAGAAGGTGACTACACTGCAGGCGCGGCTGCTTTTGAGCGTGTGGGCGCGCTGAATCTCCCCATGGAGTTCCGTGAAGTATCCGTCGATCTGCGTCAGCGCTTGATGAAACTCTACGGTCAGCTTGTCAAAGCAAACGCCACAGGTGCGTCTGCAACGAGTGGCTCATCTGCCATTGGCGGGACTACCACGGCAGGCGTGGATAGTCGTGTCGCACAAATTCTCGCGGAGGCTGGTGCCGGTCCAGCCGCTGCTAGCAGTGGACAGCCAGCAGCAGGTGCGATGGCTCCAGCAGCGGCGCGTCCAGCCGTCGCCCCAGCCGCTGTCGCGGCTCCTGCTCAGGTCGCTCCTGCTCCAGTCGCAGCGCGCCCAGTCGTGGCTCCGGTGCCCCAGCAGGCTTATGCGGCACCAGCACCAGTAGCCATGCCGCCGCCAGCACCTGTAGAGGAGGAGTCGAACCTCCAGCTCTACATCATGATTGGCATGGGCTTGGTGATCGTGGGTCTTGCGGTGGCATTCTTGAAGCAGAAAAAGCAAAGCTGAGTAAGTTCCGAATGATTTAAAAGGGCCGGTCGATTCACCATGAATCTTCCGGCCTTTTTTGTGTCTGCGTGCCAGACCTGTTCTGATCAGATCGTTTGAGAAGCCTGCCATGCATCAACAGCCTTCTCCCATCACTCGTCGTCGTTTCCTGCAAACCGCTACCAGCAGTCTTTTCGCCGCACCTTTTGTTACCAGCGGTCTGCGTGCTGCATCGCCGAATGGCAAACTAAGACACGCTGCCTTTGGTGCCTCAGGCATGTCCTGGTCGGACATGACATCCATGTCCAATCATCCCATGTGGGAACTCACGGCCGTGTGTGATGTGGACACGCGCAACTTTGCCCGCGTGAAGGAGAAATTCCCGAACGTGAAGTGTTACCAGGACTGGCGCGAGTTGTTGGAAAAAGAGTCCGGCAACATCGACTCAGTGAACGTCTCCGTGCCTGACCACATGCATGGTCCCATCGGGCTAAAGGCATTGGATCTCGGCAAACATGTGTATGGTCAGAAGCCTTTGGCGCAGAATCTTTATGAATGCCGTCAGCTTATGCTCAAAGCTCGTGAGAAGGGCGTGATGACCCAGATGGGCATTCAGATTTCATCTGATTTTACCGAGCGATTTGCCGTGGAACTCATCCACATGGGCACCATCGGTAAAATTAAAGAGGTTCACACTTTCTCGAATAAGAAGTGGGGTGATATGGAGCCAGTGCCGCAGAAGACGGATCCCGTGCCAGAGGGCTTTGACTGGAATAAATGGCTCGGCACAGCCACGGAGCGGCCTTTCATTGCGGGATACTACCATCCTGGGAACTGGCGCAAGCGCCGGGACTTTGGCACTGGCACGCTCGGAGATATGGGCTGCCACATGTTCAGCGGGTGGTTCCGCTCACTAGGTCTCGCCGCGCCAATCGCAGTGAAGTCCACCGGTCCGGCTCCACTGAATGCCACGAATTGGGCGATCAATGCGGTGGTCGAGTATACCTTCAAGGGAACAGAATATACAGTCGGGGACACAGTCAAAGTCACTTGGTATGATGGTGATGCTCGTCCGCCGGCGGAAGTGATGGCGATGGCTGATCCTGCCAAGTTTCCAGGCCAAGGCAGTATCTACATTGGCACTGAGGGTGTGCTGCTCCACCCGCATGGCAGTACGCCGCAGCTCTTCCCAAAAGAGAAGTTTGCAGGCTTCAAGTATCCGAAACTTGAGCCGCGTAATCACTGGTTCGACTTCATCGACTGCTGCCTGAAGGGTGATAAAAAACCGACCGCCAACTTCGACTATGCGGGTCCTTTGACTGAGGCCGTTTTGCTTGGTTGTCTCGCCAGTCCTTTCCCTGGTGAAACACTCCAATGGGATGCGCCAGGACTCAAGATCACCAATAACGAAGCGGCCAACGCCCTGGTGAAGCGGCAGTATCGTCCAGGCTGGGATATCTGAGTTTTTTCATGATGCACTCTCGCTCTCTTGTTCGTGATGTGACTCACGGCGCACTCAGCTTCGCGCTGGTCAGCATTGCCGCGTTTTCCGTGTGGGCTTTTGGCGCTGGATTCTTCAGAAACATCGGTGGTGAATTCAGCATGTATGCTGCCATTGCTGGCGTTTTTCTCGGGCTATCTGGACTTCTGCTTTGGCCCCTTGCCGATGGGATCAAGCGTTTCTATAAAGCCTTTCTGCCAGCGTTTTTCATCTATGCCGCGCTTTGGTGCGTGGCTTGGTTTGGACTCAAGGGCAGGGCAGGGGAATGGAGCGGTGCGCTGATGGGCTGCATCGCCTTTACCTGGATCAGTATGAAAATGCTGGGTGACACGCGCGGCTGGCTGGTGGCAGCGCTTGCGCTTTTTGTCCTGCATACGGCAGGCTACTTTGCAGGGGACTGGGCGATGTATGATTTCTGGCTTGCGGATCGGATCGACAAGAAGCCGAGTCGCGAAGCGGTTCTGGCGGCCAAGCTTTCCTGGGGACTCTTTTACGGTCTTGGTTTCGGAGCTGGGATCGGATGGGTTTTTCATCGCGCACGGATTGCGGCTTGAGCCTGCTCGCGTTCTGTTTATGGATGGTTCCCACACCATGGCCCTCGCAAAGATCACCCAAGTTTCCGGCACCGCCGTCCACGTCACAGGTTCAGACATCGACACTGACCGCATCATCCCTGCACGCTTCATGAAGTGTGTGACCTTTGATGGTCTAGGCGAGTTCGCTTTCTACGATGTACGTTTTGATAAGGACGGCAAACGGACTGGGCACCCGCTCGATGATCCACGATTCAAAGGTGCGTCCATCCTGCTTTCCGGCACCAACTTTGGCTGCGGCAGTTCCCGCGAGCACGCTCCGCAGGCGCTCTATCGCTTCGGCTTTCGCGCCGTCATTGCCCAGAGCTTCGCTGAGATTTTCTTTGGTAACTGCACCACGCTGGGCATTCCCTGCGTCCTGGCCACGGCTGAAGACATTGCTAAACTCGTTGCGGCGGTCGAAGCCAATCCCAAGCTTGAAGTCACTGTTGATGTCACCAATCGCCAAGTTGTCTTTGGAAGCGAAAGTTTCAGTGTGACCATTCCGAGCACTTCACATGATGCACTGACCAGCGGCAAATGGGACCCCATCGCTGAGCTGCTCGAAGCTAAGGATGCCATTCACGAACGCATGACCGCGCTTGGTTTTGCCAATGCTTGATCAATTTCAACATCACTCTGCGCTATGAGCAACGTCCCTGACCAACTCCACTACCGCGACTCCCACGAGTGGGTCGATCTGACTCAGGCCGTCTCTCCGGTCGGCATCTCTGATCATGCGCAAGCTGAGCTGACCGATGTCGTCTTTGTCGAGTTGCCGAAGCTCGGTGCTGTGACCGCTGGTCAGCAGGTCTGCGTCATTGAGTCCGTGAAAGCCGCTAGCGATATTTATGCGCCTGTTAGTGGTGAGATTGTCGAGATTAACAATGAGCTCACTGCAAACCCAGGCCTGATCAATACTGACCCGTACGCTGCCGGCTGGATCTTTAAGATCAAGGCAAGCAGTGCCGACGCTGCAGGTCTGATGGACTCTGCCGCCTACCGTACGCACATCGGCTGAGTTATTCTCCGCCGCTATTTCACAGCATCTGAACTGCCCGTTCGATTCGGTGCAGGGTGCTGTTTTGGCCGATGAGATGCGCGATGGTCGTGACGCCTGGGCCGCGTGCCTGACCGCTGAGCGCAAAGCGCAGCAGTGGCATGAGTGCTCCCGCTTTGACTGAGGCGATCTTGGCGGCTTCTTCGATGGCGGTCTGGATACTCGCTTCAGTCCAATCGATCAGAATGGCGAGGGCTGATGCGACAGCCTTTAATAGCGCGGTGTTTTCAGGCTTGGCTTTGAGCTTGGTCACAACGTCGTTTTCATACGAGTAGTCTTCGCGGAAGAAATAATGCACCCAAGCTGGGATCTCGGTGAGGAGGCTGACTTTTTCCTTCACGCTGAAAACTGCGGCTGCGGCGATGGCGTCATCGGTGATGATGAGACCTGCCTTATCAAGGAAAGGACGTGCAGCAGCAAGCAGGGCTTCGGGACTCAGTTCACGAAGATACTGGGCGTTGAACCACTGGCATTTGTGCATGTCGAAGCGTGCATTCGAGCTGTGGATCTCAGCGGGATCAAAGAGTGAGACCAGTGTTTCGGAGCTGAGTTTTTCACCCTCTGTGCGCGGGGTCCAGCCGAGCATGGCTAGGTAGTTGAACACAGCTTCGGGCAGGAAGCCCTCGTGCATGTAGCTCTTCTCGATCGCGCTGCCCTCGTCACGTTTGCTCATCTTTGTGCCATCAGGATTCAAGATAAGCGGGATGTGGGCATAGGTCGGCGGCGTGGCACCGAGGGCATTGAAGAGGTCGATGTGCTTCCAAGTATTCGACAGATGATCTTCACCGCGGAAGACGTGAGTCATGCGCATTTCAATGTCATCGACAACATTGACGAAGTGGAAAATGTAGCTGCCATCGGGGCGGCGAATGGTCATGTCAGGCTCCTCGGTGGGCGCGAATGTGACGTCCCCACAAACGAGATCATGCACGGTGATCGCGGTGCGGCTGAATTTGAAACGCACGGCTCCATTGTCCTCAGTATAGACACGGCCAGCGGCTTCGAGCTTGGCAAAGTAGGCGTCGTAGATGGGCTTACGCTGGCTTTGAAAATAGGGGCCGTAGTCACCACCGATATCGGGACCTTCATCCCAATCGAGACCGAGCCAGCGCAGACCTTTGAGGATGCCACTAGCGGCTTCCTCCGTATTGCGCGCACCGTCAGTGTCTTCAATGCGGAGGATGAAGGTGCCGCCGAGGTGACGGGCATAGAGCCAGTTGAATAGAGCAGTGCGGGCACCGCCGACATGGAGGTCGCCGGTGGGAGAAGGAGCGAAGCGTACGCGTATCATAGGATGGGGCGCTGACATGAACGCAGATCAGTGCCTGCGTCCACTGCGAGATACCCGTCAGCTCAGGTGCTCGTAGGAGAAGTTTGTCTGCCTAGTGAGTGGCTGTTACTTCCGGTCGAAGAAGGATTCTTCTTCGCGGTCAGCCACCTTTAAGTAACGATAGAAGACCTCGAGCTGAAGAGTGCAGAGGCACTGGCGATAGACTGGATCAGGAGCATCACCACCAGGCCAGTTAGGGCGGCCTTTCTTGAAGCTGCCATCTGGGTTTTGATTGGCGAGGATCTGTGGGAGAAACATCGTGTTGTAAAATTTCCATTCATCGCCGCCAGCTTGGAAGAAGGCCTGAGTGTAATAGTACCAGCAATAGAGATTGCAGTTCTTGTTCCAATCTAGCGGCTCGGCCTCGAGGAATTTATGCAGGAACTCGATGGAATCTTTGATGGCTTTGGTCTTGCCCTTGGAAGCTGTTTGCAGAGCCAGTGTACCTGCTCCAGTGAGACTCCACTGATTGTAATGTGCGTCTCGATTAGCTCCGCCGAAGCCGCCGTCCTTGGTCTGCTTTGACAGGATGTAGTCCACCGTCTTGTCTAGGGCGCTATGCAATCCATCAATTTTGAGACTGCTGTTCTTCGCGGCCTTTAGGGCCTGGAACTGCCAGCCAGCGACGGAGAGGTCTTCACCTTTACTGTCTTTGTTGTAGCCATAGGGCTTGCCAGCATCAGGGCCTCCGTAGCTCCATGAACCGCGAGCGTTTTGATTTTCGATGATGAGCTTCACACCTTTCACAAAGGCGTCTTTCATCCCTGGGAGTTCTTTGCTACCAAGACGAGCTAGCGTGTACATTTCACCCAGTGCGTATGTAGCGATACCGTGAGCATAAGTGCTGCCACCGCTTTTGATTTCTTCGCCGATGTAGCCGTACTCGTTCTTTTTCGACAACTCAATGAGATACATGATGCCGCGCATCACGGTGTCGCCATAGAAGGGTGACTCTGGGGTCTCGCAGCGGCCGAGGTAGCAAAGCAGAGCAAGCCCTGTCATTGCCGCCTTGTTCGGACCGGGCCAAGAGCCATCGGGATTCTGTTTCTGTTTTAGCCACTCCAGTGAGTTCGATACTGCGCGCTCGCACTCAGGACTGCCACCATTCTGGGACAGCTTTTGCAAGCGCTCCTGGGGGGAGCAGCGGCTACGCATTGAAGGTGGCAAACTTACAAAGCCCTGCATAGCGCCCATGCCCATGCCGGTGCCGAATCCACCACCGCTGCCCGCTTTACTAAAACCACCGCTCCCGAGCGAACCGCCGCCCATCATGGAACTCACATCTGGCACATCCAGCAGATCAGGCGGTGCATCGGGGAGTGAAATCGCCGAGTTCTGGCTCGTGCTCACGATCTTCTTCATCGGCACCGTCTTGTTGATCGCAGTGCGCTTTTTTTGTTGTACCTTGTGCTTCATTTCAGCAGAGGCTTGCTGACCTGCCGCAGAGCCGCCGCCGGGCAGGAAATCGACCTGCTTCTGAATGAGCTGCGAACTGACGACAAAGGCACCGCCGACGACGATGATGCCTGCATGAATGGCGAGACTCAGAGTCAATGAACCACCTCCTACTTTGCGCCAGAACTTCACCAGAGCATTGGCGGGTTTTCCGGCTTCGATATGAGTCAGAAGAGGCGGGTGAAAAACTTCGCCCTCGTGATGCTCAAACACGGGCACAGCTTCATGACCATCTGAAGGTGTGGCAGCAATGACGGGAAGTGTGGCCGCTGGAGCTGCCGATGGCATCGGGAGACTCGGCGCTGGAACTATAGATGCAGCGGGAGCTGGCGCTGCGGCGGGAACAGGAGCGGAAGGCGGAGGCATCATGCCTGGCTGCATCGGATAACCCGGTGGGTAGCCCATGGGTGGCTGGCCGGGGTAGCCCATCGGCTGCTGCGGGTAGCCTTGTGGCATCGGATAACCCTGGGGCGGCATCATGCCCGGCTGCATCGGATAACCGGGTGGATAGCCCATCTGTGGCTGGCCAGGATAGCCCATCGGCTGCTGCGGATAACCCTGAGGCATCTGATAGCCCTGGGGATATCCTGGCGGCATCATCCCAGGCTGCATCGGATAACCCGGCGGGTAGGCCATCGGCTGGGTCACAGCTCCCATCTCCGGAACGGGTGGCTGAGGGGCGGCTGGAGAGGGTTGGTCAGAAGGTGTCTGCTTGGGGTCCATGAGGGAATAAAAAGTGTTCTAAAGCCGACAATAGCGAAATGCTACCCTATCAGGCAAGCAAGGATTCACAATTTACTGACTAAAGTTGGGCGCTTGCGGACTCAAACCATCGCTGAAGGCAGTCGAAACTTTCCTGCTTTTAGCTCCCACTCCTGTCTTCGATCACTTTTCAATAAGGCATCAGTGTGATGCAGTATGTGTCTTTGATGGTCTGACCGACAGGAGTGCGGGTCATCAACTCGAACTGTTCTGCCCACTTGCGCATGGCAGGAATGGCGTGGCCGTAAGGTCTGAAATCGCGTGCGCTGTAGAAGGTCATCTTATCGGCTTCGTTGTCGGCGAATTGGAAGAAGAGCTTGTCTGATTTCGAGTCGCGGACTTTGCCCTCGATGGCCATGTTTCCTTTGGTGAAAATGCCGCCGAGTCCAGCCAGGGGACCGACCACAAACTTCATCACAGTCTTCACCGCATTGCCTTTCGGACTTGTTGGATTCAGCTCTACGATGGCCATCTCCAGTGTCAGCGTGTCTGGCCCAGGTTGCAGAGCGATTTTGTATCGGGGATTCGCTGACCGCAGGTAAGCCTTGGCAAATTCATTGCGCAGTTTGTGAGCCATCTCCGCTTCTCGCCGCTCGATGCTCCCCCACGAGATTTCATTTCGCACCAGCGCCTTCTGTACTGGGCGCAAATACTGCAAGTTCACGGGTGCGATGAACAGCCGAGTCTTCATCACAGCCAGCGCTTCCAGTTCGTGATCCGGAGTCATCCAGATTTTGTGAAAGGGCAGCTTCTTGCGTGAATCAGTGACGAGATCCGGATGCTCAAAAAACGCCGAAAGTTTCGCTGGCTTAGCTTTCAGTAGTCGATTCGTCGAGCTGCATGATGACAGCATGGTCAGGACGAAAAAGCAGAGAATCAAAGACGCAGAAACGGCGTGTAGCATGAGGGAAGAGGGCACTGGCGACGCACTCTGCGCAAGTCTTTCATGGTGACAGAAGCAAGTGCTGGAATTGTTCAGCCTCTGACAAACAGCACATTCAAAGCACACGGAGGATTCCGTGAGAGAGGTTGACGGCGGGACGCGTCTCCTCGACTTATTGCAAACAATGCGCGGTTTCCCACCTCTTCAGATTTTCCTGCTCGGCTTGGCGTTTTGCCTGCTGGCAGTGCCGCTGGCGCAACTGACGAGCAATGTGGCCCATGTCGAAACGGCTCCCGTCATGGCGAAGGCAGACGCTGCGCCGGTGAAGGTGGCTGCGGTGATCCGGCTGCGTTATGCGCACAAGCCGCTTTCGATCAGTTTGAAGCAGGGCGGGCTGGAACTGCTGCCGAAGCTGGATTTAACGACGTCGCCCGCTGAGATGCAGACCAAGATGACGATCTCAAAGGCTGGAAATGAACTGGAGCTGAGTGCGACCTGGCCGACAGGAACGCCGGACACGGCGCTGACGCTGGAGATCGAACCAGACGGCCTGGAGACACGCAGCGAGACACGCTGGTCTAGCGACTCGACTTTGAACGAAATCCTCACCTTCATCTGGCCATGACAAGCGCGACTCCCAAAGAACATGTCTGCTGGGGCGGCGGTCACAACCATGCGCATCATCATCAGTTAGAGGTGCGCGACCTTTGCGTGAGCTATCGTGACGTGAGGGCCTTGAATGGCATCAACTTCGCCACCGAATGTGGTCGCAGCATTGCGCTGATCGGACCCAATGGTGCGGGGAAAAGCACGCTGCTGAAAACGCTCGCCGGACTCATGCAGGCGGACAGCGGCAGCATCATCTGGCGTGGCAAGGCGCTAACCAAAAGCAGCCATGAGATCGCCTACCTGCCGCAGCGCGGAGATGTGGACTGGAATTTCCCCATCACTGTGCGCGGCCTGGTGGAGATGGGCCGCTACCCGAACCTCGGCTGGTGGCGCAGCTACTCGCGGCACGATGCGGACATCGTCCATCGTGCCCTCACGGCGATGGATCTGCTGGATCTGCAAGATCGCCAGATCAATGCGCTGTCCGGCGGCCAGCAGCAGCGCACCTTTCTGGCTCGCGCACTGGCCCAGGAGGCGCACGTCTTGCTGCTCGACGAACCATTCACTGGTCTGGATAAACCCGCCCAGGAAAATCTCAGCCGCCT
This sequence comes from uncultured Prosthecobacter sp., assembly GCA_964583255.1. Lineage (GTDB taxonomy): Bacteria > Verrucomicrobiota > Verrucomicrobiia > Verrucomicrobiales > Verrucomicrobiaceae > Prosthecobacter. The sequence goes on from CAZOVY010000018.1 coordinate 17,964, forward strand.
CTTCCGCGAACTCACCGCCGAGGGCCGCCTGCTCATCGCCAGCCATCACGATCTGCAAACCGTGTCCGGCTTCTTCGATGACGTTCTTTTGATCAAACGTACCCAAGTCGTGTTTGGCGACGTGGTCACTTCGTTCACGCCTGAAAACATCGCTAAGGCGTATGGCGGCGCGGCGGGAATTACGAATGACGAATGACGAATGCGTCAGCAACAACCCATCTTTTGAAAAAATATGATCTGCGCCCTGCTCCCCACTTCTCTTAACCCATTCGTCATTCATCATTCGGATTTCGTCATTCCTTCCCGCGCATGACCACCTTCCCCACTCTCACCGATTTCCTCGCCGAGCCCATCGCCAAGCGCGCCTTGCTGGCCTGTTTGATGATCGGGTTCTCGAATGGTTTCGTCAGTGCCTTTGTCGTGCTGAGGAAATCAGCACTGAAGATCGGAACGCTTTCCCATGCGCTGCTTCCGGGTATCGCTCTGGCCGTGCTCATGGTTGGACTCACGCAGTGGAGTGCCCTGGCCGGAGCAGTGTTTGCAGCTCTGATCGTGGGACTTGGATCGATCTTTCTCTCGCGCACCTCACGGCTGGATCAGGACACGTCGATGGGCATTCTTTACACCACCGCCTTTGCTGGCGGGTATCTGATTCTGACAAGGCTCGATATGCGGCAGAAGCTGGATGAGTGGCTCTTCGGTAGCATCGTTGGCATGGCAGACAGCGACCTCTGGATCGCCTTTGGCATCAGCCTTATCGCCGTGATCGCCCTGACCGCCCTGCAACGCCCGCTGCTCATCTATCTCTTCGAGCCAAACATCGCTGCGAGCCTTGGTGTGCCGGTTCGCTTCCTCAATTACGCCACCTTTGCCATCACGATCCTCGTGCTCATTTCATCGCTGCAAGCCGTCGGCTGCATCCTCAGTGTCGGCCTCATGGTCGCCCCGGCGGCCACGGTGTATCTACTGACAAACAACGCACGAACTCTCTTTTGGGGCGGGGGATTGATCGGGGCTTTTGGCTCCGTAGCGGCCTTTTTCATCAGCTACCCGCTCGGCTGGTCTGTCAGCGCTACGATCATCCTCGTCTTGGGGAGCCTATTCCTGTTGGCCTACATTTTCAGCCCACGATATGGGCTTTTCAGCAAACGCACACAGCATTGATGGACGCGGCGTTGACAAACCCTCCTGCCGCTCCTTTTTAGCCAGCCCTTTCCGGGGGAACCCGGTTCCACCCACCAGCCTGCACTTTTTATCTATGGACTACATCGCCAAACACATCGCCGAACTCTCTCCCTCCATGACTCTGGCCATCACCAGCCAAGCCAAGGCTCTGAAAAAACAGGGTGTGGACGTGCTGAGTTTCGGTGCCGGCGAGCCTGACTTCAATACCCCGGAGCACATCACCGCCGCCGCGATCGAAGCCCTGAACACTGGCAAGACCCGCTACACCGAAAGCGCTGGTTTGATCGAACTGCGTGAAGCCATCGCCGCGAAGTTTCTGGCCGACAACGGCCTGCAATATGACGCCGCCCAGATCAGCGTGAACTGCGGTGCCAAGCACTCCTGCTACAACGCCATCGCCGCCTGTGTGAACCCAGGCGACGAAGTCATCATCCCGGCTCCTTACTGGACCAGCTACCCTGAAATGGTGAAGCTCGTCGGCGGCATCCCCGTGATCGTCGAAACCAAGATCGAAAACGACTGGAAGATCACTCCAGAAGAATTCGAGGACGCCATGTCCCCGATGACCAAGATGATCATCATCAACAGCCCCGGCAACCCGACTGGCTCCGTTTACAGCGCTGAAGAACTCAAGGCCCTCGGTGAGATCGCCTGTGGTGAAGACATCCTCATCCTCTCCGACGAGATCTATGAAAAGCTCGTCTATGACGGCCAGAAGCACGTCTCCATTGCCAGCATCAGCAAGGACATCTTCGATCACACGATCACCATCAACGGCTTCTCCAAGGCCTATGCCATGACCGGCTGGCGCCTCGGCTACACCGCCGCTCCAAAGAAGATCGCTGACGCCATCGACACCATCCAGAGCCACACCACGAGCAACCCAACCACCTTTGCTCAATACGGTGCCATCGCCGCCCTTCAGGGTGACCAGCAGATCGTGTCAGACATGCGCGACGAGTTTGACGTGCGCCGTCAATACATGCTCAGCCGCCTTCAGGCGATCAAGAACGTCAAAGTGATGGAGCCAAAGGGTGCCTTCTACTTCCTCGTCGGCATCGAGCCCATCGGCATCAAGTCCGTCAACTTCTGCGAGAAGCTGCTCAGCAAAGCCAAAGTCGCCGCCGTCCCAGGCGTCGCCTTTGGTTCCGAGTACACCGTTCGCTTCAGCTACGCCACTGGCCTTGATGTCATCAACGCCGGCATGGACCGCTTTGAAGAATTCTGCGGCCAGCATTAATCTGCGCCAAACATCATTCACGAAAGGCTGCCAGAGATGGCAGCCTTTCTTTTTGGGCATTGATCCCACGACTCTCCTCCGGTATTCATGCGCGCCATGTCCAAAGACGACACACATTGCGTGACCTACCTGAAGGCGCTGGGAGATCCCAGCCGCTGGAGGATCGTGCGTGAATTGCTCGGTGAAGAACTCACGGTGGGTGATCTCGTCACACGTCTGGGCATCAGCCAATACAATGTCTCCAAGCATGTCCGCATTCTGCGTGAGGCGGGCATCATCGAGACCGACAAGTCCGGCAAATTTGTGCATGTCAGTATCACCAGCCATTTCCGCACAAAACTTAGCGCTGACCGCAAGACGCTGAACCTCGGCTGCTGCACGTTTCACTTCGACAAAGAGTGATCACAGCTTGCGCGATTCGCTGATACATGCCCTTGTCGGCATACGTTAAAACTATCCCATGTCCCAACCAGCACGTTACATCATGATCGGCGGCTTTCTCGGAGCCGGAAAGACCACCACCGTCGGCAAGCTCGCGAAACATCTCACCGGTCAGGGATTGCGCGTGGGACTCATCACCAATGACCAGGCGGGTGGGCTGGTGGATACAAAGCTGCTGCGCGGCCAGGGCTTTGCCACGGAGGAGATCGCGGGTGGTTGCTTCTGCTGCCGATTCAACACCCTGGTCGATGCCGCAAGTAAGCTGACCAACGCGACGAAGCCCGACGTTTTCATCGCCGAGCCTGTGGGTAGTTGCACCGATCTCGTCGCCACCGTCACCTATCCGCTGCGCCGTCTTTATGGCGATGCTTTCACCGTAGCTCCGCTCAGCGTGCTGGTCGATCCCGTGCGTGCGCGCCGCGTCTTCGGCCTTGATCAGGGCGGCACCTTCTCCAGCAAGGTGGCCTACATTTTCAAAAAGCAGCTCGAAGAAGCCGACATCATCGTCATCAGTAAAAGCGATCTACTCGCTGAAGCCGAGCGCGAGGAACTGCGAGCCGTGCTCTCCACCGAGTTCCCGCTGGCCCAGATTGTCACCGCCTCACCACGGCAGGACACCGGACTCGATGAACTCTTCGCCAGCCTCATGACCGACGTGCAGGCGCGGCGCAATCCCATGGCCGTCGATTACGAAGTCTATGCCGACGGTGAAGCCCTGCTCGGCTGGTTGAATGCCACTGTCACGCTCAAAGCAGCGGATGAATTTGAGGCGAACGACTTCCTCAAACAACTCGCCACGAATGTGCAGGGCCGCTTGCAGCTCGCTGGAGTCGAGATCGCCCATTTCAAGATGACCTTCAGTCCTGATGACGGCATCGCCGGTGAACTCGCCAGCATCAATCTCGTGCGCAGCGACTACATCCCCGAACTCGGCATGGAGCTCGATGAACCAACCACCGGCGGGCAGCTCATCGTCAATCTCCGAGCCGAGGCTGATCCTGCCTCACTCGTGGAAGCCGTGAAAGAAGCCCTGCTCCAAATCACCGCGAATTTCTTCGGCCTCCAGTCCACGCTCGATCACGAAGAGCATTTCCGCCCCGGCAAGCCAACGCCTACGCATCGCGATGCGTGACGTTAGGCACAGCCGGTGTAGGAAAGCTGTTACGGAAACCTCATGAACATCACTGAATTTCTCAACGCGCTGCGCGCACATCCTGATAAGCCGATCCAATTCTTGCTGCCAGACGGCGGCCTTATCGCCGCGCATTTTCACATCACTGAAGTGGGACACGTTTTGAAGCGCTTCATTGATTGCGGTGGCACGCGGCGCACGCTGGAAACTTGTCTGCTGCAAACTTGGGTGCATGATGATGTCGATCATCGACTCATTGCGGGCAAGCTGGCCATGATCTTTGATAAAGCAGGCGATGTCTTGCCGCATCACGATCTACCGGTTGAGATCGAATACGAAGACGGCGTCGTGGCGCAGTTTCCCGTGGAGGGCAGGGTGGTCATCGGCGACACGCTCGTCTTCCGCCTCGGATTGAAACACACGGACTGCCTCGCGCGTGGCCTCTGTCTGCCTGGCGAATGTGCCCCAAATTCCAAACCAACGGACTGCACTACAGGTTCAAATTGCTGCTAACATGAAACCACTCGTGCTCATCCTCTGCACTGGCAATTCCTGCCGCTCTCATATCGCTGAAGGCATCCTGCGCTCCGTCGCGGGCGATATGCTCGAAGTCGCTAGTGCAGGCTCCAAGCCAGCGGGCTATGTCCACCCACTCGGCATCGCCGCGATGCAGGAAATCGGCATCGACATCTCAGCGCACACGAGCAAGCACATGAATGACTTCCTTGTCAGCGATGTGGAAACAGTCATCACCGTCTGTGGCAATGCGGACCAAGCCTGCCCCTTGTTTCCAGGCCAGCTCAATCGTCACCACTGGCCCTTCGATGATCCTGCTCATGCGACTGGCAATGAAGAAGAAATTCTCGCGGTCTTCCGCCGTGTGCGGGATGAAATCAAAGCCGTCTTCACCGCGTATGCAGATGGGCGACGTGACCAGATGAAGAGCAACCCACCCGCCTAATCGAACCATCATGAAACCACTCAGCACTGCCCTCATCGGAGAACTCATTGGCACCTTTCTCATCGTCTTCTTTGGCTGCGGCTGTGTCGCCGCATCGGTGACGACGGGCGCGCAGTCTGGCGTGTTTCAGGTCGCCATCGTGTGGGGACTGGGTGTGGCGATTGCGATCCATTGCACGGCTGCCTTGTCTGGCGCGCATCTGAATCCCGCTGTGACGGTGGCAGCGACGGTTTGGCAGGGTTTTAATAAAGGCCGCGTGCTGCCGTATATCTTCGCGCAGATGCTCGGTGGCTTTCTTGGGGCGGCAGCCGTCTATGTCATGTTTGGGGACGCGCTCAGTGTCTTTGAATCCACGAACCACATCACCCGTGGCCTAGCTGGCAGTGAGGCCAGCGCTGCGGTGTTTGGTGAGTTCTTCCCGAACCCTGGTGGCAGGCCGCTGACAGAGGCCGCCGCCATCGTTAGTCTAGCACGCGCCTTTGGCATTGAAGTCATCTGCACAGCCGTGCTGCTCTTGGTTATCTTTTCTGTGACTGATCCGAAAAATAGCGAGCGCCCACAGGGATTGGCTCCGGCCTACATCGGCCTCACCGTCACACTGCTCATCTCACTCGTTGGCCCACTGACCATGGCCTGCTTCAATCCCGCACGTGATTTGGCCCCACGCTTGTTCTCTTCTCTTGTCGGCTGGGGTAGTCTGCCTTTCACGGCCAATGGCGGCGGCTGGTTCGTCGTTTATGTTCTCGGTCCCATCCTTGGCGGCATCATCGGCGGTGGCGCGCATCGGTTTCTGCTAAAGGGCAGATACGCCGAATAGCGCTTATTCACCGAGATAGGCGGCGCGCACCTGTGGATTCTTGAGCAGAGCCGCAGCGTTGTCTTCAAGAATGACTCGACCAGCCTCCAGCACATAGCCGTGATGAGAGATGCCAAGCGCGAGGTTGGCGTTTTGCTCGACGAGTAGAATGGTCAAGCCGCGCTCTTTATTGATGGCAACGATTTGATCAAAGATGGCGCGCACGAGAATGGGCGCGATGCCGAGCGATGGCTCATCCAGCATGAGGCAACGTGGCTGGCTCATCAGCGCCCGTGCAATGGCGAGCATCTGCTGCTCACCGCCAGACATGGTGCCTGCGGCTTGATGAATGCGCTCTTTGAGACGCGGGAAAATAGTGAACGCATAGTCCATGTCAGCGGCGATGCCGACCTTGTCGTTTCGCAAGTAAGCGCCCATGCGCAGATTTTCTGCCACCGTCAGATTTGCGAATACCATGCGTCCCTCAGGCACATGGCAGAGGTGCTTTGCCACGATTTTATGTGCAGGCTGATTCGTGATGTTCTCGCCATCATAGGTCACGCTTCCTGAGCGCGCTTTGATCAGACCACTGATAGCGCGCAGCGTCGTGGACTTGCCCGCACCATTCGCACCGATCAGCGTGACGATGCTTTTCTCAGGCACCTTTAATGAAACACCATGCAGCGCTTTGATGGAGCCGTAGCTGACTTCGAGGTTGTTGATTTCAAGCATTGGCAGGCTCCTCCTTTTCAGTCTCGGTGCCCAAATACGCAGCTATGACTTTTGGGTCGCGCTGGATGAACTGCGGCGAGCCTTCGGCGATTTTGATGCCATACTCGAGCACGGCGATTCGCTCGCAGATGCCCATGACGACGGTCATGTCGTGTTCGACGAGCATGACGGCGATTTGGAATTTATCTTTGATGAAGCGGATGAGTTGCATCAGCTCCTCTTTCTCGGTGGGGTTCATGCCCGCGGCGGGTTCGTCGAGCAGTAGCAGCTTCGGGCGAGTGGCGAGCGCGCGGACGATCTCTAGGCGGCGCTGATCGCCATAGGGGAGGCTTTTGGCTTCTTCATCGCGCACGGAACCGAGCGAGAAGATGTCGAGCAATTCCATGGCCTGCATTTCGACCTTCTTCTCGAGTGACTTGAAATTTGCACCACGCCACAAAGCAGCACGCACACCGTGCTTGCAGTGCAGTTGCATGGCCGCGCGGACGTTGTCGATCACGCTGAGAGAGCCAAAGAGACGGATGTTTTGAAAGGTGCGCGCGATGCCTTGGCGCGTGAGATCGTGGGGTTTCACTCCGGCGATGCTGCGACCATTGAGGTGAATGTGACCGTCTGTAGGTTGATAGACGCCCGTGATCATATTGAAAGCGGTTGTCTTGCCTGCGCCATTGGGACCGATGAGTCCGATCAATTCACAGGGCTGCACTTCGAGATTAAATTTTGACACGGCTGTGAGTCCGCCGAAGCGGATGGTGGCTTGATCAAGCTTGAGCAGTGGTTGGCTCATGCGGCACCGCCTTTCTTCCGATTCCAAGTGAACAATCCCTGCGGCCTAGCCATCATCAGCACGATGATGAGCAGCGAATAAATGATCATGCGATATTCGCTGAACTGCCGCAGCACTTCTGGCAAAAGGGTCAGTAATATGGCCGCAACGACGACGCCCGCGGTGCGCCCCATGCCACCGAGAATGACCATGACCACGATGTCGATGGATTTCAGGAAGTCGAAACCTGTAGGCGAAAGGAACTGCTTGTGATGCGCATACAAACCGCCTGCGATGCCCGCAAAGAAGGCACCCGTGACAAAGGCGGTGACTTTGTAGCGCACAGGATTGATGCCCATGGAACTGGCCGCGACTTCGTCATCACTCACGGCGATGAAGCCGCGCCCGTAAGTCGAGTTCACTAGGGCAGTGACAAAGTAAATTGTGATGGCCGCCAGCGCGAAGGTCCAGCCGAGCGTGGTGTATTTTGGGATGCCTTTGAGGCCGCTGGCGGCACCCACAGATTCCATATTCTGCACCACGACGCGGATGATTTCTCCAAAGCCCAGGGTAACAATGGCGAGGTAATCACCGCGCAGTCTCAGCGATGGCACACCGACAGCGAGGCCCGTCATAGCAGCCAAGCCGCCACCCGCGAGCAGGGCGATAAGAAAAATAACCGGCTGCAAAGCAGGCGGCAACATGGGTGAGACGACGAGTGAAATCTTCGCTGCCGTGTAGCCGCCCACCGCCATGAATCCGGCGTGGCCCAGACTGAACTGACCGGTGTGACCATTAATCAGATTCAAACTCACCGCGAGGATGATGTTGATGCCAATATCAACCAGGATGCCGAGATGATAGCGATTGAACTGCGCACTGAACTGCGAAACCACGACGGCCAAAATGATGCCTGCGATGAGCCAGCGCTTGGCACCTGAGTAGGCAGTAGTTGAGGGTGAAAGGTGTGAAGACATGATCAGACTTTCTCCACAGTGGCTTTGCCGAGCAGGCCGGCGGGTTTGAAGAGCAGGATGAGAATGAGAATGGCAAAGGCGATGCCGTCGCGATAGTTCGATAGGCCAGAGATGCCACCTGCGAAGGTTTCAAGAAGCCCGAGCAGCAGCCCACCGAGCGCAGCACCAGGAAGATTACCGATGCCACCGAGCACGGCAGCTATGAAGGCTCGCAGACCTGGCTGCACTCCCATCAGCGGGTCGATGCCTGGTGCCTTCAGTGCATAAAGAATGCCAGCGATAGCCGCGAGTGCGGAGCCGAGACCGAAGGTGAATGAGATGATGCGGTTGATGTTGATACCCATCAGCGCAGCCGCTTGCTGATTGTAGGACACTGCACGCATCGCCGTGCCCATTTTCGTGCGCTGCACGATGAACCACAGGCCGACGAGCAAAAGTAGTGTGGTCACGACTACGACGAGGTCATTGCTACCGATCACGAGGCCCGCGAGATGAAAATCATGCACGGGCAGCAGTTGTGGGAAGGGCTTGGTATCTGCGCCAAAGACGGCCTTATGCTGACAGGTGAACTCAATGAAGAGTGAGACGCCGATGGCTGTGATGAGCACGGTCAGGCGTGGTCGCTGACGCAGTGGACGATAGGCCAAGATCTCGATTAACATGCCGATGCCTGCGCAGATCATCGCCGAGAGCAGTACGATGATCAGGGTGCCTGTCAGTGATGGCAACGGCAGAACTGTGCTGACTGCGGGCGCTAGAAAATAGGCCGCATATGCCCCCAGCATGAGCACGTCAGCATGAGCAAAGTTGATGAAACGCAGTACGCCATAGACCATCGTGTAACCGAGGGCGATGAGCGCATAGATGGACCCGAGAGCGAGGCCGTTGATGAGTTGTTGCAGCAGCCAGTCCATGCGTGAGACGATCGAAGGTTCGCTTTAGAGTCAATGTCAGTTTACTCAGGGAGCGACCGTCTCCAGATACTTGAACTTACCATCCTTCACCTGAAGAATGACCGCCGATTTCACCGCGTCGCGTTGGGCATTGATGCTGATGTTACCCGTCACGGCTTCATAGTCCTTGGAAGCGGCTAGAGCATCGCGCAGAGCTTTGCTTTCTGTGCTGCCAGCGCGCTTGATGGCATCCACGAGGAACATCGCAGAGTCATAGCCCAGCGCTGCCATGGCGTCTGGCACCTTGCCGTTGAAGCGTTTCTTATAGGCAGCGACAAAAGCGGTCACGGCAGGAGAGGCAGCGTCTGAAGCATAGTGCGTGGAGAAGTAGTGGCCCTCGACAGCGTCTTTGCCGATGTCGAGCAGCGTCTGGCTTTCCCAGCCGTCACCACCGCATAGAGGCACTGTGATGCCGAGTTGCTTGGCCTGGATGGCGATCAAAGCGACGTCTGTGTAGTAGCCGGGCACAAAGATCGCGTCTGGCGTTGCTCCCTTGATCGCAGTGAGCTGCGCCTTGAAATCCTTGTCACCACCATTGAAGTCGAGTTCTGCCACGATCTGCCCGCCGTTTTTGACAAAGCCTTCCTTGAAGAATTTGGCGAGCCCTTTGCTGTAGTCGCTCTTCACATCCGTGAAGACGGCGACCTTCTTAGCTTGCAGCGTCTTTGTCACGAAGTTCGCCATCACTGTGCCCTGGAAGGGGTCGATGAAGCAGACGCGGAAGATATGATCACCCACTTCTGTTACCTTCGGATTCGTCGAAGCGGGTGAAACCATCGGGATGCCGCCTTCCTGACAAATCGGTGCCGCTTCCAGGGAGCGGCTAGATGCCACCTCGCCGAGCATGGCCACTGCGCCATCTTTCGAGATCAGCTTGTTCACCACGTTGGATGTCTCACCAGCCTTGGATTGATTGTCCTCCGTCAGCAGCTCGATGTTCTTGCCAAGAACACCGCCTGCAGCATTCAGCGTTTCAATGGCGAGCAAGGTTCCTTCATGTGAAGAAATGCCAAAAGTAGCTTCTTTGCCTGTGAGGGAGGCAAATTCGCCAATGACGATGCCACCTCCGCCGCTTTTACCACAGCCGGTGAAAGCTGTCAGGATGATAGATAGGGCGGCGAGTGAGAGTGTGCGGCGGTGCATGGTCAAAGGTTAAGCAGCAGTCCCCGTGCCGACAAGAAAGAATTAGCCACTGCGCAAATGATGTTCTTGGCGGGGGCTGCGAAAAGAGCCGATTACTTGAACTCTGGATAAAAGGGATTGTGCGCTTTTTCCTCTGCTATTGTGGTCAACGGGCCGTGTCCTGGGGCGATCACTGTGTCATCGGGCAAGGTGAAAATCTCTTGGCGGTTGGTGCTCAAGGCATCCGCATACGACACCGCACAGCCGCCCATCGAACTGGCAAAGAGTGCATCACCGACAATGGAGATCGGCTGGGCGAGGCCACGCACGATATAAGTGGTGCCACCCTTTGAGTGGCCCCAGGTCGAGCGTGACTCGATGCTTAGCGCGCCAAGTTGCCAGCTTGTGCCTGGAGTGAAACTCTGCGCATCAGGGTGTGTTTCGCGCTCGCTGATCAGCACCGTCGGCGCAGCGAGAGAGCTGATGTCGGCGACGTGATCAGCGTGCGTGTGGGTGAGGAATAGGAATTTGAGAGTGAGGCCCAGTTCACGGATGATAGCGACCATCGGTGCCGCCGTAGCACCGGTATCAAAAGCGGCTGCTTCAAGCGTGGCAGGGTCCCAGACAAGGTAGGCATTCACCGTCATGTCATGGTAAGTCGTGTTGCACTGAGCCAGTCCCTGAAGCGTCACCGACTTCGGATACCAATCCCCATTGGCCATGGTCACGAGTGCTGGACCATGCAAACTCAGCACCGGGGCAAGTTTTAGCAATGTCGCGGCATCCTTAGCGCCATCTTTCACAGCCTCGACCTGCGCCACTGTGACATCAGCTTTCTCAGCCAGGGCTTCAGTGGTCAGGCCCAGATCACGCTGGGCCTTACCGACCACGTCACTGAAAAAATCTTCGAGAGGAATCATGACCGCCATCCAAGGCGGGCAGGGTAAGGCAGCAAGTGGCAATCTTGACCACCTTCTGTCTTTTTTATTGTTCGCCTTAGCAGCAGTTGGTGCTTCAAGTGAGTTTCATCGCGAATGGCGAGTTCCACAGATGGCTTGAATCAAGCAGCGGAATTCTTACTGCAAGCAGACGGACGAGAGAGTCGCGCAGTTCAACGAAAGAGAGTAGAGAGGATTTGTCAGCTTTGGCTTTCAAACTTGGCCTCAGTCCTGCTACCCTCCATTCCGTCCAACCAACGGGCACCAACCCTATGCTTTTCGATAATTACCAAACGGAGGACTTCTTCGACGAGATGTTCACTGCTGACGGCACGCCCCGTCCGCATTATCAAGGTGTGAGCGATGCGCTCAATGATGTCACCGCCAAGGAATTTTGTGACAAACAGAATGCCGTGGAGAATGCCTTCATGCGCGGCGGTGTGACCTTCACGGTGTACAATGACTCGCAGGGAACCGAGCGTATTTTCCCTTTTGACTGTGTGCCCCGCGTGATTTCAGCGGAGGAATGGGATGTGGTGGAAAAGGGACTGATTCAGCGTCTCACGGCCTTGAACATGTTTCTGCACGACATTTATCATGAGCAGAAAATTCTCAAGGATCGGGTCATCCCACCGCAGTATGTTCTGAGCGCCAAGCACTTCCGCCGGGAGTTTATGAACTGTGCCGTGCCCAAAGATATTTATGCACACATCTGCGGCACAGATCTCATCAGAGATCGCGACGGAAATTATTTGGTGCTAGAGGACAATCTCCGCTGTCCATCAGGCGCCAGCTACATGCTGGAAAACCGCAACGCTCTGAAGCGCACCTTCCCCGAGCTTTTCCAGGCCAGCGGCGTCCATCCAGTCAACGAATACCCAGCCGAGTTACTCAAGGTCCTGCAATACTGCGCACCTGCAAAGTTCGCCGGTGATGGTGCCCCGAATGCAGTTTTGCTGACACCAGGTGTATTTAATAGCGCCTATTTCGAGCACGCTTTCCTGGCCCGTCAGATGGGTGTGCCGATCGTCGAAGGGCGCGACCTCGTGGTAAGAGATTTTAAAGTCTTCATGCGCACCACCGCAGGACTCGTGAAGGTCGATGTCATCTACCGACGCATCGACGACGACTTCCTCGACCCATCGGTTTTCCGGGATGATTCGCTGCTCGGCGTGCCAGGCTTGGTCAATGCTTACCGTGCAGGCAATGTCAGCATCGCCAACTCCATCGGCACGGGCGTGGCGGATGATAAGGTCGTGTACTATTTCGTTCCGAAGATGATCAAATACTACCTCGGTGAGGACCCCATCCTGCCGAATGTGGACACCTACCTTGCCTCCGAGCCATCGGATTGTTCCCATATCCTGGCTAATCTCGACAAGCTCGTCGTGAAGTCCGCTAACGAGGCGGGTGGCTACGGCATGTTGATGGGACCTTGGGCGTCTAAGGCGGAGATCGAAGAGTTCCGCAAGATGATCGAAGATAACCCGCGCAACTTCATCGGCCAAAACCCCATCTCGCTCAGCCGCCACCCCACCTGGACGGGCGATCAGTTTGAAGGCCGTCATATCGATCTTCGGCCCTACATCCTCTATGGCGAAAAGATCGTCGTCACGCCCGGCGGCCTCACTCGCGTGGCCCTGCGCAAAGGCAGCCTCGTCGTCAACAGCTCCCAAGGCGGCGGCTCCAAGGACACTTGGGTTCTCAAGCAATAACTAACTTTCACACCTCTTCCAACCATGAGCACCAACGCCCGCGAAGAAGTCGCCCGGCATAAACAGGCCAACGTCATGCTCTCCCGCGTGGCTGGCAGCCTTTACTGGATGAGCCGCTACCTCGAGCGCGCTGAAAACCAGGCCCGCCTTATCGACGTCAATCTTCAGATCCTCCTCGATTTCGGCCATGTCGAAGCCGAGACGCTCAAAGCGCACTGGCTGCCTGTGCTGCGCTCCTCGGGCGATGAAGAGCAGTTCTTTAAAATCTACGAAACGGCCGATAACGAGAGTGCCACAGACTTTCTGACCTTCAGTTTAGAGAACCCCAACTCGCTCATCTCCTGCATTTCCAATGCACGAGAAAACGCCCGCCAAGTGCGTGATCAGATCTCCAGTGAAATGTGGGAAGTGCTCAATGATGCCTATCATTTCATCCAGGGAGCCGATGCCAAAAAGATTTGGAATGAAGGAGCCAGCGCCTTTTACGATCAGATCAAACGTTACTCCCACTTGTTCCAAGGGATCACCGTCAGCACCTTCTCCCGTGTCGAGGGATTTGAGTTCATTCAGTTCGGCAAATATCTCGAACGTGCCGATCAGATCACTCGTCTGCTCGACATCAAGTATCACATTCTCCTGCCCAAAGCCTCGGATGTTGGCGGTGCGGTGGATACCGCGCAGTGGCATGCCGTGCTGCGCTCCGCCAGCGCTGTCGAGGCCTATCGCCGCTACTATGTCGCTGACATCCTTTTCAAGAAGGTCGTCGAATTTTTACTCTTCGATGACAGCTTCCCACGCTCACTGAAATTCTGTTGCGAGCAGATGGAAGACTTCATTGAACTTATCACCGATACTTCAGTCGAAAGCTCAATCTCAGTGGAACCTTTGGAGCGTTTCGAAGCCTTTCTCAGTCGCCTTTCCAAAGTGACGGTGGATGAGCTTTTCAACAGCGGGATGCACCAGTTTCTGGACACCGCTCAAGTCGAGATTGCCGCCATCGGTGCGCATCTCTACACAAACTTCATGTATCATCCGCCCGTGGATCTTCAGGCCGAAATCCGCTTCCAGCAGCAGCAGGAGCAACAGCAGCAGTAGTGTTTCAAACTCGGGTTGCATACCCGCTCTTGACCTTCACCTCCGCCTGATTACCGACGCTCTGCGCCGATGCCCAATCTTTATCCCGACACCACCGCTACGGGGATGCACCTCACCGTGCGTCACCTGACGAGGTATGTCTATGAAGGGCAAGCTTTGGAGAGCTTCAATGATCTGCGGTTAAAGCCAGTGTCGGACCCGCTTCAGCGTTGCGCGGCCTACTCACTGCGTGTGCAGCCTGAGGCTCCGATCAAAACGCACTACGACTTTTATCAGAACCGTGTCGATCACTTTGAGCTGCATGTCCCGCATGATAGCCTTGAGATCGAATCCTTCGTCGAGGTTGAGACCCGGCCTGACACACGTGGAGCTGCACCGATTGGCCTGAGTTTGGCATCGCTGGATGATCGCAGTGTCGAGGAGAACTACTTCGACTTTGTCGTCGAATCAAAGTTTGTGCCGCAAAACGTCGCCATCTGGCGTGAAGCTGTGGATGTGCTCGGTGGCCCTGTCACTGATCTCTGGGCAGATGCAGTCAAACTAGGCCGTCATGTTTTTCAAACGTTCACTTATGATCCTGATTGGACGCATGTGCATACGGATGCTTTTGCCGCGATCAAAGACCGCCGTGGTGTGTGCCAGGACTATGCGCATGTGATGATCGCCTTTTGTCGAAGCCAGGGAATCCCGGCGCGCTATGTCAGTGGCTACTTTTACAATGGCAAGACGGGTGACGAGAACGAAGCGTCTCACGCTTGGATGGAAGTTTTCCTCCCGCACTACGGCTGGAAGGCCTGGGACCCCACGCATGATCGCGAAGCCGACATCCGCTACATCAAGCTCGCCAATGGACGCGACTACGGTGACATCCGGCCCGTCAGCGGCCGATTCAAAGGCAAAAGCACGCAGCGCATGGAAGTCATCGTGCAGATCCGAAAAGTGTCGTAGCATCCGAGTCACATGATCACTCCAACTCAAATTCGTCTCTTCATCAAATCCGGCTGCCCCTGGTGTGATGAAGCCATCGACTGGCTCACCGGCCACGGCCTTTCTTTCGTGACGTTAGATGTCAATCGCGATGCCTCCGCCCGCGCAGAAATGCTCGCCCTCACCAAGCAGACCAAGGCCCCCTGCATTGATGTCGATGATCACATCCTCGCCGACTTCGGTGCCGATGAACTTGAAGTTTGGTGGAAGAAGATGGGCTTTGCATTGCCGTGAATGGGAGTCTCCAGCGTTGTCTCTTGATCAGTAGTCTGCTGCTGAGTGCCTGCGCCACGGGCAGGCATCAGAAAGTACCAACATCACCACCAGCAGTGACATCGGCTACCTTTGCGGCGGAGATGCGCCGCATCACAGGCAGTGAGTGGACGACGGGCAATGGCTTGAGCACGTTGCCCAATGGCGGCGTCTTTATCCCAGCCATGCTGAAAGCGATCCGCAGCGCCAAGAAGACCATCACCTGGGAGAATTTCGTCTGTGTGGACAGCCAACCTGTAGCGGACTTTTCGCAGGCCTTCATCGAGCGGGCAAAGTCAGGTGTGAAGGTGCATGTGCTGCTCGACGCCTACGGTTGCAATACATACGGCAATCAGCATCTCCAAGCCATGCGTGAGGCGGGCGTGGAGGTGCATCTTTACAGTGGCTGGCGAATGCTAAATCCCCTCGCTTATAACCACCGCACGCATCGGCGCATCCTCGTAGTAGATGGTCATATCGGCTTCGTCGGCGGAGCTGGTCTTGCCTATGCCTGGGATGGTCATGCCGAGGATTCAAATCGCTGGCGAGACACGATGTATGAAGTGCGCGGCCCCGTGGTTCGGCAGCTTCAGGAGTCTTTTAATGACAACTGGCAGGAGCTGACTCATCAACATGTCGAAGGGGAAACTTACTTTCCCAAACTCAGCTCCATGGGCGCTCTGACGGTGCAAAGTGTGCTCGGCTCGCCCAAGAACAAACCTGACACGATCGGCAGTAGCTTTCTTCTCGCTTTGCGCGCAGCCAAGCAGTCGATTGTGATTTCCCACGCTTACTTCATTCCTAATCGCGCCATTGAAAAAGCCATTCTTGAAGCACGTCAGCGCGGTGTGCGGGTAGAGATCTTGATTCCCGGTAAGCACTCCGACATGCCCATCTGCCGAGCCGTCACCGTGCCTCTGCTGAAGCGGTTGATGATGGCTGGGGTTGAGATCTATGAATTCGAGCCGTGCATGATGCACGGCAAGCTGGTGATCATCGACGATTACCTCAGCATCATCGGCTCAGGCAACATTGATCAGCGCTCCTTTTTCATCAATGATGAGAACAACTTGCTGGTCGCTGGCGCAGCCTTTGCCATTGAACAGCAGGCGATGCATGATCGAGATAAAGCACGCAGTCGACGTCTCACGATGAAGGATTTGACACTGCCCGCCATGCGCTGCGTCCAAGGTTTCTTGGGCCGCTGGGTACAGCATCAGTTGTGACATTTGTTTCTCGTGAATCCCTGTGCAGAGTAGCGTGATGAAGATTCTCGCAGCCATGTCAGGTGGAGTGGACAGTAGCGTCGCCACGGCGCTACTGGTCCGGGAGGGGCATGAGGTGGTGGGGGCCTACATGAAGAATTGGATCAATGAGGAGGGCATCATCGGTCACTGCCCATGGGAGGAGGACATCGTGGATGCACGAGCGGTCGCGGATCAGCTCGGGATCGAGTTTCATGTGGTGAACCTGATGAAGGAATACCGTGAGCGTGTGGTGAAGTACCTGCTGGACGGCTACCAGGACGGCATCACCCCGAACCCAGACGTGATGTGCAATCGTGAGATGAAATTTGGCGTGCTGTGGGACTGGGCAAAGGAGCGCGGCTTTGACGCAATCGCCACCGGGCATTACGCACGGAAGGATGGCAAGCAAAGCATCCTGCGTGGGGCTGATCCGAACAAAGATCAGACCTACTTTCTCGCGATGATGCGGCCTGAGCAGGTGAAGATCGCGCGTTTTCCCATCGGGCATCTTTTGAAACCGGAACTGCGAGATGAAGCGCGCCGCCTCGGCCTGAAGACGGCGGAGAAGAAAGACAGCCAGGGTATCTGCTTCATCGGGGAGGTGAAGATGGAAGATTTCCTGCGCACTTTTGTCGAGGATCGGCCAGGGAACATCGTCGATCTCGAAGGCCGCGTGCTCGGCCAGCACAAAGGCCTGCACCTCTACACACTTGGCCAGCGCAAGGGCATCGGCGTGGCCAGCAATCTGTATAAGCAGGCCTATGTCGTGGTGGCCAAGCGGCATGAAACGAGGGAGTTAGTCATCGCTATCGAGCGACCTGACACGCCGCTGCTTTGGGCGCAAAGCTGCACGCTGACCGGCATCTCCACCACGGGGGTGCCACTGGATCAGTCGCGCATTTTGAATGCTCAGCCGCGCTACCGCTGCCCGGCTGGCTTGGCGCAATACACGCCGCTCGGTGATGGCCGGGCGACTCTGGTTTATCAGGAGCCTCAGCGCGCTCTGACTCCCGGCCAGATCTGCGCGCTGTATGATCGCGAGCAGCTTCTCGGCGGTGCGATTTTTGAAACCATCTCGTATGACTGAGCTGTGGCCTGTCGTTCATCTCCCTCTCCATGAAATACCTTCCCTTCCTTTCTATCCTTCTCGTCCTTTCGGGACAGCCTTCTCAAGCCGCCGACTCCGTCTCTCTCTTTGATGGAAAATCCATGGCAGGCTGGAGCGGCCTCGACGGCAAAGCCCCTGGTGCAGGCTGGTCGGTAGAAAACGATACGCTACACCTCAATGGCACCCCTGGCGGCATGTTGCTGTCAGATAAAGAGTACACCAGCTTCGAGCTGGAGTGGGAATGGAAGGTCGAATCTGGCGGCAACAACGGCGTGAAGTATTGGGTCACCAAAGTCGGCGGCAAAGAGTGGCTGGGCATCGAGTATCAGATGATCGACGACCAAAAGCATCCTGACGGCCTCAAAGGCGGCAGTCACACCACCGCTTCCATTTATGACATCAAGGAACCTGTCGCTGGTAAGCTGCTCAAGCCTGTGGGCGAGTGGAACAGCAGCCGCGTGGTCGTGAAGGATGGCAAGATCGAGCATTGGCTCAATGGCGCACTCGCCTCAGAAGCTGACACAACCACCGATGACTGGAAGCAGCGCATCGCCGCCAGCAAATTTAAGAGCAAGGTTGGATTCGCTCCTGGCAAAGGTCACATCATGCTGACC
Source organism: uncultured Prosthecobacter sp. (assembly GCA_964583255.1). GTDB lineage: Bacteria > Verrucomicrobiota > Verrucomicrobiia > Verrucomicrobiales > Verrucomicrobiaceae > Prosthecobacter. The sequence goes on from CAZOVY010000018.1 coordinate 36,225, forward strand.
GATCACGGCGACGAGGCTTGGTTCCGCAACATCCGCATTAAGGAGCTGTAAGCTCAGCTCTCAGGATAGACGGCGACAGCCATCACACCTTCGCTGGGCAACCAGCCGACGACTTCGACTCGTCGCGGTGCGGTGGTCGTCTTGCCTGTATCCAGACCTTGGCGGACGGTATCGACGACCTGCTTCTGCGTGGCCTCGTTGACATCGTTGCCAAAGAGATTCGCCAGTTTTGCAAGGATCGGAGCAGGAGCATCCATACCGACAATGGTGACCGGCTGACGGCTCAAACCACTGGCTAAAATTTGCTCACGCATCACCTCAGGCGTCAGCCCACTCGGCATGAGAATGAGACGACGAAGACGCGCGACGGTGGGCGCATTCACCTGAGGCTGGGCCTGCGCAGCGATCTGCGGCGCCGCCACAGTCGGTGGCTTGATGGACTTCGAGGGCTTGAGGAAACGGGTCTCCGAAGATGCCGATTCCAGCACCGGCAATTCAGGCCCAGCCTCTGGCAGCGGCAGGAAAGTATCCTGTGCGCAAGCAGCCGTGCCGAGAAGGCAGAGGCTCAAAAGGCTGTTGAATCGGGGAGACGGGAAAAACACGGGATGCGCTTTTTATCAGGCCGCCCGATTTTCGACAACCCTAATTTTAAATATCTTTGCAGAACGAGTTGCCCAGTGACTTCACTGGATAAAAAGAAACGCCGACGAGGGACTCGTCGGCGTTTCACAGGGTTTCTCAGAGTCGAGTTAAGCAACAGACTCTTCGACGATTTTCGGCGCGCTTTCGGCGGCGAATTTCAGGCGCTTGTTTTCGGCATCGAAGGACACTTGGACCACATCACCCTCGCGGATGTCGCCACGGAGCAGGTGCTCAGCGAGCGGGTCTTCGATGTTCTTCTCCACGGCACGGCGCATGGGGCGGGCACCGTATTGTGGGTCGTAGCCTTCTTTCATGAGGAACTCGGTCGCGCCAGCATCCAGCGTGATGTTGATGTTCCTCTTCTTCAGACGGGCGACAACTTTGCCGACTTCGAGATCGACGATCTGCACGAGTTCGGTCTTCTCCAACATGCGGAAGACGACGAGGTCATCGAGACGATTGAGAAACTCGGGCTTGAAGGATTTCTTCGCGGCTTCGGTGATCTTTTCTTTGATGGCAGAGTTATCAGCCTGATCCTGACCCATAGCTGCAAAACCAAGGGTGGTTTGGCGCTTGATGACTTCCGCACCGGCATTGGAGGTGAGGATGATGATGGTGTTTCTGAAGTCGATTTTGCGCCCGAAGTTGTCGGTCACTTTGCCTTCTTCGAGGATCTGTAGAAGCAGATGCATCACGTCAGGATGGGCTTTTTCGACTTCGTCAAAAAGCACGACGCTGTAAGGGCGACGACGCACGGCTTCAGAAAGCTGACCGCCTTCTTCATAGCCGACATAGCCGGGAGGGGCACCAATCAAACGGCTAGCAGTGTGCTTCTCCATGTACTCGCTCATGTCGATTTGGATTAGCGCGTCAGCACTGCCAAACATGAACTCGGCAAGATTCTTGGCGAGGAAGGTTTTACCGACACCTGTGGGACCGAGGAAGAGGAAGGAGCCGATTGGGCGGCGTGGATCTTTGAGGTCGGCACGGCTACGGCGCAGCGCCTTGCTGATGGCGATGACGGCTTCGTCCTGACCGATGACTTTGCCTTTGAGTTCGGCTTCCATTTTGAGAAGCTTGTCAGCCTCTGCCTGCTCCATACGCTGAAGCGGCACGCCGGTCCACTTGGAGACGACACTCATGATGTCGTCTTCTGTGACATCGACGATACGCTCCTGATTGTTGGCTCTCCAGGTTTCGAGGATGTCGTCGTAGCGCTTCTTGGCGTTCTTTTCGCTGTCGCGCAAACGTGCTGCTTTCTCGAAGTCCTGATCCTTGATGGATGTTTCTTTTTCCACGCGGATCTCTTCAATCTCGGCATCGATCTGTTTGAGTTCAGGCGGACGAGTCATGGCACCGATGCGGGCTTTGGAACCAGCTTCGTCCATGATGTCGATGGCCTTATCAGGAAGGAAGCGCGCGGTGAGATAACGCGAGCTAAGCGTGACGGCGGAGCGGATGCCTTCGTCGCTATACTTGGCCTTGTGATGCATCTCGTATTTGCCTTTGAGGCCCATCAGGATCTTGATGGCATCTTCGACGGATGGCTCCTCGACCTTCACCTGCTGGAAGCGGCGTTCGAGGGCGCTGTCCTTCTCGATGTATTTGCGGAATTCATTCAGCGTCGTGGCTCCGATGACCTGCAATTCACCACGGCTGAGAGCCGGCTTGATGATGTTGCTGGCATCCATGGTGCCTTCGGCGGAACCAGCACCAACGATGGTGTGCATTTCGTCGATGAAGAGAATGATGTTCTTGCTACGACGGATCTCATCCATCACGGCTTTGATACGCTCTTCAAACTGACCACGATATTTCGTGCCAGCGACCATGAGAGCGAGGTCGAGCGTGATGACTTTTTTATCGCGCAGGATCTCAGGCACGTTGCCGTTGATGATTTCTTGAGCGAGGCCTTCGACGATCGCGGTCTTGCCCACACCGGCTTCACCGATGAGAACAGGATTGTTCTTGGTGCGACGGCAAAGAATCTGGATGACGCGGGCGATTTCATCCGTGCGGCCGATGACGGGGTCCATCTCGCCTTTTTGAGCCAGCTCCGTGAGGTCACGGCCAAAGGCGCGCAGTGCAGGCGTCTTCTCGTTCTTTTTCTTTTTCTTGTCGTCCTCCGTGTTGCCGCCAGGGGTCACAGGCTCTGCATCCTCTTCCTCTTCATCGTCATTGGAACTGAAGTTGGGATCGAGTTCCTTGAGGATTTCGTTGCGGGCTTTGTCGAGATTGATATCGAGGTTGCGCAGGACCTGGGCAGCCACGCCTTCACCTTCACGCAGCAGGCCGAGCAGGATGTGCTCGGTGCCGACGTAGCTGTGATTGAGTGCCTTGGCCTCTTTGCTGGCGAGAGCGAGCACCTTCTTCACGCGCGGCGTGTAAGGGATGTTGCCGACCATCTTGGTCTCAGGGCCAGAGCCGACCTGTTGCTCGACTTGGAGACGCACGGTTTCGAGATCGAGACCGAGTTTGCCGAGCACATTGACGGCGACGCCTTGGCCGAGTTTGATCAAGCCAAGCAGGATATGCTCCGTGCCGACATAGTTGTGGTTAAAGCGGTCCGCTTCTTTGCGTGCGAGTGCGAGGACCTGTTGGGCGCGTGGTGTGAAATTATTCATCGTCGGAATCAGGGGTGGGTGCCTCTGGCGGGGGTTGGTTATTGGAAACGTTAGAAGGTCCGCTCAGGGATTGCAACCTTGCACGGGTAATTTCCGCGCGGCGCACGTCACGCTCATCTGGCGTGAGTTCGCGAGAAGCGCGGAGTTGCAGGTGAGCGGGCTGGATTTCAAGAAGGAGCATGTCGAGCAGGCTGCGGTCGCAATTCGGCACGAGGTCGAGGTCTGCGCCCAGCCGTAGCATGGAAAGCAAGTTCAGTGCCTCTTTCGAGGTGAGGATGTGGGCGTAACGTAGAATAGCAAAAGCGCGGCCCACTTGGTCGCTCAGCATGGTGGGATTATCCTCCACGAGCTTCTGCCGCGCGTTACGTTCGGAGCTGATGACACGCTCGATGACCTTTTCGATCTGGGAGATGATCTCACTCTCCTTTTCGCCCAGCGTGTGTTGATTTGAGATCTGGAAAAGATTGCCCAAGGCCTCGGTGCCTTCACCATAAAGGCCACGCACAGCGAGGCCGATCTTGCCGACAGCCTTGATTACCGGATTGATCTGATCTGTCAGTGCCAGCGCAGGCAAATGCAGCATCACAGAGGCACGCATGCCGGTGCCAAGATTCGTCGGGCAGGCGGTCAAGTAGCCGAATTTTTCATCGTAAGCGTATGGCAGCGCGGCTTCGAGTTCACTATCCACCTTGTCCACGAGTTGCCAGGCGCTGCGCAAATTTAATCCTGGGCGGATGCCCTGAATGCGGAAGTGATCTTCCTCATTGATCATGATCGACAAGTTCTGCTTCCGATCCACGACCACTGCACAACCATTCGCACGCGCAGCGTGCTCACGACTGACGAGGTGGCGCTCCACCAGCACTTGTTTGCGGATCTTACTCAGCTTCGCGTAATCCTCACTGTAGCCGTCCTTCATCTCTGGCAGCGCATCCACACAGGGCCGAGCCAGCTTCAGCAAATCATGACGCTGATGCTCCTGGCTATAACCAGGGAAAGGAAAACCACGCAAGTTACGCGCCAGTCGCACGCGGGAGGTCATGACGATCTCTGAGTGCGGGCCAGTCCCCTGCATCCAGTCGGCAGGGTGATTGATGAGTGTTTTAAAAAGCATGGATCAGAAGTGTTTGGCTAGGCCTTGGAATCACGGGTTTGATTCGAGCGGCTTTTCCAGGAGACGCTCAATCTCACTTTTCAAATGGGCTGCATCTTCATAACGCTCGTCACGCACCGCATGGGCCAGTTCTTCACGAAGCTGACTGACGCTACCACGCAGATGCCCTTCTGTGGTAATCGTGCGCGGAGTTTTACCGACGTGGCGCGTGCCCTTGTGCATGGCTTTGAGCAACCCGTCCAGCCCATCACGGAAAGCTGAGTAACACTCGGGGCAGCCCATGCGACCGATCTTTTTAAGCTGCGCTGCCGTGAATCCGCAAGCCTCACAAGAAGCCGCCGCTGACTCCGCCGATGGCGGTGACTGGCTAAGGAATGCCTCAGCTAAACCGAAGCCCGTTTCATCCGTGACGCCCTTGGCCTTCGAGCAGACATCACAAAGATTCACCGTGGTCATCTGACCATTGATAATCTGGGTCAGAAACACGGTGGCTTCACTTTCGCATACGTCACATTTCATGGCTGGGGGGGGCGGCAGGCAGAGTGTGCCTGATGCGAACGATACGCCTGACACACACTAAAGGTACGATTAGGGCAGGTAGAAGAGGCCGTCAATGGCGCGCGCCAATCACTCTTTATCTACGGCCACATCAGTCTTCACTGGGCGATTCGAGCCGCTGCCAGGCATGGCACTGAAAAGAAAATAACGCGGGGATTGCAGCAGATCACCGACCTCACGAGTCGCGGCGCGGTTCAGGTAGCCTTCCAGCCGCTCAAGTGCCGTGGCTCGGTGAGAGAGATGCTTGTCCAAAAAGCGCCGCAAACGCGCGTTCGCATTGAACTCCACCGCCAGTGTCCCCACATTCAACAGCAGAAAAATCACGCAGACCGCCAGCAGGGCCATGAGAGCAAAGCGGGGCGGGAACTTCAGAAAAAACATCATCATGCCCGCCGCCACTGCGGCAAAGATCGGGCCATAACGTGCGAGTTTGATCACCGTGTGCCGCCATTTCAGATCTCCCAGAGCATCACCCGTCTGAGTCGCATGACCCGCCTCATGCAGAGCCAGCGTCCAGGCCGCCATCGTCGTCCCCTGCGCCACGTCACGACTCAGAAAAAGCCGCCTGCGCTTCGGATCAAAATAGTTCGTCACCGTCCCGCCATGCTCCACGACTTCCACATCGTCGATGCCTTCAAACGCCAGAAACAACCGAACGATCTCCGTGCCAGTATGAGCCGTCGGCGCTTGTTCCTTCGTCGCGCGCGACATCATCGACTCGTAGCGCCCCGTCGCCCAGCGGCACAGGCCGACACAGACGATCACGAGCAGGATTGGAATGGCAAGCATCGCCCATTGTGGAGCAGACTTCAGTCTGCGGCAAGGCCGTGGGGCAGACTTCAGTCCACCTCACTTTGTCCTTTGACGTCGGCGCATTACGCCTCACAATCCGGCCCGTTATGCCAAAATCCAGCCTCACCAAAGACGAAGTCAAAGCCATGCTCATCCTCGCCTGCGATCGTGTCATCGCCGCCGAGCCAGAACTCTCTGAAGCCGACCGCAATCTCGGTGACGGTGATCACGGCCTGGGCATGCAACGTGGCATGACTGCCGCCAAAGAAGGCTTGGATGCTGGCGACGTGGAATCCGTCGAGAAAGCCTTCGTCATCGTCGGCACTAAAATGATGAGCAGCATGGGTGGTGCCTCGGGAGCCATCTTCGGCACCTTTTTCCGCAATGGCGGTAAAGCCCTCGCTGGCAAAGACAGCTTTGATTCCGCTGGCCTCGCCGCCTTTCTCCAAGCTGGGGTCGATGGCGTGAAGCAGCGTGGTGGAGCCGCCGTCGGTGATAAGACCGTCGTCGATTCCATGCAGCCCGCTGCTGACACCGCAGCCACCGTGACCACACAGTCCCTGCCTGATGCCATCGCCGCTGTAAACACCGCAGCGCTCAATGGCCTCGAAGCCAGCAAAGCCCTCGTCGCCAAATTTGGCCGAGCCAAAACTCTGGGAGATGCCGCCATCGGCTTCCCCGACGCAGGGGCCATGTCAGTCACCGTCATCATCGGTGCCTTTGCCGACTACATCGCCGCCTAAACATTCTTCACTGACACAAAAAAGAGCGGACCGCCCAAAGCTGTCCGCTCTTTTGTTTTAGCTCTGCGCCTTGGCTTACTTCAGTTCCTGAATGCGGATGTTTTTCCACATCACTTCCTTGCCCACAGCCGCTTCGTTCTTGCCGATACCATGCACTTGCAGGGCGATCACACCTTCTTTTGTCATCTCATCGGTGAATTCAGCCGCAGCCACACCGTTGAGGAAAGTTTTGATGCTGCTGCCACGGCACTCGATGCGCGCCTTGTTCCACTCGCCCTGCTTGAAGGCTTTGCGCGCAGCCTCGTTATTTTTCAAATCGAAAAGCCAGCCGCGACGACCTTCATCATACACGCCGCCCGTGAAGGCACGGTCGCTGGGGTCGATCTCGAACTGGTAGCCATGCACGCGGTCAGCCGGGAATTTCTTTTTCTTTCCCGCGATCTCCACCTCCGTCTCCTGCGTGTAATAATTGCTGCGGAACTGGATACCCGAGTTCATCGACGGATCGACCTTGAACTCCAATTCCAAGATAAAGTCCGTGTACTTCTTCGCCGTGCAAAGGAACGAGTTTCCCGTGCCCGCCACCGTCTTCCCCACCACCGCGCCATCCTGCACTCGATACTCCGCCGTGCCGCTGTGCTGCTCCCAGCCAGTCAGAGTTTTGCCATCAAAGAGTGGCACAGAAGCATCCTCAGCATGGGAGGAAATCACGAGACCGAGGAATGCAGCAGAAAGAAGGAGTCGATTGGTTTTCATAGAGGAGCGCTATAACGAGGTCCTCATCAGCGATCTGGCAGCGCAACATCAAAAAATGACATGCCGAGATCACAACCCACGTCCGGTTTTCTCTCGCCACACGGGATGGTCCTGCTAACAATCCGCGCACCTTTCCCCCAACCACCCCATGAAACGCTACGCACTCGGCATCGACTACGGCACCAACTCTTGCCGCTCTCTTCTCATCGACCTCGATAATGGGGCGGAGATGGGTTCGACGGTGTTTCATTATCCGTCCGGTGAGATGGGCATCCTACTCGATCCCAAGGACCCGCATGTCGCGCGGCAGAACCCGCAGGACTACCTCGACGGACTCGAAGCCGTCACACGCGGTGCTTTGCAGCAGGCGGCAGAAAAGGTGCCCGACTTTGATGCCGCACAGGTCGTGGGCATCGGTATCGACACCACGGGCAGCACTCCCATCCCGGTGAATAAGGACGGCACGCCACTTGGTTTGCTGCCGGAGTTTAAAGACAATCTCAATGCCATGGTCTGGCTGTGGAAGGATCATACTGGCTATGCCGAAGCCGCAGAGATCACCCAGCTCGCGCATGAGATGCGGCCAAACATCATCGCCAAATGCGGCGGCATTTACTCCAGCGAATGGTGGTGGAGCAAGATCCTGCGACTCAGCCGCGTGGACGCGGGGGTCTTCGATGCTGCTTACAGTTTCGTCGAGCATTGCGACTGGATTCCCGCCGTGCTCACCGGCAATACCGATCCGCTCACGCTCAAGCGCTCCGTTTGTGCCGCAGGCCACAAAGCCATGTTCAGCAGCGAATGGGGCGGCCTGCCAGACAAAGAATTTTTGGCCAAAATTGACCCCAAACTCGCCGACCTGCGCGACCGTCTTTATAGCGAAGCCCACACCACTGATACGAAGGCCGGTGGCCTATGCGCCGAATGGGCCAAGCGTCTCGGCCTGAATGAAGGCACCGCGATCTGTGTGGGTGCCTTTGATGCACACACCGGCGCTGTCGGCGCAGGCATCAAGGAAGGCACATTGGTCAAAATTCTCGGCACCAGCACCTGCGATCTCATGATTTCGCCGACCAGCAAACCACTGGCTGATGTGCCAGGAGTTTGCGGCATTGTGAACGGCTCCGTGCTGCCCGGCTACTATGGCATCGAAGCTGGCCAGAGCGCCGTGGGCGACATCTTCCTGTGGTTCGTCAACCACCTCGTGCCTGACAGCTATGGCACAACAGTTGTCGACAAATTCGTGAACATGGAGAAAGCCATGCTCGGCAAGAAGCCAGGCTCCACCGGTCTGCTCGCGCTCGACTGGAACAACGGCAACCGCACCATTCTTGTCGATGTCCGGCTGACAGGCCTACTGTTAGGCCAGACACTCCACACTGAGGCGCATGAGATCTATCGCGCCTACATTGAGGCCACTGCTTTTGGCGCACTGACCATCATCAAGCGTGTCGAAGAATACGGCGTCGAGATCAGCGAAGTCATCAACACCGGAGGTCTCTCCATCAAAAACTCCACCCTCATGCAGTGCTACGCCGACATCATCGGCAAGCCCATGAAAGTCAGCCAGAGTGAGCAAACCTGCGCTCTCGGTGCCGCCATCTTCGGAGCCACTGCCGCTGGTGCTGGCACTTGGCAGGAGCTTCAGGCCAAAGTCACCGCCGTGCGCGAGAAAGTGTATCACCCCATCCCTGAAAACGTCGCTATCTACGCTGAGCTGTATGTGCTCTACCGCACGCTGCATGACGCCTTCGGCACAGCGGAGTGGAGCGGCAAGATCAATCATGTCATGAAGCAGCTCCTGGACATCCGGGCGCGGCAGAGCTGAGGTCCTTCCATCGCCATGAAGCTCATCGGGACAATCTTGCTGAAGTATCTGAAGTGGATACTGCCCGTGATGCTTCTGGACGGATGCTTCAATCGAGATCCTTATTTGAAAATTGATGAACGGTTTAGCTTGTCCGCTATCAGCGGTGGTTCTCCGAAGTCACTGATCAATCGAGACCCAGAATATAGAAGTAAATGGGATTCGATTCATAATCTGAAAGGCGCTGAGTTAGAAAAGACACGCGATGAACTGCATGAGACCTCAAGCTGGCAACTACATGAAGTCGCTGACTACAAGCTAGCTGACGAAGCCATTATCGGCAGATCTGAAAGGGGCTACTTCATCGCAGACCGCCAAGATGGAAGGTTGCACCTCTTTCCTGAAAAAGCAGAACGAGATCGGATACTGCGTGAACAATACCATCTGGACCCGAAAACTTCTTTTCACCCTCCCCGCGAATGGATGTGGATGCGGAGCCGACTCTTCTGGCCGTGGGTGGAGCTTTATTATCTATGCTGCCTCGTGGTGATTCCGTGGAGACAGGTCGGCGCTCGAATTTTGGCCGCGAAAAAGTTATATGAATTTCCGTCTTTGTAGCACTATCCGACGACTTCAGGCATTTGATCCATTTCGCATTCACTGCCCTTTCCCAGAGAGAAGCATCAGGCACATCAGAAAAAAATCCCCTGTGACCTGGGGTGATTTGCGGTTATGAAAACGGTCATGACCGATGGCTATGAATTACTCGACAGTGGCGCTTTCCAGAAGCTCGAACGCTTTGGCAAAGTCGTGCTCGCACGCCCCTGCGCACAGGCAGTTTGGCAGCAGGGGCTCCCTGACAAAACCTGGCAGCAGGCCACGGCCACTTTCTTTCGCGATGGTGGTAATCAATGGCGCGGACGTGATCGCTTGCCGGAGACTTGGGAGCTAAATGTCGATGGCACACGCTTCATGCTAAGCTCGACCGACTTCGGTCATTTGGGCATCTTTCCCGAGCAGCGGGATCAATGGCAGCGCATCCGTGAAGTCTGCGCCAGCTATCGCCAGACTCATGGGCGTGCGCCGCGTGTGCTGAATCTCTTCGCCTACTCAGGTGGCAGTACCTTGGCGGCGGCTTTAGCAGGCGCTGAAGTCTGTCATGTCGATGCCTCCAAAGGCATGGTGGACTGGGCGCGCAAGAACGCCACGCTCAACGGGCTGGAAGATAAACCCGTGCGCTGGATCGTCGATGACGTGACGAAATTCCTGGATCGCGAGCATCGCCGCGAGCGCACTTATGACCTCATCATTCTCGACCCTCCCAGCTATGGTCGAGGAGCTAAAGGTGAGATCTTCAAGATCGAAAACGATCTGCCACCACTGCTCGATCTGATCGGCAAATTGATGTCGTCAGAGCCGCTAGGAGTGCTGCTCACCTGCCACACACCTGAGCTGACTCCCATCTCACTGCATCACATGCTGCTTCAGCAGTTTGGTAAGCAAGGCAAGCTGGACCAGGGAGAGATGCAACTACGCGGCACCCATCAAGTCTTGCCCGTACCAAGCGGCAGCTTCTGCTGGTGGCTGGCTTGAGTTCCCTCACGGCTGGCAGCGCAAGCCCATCAGCGTCCGTGTGCCCACTGGCACGATCAAATCACCGCCAGCCATGAGTGCGCGCCACTCCACGGTCAGCGTGCGACCTTGGCCGTCGTAGAACGAAACGCCGCGTGAACTCCAGCGCAGATTTTGCCAGACGTTCAGAGATTCACGGGCCTCTTGAATGATCGGCTGCGCGTCCTTGGGCCAATCGGTTTTCCACAAAAGACTGCCGCTGACCGCATCGACGACACACAGATGATCTGCCGTGGCCATGCCTATGATGTGGCCGTCCAAAGCCACGGCTGGCAGCGGATGTTTGGCGGGTCGATTATCTCGAAACTCAGAAGAAGAGAGTGTCTTCACTTCACCTTCAGGCAGCACCTTGAGCACAGCGGTTTCAGTGACGGCGACTAACGCACGACCCACTGTGCCGATAGGCAACGCCGAGTTCAAAGAAGACCCCGAGCGTGATGCAGAAGAGGTGACTGGTAGCCCGAGAACTGAGTAACGCGCACTGGTGATGTTTTGCCCGAGCATCCAGATACCATCGCCCTGCAACCAGCGCTCTCCATCGCCACCCCAGAGAAGCCAAGGGCTACTCTGAGCACTGCCATACATGCCTGGATAACCGTAGCTCGGCATCGCCATTTGATGCGCAAGAGTGACGCGATTAAACCCGGCACGGACTCGGCTAAAACCCGTGGCGATGAGCGGCTGACCCATGACAGCAGAGGCAGTTTTAGTTTCATCCAACTCCAGAGGAAATGAGATGGGCGCTGCCACTGCACTCACCTTCCATATCAGCACGCCATCATCGACACGCGCCACCGCCGTTCCATTTCCCCACACGAGAACGCGACCGCGATCCGCACGAATACCACTGGTTAGCCAGACAGGATTGTTCGCGTTCGAAGCGGGCTTTTCTGCGAGCGGTGGAATGCGGCTCGTCCACAGAAGCTTGCCCGTCACTTCATCCAAAGCATCCAGCCTGCCGAGCGCGACACGCCACCAAAGCACACGTCCCTCGACACGCGCCAGACAGCCCTGTGATCCAGGCACCACTGTCCCGGTATTCACCTGCCAGACGAGAGCGCCATCCTGCAAACTTAAACAGCTCAGCGACTCCTCATTCAACACACAGACATGCTCATCACTGACACTCCATTCCGCTGGGTAGCTCACCAGCTCTTGGCCGTTTCGTGGTGTCTGCATGGCTACAGCCTGACCACTCATACGCTGGCTCCAAAGCAGACGACCGGTCTGGCGATCCACGTTATAAAGCCAGCCTGATGAGTCCTGCACCATCATGCGCAGGCCATCCGGCGTGAGACACCAGCGCTGAAGCTGCGCGTTACCTTTCGGCGTAAAGACCCACGACAACTTGCCTGGCGACGCATAATTGGCTCCGCTCAATCGCATCGTCGGTGCTGTTGCAGTCGGCAGTTCCAAAAGCCGCCGAGCCTCTGGAAGTGAGAGCGAAAGCCCATCGGGAAAGTCGAGCCAGTCAGCCTGTGTCTTCAAAGCCTCACGCGCTTCAGCCAGTGCCGTTTCATTGACTTCGCGCATGGCCAATGTGCCACGAACCCAAGCAGCCCAGAGGCGACGCTTCGGATCATGCTCCGCTTGCTCCAGCTCACTGAGGCATAGCCAAGCACCATCGAGCGAGCCGTCAGGATCAGCCAGCACGCGCGACACACTGCGCCAGCAGCTCGCTGCCATATGACGACGCAGCGTGTCCTGCACCGACTCACTCAGTTTCCACGTGGCAGCCCGCGCCCGCATCTCACGCAGTGCCGAACGCAGCACAGATTCATCCCCAGACTGCACGAGAAGGGTTGTCCACGAGATCCAATGCGCTCGCTCATCAGGTTGCAAGCGCACCAGCCTTTCTGCGAATGCCGCGGCTTCGTCCGGCATGTCGAGTTGCTGCGCCGCGCTCACCGCACGCTGGATCAATGTCGCTTCCTGGCACTTCTCCGCACTCACTTGCAAGAGTGTCTGCCTAGCCAAATCAGAACGCTGGCCATCGAGATACATCAGAGCTAAACGCAAGCGCAGATCCGCTGCATCGCCCTCCTTCAAAGCCAACTGAATCTCTATTTCCAAAGCCTTTTGCCGATCCTGCTGACCATCTAAAACGGCGATGAGTTGCCGCCGCATCTCAAGCTTTGCCGCCTGAGGCAGAGTCACATCTTGCAAAGCCACTCGCAGAAGCTTCTCCACATCAGCCTGCACCTTAGACTGCAACGTTTGTTGGGCAAGAACCGAGAGCCTGCTGAGTCGGGCCGCATCCCAGACCTCATGCTCTTTCGGCCACAAACGCGCACGCTCAGCATGGAGGAACTCGCCAGTCGTCTCCAGTTCCGTGGCCCTCTCCCAGGCGGCGGCAAGCCACGCTGCATAGCGCGCCTCAGTGTCACAGAGCACCCTGCATTCATGCAAATGCTTCTCCGCTGCTGCGTCATCGCCAGCGAGTGACAGTACCTTTGCCAGCAGTAGTTTTGCATCAAAATCGACCTTGGATGTCTCAAGCGCACGACGCGCCTCCGGCCACATTTGCTGAGCTATCAAGAACTGCGCCACCTCCATTCGCACCTCGCTCGGCACCTCTTCCGGCATCGGTGCAGCAAATAGCTTCTGCATGTCGGGCTTTTGCTTCAGCAGCACATACACCTCCGCGAGTTCTTTACGCACATCCCAACGTTGCTCATCTCGCTTCAGCGCGCCTTCGAGCACCCGCGCAGCTTCGATGAAGAGATTGCGTGAACGCAGCCAGCGTGCGGTTTGAAGCAAGGTCATCACTCGCTGCGCCGGTTCAGCCTGAGCGATCAAATCATCCAGCGCACGGCTGCCTTCATCTACACGCCCGAGTTGCAGCAGCGCACGGGCACGGTGCAGTTTTAAATCCTCGCGCTCGGGCTCTTGCTTCACTCGCTCGGCTAGGAATGAAAGCAGCGCGTCGTCTTGACGCAGCGTCTCGAAAAGATCCAGCACGCGCCCCTCGATCAGTCTGGATTGTGGCAGCGATTCGAGTGCGCTGCGCCAGACTTGCAGCGCTTCCTCACGTCGGCTCGCGGTCACCAAAAGGTCGCCATGGGAAATCGCGGACGACTCAGAGGCAGGCGCTGCTTTCCAGGCTTTCTCAGAGTCACTCAGCATCTGTTTTTGCCCTGTTTCATCCGTCGTTTGCCAGTGCAGCATCAGCGCTTCCTTGCGCCGCCAATGATCGGCGGAAAGCAGATCCAAAGCTGCCTTAGCTTGAGTTGCGGCATCAGCGCGTTGACCGTTTGCCAAAGCGACGCGTGCCTGCACAAAGAGGGCTTCCACCGCTTCATCACCTTGAAGCGTGGAGAAATTACCACCAGCCAGTGCGGCTGCTGCACTCGTCTTGAGGCCGAGTTCGAGGCAGCGCCTAGCCCACGGCAGACGCTGTGCAGGAGTGAAGGCATTCTCATTCGCCAAAGCCTTGAGCCTTTGCGTGATCAAGTCCTCCTGTCCCGCTGTTGCCGCCGCTTTGATGAGATCGCCGAGCCACTGCACGCGACGCGGCGTTTGGTCCAGTGCGATGGCCGCATCCAGTGCTTCCAATGCGCGTGGATCATACTTCAATTCCAACCATTGAGCGCGCGTGTGCAGGAGCAGCGCGTTCTTCGGATGGGCGGTGATGCTTTGCGTCAGGAATGACTCAGCGCGCTCATCACGTGTCTCCACATAGAGCCGAGCGAGCACCACTTTCGCGCCTTCATCCTGCGGGAATTGAGACAGGTGCTGCGTGTAAAGCGCGATCAAGTCAGTGACCTTTCCGTCGGCCTGATAGAGCTTGATCAGAGAGCGCAGCGGAGCTTCTGCCACCGGATCAAAATGCAGCGCCGTGCGCCAAGCTAGCGATGATTTTTCAAAGCCGCTCTCCGCTAAAGACAGCAGAGGCAGGAGCAACCACGCGCTGAGAAAGCTAAGCCGTAACCATGCAGACGAAATCGCAGCGAGGCTGAGCGAGGGCCGCCAATGCAAGGAAGGCCGAGCTTTTTGGGCCTGAGTGTGGTGCCACCACTCGATGGCCCAAAAAGTTCGGCCTGACGCAGCAGTGGTGGGCCGTAGCCAGCCGCAGCAGATTTCGACTGCATGGTTACGGCTAAGGCGGCACAGTTTCATGAAGACTCAGCTCAGCAGATCTGGCCGCACACGTCGAGTGCGTTCCAGGGCTTGTTGCTCACGCCATTCAGCGATCTTGCCGTGATTGCCACTGAGCAGGATTTCTGGCACTTTCAGACCGCGATACTCCGACGGCTTCGTGTAGTGCGGTGCTTCCAGCAGACCACTCTGACCAAAGGACTCTTCCACCGCGCTCATGTCATCCCCCAGCACACCGGGCAGCAAACGCACAATGGCATCCATCACGATCACAGCGGCGATGGCACCATTCGTGAGCACGTAATCACCGATGCTCAGTTCCTCATCCACCCAGTGATCGACCACGCGCTGATCCACGCCTTCGTAGTGACCCGAGATGAAAATCAAATGCTCCTCACTGCTGAGTCGATGCGCCGCCGCCTGATCAAAGCGCGCTCCTGCGGGTGACATCAGGATCACGCGGCTTTTCTCCGAATGCAGTCGATCCAGCGCCTCAAACAATGGCTCAGGTCGCAGTAGCATCCCCTGCCCGCCGCCATACGGCGTGTCATCCACCTGCTTGTGTTTGCCCAGCCCATGCTCGCGCAGATCATGCACGCCAACGGTGATTGCCCCCTTCTCCTGGGCACGGCTCATGATGCTAGTGCTCATGGGCACCGTGACGAGTTCGGGGAAGAGAGTGATGACATCCAGACGCACCCCGGAGCTATGCTGGGGACTGGTAGTGGGTGCAAGCATCTCGTGACCGCATCGTATGTGGCCGCCGACCACAGTGCCGGGTTGTCATTCCGGGTTCATGTGTCAGGTTTGATCCATGACTCTGACCATGTCACTACCTGCGATCCTGGAGCAAAAGATGCAGCCGCGTAACGCAAAGATGCATTTCGCGGTCGGTGCCTTTGCGGCAGAAGAGGTGACTTTGGGACAGGCGGCGATGATAGCAGGTATTTCCCAGACGGAATTCATGCATGAGCTGTCCCGGCGGCGGATTCCGCTGCATTATGAACGGGAGGAATTCGCCAAAGACCTCAAGACCATCGCGAAGCTGAACGAACAGCTCGACCATGCTCGTCATCAGTGACACATCGCCGCTGACCGCGTTGCTGCTCACGCGCAGGGAAACGCTGCTGCGCCAGATATTTGATCGGGTGGTTATCTCTCCTGTCGTTCAAGGCGAACTGGTGCGGGTTCACTCGGTCCTGCCATCATGCATCGAGGTCATCGCTCCACACACACAATCCCAACGAGCATTACCGAGGCTGGCCTTGATCCTGGCGAGACAGAAGCAATCGCGCTGGCGCTTGAGTTGCATCCCGATGCGGTGCTCATCGACGAACGTCTTGGCAGGCGTGTCGCCACACGCCACGGATTGCATGTCACAGGATTGCTTGGCTTCCTCGTTCTCTCGAAACAGCGGAAGCTAATTGCTGAAGTCGTTCCTGTGATTCAAGAATTACAGGCCAAAGGGAACTGCTGGTTTAGCCACGAGTTGCTTGATGAAGTTTGCCGTTCCGTGGGTGAAACATGGGTTTGAGGCTGGATGCACAATCTTTGTCTCGACGCGCGGCTTGCCATCAGAGGGCAGTCTCGGCTATTGCTCGGCGATGCGCTTTCTGCCCCTGATTTTCCTTGGCCTTGCCGCCAGCCTTCATGCCCAGGAGATCGAGATCCCGAAGGCGGCGGATGAGTCGCTGGATGTGTCGCTTTTTGCGGCAGAGCCGATGATCCAGCAGCCGATTGGCTGCACCTTTGATAAACAAGGACGCCTGCTGGTAATCGAGAGCCACACGCACTTTCGCCCGAAGGATTGGAAGGGGCCTGAGCATGATCAGATCGTGATGCTGACGGACACAGATGGTGATGGTCGTGCGGACAAGCGCACGGTGATCTTTGATCAGACCGATCTAACCATGGACATCGCCACGCATCCTGATGGAGCGATCTACCTCTCCACGCGCAATGAGATCCTGCGGCTGCGGGATGATGATGGCGATGGCAAGCCCGAGAAGGTGGAGCGCAAGCTGGTGTGGATGGAGAGCGACAGCCGCTACCCGCACAATGGGCTCTCAGGTCTTGCCTTTGATGCGAAGGGAGACCTCTACTTCGGCATGGGCGAAAATCTCGGCGCGGCCTACACACTCACCGGCAGCGATGGCAGCAGCGAGAGCGGTGAGGGTGAGGGTGGCAATGTCTGGCATGTGACGAAAGATGGCGCGCGGCTGAAGCGCATCGCCACCGGATTCTGGAATCCCTTCGGTGTGTGTGTTGATCCCTGGGGCAACGTCTTTGCCACGGACAATGATCCTGATTCATCGCCGCCATGCCGCCTGCATCACATCATTCCTGGTGGCGACTATGGGTATCAGTTCCGCTACGGGCGCACAGGGCTGCACCCTTTCATCTCGTGGAATGGCCAGCGTCTCGGCACGCTGCCGATGCTCGCAGGCACGGGTGAAGCGCCCTGTGATGTGATCTTTTATGAAGGCCGCCCACACATGGCCTATCGCGGTCTGCGTGCGCCCTGGGCAGGCTCACTGCTCGTGGCATCGTGGGTAGATCACCGCATCGAAAGTCACTCGTTAAAACCCAGTAAAGGCAGCTTCACGAGCACCATGAAACCGCTAATCACCGGCGGCACCGATTTCAAACCTGTGGCCATGGCGGTCGCAGAAGACGGCTCACTTTTCATCACTGATTGGGTGAAGCGCGACTACGAACTGCACGGCAAAGGTCGCGTCTGGTGCATTCGTTCAAAGGCTGCCCATCCCCTCGCGGCAACCATTGCTCAGCCCTTTGTTGTCGATACCGACGCTGCGCTGCGCGAGCGCATTGAGAGAGGCCCCTCACCGACGATGGAAGAAGCCCTGCCATGGCTGGCTGACACGCGCCCCTTCATCTATTCTGCTGCTATCGAACGGCTATCAAAAGAGCCTGAACTTGTGCGCGGGCTAGGTTTTCAGACCTGGCCAGACCCACATCAGCAAGTCGGAGTTTTGCTGGCCACACGGCGCGTGCTCAAGCGGCAGGGACTCTCTGAGAGCGATTTGGATTCGACCACAAGCGCGCTACTCCTGCGCTGCCTACAGGCAGCCAATCAGGAGGTCGTGCTCGCCGCGCTGCACTGGATCTCTGATGAGCGGGTGAAGCATTTCACCAAGTTCGTGGAAAACCGACTCTATGCTTTTGATTCAACCTCTGAAATCTTTTACGCGGCTCTCACGACTCTCGTGCGTCTTGAGTCAGCCAAAGCCAATGAGGATGATCTGGTCAAGCGCCTGAAAGACATCCTCAGTGATCCCAAGACCGACGCCAAGCGCGCCCGGCTCGCGGCGCAGGCACTGCCCGGTGTTGACCGCTTTCTCACGCCCGGCGAAGTTCGCTCCATCATTGGCAAAGCAACTCCCGAAACGGCAGCTTGGTTTACCCACTTACTCGGACTCATGCGAGATCCGGCTAAGCAGCCGCTTCTACGTGAGATGATCGATAACGAAAAACTGAGCGCCGAAGTCCGTGCCGCCGCGCTACTCCATTTTGATGTGACGATTGCAGATTCCAGCCTAGTCATTGAAGCACTAAAATCCGAGAGTGAAGTTTTGCAGCGTGCCGCACTCGTAGCCTACTCACCAGCCAATGTGCCGTCGTCATTCAGAGATGCACTCGTCATTCAGGAATCCGAAATGCTGGAAGCGAAAGTAAAGCGCTTGAGTGGTCAACCCTACTTTTCAGGTGCACGCCCCACCTTCACCGACATCGCTGGCTGGAAAAAGCGACTCGCCAGTGTCCCCGGTCCCCCCAATCTAGAGCATGGTCGGGAGGTGTTCCTTTCACCCAAGCTCGGCGGCTGCGCCGCCTGCCATCGTATGGATGGACTCGGCAGCCCGGCAGGACCAAATCTAACCAGCATTCACAACAGCCAGGCACCCGACTATGCCCTGACCTCACTGCTCCAGCCGAATGCGAATGTGTCTCCCCAGTTCGAGTCTTATGCAATCACCACAGCCGACGGCCAGTCGCGCACTGCTTTTCAGCTCAACGAACGCGGCAGCACTCACACCTACATCGACCTCACCGGCAAGACTTTCGACGTGGACATCAAAGACATCGTCAGCCGCCTTCACCTCCCCATTTCCATCATGCCTGAAGGCATTGTCACCCGCCTCACAGACGCCGAAGTGCGTGATCTGATGGCTTTTCTAGAAGCGCTTTGATAGCTTAAAACAGATTCATTTTGAGCAGCGATCACCGCGCGCCATCACATGATCAAGTGCGCCGAGAAGCTGAATGCGCAACTTTCTGGATTTGGTCGCAGAATGTTTAAAAACATAATCTCAAAAATTAACTACTTGAGCCACTCATCTCGATGCTTGGCCGCAAAAGCATCGTCATTGAGATGAGGGTAGACGGTATAGACGCGGTCGATCTCTTCGAGCTGGCCGGGGCTGAGGGTTTCGTGTTCGTCGAGGCACCAGAGCCCTTCGAGCAGGCCCTGGCGGCGCAGGACTTCGTGCAGTCCGGCGATGCAGCCGGCAAAGCCATTCGCAGCATCGAAGAAGGCGGCGTTGCTGTCGGTGACTTCGATGGCGCGCTGCAGCATCTCCTGCGGGATGGGAGCGCCGCTCAGAGATAGCTGGCGGCACTGCTGATGCAGCTCCACAGCGCGTCGCGTCCATACCGACCAATGCCCGAGCAAGCCTCCGACGATGCGCTTTTCGACACCTGCAAACCGATGCGGCGTGAGCAGGTCGAGCACGATGTTGTCGTCATTGCCGGTGTAGAGCGTGATATCGTCACGACCTGACTCCACCACGGCGCGAATGACATCCAGTGTCTGGTAGCGATTGAACGGGGCCATCTTGATCGCGACCACGTTTTCGATCTCGGCAAAGCGCCGCCAGAATGAGAAAGGTAATACGCGTCCACCGACTGCGGGCTGCAGGTAGAAGCCAATCACGGGCAGGACCTCCGCCACGGCACGGCAATGCGTGATGAGTTCGTCTTCCGATGCTGCTTTCATGGCACCGAGGCTGAGCAACCCTGCATCATAACCCAGCCCCTTCAGCAGCGAAGCCTCACGCACCGCTTGATCAGTCGCGCCACAGATTCCGCCGATGCGTAAATGTCGGCGACCATGCTTTAAATCGGCGTGTCGCAGCTCTTCGGCAGCGAGTTCGAGCACGGGATGGAAGAGGCCATATTTGGGCTCACGAATAGCAAACTGGGTGGTGTGAACTCCGACGGCCAAACCACCAGCACCGGCGGTTGTGTAGTAGCGGATGAGGGCACGCTGTCGGTGTTCATCAAGGCGGCGGGCTGAGGTTAGAGCAAGCGGGCACGCAGGGATCACATGTCCTTGATTCAAAGAAGATCTCAGTGGGTCGATCTGCATGGCTGCTTGGATGCGCTCACTTCATACCCACGCACAGCTGATGACAACACTTTATAGAACGCAGGTGTTTGAGAAGTAAATCGTGCGTTTCCACTACTCAACCCACCCCCTTCTCTAAGAGGGGAGGGAGCCAGAGACAGATCAATGATTGAAGTAAAACTCCTTGGAGTTCAGCAGCGCCCAGAAGACGTCTTCAAGAGCAGCCTGGCGCTGATCGGCAGCGTTGGCGAGTGTTTGCTGAATGGTCGTCCATTCTTTATCGATGGGCATGCGACCGAAGACTCTGAGGTAAAGATCATCGACGATTTCACGGTCGGTCTTCTTCTCCTGAATCAGGGTGACCACCACTTTACCCTGCTTGATGCGGTCATTGATGGCGTCGCCATTCATGAGATGCAGCGCTTGGGAAAGATTTGGTTCCATCTTCACTTCGCAAGAACAGACGGACTCACGCTTGGCACGACCAAAGGTGGTGAGGAAGTAATTGCTCACGGCTCCGTCTGCGATCTGAACGGCACGGGCACCGAGCGGCAGTCCCTGAAATTTATTCGGCGTATCAGTGATTTGGGAGACGGCATCGAGCAAAATCTCGGAACGGACACGGCGAACCTGGGCATGAGAGAAGTTCTTCTTATCACCCGCATTGGTCTCATTGACCTTGGTGCTGCGCTGGTAGGTCATGGAGGTGCAGATGTCCTTCACGAGAC
Organism: uncultured Prosthecobacter sp.; assembly: GCA_964583255.1. GTDB lineage: Bacteria > Verrucomicrobiota > Verrucomicrobiia > Verrucomicrobiales > Verrucomicrobiaceae > Prosthecobacter. The sequence goes on from CAZOVY010000018.1 coordinate 57,084, forward strand.
GGCGCATGTCGAATTTGTAGTCCGTGAGCTGTTTAGCGAGAGCACTCAGCAATTCAGGATTCGAAGGCGGATTCGAGACGCGCACATCATCGACTGGATCAACAATGCCGACACCTGTGAAATGTGCCCAGGTGATGTTGGCGATGTTGCGTGCAAAGTAAGGATTCTGTGGGGAAGCAAGCCACTCGGAGAGCACCTTGCGACGATCTTCCCCAGGTTTGATTTCGGGAGTTTCACCACCGAGGAACTTCGGCTTCATGACTGCCTGAGTCAGGAAGTGCTTCGATTCGCCACCCTTGCTATTGTAGATGATGACTTCCTGCGGGTCATCGGTTTGCTTGCGACCGATCTGGGAGAAGAATGCCTTGAAGCCATAGTAGTCATCCATGGTCCAGCGGTCGAAAGGATGGTTATGACACTGGGCACACTGAATGCGCATGCCCATGAAGACTTGAGCGACGTTTTCAGTGAGCTTGAGCTGGTCGAGTTCAGTCTGGTAGAAGTTCACCGCTGGACTGGAGACCGTGCCGCCTGTGGAGGACACGAGTTCTTTGACGATCTCATCGAGTGGGATGTTCTTGCCGATTCTTTCAGCAAGCCAGTTGTAGTAAAGCAGCGCGTTCTTGTAGAAGGGCGGCTGGTTGTTATTTCCCGCAATGCCAGAGCGGATCTGGAGCAGCTCGGCCCATTTCATGACCCAGATTTCAGTAAACTCTTTGCGCTGCGTCAATGTGTCGATCAGCGCCTCACGTTTCTTGGGATTCGTGTCGGCGAGGAAACTGCGAATGTCAGTCGTCTGCGGATACAAGCCAACGACGTCGATGTAGGCGCGGCGGACATACTCTTCATCGGTGCAGACACCGCTCGGCAGGATACGCAGCTTGTGTAGATTTTCATCGACAAGCTGATCGATGTAGTTGGTCTCGACGAGCTTTGGCCTTTCATACTGGAGCTTGGCAGGAATGACGAGCACTTGATTCGTGACGCTATAGACATTGAACCGGGCGAGCATAAACGCTGCGCCGCGATCACCGCTGGTGACGACGCCTTCCTTGCTGATACTGGCTGTTGGATCATTGTTGGACATGAACAAGGCTAGCTTTGTCACATCGCGGTCTGTGCCATCTGAGTAGGTGGCGCGCACGGTGACCTGCTGGGTGTTTCCAGCACCTTCCAGGACGATCTGTTTCGGGAAAATTTCAATGCCTGTGACCTTAGCAATGTCAGGCTTGTCATTCTGCGCACCATTGGTGATCCACTCGATCATCGTCTTGTTGTACTCTGACTCAGGCGCGTAGCACTGATTGCCGGAATGAGGCACGGCACCGATCGCCTTTTCGATCAAGGTGCTGTCCTCTGGGATGGCGAGATTCACACGACGACCAACCATCTCGCGAGTGATGCGTGTGTAGTCGCCATCAGGGTCCATGCCGAAGAGGCTAATGCGGAAGCCATCTTTACCGCGTGCGGCCCCATGACAGCCACCCTGATTGCAACCGGCGCGGAGGAAGATTGGCATCACATCAAGGTGGTAGGAAACAGGGCGGTCCTTCTTCCCATCCTTTAAAGTGACGGCTGCCTTCACCGTCTGTCCGCCGAGGGTAGCGACGAGTTCCGTAGCACCGGCATCGGCGACAGGTTTGATCGTACCCTCATCGAGTTTGACGATGTTGTCGTCAGCGACTCGGAGACTGGAAAAACGTGTGACATCGCGAGTGGTGGCATCATTGAAGGAAGCCATGACGACGACGCGGTGGAAGTCACGCTGAGTTTCGAGGGCAAATTTATCAGGAAAAATCTCCAGCTTGATGAGCCCAGGCAGTTTCGCATTCAGATCAGCCAATGCCTTCACCTCTTCAGCCGATTTGTGACGTATGACCAATCCCTGAGGCCACTTGGCGCCTTCTGCAATCCAGCGCTTGAGAAGCTCCACGTCCTTAGCAGCAAGGGGGCCGCCTTTGGGTGGCATGATGTCGTCATGATCTGCAGGCAGGATGAGGCGCTTGATAAGTTCACTGTCAGCCGGCTTGCCAGCCACGAGGGATGCACCTGATTCGCCGCCTTTCAGCAATGCTTCCGCGGTATGCATAAGCAGCTTGCCCTTTTCTTTTGATGGGTTGTGGCATTCCAGACACTTCGTTTCGAGCACGGACTGAACTTGAGCAAAATCAACCGAAGCAGGAGCAGGTGCGGGCGCAGCAACGGCAGGTGCGACAGGTGCTGGTGCAACTGTAGGTTTTGCCACCACCGCAGGCGCGGTAACGGCTGGTGCAACTGGCGCAGGAGCGGCAACGGCTGGTGGCACCGGATTGGCCAGTGCTGAACTGATGCAGGTCAGGAGAGCGAGGCTAAAGGACAGAGAGGATTTTGAGAGGCTAGTCATGGGGGTGTGACTTTGGATTGGCATTATTTACGCTTGATCGGGTGAGTTTTACGCAAAGTCGGCATTACTTAGCGCCAGCGGCTTCCTGACGGAGTTGCTCAAGACGAGACAGCACTTTGGGTGCCGCAGGCTTGGCTTCTTCCTTGGGTTTGTTCTGTGCCACGACAGCCGCAGCGGGCGGTGGAGCCACCACTTTGCGCGGGGCATCAATGCGCAGCACGGAGCCGAGGGCGATGCGGTGGGTGGTAGTGCCGCCTGATACCGGCACCTCGACTTGGACGAACAAATTAGCCTGTTTACCGACGGGTGACTTGTCGTGGGTCTTTACTTTGAAGCTTACTTCTTTGGTATCCTTGGTGATCTTGGCTGGTTCAATCGGGATCGTGTCTGGCACGCCGACGACCTGAGCTGTTGCCTCACCATTGAAGGGCAGCAGATGCTCTAGTTTCGCCACCATGATGGTTTCCTTGCCCTGCTCCACTGCAGTGAGCGGAATAGCGGGCGCAGTCAAATAAGCCGTGGTGGTCGTGACTTCACAGAAGGGTGAGGCGTTATAGATACGGCCATTGCCAGCATCAACTTCACCTTGCACCACAAATTTCCAGGTACCAGCAGGCGCATTCGCATTCGCATCCAGCACAAAGGTACACTCATTCTGGCCTTCAGGAATCGTCTGCTCACCGAGGACGCTGACTCCTATGGGCTTCCAAACCATGAGCACACGAATCGCAGTCTTGAAGCCTTCCTTGCGCTTCGACACTACTTTGAGATTTAAGACACCGTTATTCACCAATGGCACCGCAGGTTTGACGATCTCAAGGGAATAAGGTGCTTCCTCGACGACGGCGACGGGTAATTTGTCTTCGATGTCGGTTAAGAAAATCGTGTTGCCCGAGCGCACGATATCAAAGTCCTGACGCATCCTACCAATGATTTTCTGCGCTGGGTCCACGGGCTTCATCCGCATAGCGACGGTGCTGTGCCCGAGTGGTGCATCGGATGCCGCTTCGAACAACAGTGGCATACTAGGCTGATCTTTCGGCACGATATCAGAGAGCATCTTGATGCCGGGCGGCAAACCTGGGGCATCAAACTTGAAGTCACCGCTGACATTGCTGCGAGAGAAATTCTCTAGCAATGCCATGCGCCCACCGCGTGGCACAGCCATGAACTGGCGGTAGTTCGAGTCATTCACCGAATAGTTCGGTGAGGCAAAGGTCAGCTCAGGCTGGCTGGCGACCATCTCAATGCGGTAAACAAAGTTAGGCCCGCCACGCTCCAAGTGATCTGTGACACGCACGTAGTAGTTTCCATCGGCTGGCACTTTCAGCGTCTGCTTGCTATCGAGCCGACGACGACCGCCGCCATCATCATTTCCCCCCAAGCTGCCGCCCTTTTCATTGTACACATTCACGACGGAGTCCAGAGGGGAACCTAGGCTCTGCGCATAGGCTTGGATCACCACCTGCTGATCCTTTTTCAGCGGCACCTTGAAGTAGTCCACATCACCTGGTTTTTCGATGATGCCGTTGAGCGCGATTGGCTCGCCAGTGGCAGTCGGCGTGGCCTTGGCTTGGTCTTCATTTGGCTCGACTTCCAGCGCATTATCAAAGGGCACTAAGCGGAATGGATTGCCCGAAGGTGCCGCCTCTTGAGTCTTTGAATACATCATGAAACCTGGATCGGTTTCGGCAGGCAGTTGAGCCTCTTCTTCAAAGAAACTGTCCTTCTCGATGAAGCGCACCTTTGTCTTCGAGCCGATCTTACCACCGGCAGGATAAACCACGTCAGGGCGGCGGAAGCTACCCACATGCAGGCGGTAGTAATTGTTGCCGCCACCACGATACGATGACTCACGCATCATCACGTAATAGTCACCGTCATACTCTGCCACAAAAGAACAGTAACCATCCTGGCGATGCAGAATCGTGTCGTCTGAAAATGCTTTCTCAAAGCGATCCTTATCGAGGATCGCGATATAAGGGTCAAACGGCGTATAGCCCAGACGCAGACCATCGGCCTCGACACTGATTCGCTGGCCCTTCTTTGCCGTGAGTTTGAAATAGTCCACGTCCTCATTTAGCACCACGCCCTCGACCGTCTGATTGAACTGGATCACCTGAGCCGCCTCGGTGTCTGTGTTCGGTTCCTTCTCCTCCACATTCGGGAAAGGCCCCACAAAAACCTGCCTTGCATGAGAGATGCCTGACTTCGTGCGGATACGCATCAGATGATTCCCAGAAGGCACATCTGCGGCTACTGAAACTGTCACCGAGACTTTGCCCTTTTCCACTTTGTCCACGCTCTTTTGCACAAACCCTGGTGAGAAAAAGATCAGACTCTCAAAGTCTTCCAAGCGGCTGCCCGTGACCGTCAGTTTCCAGTCCGTGCCTCTCTGGCCACCATTCGGAATGGTTGATGAGAATTCAGGATAAGCCGCACGCGCAGCAGGCAGGCTGAGCATGAGGGAAAGGGCGATGATGTAGTTTCGGGGGGACATGATGTTTTCCATACGCCTCTTCTTCCAAGGAAATTTCGATTTTGCGAAAATAGCAGCATTCATCTTGGGAAACTGAAGCTGATTCAAGATCCCCAGTGAAATACATTTCCCCCAATGCTCTCATTCAACCCGCAATTTTCAGGCTAATTAGAATCCACTATTCAACCCCAAATGAAAGGGTTGTCCTTTTTCCGAGGGCAATTTTGTCAGAACTTTGTCGTGCATGTCACTGCGAGGAGCGGCAACAGCATGGTAACCTCGGTTTTATAACTCGTTGTGTTTCTATAAAGTGCCGGTGGTCGGACTCGAACCGACACATCCTCACGGATACAAGATTTTGAGTCTAGCGCGTCTACCATTTCACCACACCGGCAAGTGTCTCTAGCGAAGGGCCGCTAGAATGCCGAGTCGCCCGAGGATTGCAAGGCTTTTGGCGGTCCTAAAATTTCGCGCATAAGCACGGCTTGTCGGATCGAGGCCTGACTGTTGAGGAGGCCGCGCAGAAAAGTAAGTCCTTCGTTCTTTGGACCCGTCTGAAGAACTGGCACGGTGGATGCCTCGATTGGTTTTGTTTCGACAACACTTGGAGTTTGTGGTGCTGGCTGAATCTCTGCTCGCACTTTACTTGGTTGGGTGCGGGTAAGTGGGGGGCTAGAAAATGGTGGTTTAGGGCTTTGAGTTTCTATGACGTCCTTTTTTATCTGCTCGAAAACGTCACGCACAGTAGCCCATGGATCATTAACAGGTGATGTTGATTTGGGAGATGGGCGCAGTGGCGGCGGAGCTCCTGAGGATTCTATCTGGCGCTTCCAAGCAGCCTCTCTAAGTTTGGCTTCTTCTGCATTTGGTGGGCTAGTACGTTTGCGCGCTGCCTCTTCCTGGCCTTGCTTGAATAGGCCCCAGAGCCACTGGACGAAGCCGCCTAACATCGCAATGACGATGATTGCGATTTGGATTGGATCGACTTCTGCAAGCTGCATACCGACGACTCTGGCGGGATGTATCTGGAATGGAAAGCAAAAGTCTTGATTAAGACGGAAGTTCGTTCAGTTGGCCAGTGGCTTTCGCCGGAATCCCTGTACATGGCCATCGCCACGGTAGAGATACACTTTCTTCACATCTTCTAGGCGCATGATGACCCAGGGTGAGAGCAAATTACGTCCATTTTTTGTGAAGACTAACCCGTCAGCGAGATGAACACAGGAATGGTAAGCATCGCCGCTGGCGGTGTTGAGGAAAAAGAGAATGTCACCATATTTGTAGGGTGGCTCTATACGATCAAAGTTTTCGAGCACAGCACTGGTGGCAAGCCTTGAATCCAGAAGATACTCTTGGGCGTCGTAATTGAAAAAATTGAGCGAAGTCCAATGACAATCAGGCAAGATGCCGTGTTTAGCCAAATCCATCCCCGGATAGGTGTAAATGAGTTTGCGTACAAGTGCTGGCAGCATGTGAGAAAGAGGGAGCGCTTCAATCCCATCCGTATCAATGATTGATTGCACGATAGGCTCGACATCCTTGCGGCGCAGACCGAGTCCAAGGGTCCAGTAATTCACCAATTCATCGACGTTTGTGTTATGATCGACCTCGATCTTCACCATGATCGATCGGGTGCGGGTCATCGCCTTGAAGATGGCCTTTGCCTCACTGTCGGACTCGGCATAATTGAGGAGCAGTGAGATGTCACTAAAGGCGGTGGTTTCTCCACGTGTGTAGGTCAGTTTTTCGATCTTTGAGATGATTTCCGGGCGCAGTTTACTCGTGCGATACCATTCTTTAACTTCCTGACCGATAATGAGCACGGGATCTACATGGTATTCGTTTTCTGCATACTTGCTTAGCTCGGTGTAAATGATGCTTCGCATCTCAGACGTCATTGCATCCAGGTCCGTTAAAGGAGGGAAGAGATACACATTTCCATCGGTGGTGACGGTGGTCTTTGGGTCCAGTAACGCAGACTCCATGGCTTTCGTGAGCCCTGCCTTTTGAAAGAGGGCCGGCAACTCGTCTTTAAATGATAGAGGGAAAATCCATGCTGGCTTCGTGCTCGGTAGAGGGAAATTTTCCAACAGATTCTTGGGAGCTTCCAGATAGATGAAGGCGCAGCGCAACTGCCCCCAGGGACCAGGATTGGAATAAAACACATTGGGATTGAGCCTTTGATTACCGGTAATAGTAACGGCAGGGAGCGTCGCAGCGTTTTCGGAATTCGCGATGAGGAACCGTAGGTTGTCCAGGCTGGTTATCTGCGCTTGCGAGGTCGAAACTAGGGCCAGAGCAAGACCTGTGAGCGCATTGCGGGTGCTTTTCAAAAGGCACAAATGTGGCGCAAAGGACGCGTTAATGGGCAGTAACATAAGAAGTGCACATAACGAGCGTGCAGTCAGCCAGTTTCACCTCTTTTCTGCCGAAGTGAGGATAAGTTTTGTCCTGGGATCCGAGAAAACATCTGGTTGATCAATAAAAAGGCTTGGGCTTGCAGTCAAAACTTGATATTCCTGACAATTCGCTGCCTCCACTTTCCTGTCGATGAGTCGTCTGCCCCTCCAATCCGCTTTCCCACCTTCCTCCTTAGCACTCGCCATTGGCATGCTGCTGTTCATAGCGTGTGGAGTTATACCCTTGTCTGGAGCGAGTGATTCAACCGTGAGCATCGCCGAAAAAGAAGTGCAGCGCCGCGCTGATCTAGTTTCGGTACAAGCGAATAGACTTTCTGAAGCTGAGGCGCTCTTGAAAACTCAGAAGACTGGGGCTGCCTTGTCTTTGTATGAGGAGATTTTCAATACATTGCCCAATTTACCCATGGCTCAAGAGGTCCGCACTGTGGCGCTTGAGGGCTACGTACATGTTGGATTGATCCGCGCTCAGGAGCTCATGAATGCGGGGGATTACCCTGCCGCTGAAAAAATCCTCAACACCTTGGACGGGCAGAATGTAGCTAAGGGTCGTGTCGGCATCCGCCAGATGCGTGCACGCATGACGGACCCTGATCGCTACCCACCAGCCCTGACACCTGGGCACATTGAGCGCGTGCAGGAAGTGCAGCAACTGTTGACTCTGGCTGCCTCACAAGTTGAAACCGGAATGTTTGACAAGGCTCTAATCACCTATGAGGATGTGCTGCGCTTAGACCCAACCAACAGTGCTGCCCGTCGCGGGATGGAGACGGTGGAACGTGAGCGTGCGCGTTATTTTGAAAGTGCCCGAGACCATCAGCGCGGAAGAATGCTTAACGGAGTCAATGAACTCTGGGAAACGAAGCCTCCACTGAGAAGTTCAGATATTACCGCGATGTTCGGAGGAGGTGGAAATCAGGCCACATCTGTGATTGCCAAAGGGGGGCGTGAATCGATCATGGCAAAACTCAGAGACATCAAAATTGAGCGCATCGACTTTAGCGGAGCTGCGCTGGAAGAGGTCCTTGAGTACCTACGGGTTCGCGCTCGTGATCTTGATCCACAGGGTAAAGGCATAGATTTCGTCGTGGGTGTGCCAAAGGACCTGCCGCTGAAACCCGTCTCTCTGAACCTAACCAATGTGCCGATCGAAGAAGTGCTGCGATATGTAACTGAGGTGTCCGGAGTCAGCTATCGAGTGGAGGAGTATGCCGTGCGGATCGTTTCGCTCTCTGATACGAATCAAAGCATCATCTCTAAAACCTATCGCGTTCCACCAAATTTCATTTCGACTGCGCCAACCGAGCCTGCCGCAGGAGCCACTGCGCCTGCTGCTGATCCGTTTGCTGCGGGCGGTGCTGCCCCAGCGGGCGGGTTACTTCGCCGAATTGGAGCCAAGGAGTTTTTGGAAGGGAATGGTGTTTCATTCCCAGAGGGTGCAGGCGCTAATTACAATCCCGTGGTCAACATGTTGATTGTCCGCAACACGGCCAAAAACATCGAAATGGTGGATATGCTGGTGGAGCAATCACTCAACACCTCTCCCAAGATGGCGGTGATCGAAGTCAAGATTGTCGAGATCAATAACAGCAAGCTTGATGAGATGGGCTTCGACTGGTTGTTAGAGGGTTTTGGCAGCAATTTTGAGTTTTCAGGTGGAACCGTTGGCAATGCTCAGAATTCAACCTTTGCGGTGAATGAGTTTCCTGAAAACACCGCGCTGTCCGCCACAGGTATGGCTCCTGTTACCGCCGGTCTCCGTAGTTCGGGTGATCTCGGGAATCGTGGGATTGAGGATGTACTCTATGGTGCTGTCGCCCCGACCTCACGTCGCTCACCAGGTATTTTCTCGCTCGCGGGTGTGTTGACCAATCCGCAGTTCCAAGTGGTTTGGAGAGCCTTGGATCAGAAGACCGGCATCGACCTTATTTCACGCCCTTCAGTCGTCGCCAAAAGTGGTCAAAAGGCGAGTGTTGAAGTGGTTCGCGAGTTCATTTACCCAACGGAATATGACCCTCCGCAGATCCCGACGAATGTGGGCTCCGCTGGAACTGGTTTAGGAGGAGGTGCGACTCCATCGATCCCTGTCACGCCGACGACGCCGACAGCCTTCGAGACACGGCGTGTCGGTATGGTGCTAGATGTGGAGCCCTTGATTTCAGATGACGGGAGATCTGTGGATCTGACCATCACACCTGAGTTCACAGAGTTCGTTGGTTTTGTCAATTATGGCAGCCCCATTTATAGTGTCCAGCCTTTGACCGATGCTTTCGGTATAACTATTGGGTCAACCAAGGTGGAATTGACTCCCAACACCATTACTCAGCCTATCTTCTCGACCAAGAAGATCGTTTCTGGCGTGAAGGTCTATGATGGTGCCACTGTTGTCCTGGGTGGTCTTATATCTGACCAATCGATCATCATCGACGATCGTATCCCCGTCATCGGCGACCTGCCAGTCGTGGGACGGTTTTTCCAGAGTAAGGTCAAACAACGACGTCTCAAAAACATGATCATGTTTGTGACCGTAAAGGTGATCGATCCATCGGGAAATCGAATCAATCCGCAGTGATGCATGTTGGTGACAAATCGGGTGCTGCTGAGCGTTCTGAGTCACATGCGAGCTATCCTGATTATTGCGCTTCTGATTTCCTCACGGTTTCCTTCGGCTGGAGCTGAGCGGCCAAACATCCTCTTCATCTTCAGTGACGATCAGTCCTACAAGACGGTATCCTGTTACCCAGAGGCATTGCCTGGCGTCCGCACTCCGGCGATAGATGCTCTGGCAAAGTCAGGTGTGCGTTTCAGTCACGCTTACATGGGGGCTTGGTGCATGCCATCACGGGCCACGCTGCTGACTGGTAGGCACCCGCACGGTATCGAATCCATGCGGATGAGTGGCAAGTATCCCGCAAGCGAATACAACCCAGAGCAGTGTCCGTTCTGGCCAGCCGTCTTTCGCGCCGGCGGCTACCACACGGCGCAGATCGGGAAATGGCATACGGGGACAGATGGCGGTTTTGGACGTGACTGGGACTACCAGATTATCTGGAATCGGCCCAAGTATCCCGACAACGCAGGTGCCTACTACGACGACCAAATTCTGGAATTCAATGGAGTCCAAAAGACAACCTCTGGCTACTCCACGGACCATTATACCGATTGGGCCTGCGACTACATTCGTGGTGAGCATCGCCCTGCAAATAAGCCATGGTATCTGTGGCTATGCTATGGCGCGGTCCACGGCCCCACGATCCCAGCGGAGCGGCATAAAGGAAGTCATAAAGATGACGCCGTGAACCTGCCTGCCGACATCTTGCCCCCGCGTGCAGGCAAGCCTGATTACCTCAACGACACCCAATCATGGACCAAAGACAAGAAAGGGAAAGTCATCGCCAAGAAGAGTGGAGAGGCGTTTGGAGATGAGTCTGGCAAGAAGTCACTGGCTTATGAAGACTACATCCATCAGGTCAATGACTGCGTCGCTGCTCTGGATGAAGGCGTGGCCCGCGTGATGAAGACCCTCAAAGAAAGTGGTCAGTTAGAGAACACGCTCGTCGTCTTCACTGCCGACCAAGGATTCGCCATGGGCGAGCATGGTTTCCGCACGAAGCTCGCGCCCTATGATGCGAATTACCGTAGCCCGCTGATTATCTCCAGACCTGGCACCTTGCCAGAGGGGAAGACCTGCGAGCGGCCAGTCAATGGAACGGACCTCGTTGCCACATTTAGCGCTGTCTCAGGCATCAAAATCCCCTGGAAACTCCATGGCCGCGACCTCACGCCGCTGCTCAAAGATCCAGAGAAAGCCGAGTGGCCTTATCCCTGCTTTTATGAGGCCACAGGCGACCACTTTGGCAGCGATGTGTCGCGTGTGGTCAAAACAGATCCTGAAAAGGCCGAACATCATCATGTCCCCTGGTATGCCGCTTTGAATGATGGTCGATTCAAATACATCCGCTATCTTAAGCCTGGTGTTCCGGAGGAACTGTACGATCTCAAAGCAGACCCTGAAGAGTTACAAAACTTGGCGACTAACCCGGCGCATCGTGTGGATCTAGAGCGTCTCCGCAAGGTGGCAGTGGATGAACTGCACCGCACCGAAGCGGATTATGCCGACTCGCTTCCGCCACCCTGATCATGAGTGAGTGCAAAGCTCCCGTTCAGGTCGTCTGTGCCATCATCGAGAGAGATGGCCGAGTGCTCATGGCGCAAAGGCCAAAAGGCAAGCGCCTAGCAGGCTGCTGGGAGTTCCCAGGAGGCAAGATCGAGCAGGATGAAACTCCAGTTCAGGCCCTGCGCCGTGAGTTGGACGAAGAACTAGGCTGTGAAGTGACCATCACCCGCGAAGGGCCTTCTGTTCCCTGGTCATATGACTGGGGAAACATCACGCTTCATGCCTTTGTCTGTCGGTTGACTGATCCTAGTACGGAGCCTCAGCCTCATGAGCACGCTGCGCTGAAATGGTTGCCCCTGTCGCAGATCAAAGGGCTTCTTTTGGCTCCGGCGGATGGTCCCATTGTTGACTGGCTTCTTTCGTTTGAAGCTCCTTTTTAACAGATGGCGGTGAGGGAGGGATTCGAACCCTCGGTAGCTGTTAAGGCTACGCATATTTAGCAAACATGTGCTTTCGACCACTCAGCCACCTCACCAAAATCTGTTTCCCCGCGCTGCTGGAGACGGGCCGCTATGTATCTCGACACTGAGGCTGGCGTCAACGCAAAAGATGCATGTTTGAAATAGAATCTAATCTCTACTTCCAGAAAGTGAGCTGCCGCGTAGCCTCAGTGTGCATCACTCATGAACGGAACCCACAACGAACGACCAGGCACACTGGAGAAAGCCCTCAAACTCAATCTAGCGCACAGCGTCTATGGCACCTTTGCCGAGATCGGGGCAGGGCAGGAGATCGCTAACTGGTTCTTCCGAGCCGGTGGAGCCTCTGGCACCGTGGCCAAGACCATGTCGGCTTACGACATGACTTTCAGCGACGAGATTTACGGTAAAAGCGCCCGCTATGTTTCCCGTCAGCGAATGGTGGCGATGCTTGACCACGAGTTCCAAATTTTACAGGATCGGCTCGCCGCGAAGCGCGGTGAAGCCACCACTTTCTTTGCTCTTGCTGATACCGTGCGCGCTAAAGGTTTTCGTGATACGAAAGAGGAATGTCATGGTTGGTTAGGACTGCGTTTCCAAACTGAAAACCAGGGGCCGAGTCACGACATCCAACTGCATGTGCGACTGCTCGATGCTACCAATCAGCGACAGGCTGAAGCGCTCGGAATGCTCGGCGTGAACCTCATCTACGCGGCCTTCCATCTCCGTCATCATTTGCCGACTTTTCTGCGCAGCTTGATGGATGAGTTGACTCGCTGGCGTGTCGAGATCGACATGATTGACTTCACCGGGCCAGCCTTCGACTCGCCGGTTTTCCAGGATCGTCTCGTGGCCCTTGAATTGGTGCGCAGTGATCTGGCAGATGCCGCGTTGTTCGGTGCAGACGGAGAGATTCTTCAGGCTTCAGACGTGCTTTATCGGAAGCCCGTCTTTCTCAGTCGAGGCACCTTTGATCCCATCACGCGCTTGAACTTGGACATGCTGGATCAGGGGCAAAAAGCCTTTGCTCATGACTTTGGCACTGAAGCTTCGGGCCACATGGAGATCTGTGAGATCACCATGCATAATCTACTCTGCATGGACGACTGCTCGGTGGAGTATGACAACTTCCTCGCTCGCGCAGGCATCCTGCAAGCACTCGGCAAAAATGTGCTCATTTCAAAGTATGCCGAGTTTCATCGCTTGAGCGCCTTCCTCTCAAGGCACACCCAAATGCCTGTGGGCATTGTACTGGGACTGCCCTTGTTTGAAGAACTCTTCAATGAGCATTGGTACACCGATTTGGAGGGTGGCCTGCTTGAGGCCTTTGGGCGACTTTTTAGAAACAAAGTGCGGCTTTATGTCTATCCCGCTGGTGATCCCATGACGGGTAAGATTCGTAGCGCTACTCAAGCCCGAGTTAGCCCCGAGCAGCAGCACTTACTCAACTACATGCTGGAAACCGGCTGCGTTCATGTCATCAAAGATGGCCTGGAAGACTGCCTGTTTCACACAAGCGCCAGCGTGCGGCAAATGATCCATGATGGCGATATAAAATGGCGTTCTCTGGTGCCCGAGATCGTTTTGAATCAAGGCCCATGGGCCAAGTAAATTTCAGATTTCAGATTTCAGATTTTCAGCTCATGCGCATCGAACTAGTCAATACAGGTGATGAACTGCTCCTCGGCGACACCATCAATACCAATGCCTCTTGGCTCGGGCAGCAAATCGCCGCTCTCGGACTCATGGTGTCGCGACATCTCGTGGTCTCTGATGGCGCAGTCATCAAAGAAGCCATGGCAGAGGCCGCTTCACGATCAGACGTGGTGCTCGTTTCTGGTGGACTAGGCCCAACTAACGATGATCTCACGCGCGAATCCATCGCCGAACTGCTCGGGCTGCCGCTTGAGTTGAATGAAGGCATCAAAGCGCACCTTGAAGCCTTCTTTGCGAAAAGGAATCGCGTCATGTCTGCCTCGAATCTCAAGCAGGCCATGGTGCCTCGTGGCGCTGTGGTCATGGACAATCCCTTTGGCACGGCACCCGGCCTGTATTTCCCTGCCGAGCTGAGTCATGCCTGCGGTTGGAATACCCATTTCTTCCTCCTGCCCGGACCACCCCGCGAGCTGAAGCCGATGATGGAAACGCTCGTCGAGCCGCGACTGCGCGCCATGCTGCCAGATGGCGCTGATCGTCGTGTTCTCTATCTTAAAATCACTGGCGTCGGCGAGTCAGACATCGTGGAAAAGGTCGAGAAAAAACTCGAAGCCGTGCCTGGTCTCACTCTCGGTTACTGCATTCGCAATGGCGATGTCGATGTGCGTCTCTCTGGGGCATCCGAGCCAGTCGAGATCGGGGCCGCCATCGTGCGTGAGCATCTCGGTCAATGCATCTTGTCAGAGGATCGTCGGATCATCGAAGAGGTTCTCGTTCAGATACTCACAGAGCGCGGGCAGACGCTAGCCACTGCAGAGTCCTGCACGGGCGGTTACATGGCCAGCCGCATCACGGATGTCAGTGGTTCGTCTCGTGTGTTTGGTCATGGTTTTGTGACCTATGCCAATGAGGCCAAACAAAAGCATCTCGGTGTGCCTGCCGAACTGTTAGCCGAGCATGGCGCTGTCAGCGAACCAGTCGCCAAAGCCATGTCTGAAGGCGCGCTGAGAGTCTCGGGAGCTGATCATGCATTAGCGCTGACTGGCGTCGCAGGCCCGACAGGTGGCTCAGGCGATAAGCCCGTTGGCACCGTGTTCGTTAGCCTCGCATCAAAAGGCGAGGCCACTCTCGTGAAGCGCTTCTATTACCCCGGCACTCGTGATCGTTTCAAACTGCTCAGCAGCCAAGCCGCATTAGAAATGCTGCGGCGTCGGTTACTGAAATTGCCGCAAGGCTAGGAGTTTGTTTCGCTCACTTCTCCTTCGCATATTCCGCATAGGCTTCGGCAATCTGGGCAGACTTTTCGTCGCCATCGTGGAAGACGAAGCGGTGGCGCAGGGTGATCTTTTCACCCTTCTTCAAGGTCATGGCTCCAGTTGCTTCCTGCACTTTTAGTTGGGAAAGGCCGAATGGATTCGCGGTGAAGAGACCGTATGTGCGGACATGCCAAGGTGTTGGGTGCCGGAAGCTGCTGGGATGATTCAGCATCGCCACGCCGACTGCCTTGCCACCGACGGTGCCGTAGTAGTCCACCCAAGTGGCGCGCTTGCCCCAGGCGGCTTCATCCGTCAGGCCTTCGCTGCTGATGATATGGCCAGTGCCTTTGCCCAGTTCTTTACCACGATCCACGGCCATCTCAGTGGGGACGCGGATGCTCAGGCCGGCGTCTTTTTTATCATCAAGAAGGATGTCTGCTTCAGTGGCGATGAGGTCGATGTCCACGTCGATCAGGCGGGTCGCGCCTTTGACGGCGAAGGTGTACTTGCGGACTTCTTCAGAGGTCTTCTTGCCTGCGGCATCGAGGTAGTCGGAGATCGTGGTGATCACGGCAGTTTCGCCGCCTTTCATCTCGGTGATCTCACGCAGCTTGATAGCACCGAGGTGCTCGATGCGGTCAGAGGTCTTCTTGCTTTCGCCAAAGGAGGCGCGCTCCGCCCAGGTGTCGTAGCCGCCGATGTTTTCATGGCCGAAGCACAGGCCGCGATGATGCGGGTGATCGTGCTGCTCGCCTTCCACCGTTTTCATGGGATATGCGCGTGTCA
>CAZOVY010000019.1:0-72351 GCA_964583255.1 uncultured Prosthecobacter sp.
GTGATGAAAAAACTCTCCGCGACCTTGCATCTCGGAGGTTTTGCAAGAGGCTCATCATAGTGTTGCCTTTTCGAATCTGAAGCAGCAGCATCTCCGGGGCTATGCGGATGGCCTCGTCCAGCAACTTCTCGGCTTCCCTGAGATTCCCCTCGATCCGGTTGGCATCGGCCATCTGACTCATGACGAGGGGGTGGCGGGTGAGGCAGGTTCTGAACTTCTCTGTGGCGGCCAGGAATTCACCTCGGCTGTTTGCATGCATGAACTCAACCAAAGGACTGCGAGCAGTGTGGCAAGAGAACGCTTTCATTGGGCATGAACATATGGGTCATAAATGTCTTTCCAAGGATTTTATCTCGGTGGCCTACCGTGGAGATAAAGTGTCAGCCTTTTTATCCTTTAGCGCTGAAACACGCCCGGTGTCAGCATCGCGGTCTTCTTGGGTTTCGGGGTGGGCTTGATGTCGAGATTCTGGGTGAGGTCGTCCTCACTGACGGTGGAGGAGAAGCCATCGGCGGGCACGTCTACTTTAGTGATCCAGAGCAGGGCGTTGAGGATGGTTTTGCGGAAGTCGTTGTTGGCCCAGTTCTTGTGGAAGTGGCCGCCAGTGAAGCCGAAGCCGCGTCCGCCATCGGCGCGCTCCACGGCCCACATGGTGGACTCCTGAGCGCCCTTCTCAGCCTGGATGTGCGGGTAGGGGCCGGGAGGATAGACATACGGTCCGTCACGCGTGGCATCGGGCGGCGTGGCGACGAGGATGGGCACGAACTTCATGCCGGCATCTTCAGCGGCGACGATGCCGTCTTTGAAGGCGGGGCGGAAGCGCATGTTGATGTACCATTCGTCCTGAATCTGGAAGGGTTTTACTCCGCGCGTGATCGGGTGCTCGGGCAAGTTGGTGAAGTTTGGCTCCCACATGGGATTGCAGGAAAAGGCGTTCTCATAATGCCCGCCGAGCCATTCTTTAAACTCAGCGCCGCCAAGCTCCGGCACGACTTCGACGCCGTAGTGCATGACACCAAAACCCACGCCTTTGGCGATGAGCGCGCGCAGGGTTTCGAGATGAGTCCCCTGCACCGCTGGATGGCCCTTGCCGCCATCGGCATAGATCACCACTGCGTCGGCATCGGCAAAGGTGGCCTCATCTTTGACCCAGCCCATCTCATGACGATCCACCACGAGATTCGGCACGCTGGAAAGGCACTTTTCCAGCAGCATGGTGCCCGCCTTGAACTCATGCATCCCCGGCGGATGCGAGGGCTTGCCCGCGATGAGCACGAGCTTGTGTTTGCCATCTGGCGTGACGGCTTGAGTAAAGGCGGAGACGAGAAGAAGACTGGTGAGAAGTAGGCGCATGATGGTGGGGAAAGTTGAGAGTTTAATGTTGAGAGTTGAGAGCGGAGGAACTGAGAGCTGGCTTGGATTCTGAGTCTCTCAACTCTCAACCAACAACTCTCAACATCCCGCCCCCTCCGAAGATCACTGACCGATGCAGTACAGCTTGTCCTGGGTGCGGATGAAGAGGCAGCCGTTGGCGGCGGCGATGCTGCTGCGGCAACTGGAGGCGTCGCCATTGGGTTTGGTGCCGTTGCCCATCTCGTTCATGCTGAGTAGCTCGAAGCTGTCGCCACCGGCTTTGACGACATACACATCGCCCCAGAAGTTGGTCATGTAGATCTTGCCATCGGCCACGGTCGGGCTGCTCTCGAACTTGGATTTGCTGCCGGTCTCACCGGTCCAGATGACCTTGCCGGTCTTCGGCTCCAAACGACTTACGGTTTTGCGACCACTGTCCACGACATAGAAGCTGCCTTCATAGTAAGCAGGCGTGGAGACATCGGATGTGACAACCTTTGGATCGCTGGTCCAGAGCGGCTGGATATCCTTGCCCTTGCTGTCCATTGGCAGAGCAAACACGGGGGAGTTCTTCGGCGCACAGACGAGCGCGACACCATCACCCACGACCGGCGATGGCACGAGGCGGAAGAATTTGTTGTAGCCTTCACCCGCAAGATTCCAGGTGGTAAGACGAGCCAATTCATCACCGGTGCTGGCATCATGTGTGGTCAGTGTGTCGCCACCGGAGATGAGCATCACACGCTTGCCGCCATGCGTGGCAAAGACGGGTGAACTAAAGGCTTCGAGCGACTCAACGGCGGCTGGCGTGGGGCGCAGGTGCTTCCACAGATCCTTCCCCGTGGCGGGATCGACGGCGAGGATGTAGCTGGTCATGTCCTTCCCCGGCGTGCCTTTAGGGAAGCCCTGGAATTCAAAGGTTTCATTGCGCTGCAGCACCTGGATGTAGAGCTTGCCGCCATCCAGCGCCGGGCTGCTGCCATAGGTCCACTGAGTGGCAAAGGCACCGTGGGTTTCTTTAAAATCACGCTTCCATTGCAGATTGCCCGAGAGGTCAAACGACGCAGCCACAGCATCAGCAAACAAGAACACGACACGCTCGCCATCGGTCACGGGTGATGGGCTGGCGAGGTTGCTTTTGTTGTCCCATTGCAGACCGCCTTCAGAGACCACTTTGCGCCAGAGTTCTTTGCCGGTCTTGGCATCATAGCACAGGCCCACGAGCTGCTTTTTGTCCAGGATCGGCGCGGTAAGGAAGACTTTGCCACCCCAGACGACGGGCACGGAAGCGGAGATAGCAGGCACATCCACCGCCCACTTCACGCCTTCCGTCTTGCTGAATTTCGCCGGCAGGTTCTTCTCCGGGCTGGAGCCATCCTGATTCGGGCCGCGCCAGTTCGGCCAGTTTTCAGCTTGGGCAAAGGTGGTGACGAGGGCGAGGGTGAGAAGCGGCAGTGATTTCATGCAGGAGTGAGGGAAACGAGAACGCGGCGGGTTGTCGAGATGTTTCTCAAAGTCATCGTCGCAGAAGTGTCACGAATCGATTCATGCCTTTCTCTGATAATTTTTTGAGCAAAGGCCGAGGTTTATCGAGAACCTAGGCTTAAACTCGATTCAGCCGCCGATACGCACCCGGCGTCATGCCCAAGCGCTTATGAAAAGCCTCAGCCATGTATTGAGGGTGCTTGAAGCCCGTGCGCTCGGCGATGGCATCCAGCGTGAGGTCCGTCTGGGCTAGCAGGCGCTCCACATGACTGAAGCGGATGCGGATGATCTCCTCGCCTGGGGAGCGGCCAATGAGTGCTTTCATCCGCCGCTCCAAGGCGCTGCGGGACAGAGCGACCTCACGAGCCACGTCATCGACGCCGATGTCTGCGATGGCTTTCTCCCGAATGTATTGCAGCGCGCGGGCGATGCGGCCATCTTCCACGGCCACGATGTCGGATGACTGCCGCACGATGATGTCGCCGGGTGGAAACAATGTCACGGCGGGTGGCTGCGCTTTCTTCTGCATCCACTCATCCAGCATTTGCGCGGCAGCATAACTAACGTTCTGACCGCGAAGCTGCACACTCGAAAGCGGTGGCCAGGCTGTCTCACAGAGCGTCTTATCATTCTCAGCACCGATCACTGCGATCTCTTCCGGCACGGAAATCCCGGCTCGGCGAGCGGCATCTAGAACCCAGAATCCGAGCTGATCGTTGCTGGCAAACACGGCGCAGGGTTTCTCCAAAGAGGTGAGCCAGTCAGCCACACGACGCTGATGCTGATCCCAGCGCTGGGGCTTGTTTTTAGCAACCTCGGTTTCAAACACCGAGCACTCAAAGCCGCGCTCCTTCAGTGCATCTCGATAGCTCTGGCAGCGCTGCTGAAAGAACAACTCCGAGTTGTCCACATAACAGGCAAAACGCCGAAAGCCACGATCCATGAAATGTGTTGCCACCCGCTGACCAACGATACGGTTGTCCATACCCACAAAGGGAAACGGATGCTTCAGAACGGTCGTGCGCATCTCGATGACTGGAAGCTTCGTGGCCTTCAATTGCCGCAGTAACAAGGGGTCAACCGTGCGTGCGAGGATGCCATCGCCTGGCCATTTTTTTAACCACTCGGGAAAGCTAGAACGCAGGTCGCGGGACTCCAAGTACAGTGACCACGGACCATGCTCCGCTACATAACGGCGGATGCCGCGCACAATGTCGCGGCCATAGGAGCGTGATGTGTCCACCAGCACACCGACTTGAGGAATCAAATCCATAAAGCGAAGAGCTACGCGAGAATGACCTGCGCCATGGCCAGATCCTTCGTGTGAGTGAGCGAGATGAGCGACGAGGTCACCCCCTGCTGATCCGCGTGACCTTTCGCGCCGCCATGGAGGTGCAGCGTCGGCTTGCCTGAGGCTTCGCGCATGACCTCAATGTCTTTCCAATCCACGCCCTGTGCCCAAAGTCCGGTACCGATGGCTTTTGCCGCAGCCTCCTTCGCCGCAAAGCGCGCTGCATAATGCATGGCGGGATCAGCGCAGGAGTCGCAGTAGGCGATTTCGCCAGCGGTGAAGGTGCGCTCTTTGAACCTCTCGCCATGCTTCGTGAGCAGGTCGCGAATGCGGCCCACTTCCACGAGATCAATGCCGAGGCAGAGAGGTGTCATTTGCCTGGATAACTTTTCATCACTTCCAGCATCTCTTGGATCGCTGCGCGCAATCCGACGAACACGGAACGAGCCACAATTGTGTGCCCGATATTCAGCTCCGCCAGATGCGGGACGATGAACAGCTCTGGCAGATTCTTCGTGGTGAGTCCGTGACCGGCATTGATCTGCAAACCCAGGCTGTGCCCGAGTTCCGCTGCCGCTTTCAGTCGAGCAGCTTCCACCGCGCGCTTCTCACCGAGTTCATTGGCAAAGGTGCCCGTGTGCAGCTCGATCATGCTCGCCCCGATCTCAGCGGAGGCGCGCACTTGATCGAGATCTGGGTCGATGAACATGCTCACTCGTGTGCCGTTTTGCTCAAGCTGACTCACGCTCGAACGCAGCGCCTCTTTTTGTCCGACGACATCCAGCCCGCCCTCCGTCGTGACCTCCTCGCGGTTCTCCGGCACCATGCAGACGAAGTGAGGTTTCACCTTCAGCGCGATACCGAGAATCTCCGGCGTGTTGCCCATCTCTAGATTCATCATGGTTCCGATCTCGCGACGCAGCAGATAGACGTCCTCATCTACGATGTGCCGCCGGTCCGCCCGCAAATGCACCGTGATAGAGTGCGCCCCCGCCGCCTCAGCCTCCAGCGCGGCCTGGAGAATGGAAGGCTCCACATTATGAGCACCGAGCATGGTGCGATAGCGCGCCTGCCGAAGCGTGGCGACGTGGTCAATATTGACGCCTAGATGGATGGACATGGTTGGGTTGAGACATCACAGATGACATGAGCATCGGCAACCTGCTTCTGATGGTAAAACGACACCGGGAATACTTGCCGGAAGCAGCTTCCACCTGTAGGCAGCAAGCAATCTTTAACACAGGAAAGAATGCCCTCTCTGACTTCGTGTTTCGTACCTGCCTTTTTGCCCCCTCGTTTACTCCCCATGTCCGACACCGCTGCTGCTGCCTCCCTCGTTTCAGGTTTCAACAAACTCAAAGCTGCCCTGAGCAAGCGGATCGTCGGTCAGGATGCCGTGATCGAACAGGTCTTCATCGCCATCGCAGCCGGGGGGCATAGTTTGCTGGAAGGCGTACCTGGCTTAGCAAAGACGCTGCTCGTCAAATCATTGGCCGATGCCATGCACCTCGGCTTCCGCCGCATCCAGTTCACGCCTGACCTCATGCCTGCGGACATCACCGGTACGGAAATCATTCAGGAAGATGCCGAGACGGGACGCCGAAAGCTCGTCTTCCAGCACGGGCCGATCTTTTCACAAATCATCCTGGCCGACGAGATTAACCGCACGCCGCCGAAGACGCAGGCCGCGCTACTCGAAGCCATGCAGGAAAAGCACGTCACTGTCGGCCAGACAACCTATGAACTGCCGAAGCCCTTCTTCGTGCTCGCCACTCAGAATCCCATCGAACAAGAAGGCACCTACCCGCTGCCTGAAGCGCAAAAAGACCGTTTCCTGTTTCTGATCAAAGTCGATTACCCAAACCGCGATGAAGAACGCGAGATCGTCGCCCGCACCACTGGCGGCGCTCAAGAAGAAATTCAGCCCGTCATCACCGCCGAAGAATTGCAGGCCGCTCAAGCGCTCGCCCGCAAAGTGCCAGTGCCCGATCACGTCACCGACTTCGTGCTCGACCTCGTCCGCGCCACCCGCCCGAACGAACCCGGCGCGCTGCCCTATGTGAAAGAGATGCTGAGCTGGGGAGCCGGTCCACGCGCCAGTCAGATGCTCGTCCTCGCCGGTAAAGTCCGTGCGCTGCTTCACAACCGCACCCATGTCACCATTGATGACATCGAAGCCCTGGCCATGCCAGCCTTGAGACATCGTCTGGTGCCAACTTTCCACGCCGAAGCAGAAGGTGTGACCGTGGATATGATCGTCGCCGAGATCATCAAGAGAGTGAAGAAGGCGGAAGCTCGGGTGCTGTAATGCGGAGCAAGGTCACAGGATTAACAAGATTTTCAGGATACACAGGATTTCCAATCCATGTCTTTGCCTTCCAATCTTCTAAATCCTGTTAATCCTCCAATCCTGTTAATCCTGTAATCAAGAGCCACGATGGCAACCCTCTCCTCCATCCTCGAAGCCGAAGACATCACCAGTCTGCATAACCTGCAGCTCTTCGCGCGCACGGTGGTGGAAGGTTTTACTTCTGGGCATCACACCTCACCGCACAAAGGTTTCAGCGTCGAGTTCCGCCAGCACCGACCTTATGTACAGGGCGATGACATCCGCCGCCTAGACTGGAAAATCTTTGGTCGTGCCGACCGCTTTTACATCCGTGAGTACGACGAGGAAACCAATCTCCGCGCCACCATCGTGCTCGATGCCAGCGGCAGCATGGGCTACCGCGGCCAGAAGGGCGTGCTGAAGTTCGACTACGCGCGCAAACTCGCCGCCGCCATGGCCTACCTGCTCATGTCGCAGCAGGATGCCGTGGGCCTGATCACGTTCGACAGCAAGGTGCGTGACTTCATCCCAAACCAGACCCGGATCACCCATCTCCACCACATTCTGGAGACGATGATCAAGACCGAGCCCGGCAAGGACACCGCGCTCGCCCCAGTGCTCGAATCCCTCGCCCAGCGCCTGAAGCGCCGTGGGATCGTCATCCTCATCAGCGACTTCTTTGATGACCCCGCAACCATTTTAAAAGCCATCGGTGTTCTGCGCAAAAAAGGTCACGAGATCATCGCCATGCAGCTCTGGGACCGCGATGAACTGGAGTTCCCTTTCGGTCAATGGTCGCGCTTTGAGAGCCTAGAGAAAGACGACGACTTTCTCCTCCTCGACCCCGCCACCATCCGCCAACGTTACCTCGAAGTTTTAAAGAACTTCCAAGAGCAGCTCAAAGACGGCCTCCGCAAACATCAGGTCGATTACCTTTCGCTCCCCACCGACGAACCTCACGCTGCGGCGCTGAGAAGCTATCTGGCTTTGCGAATGCGTTAAAGACCAGTATTGCCACCTCACCGCCCTCCCCTTACACTCACCCCATGATCGCCGATGTTCTCGATAGTCCTGAAGCCCGCCAGACGGTGTACCCGATGAGCGTGTCGTTTTATCACGAGGCCGGAAAGCTCGGCCTCATCGGTGAAGAGGTGGAACTACTAGAAGGTGTGATTTTCAAAAAAATACCCAAGTCGCCACTTCACCAATACCTTGCCAGAAAGCTTCAGCGCCTTCTCGCTGCTCTCGTACCCTCCGGCTATTTCGTGGACCGCGAAAGCCCCATCACCTGTGTCAGTTCAGAGCCAGAGCCTGATGTCGCCGTTTTCATTGGCAGCAGTGACGACTATCAAAGTGCGCACCCCACCACCGCCGAACTCGTCATCGAAATCTCCATCAGCACTCAGCAGCGTGACCGCAGCAAGGCTGCCATCTACGCCGAGGCTGGCGTGAAGGAATACTGGATCATCGAGCCAGATCTCAGTCTCGTGACCCTGCACACAAACCCGCATGCCACCGGCTATGCCACCCGCCAGATATTCACCGCACAGGATCTCGTGCCCAGCACTCTCTTCCCAGCCTTCACCCTGCGCCTCGCTGACCTCACCGCCTGATGCTCAGTTCTAATTCGAGTTTAGCCATCGAGGCTTCGTCATTCCTTCGTCATTCGGATTTCGTCATTCGTCATTCCTTCCCGTGACCTTCCTCAACGCCATCCTCCTCGCGGGCGCTGCGGCCTTTCTCATCCCGCTCCTGATTCACCTGCTGAACAAGCGCAAGGTGCAGACAGTGCGCTGGGGGGCCATGCATCTGCTTCAAGAGGTGATCCGGCAGCGGAAGCGCAAGTTGAACATCGAGCAGTGGCTGCTGCTGGCGGTGCGTATCGCGATTCCGATCGTGCTGGCACTGTGTCTGGCGCGGCCAGAACTTACCGCGCTACGTTCGTTCGGGCTGGGTAAGACCTCGCTGGTGATGTTGCTGGATGATTCATTCTCCATGCGCGCACCTTCCGCAGGTGGATCACCAGCAGAGCGTGCGCGAGTCGATGTCGGACACATGCTCGAAGCTCAACCAAAGGGCTCCGATGCGCAGGTCGTTCTCGCGGGTGGCAATGCTCGGCGTCTGCTGGATCAATCCACCAGCACGCTGGATGTCATCCCGAAGCAACTCGCCGAGACTGCCAATCAGGCCGGACCGGTGAAGATCAATGACGCGCTGCAAACCGCGGCTGCCTCGCTTTCTAAAGCCACCAGTGGTTCACGCGAACTCGCCATCGTCTCCGACTTTCAGGCGAGTGACTGGCAGAGCGCAGCAGATGGCGCGGCGCTGCCAGCCCTCGATGCCTTGCTTAAACAAGAGCCAAAGCCGCAAGTCACCTTTTATCGGCTCGCCAGTGATCTGACGGAGAACCTCAGCATTGCCAGTGCCGATCTATCCGCACTCGTCGTAGCGCAGGAGCAGCCCATTGGTCTGCGGGTGCGCATTCAAAATCATGGCAAGCGCCAGTGGCAGGATGTGGCCGTGCATGTGGAAGCAGATGGCGCACGTCTCCGCACCTCGCGTGTGAGTTTAGCACCAGAAGGTGAGGCTGTGATCGCCTTCACCCACGCTTTTGACAAAGTGGGTGATCACTCGCTAGCGGTTCGTTTGGAGGGCGATAGCTTCCCGGATGACAACGCCTTTTACTCCGTGGTGCAGGTGCGTAACCAATTGAATGTTCTCCTCGTCGATGGCGATTCGAGCACCGAACCGCTGGAAGGTGCCGCCGACTTCCTGGAGCTCGCTTTGACGCCCTATCAGTCCGCCAGCGCAACGCTGAAAGACCTGATCCGCACCACGAAGGTGGACGCGAAGAGGCTGCGTGAAACCGACTTCAAAGGCATGGAAGTCATCGTGCTGGCGGATGTGGATCGCCTGCAAGGCAACCGCTTCAACGAGTTGGACAAATTCGTCAAAGCTGGCGGCGGGCTCATCGTCTTCGCCGGACCGCACTGCGATCTGGATTGGTACAACCGCTACTTCTTCCGCAAAGGAGAAGGCATGTTGCCAGTCGGCATCAAAGGCCTTCAACGCGCGGCCAGCACCTCCATGCCGGCACGCATCCAGCAGCAGCGCCTCACGCATCCCGCCACCGTCTATTTCAACGACGCACGCGGCGGACGGCTGCAAGACGCGGAGTTTCAAAGCTGGCTGGAGTTTGATATGGCGAAGGACACGAGCGCCAAACCCATCCTGCAACTCGACCGTGGCAGGCCTTTGTTCATCGAAAAAGCACGCGACCGTGGCCGCGTGATCTTTGCCGCCACCACCGCCGATGCCGAGTGGTCGAACCTGCCACTGCAACCCTTCTTCGTGCCGCTCATGCAGCGCCTCGTCACCTATCTCGCCACACAGAGCGCCATCAGTGCCTGGGATCAGGTCGGTGCGCCGTTGCGCATCGTCTTTCCCAAAGAGCGCGTCGGAATCGAGTACACGCTGCGTGATCCCACCGGCCAGACACAGACGATCAAAGTCAAAGCCGATGGCGACAAGTCGCTACTCGAATCCAAGCCCATCGCCGCGCCCGGCATCTATAAGCTCACACAAGGCAACGAGACACGCCTGCTCGCTTACAACCTCGACCCCGCCGAATCCAACCTCAGCCCCTTGTCTGCCGACAAAGTCAAAGCCCTCGCCGACCGTCACAACGCCGCCTTTGTCGAGTCCTTCGACGGCTGGCAGAAACTCGACCGCACCCGCCGTCACGGCAGCGAGCTGTGGCAGCCGTTCTTGATCGCTTTGCTGGCACTGCTGTTCTTTGAGGTGCTACTTCAGCAACGTATCGCGCGCGGCTAACGCCCTCCCAGAAGTATTTAGTGCTCAATGTTTAGTTATTAGTTTTCAAACCCTCCATCATCTCAGCCTCCTACTTTTCTACAGCTCCATCACCTCTGACTAAACACTAACCACTGAATACTAAAAACTTTCTCCCCGAATGACCCCCACGACCGAAACCACCCTGCGCTTCACCGGTGACTACCCCGTCATTACGGTGTGGTTGGTCGCGTTTGGACTGGCTGCGGCGATGTGGTTTTTGTATCGGCGTGAGTTGAAGTTTGTCGGCAGTCGCTGGGCCTGGGTGCCTCCGGCGTTGCGGTCGTTGGCGGTGTTTCTTTTGGTGCTGGCTTTGTCGGGACCGGTAATGCGGAGGGAGACGACGCAGCGTCAACTCGGGCGCGTGGTGCTGGCGGTGGACACCTCCGCCAGCATGAAGCTGGAGGATGAAGGTAGCGATGCGCGTCTGCTTCGTGCGGAGAAGATGCTGCTGTCAGGCGCGACTCCTCTGCTCAAAAAGCTCACCGAAACTCAGGACGTGGAACTGGTGCTGCTGCGCGGTCAACTGACTCAGCGTGTGTGGTGGAACCGGCAAAAAGGCAAGGACACGTCAGGCGACATGCCTACCACTTTTGAAGTGCAGGCCGATGCGCCGATCACGAATCTGGACAATGCTTTGCGTGACGCGCTCGGTCCCGTGACGCCGGGCACGGCGCTGGTGGTGCTCACAGATGGCCAGCACAATGGACCTGGATCGCCGGAAGAGTTTGCCACAACGATGAAGCAGGCGAACACGCCCATCTTCACTGTGGGCTTCGGCAGTGAAATTCCGCCGCCGGATCTGAGCGTGCTGAATGTGATCACGGCGGAGTCCGTGTTCACGGAGGAGAACCTGCAAGGCCGCGTGCTGATCACCGATTCCCTTCCCGCTGGCACACCGGCCCTGATCAAGATCACCAGCTTGGGCAAGACGATGTGGGAGCAAAATTTTACCGGCGATGGCAAGGGCGAGCGACGCTTTGATTTCCACTTTCCGGTCAAAGAATTTCCTCCAGCTCCAGCGGCTGAACGCGACAAGACCTTGCGCCTGCTCAATGTCCAAGTCGCCGTGCAGGGTGAGCGCTCGAATCTGGAAAAGACACGCTCAAACAACAGCCGCGAAGTCGCGCTGCATCTGCTAACGAAGAAACGCAAAGTGCTCATTCTTGATGGCCGCCCGCGCTGGGAGACGCGCTACATTCACAATCACTTCGACCGTGATGAGCGCTGGGAAGCGAAGCTCGTTTTCGATGACTACGCAGAGAAGATCGACAGCGGTTCGATTCAAAAACTCTTCCCACTCACACGCGAGGAACTGCTCAGTTATGATCTCGTCCTGCTCGGCGATGTATCCCCTTCCCGCTTCAAGGAGTTCCAGCTCGACTGGCTCGTGGAGTATGTCGAGAAACGCGGCGGCGGACTGGTACTCATCGACGGACTGCATGGTCATCTCAAAGAGTGGGCCAAGGGCAAAACGGCATCTCTGATTCCAGTATCGTGGTCAGCTAGCAATAATGCGCTCGCCAAGAACATCGTGTGGCGTCTCACCCCAGATGGTGAACGGCAGCAGGCTTTGCGTTTGAGTGACAGTCCGAGTGCAAATGCCACGCTGTGGCCGACTTTACCCGAGATGCGCTGGGCGGCGCAGGTGACCGCGCAGCCTGGAGCGGTGACTTTGGCGACATTGGGAACCAGCGGCACTCTGACGCCTGCCGCTACGCTGCCAGCCGCTGTGTTTCGTCCGGTCGGTGCGGGCGCCGTGCTTTATCTGGCCACGGATGATCTCTGGCGCTGGCGCTTTCAGGTCGGTGATCTTTATCATCAGCGCCTGTGGATGCAGCTCGCCGCCTGGGTCGCCGCGCCGCCGTTTCAGGCTGAGGACAAAAAACTCTCCATCGGCACCGACCGCATGCGCTACACACCGGGTGAGCAAAGCGAGATCCGTGTGCGCGTGCGCAATGCCGCTGGTGAACTCGTCAGCAATGTCGAGCCGCGCGCTTTTGTGCTGCTCGATGGTAAAGAGATCGCCACGCTTCAACTGGAGCCAGACCCCACGCACTTCGGCATCTACCGCGCTCTCACGCCGCCATTGAAAGCGGGAGCCTATGAGATCGCTGTCGCCGAAAGTCCTGCCGCTGCGCGCAGCGACCTGCGCCTCTCACTCCGCGTGGCCGATGCCGGCAACCCCGAGTGGGCTACACTGACGATGAACCGCCCGCTGCTTGAGGCGATGGCAAACACCTCTGGCGGTCGTTTCATGCGCGAAGAACAAGCTGCCACTGAGCTACCTGATCTGCTGAAATCCATCGACCGCAAACAAGTCACCATTCAGGAAACAATCCTGTGGTCGAGCTGGTGGTGGTTCGGTGCCGTCATCGTGCTCATCAGTGTCGAGTGGCTACTGCGAAAGCGCTTTAAGTTAGTCTAAGCCAATCCCGAGCCGCGATTCCACCCATGACTGAATCATTTCGATCGTTCATGGCCCGCGCGTTGCACGATCCGCAGCGCGGCTACTATGCGCGACGGGTTCAGGACATTGGCTCGCGCGGTGATTTCTCCACTTCGGC
This sequence comes from uncultured Prosthecobacter sp., assembly GCA_964583255.1. GTDB lineage: Bacteria > Verrucomicrobiota > Verrucomicrobiia > Verrucomicrobiales > Verrucomicrobiaceae > Prosthecobacter. The sequence continues at coordinate 12,878 of CAZOVY010000019.1, forward strand.
CACTCTTTCACCACAGCTCGGCCAAGCCATCGCTTCATGGATCAGAGACGAAGCTCGGGTGATGCCTGAGGTACATCACATCATCGAGATCGGCGCAGGGAATGGGATGCTGATGGAGACGGTGAAGAAGTCGCTGGGCTGGTGGCAAAGGCGACGCTTCGAGTGGCACATCGTTGATACTTCCGAGAGCTTGCGCACGCAGCAAAAGCAGCGCCTTGGCAAATCGGTTCGCTGGCATGATGACCTACGTCAGGCTTTGGATGCCTGTGATGGCAAGGCCTTCATCTATCACAATGAACTGCTCGATGCCTTTCCCGTCACGCTGGTTCAATGGCACACGGGTGCGTGGCACGAAGTCTTTGTCGAGTTCACGGAAGGTACGGTTCGTGAGTCACTCCAGCCCTTCACACCCGACGCTGATTTCTCAGCCATCCAGCAAACACCGAAGCATTCACAGCAACGTTATGAACTCCACACCTCCGTGCGCGATTGGTTGCGCAGTTGGACTCCATCTTGGCAGCAGGGAGCGATGCTCACCGTGGATTATGGCGACACATTCCCTGCCCTCTATCACCGTCGTCCGCATGGAACCTTACGCGCTTATTTGCTGCATCAGCGGCTCGAAGGTCCGGCCATTTATCAAAACATAGGCAGGCAGGACATCACCGCTGACATCAATTTTACCGACTACCGTGCGTGGGCTGAGTCACTGGGGTGGGAGGAGGCAGCTTATGAAGCACAGGCTGATTTCATCACTTTACGACTCGGCAAATCTCAAAGCCAGATCATGGATGCCGATGGCGCTGGTGGCGCGTTCAAGATCGTCACTCACCGCAGGCTGCGCAAATAGGCCACGAGGTCGAGCAGGTCTTTCTCAGGCATCGTTTGATCCAGTCCCATCGGCATAAGGCTGGTGGGCAAAGTCGTATCACCGACGATCTGCGTGTGCGGCAAAGTCTTCTCCTGACCGGCGATGTCCACGACGAGCAATCCCTCAGCCGTGTGGCTCTTGATAACACCCATCGTCATCTGGCCATCACTGGTTTCGAGGATATGCGCCTCGTAGTCACGAGCCAGTGTGTTACTGGGAAAGAGCACGCTTTCCAGCAGATCACGCTCCGTGCGGATCGCACCGATCTTGCTGAGGTCAGGACCGATGGCACGACCCACTTCACCGATCTTGTGACAGGCCATGCAGGTGCCTTTGCCAGCGGCAAAGGCGGCGTGTCCAGCCTTAGCATCACCAGAAGCCACAGCCTTGTCTGCGAGCGGAGCCAACTGACGTTTCTTCGCTTCATTCGCCACATCAGCCTTCTCATACGCGGGATGGATGATCGTCTCGAAGAGGTCCGGCGGCAGGTCGCTGAAGGCCGTGCGGTAAAGACTCTCCTGCTGACTCGCGATGACCGGATTCTTTGCGATCTCAGTCGCGATGGTGCGGCCAACATCGACATCCTTCGATTTTCGCACGAGTGGCAGCAGTGTCTTCAACTCCACCGGTCCCAGTGTGGCAAACAGCGGCGCGATCTCGATCAACTGCTCCTTCGCAAGTGGAGCTGCTGCGATCATTCCTGCTGCCTGAATCTTTGCAGCGGCAGACGAAGAGGGATCAGCGACCACACCTTTGACCATGACAAAGGTGTCGCCCGTAAGCTTCACATTCTTCGCTGCATCCAGAGCCTTCAAACGAATCGCCAACGGTCGTTTGGAGTCCGCTGCGAGCGCCTGGAGTGCGATGTCGAAGTGCGCGGACTTGAGCTTCTTAATGGCATCCAGCACCAACGAGAGATTGTCTTTTCCATTCTGCAGCGCCGCCTCCAGAGCACTGACCCATGCGTCATTCGACACACCGCCAGTCTGTCCAGCCAGAATGCTCAAAGCCACACCGCGAATCTGCGGCGAAGTGTGCTGTAGCATCTTGGTCACGAGTTTCTGCGTCTCAGGCTTCGCGATAAGCGCTGTGCAGAAACCCTGGAGCGCTTTCAACTTTTCTGGTGAGAGGTCTGTGCCAACCAGCCACTTCGCCAGTTTCGGAGTGATCGATCCGTCAGCGTCGGCATGTTCGATGACGATGTTCAGTACAACGCGCGCGAGATCCTTATCCCCTGAGTCGAGATGTTTCGCGGCGACGCCCATGCTGAGGTTCAGACTGGAGGCGTCGTCAGGAATAAAGCTGACAAGCATTCGACGCAGAGTGATTGGATCGGTTTCCTTTTCGAGTTCCTGGAGGCTGACCATGGTTGTCAGTTGGGCCATCTGAAGCACGGCATGTTCCAGCGATGAGTCGAGCTTGGCGCGCATGAGCACGCGCAACTGCTCGGCGATTTTTATGTGATCGCCTTTAGCGATGGCAGTGTCAGGCATCTGCTGAGCCAGAGCCTCCAGGGCGCGGCGCTGTGCCTGTGGGTCCGTTGATTTGAGATTTGAAATCTGTGATTTTAGATCGGTCGGCGGCAGCGCGGCGATTGGACTTCGTCCGGGGGTAGCCGTGCTCCGTTTGATGCGATACACCGCGCCGAGCAGATCCGACTTCGCCATCAGGCTGCTCGGACAGCCGATGCGGAACCAGCCGCCGGTGTCGATGAGGAGCAGCGAGCCGTCTTTGTCTTCCATGACATCGGTGAGGTGGATGTCGGGATTGTGGAGTTTAAGGAATTCGTTCTCAGTGGCCTTGTAGGTGGAGCCGTCAGGAGTCAGCTCCATGCGCACGAGGCGCTGGGTGTTGAAGTGGGTGACCATGAAGTTCTCAGTTCGTGCATCGCGCTTCGACGTTTTCCAAAAACAGCAGCCACTCACGGCGACATGGCCAAAGTTATACATCACAGGCATGTGCTCCAGTGTGCGCGGCAGATGAGAGATGGCTTTTAGCTGATCGGCACGCTCATAGACGCCTCCGTAGAGCCAGTGGATGAGAGTGTCTCCACGCGGCTGATTGTAGTAAAGATTCTGCACGCCGATGATGTCGCCCTCCGGTGTGAAATCGACTTCAACGGGATTGTCACCACAACCGAGCGAGTGCCAGACGACGTCGCTGCCATCAGGCTTGCAACTCCAAATACCACAGGCCAGCGACTCATCGACAATTGTGCCATCCTTCTGCGCGACCTTGTGACCTTTGCGACCATGGCACCAGTAGAGGCGGCCATTCGGGTGCAAAAAAGGACCGTGAATGTCCGCCGCATTGCCGGTGTAATCGAAACCCGTCACGATCTCCTCACGCTTGTCCGCCACACCGTCGTCGTCCGTATCCGTCAGCTTCCAGAGCGAGGGCGGTGAGCCGACGTAGAGGGAGCCATTCAGCCAGCACGCGCCTTGTGGGAAAGTCATCTTGTCGGCAAACACGGTGCTCTTATCGAAGCTGCCATCCTTGTCCGTGTCTTCGAGCATGAGCACCCGGTTCGGCGGATTGGCATCAAGCTGCGCCTTGTTCCAGTTCACGCCTACGGCATCGCCGACAAACAGCCGACCACGATCATCCAGACAGCCCATGATCGGATGCGTGACCAGTGGAGCGGCAGCAGCAACGCTCAACGTGTAGCCTTCCGGCAGATTATGCTTTGGCAGGGCTAGCGATGATTTCCCGGTGATCGTTACCGGACGTTTTCCTGATTCAGGAATGAACGCCGCTTTATCAGGCGGCAGATCTGCCGCATGAGAAAACGAGCCGAGAGTGAGAGCGAATATTAGGTGCCTGTTCATACAAGGCACAGAGTACCCTCTGAACGGGAGGTTTATTGCACTTTGGGTGCAGGCGTCGTTGCCGGAACTGATGTTGGAGCGGGCGTTGCTCCCGGCATTGCAGGCGCTGTCGCAGGAGCAGCGGGTGCTCCTGGTGTTGCAGGTGCTCCCGGCACTGCTGGTGGCGTGATCGCCCCTGGCAGCGCTGGGGCAACAACGACGGGGGGCACTTCAGGCTTCTTGAAGGGATCTTCCCAGCGGTGCAGCTCATGCCCGGCACCAGGTGCGCCAATGTCCTTCAAATACGCGCTGCACTTCTCATGCCAGTGATCAAGATTCGGTGCGTTGTTTGGCTTCTCCGCCGTGCCAGGAAAGATGAGGTAGGTGACTTTGAGATCGTTCTCTGGGCGGCGATATGGTGTGGCTTTGGGATTGATCGTCTTAGCCATGAAGAGAGACGCCTCACCCATCTTTAATGTTGGGCCATAGTCGCCACAGATAGCGGGATACATCTTGTCGCCATAGATCACGACGGCGTAATCCCCGATCTGCGGCGTGTGCTTGTTCGTGGCCGCATAACCACGAAACACGAGCGAGATCACAACGAAAGGATCTTTCTCAGCGATCAAACTGCTGCGCGCTTTCATCTCATTAATCTCGACGCCGAGCTGACTGCTGAGTGCTTTGAGCTCGCGGTTTTTTTCTGCGGGTAATCCTTTGACGGCCAGTTGCTCTTTGGCCGTGTTCAAGCGCCCCTCCCACTTGGCAAGAAGTGGGTTAGGCGTCTTCGTCTTTTTTGCCCAGGCGTAGCTGGTGAAAGGCTGGTAGTAATCCGACATGGAGATGTACTCATCCAGCGTCGCCATGCGGTCACCATCGGAACCATCAGCAACCACATCCATCTCGGATTGAACGAGCAGGGCTTTGCGTTTCGAGGTGGGATGCGTCAGTTCCAGGATCGTCTCGCAATCAAAGAAGTTATGCCGATCCAATATCTTGTTCAGGCGCGTGATGTCACGCTGGATGGAGGCCGTCTTGTTCTCGTAGAGCTTGTGGTAAAAGCCGGACACCCTCGCTGTGGTGAGCATAGCGCCCAGGTCTGGCAACAGTGAAGGCAGCGCGGGATTGATGCGCGACAGCTCAGGGATGGTTTGATTCGCTCTCGGCACGCGCACACTGAGTTGAAACTCGGCTTTGTAGGCATCGGGGTTCAGGCGCTCAAGGCTCGCGTAGGTGCCCTGCTCCGTCTCCAACTTCGTCTTGATGGTGATGCCGTTGTAGAAAGTCGCCACGTCCGCTTCCTTGCGCGGGATGTAGCCCTCTGGCAGTGGTGGCGGTGGCGCAGGCACTTCTTTGATGACTTCCTTGATCACCTCTTTTGGCACTTCGACACGTCTTTCGATCTCGCGTGTCACAAACTCAGTGCGGCTGCGCCCCGCACTGACAATCTCTTTGATTCCCTGCTTAATCTTACCAGCAAACGGCGTGAATGGGATCACCAGCAGTAGCGCAATGATCACCAGCACCAGCAGCCGGATCAGCGAACTGAAGAAGCCGCGTTTGTGCTGTGGTTCCCACTGTGAGGGACCACGGTTTTCTGTCAGCGGAGTAGTTTCAGGCGGAGGCGGCTTCATGCGTGGCTTAGACTGTGCCTTTATTAAAGCGCCGCCGCAACACCCAGCGCAGCAAAGCACGCGGTATCATGCGAAACAGCGGGCCTGCAATGGAGACTCCCAGACCAGGAAAAACACAGACCCTACCAGCACGCAAACCAGCGAGTGCCTCAGCCACGACTTGTGTCGATGGAATGCGCAGCAAATCCTGGCCGTCGCGGTCCGTGTCAGAGCCATCTTCACGTCGAGCAGTCTTACCAAAGTTCGTCGGCGTCGGACCAGGGCACACACAGGTCACTTGGATTTTCTGCGGCTCCAGCTCCACCGCCAGGGCCTCGCTAAAACTGGTGACAAATGACTTCGACGCAGCATACACCGCGAGTTCAGGCATCGGGATCATACTCGCCAGTGAGCTGATGTTGATGACCCCACTCGGTGCATTCGCTCGGAGCTGTGGAAGCAGCGCATGAGTCAGAAGCACGAGCGCGCTAACATTCACATCAATCTGCGCCTGCAAGCGCTCCTGAGTCGCACTGGCCAGCGTTCCGTAATCGCCCAGCCCGGCATTGTTGATCAGTAAATTCGGCTGGCAGGCAGACTGCCGCACCCAATCAGTCAGCACCGCACGCCCCACTGCGGTGGAGAGATCTGCCACCACGAGATGAACCTCTAAATTTGAGTGACGTGAAACCAGTTCTGCCTTCACCACTTCCAGCGCCTCCAATCGTCGAGCCACCAGTACCAGTGTGCGCGCTTGGGCGGCGAGTTGCCTGGCAAATTCAGCACCAAGTCCTGAGGACGCTCCTGTGATGATGGCAGTGCAGTCTTGGGTATTAAAATTCATGCGTGCGCTTGCCTTTCAGGGTGAGGTCGGGACGATGCAGACAGGCTCATGACGATCAACCAGCTTTCCCAACAAACGCCCTTCACCACGAAAGACGGCAGCACCATCCGCAGCATCCTAGACAAGACGAATGCGCCCGTGCAAAACCAGTCACTAGCCGAGGCCACGGTGCCCATTGGCAAACCCACCGAGCGCCACTACCACAAACTCAGTGAGGAGTTTTACTTCATCCTCGAAGGGCTGGGAACCATCGAGATCGACGGCGAAATCCGCGCCGTCGGCCCCGGCGATGCCATCCTCATTCCGCCGAATGCCTGGCATCAGATCACCGCCTCAAAGACTCTACGCTTTCTCTGCACCTGCGCCCCACCGTATTCGCACGAGGATACGTATTTCACTTCATAACTGACAAAGCTAAGCCCACTTCACTGCGCTTAATTGACTTCAAAGCGGTGATCTTGGGTTCTGAAATCTCTATTCCTGTGCTGGCGGAAATTCCCAGCTCTTATCAACGCCGAATGCGAAAGATCACTTGTTTCAGCCCTGAGTGCTCCTCCACGGCGCGCTCAATGGGGTGGCCTAGGAGGCGCTCGATGACATCACTTTCGATCTCGGTGAGCACGGTGTATTTCTCCATGAGGTCGGCCAGTGGCTGGTGGTAGTCCACGAGCCGGAGGGTGCCTGCGCCGCCGGTTTCGACCATGCACATGTGGCCATCGGCGGTGCGCAAACGCGCTAGCATGAGGGCTTTGTTTTCGAGAGTGGTTTCTTTATCCAGCTTCAGCGCCCAGTGCTCAGCCTTTCCCTGAAACCAGGTGTGCAGCAGCTTCTCTGGCGCCGTGAGGCCGAAGATGCGCTCGGCATGAGCCAGGATCTCCAGCATCATGGCTGCGGTGACGGTGGGGAAGAGCGGATCAAGCTTGCTGGTCAGGCGATACAGCTTCTCGGGGCGGCCATGCGGTAAGGCTCGGCGAAAGGTGTCCAGGTAGCCTTTCTTCTCTAGCTCGGCGCAGTGCTGCTTCACGCCCATGTAACTCATCTTCATCAGTGCCGCCAGCTCACGCACGGTCATGCCGGGCGAGTGCTTCAAGTGGTCGATGATGTCCACCACCGGGGTGTGGAAGAGGCTGCGGAGAATCTTCAGAGCCATGACTGCTTACTTGAGCTCAAGGTTCATCCACTTTGGCAAATACACCTGCAAAGCGCTAACCAATGACTCGGCGAAGCGCTGACGATTTTCTGGGGTGTCGCGCAGGCGGATGCGATTGGCTTCGATCTGTAGTCCGGCGATTTTCAAATCAGCAACCACGTGCCTAGCCACGGTGTAGCCACCGCGAAAGTACGGCTCCGTGGGCACTGGCATACGCGGACTGGGGGTGGCCAGGAAGCCGCGCTCCTCCAGCAGTGCGCCCAGACTCTGCGGGCCGAGGATCAGCTCTGTGTAGGGCCTGTCGGGGTGCAATTGGGTGATGAGCTTCAAGCTACCCGTGGCGATGAATTCGGGGCCATTCAGTTCAGCGGCGGGTTGGGCATAACTGGAAGTGCTGTGCATGTAGCCCAGCTCGACGCGCACATCTTTATGACTCTGCCCATGCAGGTCGATGAAGAATGCCCGACCATGCCGAGCCACGGCGGCTTTGAGCGCCTGGTCGATGAATGCGTGATACTCGGCCCATACTTTTTCAGCAGTTTTGTCCCCCTGCGCGGCTTCGACGATTTCGCGGTTCGGGTCCAGCTTGCTGCGGTGCAGATGACTGATGATGAGATGCGTTTGCTTGCCCGTCTGCTTTTGGATCTCAGCAGCGATGCGGCGCGCTAGATCTTGGGTGTTGGCATCAGCGTCGCGCACGCCTGAGGTTCGATTGGCCACGGATTCCGGTTTCAATGCCCCGCCGTGAGGCGATGAGATGACCAGTGGTAGCTCACCGGGGACATACTCGGTGTAGTGATCGCTGCCAAAGATTGGCTCACCTACTTTCAGATCAGCCGAGAAAGAGTGGCCCGCGAAAGCGAGGCAGGAAACGAGGAGGAAGCGGATCATGAGAGTGGGCTAATTAGGGCAGGTGCCAGGACCCACGCAGGTAATCATAATCTGCCTGCGGTAAAAGCACATAATGCGGAGAAGCCTGCGGATCGAGCCAGCGGATCATCTGCTCCAGGTTCTCCACCGCCATGGTGGTGCAGCCCGCGCTCGGTTTGGTAGGGCCACGGCGCACATGGAAAAAGATGGCACTGCCATAGCCGGGTGCCGCTGGCTTTTGATTATGCCGGATCTCCAGCATCCATTTATAGGCGGCATCTCCGAGCCGCATCTTTTGCTTCTCGAACCACGGCGGCACATTGCGCGGATCAATGCGGACATGCTGATTGTAGTATGGGTTCTGCGGATCATCCACATACGCATCGAGAGCGCCGACTCGTAGATACGGCCAACGCGCGCCGGAAGGTGCCGTGGCCGCATAACCAAAGAGAGTGCCAAGCTGAAAGACGCCAGCCGGAGCGCGCCAGTCCTTCTCCACCTTGGCCGGCACGCCATTCTGCGGCGGATTGAAAACTCCCCTGCCCCAGGCCAAGCCGCTGCGCCCGAGCATCACCGGGAAAGGCTTGGCAAAGACGGGCTGCCAGGGCTCGCGTGCCGAGCTGCGCTGATAGGCCTGAAGCATGGCGGTATTTGAATTCCAGGTCGCGGCACGCGAGACGATCACTTGGCGCACGTTGCTACCGAGCTGGGCCTGCGCTTTGACCGAAATGAAGGCCGATAATCCGAGCGCGAATAATAGAACTCGGCGGGGCTTAGGGAGAGTGGAAAAGGACATGGTCGTTAGTTTGTCATCACATTGTAGGCACACGAAAAAGAATTTTACCCAGAGGGGCAAGTTTTGGGATTGCCCGGCCCTACCGCTGCCGAATATAACCATTAAATCAACCCTGTCGGGACAACGATTGGCTTCAGGTTTTGGGGGTTTTCTTCCTGAGCGCCGATTTCCGACAGGGTTGTGTTGTTTTGCGGGGACTTCCCTCTTGCTTCAACATCGACACACGCTATCCCAGCCCGCCCGCGTGTCCCTCATCTTCCCTTTCTCACAGCTCTGGTCCCAAGTGCGCCGCAAGTCGTGGATGTGGCTCTTCAAGCGCCAAGACATCGAGCTGGCCGTGAAGTGGCAAAAGGCACACACGCAGGTCGCCAAAGCCATCATCATCAGCACCAGTGAAGTGGAGATCCTGGGCGAAGTCGGGCGCAATAATCAGACCTACAACGAGACGCGGCTGCGGCTGCGACTCGCTGACAATGGCGATCTGCATCTCACCACCGAATGCACCTGTCACTCGCGCTCCCTTTGTGATCACGCTGCCGCGCTGATGATGGTCTTTGATCAGGAAAGCGAGCGTGCAGTGATTGAAAAAATCGCACGCCCTGGCATGGCGACGGTGAGTGAAGACGGCATCAGCGGCACGGCCACAGGTGAAGAAAAATCACTGCCTATCGAAAACGATCAACTGCGCCCACGGCTGCATCTTCGGCGCATCAACATCGAGCGCCCGCATCTCAAGGCCGGACGCAGCGCCCTGCTCAATAGCAACCTGAGCATCGGCATCGTCGAGCCTACCGTGAGCTATGCAGGCTGCCCGCAGAGCTTTCAGATGCTCGGTCGCGGCACTGGCGCGCGCTGGACAGATGACGCCGGGCTGCAGCGCTCACTCACGCGCAATCTGCGCATGGAGCGGCTCATGGTGGCCGATCTCATGCAGGCCGGGCTGCTGCCGCTCATGCAGTCCATGCCGGAAGTGCGGGCGAAAGAAAGTGTGCATGTTCTCATGACCGCGCCAGAAGCTAGGCAGGCAGTTTTTTGGTCCCAGTTCATCCATGATCATGTCCCGAGTCTGCGCGCCGACGGCTGGGAGATCGAGATCAGCGATGACTTCGGCTACGCCATCCACGAGGCCGCAGAAGACGCCTGGTTCACCGATCTAGAAAGCGATGCAACAGGGCGCGACAGCTTCTCACTCGATCTCGGCATCGAGATCGAAGGCCAGCGCATCTCTCTCGTGCCGCTACTCGTCGATTGCATTGATCAGGGCCTCACGCCTGCTGTGTTGGAGCAGAATCTCGATCAGCAGTTCCTCCTCTCCCTCCCCGGTGCTGGCAATCCCGTACTCTCGGTCCCCGCGCGCCGTCTGCTCGTGCTGCTGCGCTTTCTCGACGAGCTACTGACTACACGGCCTACCCGAAAGGATGGTAAACTGCATCTCGATAAGCTCCGCGCCGCTCAACTCAGCAGCACGCTCGATGGCCTGCCGATCCGTGCGCCCGCAGAGCTGGCTGTGTTGCAGCAGCGGCTCGCTGGCCTCAAAGAACTGTCTCTGGTGGAGCCACCCGCTGGACTGAAAGCCGATCTCCGCCCGTATCAGCGCGAGGGCCTATCCTGGCTGCAATTCCTGCGTGAGTTTGGCCTGCACGGCATTTTGGCGGATGACATGGGTCTGGGCAAAACCGTGCAGACGCTCGCCCATCTGCTCACTGAAAAAGATGCAGGCCGCATGGACCGCCCATCGCTCATTCTCGCCCCGACTTCGGTGCTGAGAAACTGGGCGCGCGAGGCTGCAAAGTTCACGCCTGCTTTGAACGTGCTGCTCCTGCATGGCGATGACCGCCACACCGACTTCCGCCGCATCTCGAAGTACGATCTCGTCATCACCTCCTACCCGCTCATCGTGCGTGATGCCGACAAGCTTCAGCCCATCGACTGGCACATCGTCGCGCTCGATGAAGCGCAGAACATCAAGAACCCCAAGAGCAAAGCCGCGCAGGTGTGCAGCAGCCTGAAAGCACGCCAACGGCTCTGCCTGACTGGCACGCCGATGGAAAATCATCTCGGCGAGTTGTGGAGCCTCTACCACTTTCTCATGCCCGGCCTGCTAGGCGATGCCGAGAGCTTCCGCGCCTACTACCGAACACCGATCGAGCGCGATGCCGACACCGAACGCCAGCAACAGCTCAGTGCGCGCCTTCAGCCGCTGCTTTTACGCCGAACCAAAAGCGCCGTCGCCAAAGACCTGCCCCCGAAGACTGAGATCCTGCACAGCATCGAACTCGACAAAGCCCAGACCGACCTCTACGAAACCATCCGCGCCGCCGTGGATCAGCGCGTGCGTGACGCCATCAGCAATCAAGGCTTGGAGCGCAGCCAGATCATCGTGCTCGATGCGCTGTTAAAACTCCGCCAGGTCTGCTGCCATCCGCAGCTCCTCAAAATCGACGCAGCGAAGAAGATCGAAACCTCTGCCAAGACGGCCTACCTCATGGAGGATCTGCTGCCCGAGTTGATCGACGAAGGCCACCGCGTGCTCATCTTCAGCCAGTTCACCGAGATGCTCGGCATCATCGAAGAAGAGCTGCACAAGGCCAGCATCCGCTTCGTCAAACTCACTGGCCAGACGAAGGACCGCGAAACGCCCATGCAGCAGTTTCAAAAGGGTGAAGTGCCCATCTTCCTCATCAGCCTCAAAGCAGGCGGGTCAGGACTCAACCTGACGACCGCCGACACCGTCATCCACTACGACCCGTGGTGGAATCCCGCCGCCGAAGCCCAGGCCAGCGACCGCGCCCACCGCATCGGTCAGACCAAGCCCGTCTTCATCCATAAGCTCATCTGCCAAGGCACCATCGAGGAGCGCATCGTCGAGATGCAAAAGACCAAAGCTGCCCTCATTGAGGGACTGCTTTCTGGCCGCGCCGAGAAGCTGCAGCTCACGCAAGAAGACATCCAGCGGCTGTTGCAGGCGTGATCCAAGCGGTCTCCTAGCGCAAAATTTGCTCAGCAATAAGTGCGCTTAGACTAGCCACAAGACACGCACCCATGGTAGCCTGCGACATGCACACCACCAAAAGACTCACTGTCCCTGCGTATGGTTTCGCCAAAAAGCTGGATGCCGAGCGCCGGCAACTGCTGGCCATCTGCGGGGAGTTCGACACCTTTTCGGCTGGCGAGGTGATCATCAACGAAGGGGATGAACGCACCGAACTCTATCTGGTGTTAGAAGGCTCGCTGATGCTGCGCCGCCATCTCGGAGAGAATGTCTATGCGCCACTCGGCACGGCCAAACGCGGCAGCACTTTTGGCGAGATGAACCTCTTTCACCCGCAGCCCGCGCGCACCACCATCATCGCCACGACTGACGGCTTACTTTGGAAGATCCGCAAAGAGCAGTTCGACGCCATGCTGGCGGACGACTTGATCATCGCCCGCGAGGTCCTGTCCTGGCTCTGCGAGACCCTTTCTCTCCGCCTCCGCCGCGCCACCGAGCGCTACATGGCCACCAAAGGTGAGTGCGATCACTTGTCTGATGAACTCATGGAGCAGCCCCTGGCCCACGATGCTCAGCCAACCCCAAACGAAACGCTGGCGGAGAGTTCGGAAAGCTCAGTGCTGGACGACTTGGATCCAAATTCCGGCATCTGGTTGCTACCCAAGTAGCCGATCCTATTTCTTCCCAGCCTTCTTCGCCACTGCGGCGGGCTTCACCTCGATGCCTGCGGCTTCCATGACGAGCTTTTGAAAGGCGTCCTTCGGCTTGCCGCTGTCAGGGACCAGCACGTTTTGCACGAGGAAGACCGTGACGAGTCCAGAGGTGGGATCAATCCAGCCATTCGTGGCAAAGGCACCGCCGTGGCCAAAGCTGCCGACTGGCATGGCGCTGCACACGCGCTGCGTTTGCGTATTCACCTGCCAGCCGCTGGCGTAGTTGAGCTGCTTACCGCCAGCAGTGACGGGCGTGGTCATGTCCTGCACTGCTTTCTTGGAGAGGAAACGCACACCATCGAGTTCACCACCAGCGGCGATCATCGAGTAGAAACGACCCATGTCGGCAGCGGTGGAAAAGAGACCGCCGGCAGGCTCGGGCATGTGAGTCACGCTGACATCACTGGTGACGAATGGATTGTAACCAGGGACGAGTTCATGCGTGTCTTCATCCGTCTTATAAGTCTGGGCGATGCGTGCGCGGTGCGCTTCATCAGGATTGAACTGCGTGTCCTTCATGCCCAGGGGCAGAAATAGACGCTTCGTGAGAAACTCATCATACTTGATGCCACTGACGATCTCGATGATGCGCCCAGCCACCGTGGGGCCAAAGCCATACTCGTAACTGCTGCCCGGCTGAAAGGCCAAAGGTGTCTTTATCAACGAGGCGACATAGCTCTTCAGCGAGATCGCCCCGTCCGACGGCTTGCGTGAGGGAAAGGCAATGCCAGCCGTGTGGCTGAGTAGCATGTGCAGCGTGATGGGTTTCAGCGGTGCCGAGCCATCTGCCAGCTTCACTTGAGCGAGTTCAGGCAGCCACTGGGAGGCAGGCGCATCGAGCACGAGTTTGCCATCATCCACCAGCAGCATCACCGCCGTGGCATTCACCGACTTTGTCATCGAGGCGACCCAAAAGAGCGCGTCCTTTTCCATCCTCTTTCCCTTGGCGACATTGGCCATGCCGCTCGCCGAATGGTGTACGACCTTGCCCTTTTCCATGACCAGCGTCACCACGCCAGCCGCCTGCTTCGCTGCGACGGCTTGCTCCATGGCAGCCGGGATGGCGTCGAGCTTGGCAGAATCAAGAGCGCAGCAAAGGGACGGGACAGCGAGAAGAGCGAGGAGGTGTTTTAGAAGCATCTGCCATCAACGAAACCCAGCCGCGAAGTGTTGCAGCAGGACGCCCATTGCAGTCTCATCGACCAACCTATTCGATTACCAATTTAAGTGACGACCTCCACGTCCTGAAGGTCGCAGCTATGGCAGGCCGAGCACGACTCGGCCACTCTGCTTGGGCGACGTGGTGACGGTTTTCGGTGGCACGGGGACGGTGGGGAGGAGGAAGTAGCCGTAGCCTTCTGTGGTGGCCCCGATCTTGACGATCTGGCCAAAGAATGGTGCGGGGCGGTTCAGGGCAGCGGCGGCTCCGTTGATCTGGAAGCTGCCAACAAAGGCACCCGTGGCGGCGTTCAATGTGGTCACTTTCGTGGTGTTGGTGATTGGCGCGGTGATGACGGCTGTGTTAGTTAAACCGGTGGCGCTGGGATTCACGATGTTAAGGAGCTGAGTAAACTCGGGCGCGAGTCCACCGAGCGTGAAGTTCAGCTTGGCGTTGGGATTCGGCACGGTACCGAGGCCCATGACGCGCAGGCCTTTCGCTGGCGGCACATACACGCCACCGGCGGCGGTGACGGTCAGCGGACCGAAGCCGTCTTTGTAAACGGTGTCGGTCGAGGTCGGGAGAAGCGGTCCGGGTTTGAACCAGCTCGTGGCACCGCTGACGGTGTTGTTGGTCACCGGAGATGCGGGTGTGAGAGTGAACTGACCGACGTGTGATCCGCGGTTCGTGTAGAGCAGATTGAAGAGCAGGATTTGTCCTTCTGGACCGACGAAGGTGCTGCCGGTCACGTCGCTGCCATCGGGGAGTTTGCCAGCGAGGGTGAGTGTGCCATCGGTCTTAACGGTGAAGCTGGCGTAGCCGTAACCACGTGGTGGATTGCCCACAAGCTCGGGATCGAGCCGCATCGTGTAATAGGCGGCGTAGGCGGTGGCAAGCTTGACTTTGTCCCACTGATTCCGCCAGGCGGGGATGACGAGCGTGGTGCCATTAGGATGGATCAAGGTGAGCCGCGCGAGCTGTTCCAACACGAAGACTTCGATGTAGGCAGTGAGCGGTGTTTTATCCGCCATGGTCAGGCCGGGGATGTTACCGTAGAGGATCACGTCCCCTGCCCCGGCACTTTGCAGGAGTTGGGCGGTGATGGGCAGCTTGGCACGCGCTCCGAGTGTGAGGCTGCCGGAGAAGCCGCCTGCGGCTGTGGTGGTGAGGTCAAAGCGTCCGCCAAGGTTGTCATTGAGCGGGGAGCGCTCCACAGGGCCGACGAAGACGCCGACAGCATTCGTCGGCACGGCATTCACGATCAGTGTGGCGGGAGCAAGAGCGCTGCTAGCCTTCGCGTTGATGGCTTTAAAACTCAGCGCATAGCCCCCGACCTTTGTCACGGTGGGGCGGCCTGAAAGCATGCCAGTGGTGGTATTGAAAACGAGGCCAGTGGGCAGTGCGCCAGTCACGCTAAAGCTGGTGGCTGGCGCTCCGACGATGCTCTGCACCGGGAGCTGGTAGAGGTAGGCCTGGCCAATGGTCGCGGCAGGCATTACGAGCGGTAGCACGAACTGCGGCGCGGCATCGCTGACGTTGAGCTGCGTCGGAGCTCCGCCTATGAAAACGCCCGCAGCACCAGACACGGTGCAGGTGTAGAGGCCGGAGTCGGTGATGAGGGCGGGCTTGATGGTGAAGCTCTTCGTATTGAAGGCTGTGCCCCCACCGTTCTTGAGCCAGGCATAGGTGAGCGTGCCAGTGCCTGCGGCATTCACCGTTGCGGTGAAGCTGGCGGTGGCACTGGCTAGCAGGTTCAAGGTCTTCGGCGTCGTGTCCACCACGCCGATTTCAGCGAGGTCGCTGGTCACACCAGGCAAGACGGTGCCGGACTTCACCACGCAGCGATATGTTCCCGCATGAGTGAGCGCAGCTTTGGCGATGAGATAGCTAGCCTTCGTGGCACCGCTGATGTTTTTGGTGTTCAGCGTCCATTGGTAAGTCAATGCAGGAGTCGCAGGTCCGACGGCAACGACACTCAGCGTGTGGCTGCTATTGAGTGCAATCATGGCGCTGGACGGACTGCGCTGCACCATGACGAGAGCACCACCCACAATCAGGCTCGCAGGCTGGCTGGTCAAAGTCGCGGCGGGTTTGGTCACGCTCACGAGACTCAATGTGCCGGGGCTGACGGACTCGCTGAGCACGACATCATAGACGCCTTCATCACTCTCCTGAGCGCTGGCGATGTTGAAGGCGGGCGTCGTCGTGGCGTTGTTCACACTGCCTTTGCGCCATTGGTAGGCCACGCCACCGTTAACGCTTGTCACCGTCACGCCAAAATTCGCCGCCGCATCGCTGAGCACGCTCAACGATTGAGGCTGCTGGGTGATCACGAGCTGCGTGAGGATGGTCATGCCGCCTAGATTGGCGCTGCCGTTCAAGGTGCAGTTCCGCTGCGGGTTCAGCGGGCCTCGGGTCAAAGTGATCGTATTCGTCGTCGCAGTGGCTCCGGTGAAAAGAGCGCGGTCAAAGGCAATGGTGCCGCCTGTGGGAACATCGCGCACGGCTTCGCGAAGAGAGACACCGGTGCCGGGAGTGCCTGGGTTATCGAGTTCATCCACTGCGGTGGTGACGAGAATGATGTCTGCCTCTACCGCGCCGAGATCAGGACGCAGGCCGAGCGGGCGGACGGAGCCGCGCTGATCTGTGGTGAGCGCGGGGCTGAGTACACTGGCCTGGTCAATCGCCGGACTGCCAGGCAGCGGCGGCATGGTCTGCGTGAGGCCACCGTAGTTGCCGAGCGGGGAGAGGAGTGGGTTCACGGGATTGGCCTGCGTGCCGACGAGCGCGCCTGCCGCAATTCCGGTGGTGTCATTGTTACCGATGAGGTTCGCGCTGCGGGTATTAATGGTGCCACCGCCATTGAAAATGTCCGCGCCAGCACCGCCCGAGTTCCCGGCGACGATGCTATTTTCCAGGAAGAGTGTCTTCCCGCTACCCACATGCACCCCGCCGCCGTTGGTGTTTGCCGAGTTTCCGGCCACGGTGCAGTGCCGCAGCGTCAGCGTGCCGCCGTTGAAAATCGCACCGCCACTGGCGGATGCGGAATTGCCGGAGAGGGTGCATTGTGTCAGCGTCAGCGTGCCGTCGTTGAAAATCGCGCCGCCACTGCCGGTGTTGAGATTCCCGCTGGTCAGCGTGAGGCCGATGAGCGTGAGGCTTCTGCCGCTGTTCACGCGGAAGATGCGGTTGTCGCCAGTGCCGCCGTTAATGGTCACACCGCCGGGAACGCTGGAGGCGTCGAGGGTGACATCGCTATCGATGACGATCTCGCTGCTCAGTACGATGGGGCCGGAGAAGCCGTTAACAAAGGTGATGGTCTGCATGCCGCCAGCTACCGCTGCATTGGCCAGTATTTGTCGAAGCGTACCGCCGCCCGTGTCCGCAGCACTGGTGACGGCGAAGGCGTTATCTAAAACATTGATGGTGAAAGTCTGTGTCGCACTGGTGTCAATACCTGCGCTGTCAACACCGCCGTCGTCATGAATTTGCACGTTGACCTCGGCACTGCCGCTACTATCTGCGGCTGGGGTGTAAGAAAGTGTACCGTCGGCAGCGATGGCGGGCTGCGTGGAGAAGAGAGCGTTGTTGTTGTTGCTCACGATAAAATTAACGATCTGGGCGCTCTCATTCGCAGGACCTGCGCTGATGGCAGTGGCCCAGCTAGGGTTACTCTGCGCTCCAGGGTTTTTCTGCACGTATTGGTCCGGGCCCTTGGTGAAGCTCGGCACATCATTGACGGCAGAAACGGTAAGGGTAAAAGTTTGAAAAAGGGTACTCATACCGTCTGTCACGGTAATGACGGCGCTACCGTTTTCATTGGGAGCTGGTGTAGCAGTGATCGTTCGATTGCTGCCACTGCCGCCAAGGCTGAGATTAGCATTAGGTACCAGAGTAGTGTTATTGGAACTAGCGCTGAGCACGCCTACGAATCCAACGGTGAAGGGAATTGCCAAAGTGGGGGTATCTTCACTGGTAGTCGTGTTCGCGATGGGGCTGATGGGTGACCCAACTAGCGTGTGCGTGGTTCCACGGATGGGGTCAGCTGTTGAACCGGCAAAGAAATCTGAATACGGTTGAGCAGCACCGACGGAGGGGATCACAAAAGTCGCTGTGCCCGATGTATTGCCAAGCATGCCATACTTATGGCCAATTTCGGCACCAGTCTCAAACCACACTAACTGAAAAGGATCACCTGATGTGATAGCCGTCCCGCCATCGTAAGGCACGCCGGTGATTGCTGTTATCGTGCCGGCACCACCAGGGTCTGTCCCTGCTGCGCCGGATGTAAACGTAAGCACTTGGTTGGGATGTGCCACGTAATAGTCGTTTGTGGGCGTGCCATTGACGGTGAGAAAGCCTGATGTGTTGATGCTAAAGCCGCCGTCATACTCCCCTGGTCGAAATCCATCGCCCACCGTATCCACGATGAGGCCCCAGCGCATATCGTTAATGCCTGTGACTGCGGCGCTGTTGGAAAACCCTGTGGCCCGTGCAACACCAGTAGCGCTAAATAGCAGCGTCACATCGGCAGCCGTAGCCGCTGGCGTGAACCCCAGGAGAGCAAGTGTGAACGCTACTGCAAGCGCTGCGCGGCCACTGCTTTGGATTACTCCTGTCCTACCCGACCCAACGACAGGCTTATGAAGGCTGCATGTATTATTGTGGGAGATGTGCAAATAATGTTTCATAGCGGAGAAGAGAACGATGGATCAAAAATAACAGGAATACAGGCTAGTAGAGCGATTGAGTGGGCGACTAAATTAAAAGTGGGCTGGCATTCAGCGATTCACTCCCGCACTCAAAAAGCTTGGGATTTTCGCCATCATTTTACTATTAAAGACCCTTGCCGAGCTTTTTAGTTACAAAAATTTTCATTTTTCGCACCAAGGCTGGATATCCCGGCATCTACGAGGCCGCTATCACAACTAACGCGGAGATGGTAAAGGGGCCGCAGCTCACGGCATGAGCTGTCCGATAGTCGTTTAACCGAACGTGCAGATAGTGGAGCCGCCGCCCTTCTTCAATTCTACGCCATCATCTCCGCCACTCGTTTGGCAAAGTAAGTCAGGATCATGTCCGCCCCGGCCCGGCGGATGCCGAGCAGGGATTCGAGCGCCACCTTGTCTTCATCCAACCAGCCGGTAGCCGCACCGGCTTTGATCATGAGATACTCGCCGCTCACCTGATACGCGGCGATGGGCAGCGTAGTGGAAGCACGCAGTTTGCTAATGATGTCCAGATACGGCCCGGCAGGCTTCACCATGAGAATATCGGCTCCTTCGGCTTCATCGAGCGCCGCTTCACGCAGCGCCTCGCGGACATTGGCGGGGTCCATTTGATAAGTCTTCTTGTCGCCAGCCTTCGGTGCGGAGTCGAGAGCGCCGCGAAAGGGGCCGTAGTAGGCGCTGGCATACTTGGCCGTGTAACTCATGATCGAGACGCCGGTGAAGTTAGCAAAATCCAACGCGGTACGCAGCGCGCCAACCCGACCATCCATCATGTCGCTGGGCGACACAATGTCGGCTCCGGCACGCGCATGGCAAAGCGCCTGCTGGCAGAGCACCGCCACGGTTTCATCATTCAAGATGCGACCATCATCCGTGACGAGCCCGTCGTGGCCGTCGCTGTTGTAAGGATCGAGCGCCACATCGGTGATCACCGTCAGTGTCGGATGCGCCTGCTTCAAAGCCCGGATCGCACGCGGCACGAGACCGTTGTCGTTCTGGCATTCCTCGGCACCACGCGTCTTGAGATCATCCGCGATGCGCGGAAACAGCACCACCGCCGGCACCCCGAGCGCATGAGCCTCGCCCGCCTCCTTCACCAGATCCGCCACGCACCAGCGCTGGCAGCCCGGCATGGCGTCGATGTTCGTGTTCTCCTCCCCTTCCTGGAGAAAGAGCGGATAAATCAAATGCCTCGGCGTCAGCTCCGTCTCGCGCACGAGATCACGGATGGCAGGCGACTGGCGGTTGCGGCGGGGACGGATGGGCAGGTTCATGAATCTTCAAAGCTAGACCGTGATTGCAATCAGGCAAGGGCCTCACCGCTTCATCACCGGCAGCACGATGTGTGAGGCATGCTCGGCATCATGATAGGTAGTATTGATCGCGGTCTTCACGCGGCGGTGCTGCTGGAGGGGCTCGCCAGTATTCGGATTCACATCAAAGCGCGGGAAGTTGCTGCTGCTGAGATCCACCCGCAGGCGATGACCTTTCTTGAAGACATTGCTCGTCGGGTAAAGGCGCACGGTGAGCGGATAGATCTTCCCCGGTTCCATGAGTTTCTCTTCCTTCAGCGAGTCGCGGAAGCGCGCGCGGCAGATGCCATCGGCGATGTTGAGATCAAAGCCGCCGGGCCAGTCGGTGCTCGGCGGATAGACATCGACCAGCTTCGCGGTGAAGTCCGTGTCCACACAGTCGGAGGAGACCCAGAGCTTCACTTCGAGTTCGCCGGTGACTTCGAGATCTTCGGTCAGCGGCTCCGTTTGGAAGACGAGGATGTCATTGCGTGAGGAAAGCGGCAGCGGCTGCGTCCAGTTCCACACATGCGGGCCGCCACGCTGATCCCACGCGCCTTGCAGCATGATGCCATCGCCACTGGAGATGTTGCCACCGATGGTCGGCACGGGCAGTTTTGGATCAAAGGTGTAGCTCGATTTGCCCTTCTGCTTCTTCGTCGAAAGCGCGCCATCGCCGCCAAAATAGAACGGCGTGGGCTGCACCCCCGCAGGCGGCCAGACGGTGGAGTCATGCCACTCGCCGCCGTGATGCAGCAGGCCCTTGTCCGTCTTGTGACCATCGCCTTTGCCCATGGTGAAGTAGCGCACCTTCGCGGCAAAGGGCGCGGCCTTGCCGACACTGTTCGCCTTACCCTTGAGCGCGTGATCATACCACTCGAGTCGCCATGCGAGTTCATCGGCGATGGCTGCCGTATCACCGAAGTCCGCCATGCCGTGCGTGCTCTTCGCCTGCTGACCGTGAATCCATGGCCCCATAATTAAATACACATCACTCTTCAGCACCGGCGTCAGCGTGCGAAAGTTTGTAGTCGTGTTCCCCGCCCAGGAGTCATACCAGCCGCCGACGAGATAGACGGGCATGTCTTTGTAGTCCGCCGCGTGATCGATGATGTTGTTCTGCGCCCAGAACTCATCATTCGCGCCGTGACGCATCGCGTTGATCAGCCAGTCTTCGTATTCCGGCGCGAGCTTCAGCGGCGTGCCGCCTTTGCGCAGCGGCAGATTGGCGATGTAGCTCAGGCGGTTGTCCGCCATCTCTTTGAGCACAGATTCCTTGCCAGCATCCTGCGCTGCATTGCTGCCCTTCCCGCCATTGAGCATGATCCAGTTCCAGAAGCGCATCTCAAAGGCACCGGCATTGCGCATTGACTGCACACCGCCGTTCGACACCGCATCCACAGGGATCACCGTCGCTAGTCCAGGTGCATTTGCCAGTGCCATGGCGTGCTGCGTGCCGCCAACATAGCTCGTGCCGATCATGCCGATCTTCCCATCGCTCCACGGCTGAGAGATGATCCACTTCGCGCAGTCCACACCATCCGGCGCATCATCCGTCATCCAATGCCACACGCCCTCGCTCGCATAGCGACCACGCGTGTCCTGCGCCACGAAGACGTAGCCGTGACTGGCGAAGTATTCGCCATGCTTCTTCGCGCCACCCTTGTTATAAGGCGAGCGCGTCAGGATCACCGGCAGCTTCGTCACATCACCCGCAGGTCGATACACATCCGTCGCCAAATTCACACCATCGCGCATGGTCACCATGAGATTGGTTTCGACGACTAAATCACTGGCCGGCGTCTGCGCGCTGGCGATGCCCAGCAGGATGATTGAAGTCAGGACGTGAAGCCGAAGTCGTGAAGGAAATGGAAACATGCGGAGAACCAACGGACGCAGCAGGCACGCCTTTCCTCATCAAGCGATCCAGCAGCGCGGCCTTGCAGGGAATTGAGCGGATAGGGCGCGGCCATGATCGCGTTTGTTCAGGCCATGAAGCACTTCTTGATCCTGGCGGCGCTCTGCCTTTCCACCGCACTCGCCCAGGCTGAATCAACCAAGCGACCCAACATCCTCTGGCTTGTCGGTGAAAACATCTCCCACGACCTCAGATGCTACGGCGGCAAGAATGTACACACGCCGAATCTGGACAGGCTCGCCGCGCAGGGATTGCGCTTCACAAATATGTTCTCAACCAATCCCGCATGCGCACCGAGTCGCTCGGCCTTCATGCTCGGCATGTATCAGACGACGACCGACACGCACCACATGCGCTCGCACCGCACAGATGATTTTAAACTTCCTCAGGGAGTGCGCCCGATGACGCATCGCCTGCAAGACGCAGGCTATTTGACCGCCAACATCAAGACCATCGGTGAGCGCGCTGTCGGCACCGGCAAGCTCGATCTCAACTTCGTCAACGAAGGCTCCATCTATCAGAGCGACGACTGGTCGGCGCTGAAATCCAAGCAGCCATTCTTTGCCCAGATCAACTCGCACGAGGTCGAGTATGACATCTACGACCGCCAGAGCGCGAAGAAGGAACGAGTCGAATGGGTCGGCGAGCGAGAGCATGTGAAACATGCCACACCGGAGAACGTCACACCGCCGCCCTACTACCCGGATCACCCGCTCGTGCGCGAAGAATGGGCGCGTTATTTGAACTCCATCTCCGGCATGGACCTGCGCATCGGCTGGGTGCTCGATCAGCTTCGCCAGGACGGATTGGAAGATGATACCATCGTCATCTTCTTTGCCGACAACGGCCGTCTCGAACCACGCGGCATTCATTGGTGCTACGACAGTGGCCTGCGTGTGCCCATGATCATCCGCTGGCCGAAAAACTTCCCGCCGCCCGCTGGAGTCAGCGCAGGTGCAGTGAACGATCAAATCGTCAGCCTGATCGATGTCACCGCCACCACACTCGATCTCGCGGGCATCACCAAACCCGTGCTCATGCAGGGCCGCGTGATCCTCGGCCCTCATGCGGACTCACCACGCCCCTTCGCGTTTTCCGCGCGTGACCGCATTGATGAGACGGTGCAGCGCATTCGCTCAGTGCATGACGAGCGCTATCACTACATCCGCACCTTCACGGCAGGCCCGACCTTCGCCTCACTGAATCGCTACAAAGAAAAATGCTTCCCCATTCTGCCGCTCATGCGTGACCTTCAGGCCAAAGGCCATCTCACCGGCGCACCCCTCGCGCTCATGCAGCGCACCGGCCCCTGTGAGGAACTCTACGACACAAAGTCCGATCCTCACGAGATCAGCGACCTCATCTCATCTGCGAAGCCCGAGCATCGCCAGGCCGTTCAGCGCCTGCGTTCCGCGCTCGACACCTGGATCATCGAGTCGGGAGATCGCGGTGCCATTCCCGAAGCCCCCGGCATCATCGCCCCCTTTGAGAAGGAGATGCATGAATGGTTCGGCACACCGTCTTGGTTCCAGACGGCTCCATCGTTGGGAAGATAAACGTTTATTCATTCGTTCATTCAAACGGCTTCTCACACCTCTATGTCCACACTCCTACTCGTCCGCCTCTGGCTCATGGTCTTTCTCCATTACTTTATCTGGGGGGCTTGGTATTCAGCGATGAGCACTTACCTCTCGAAGCTGGGCTTTGAGGGTAGCCAGATAGGGCTCGCGTATGGCACCACGGCAGTTGGCGCGCTCGTGTCGCCGTTCATCGTTGGCATCGTGGCAGATCGCTTCTTTGCCACGCAGCGCATCCTTGGCGTGCTGCATCTGGTCGGCGCTGCGCTGCTGTATTGGGTGTCCACGCTGAAGGACTTTGGCAGCTTCTATCCGGTGCTCATCGCCTACACCATCACCTACATGGCCGGGCATGGACTCACGAATGCGCTCACGCTGCATCACTCCAAGAATCCGGCCAAAGAGTTCCCTTTCGTCATGTGGATGGCCAGCGTCGGCTGGATCGTCGCGGGCCTCACGGTGAACTGGCTGAAGTTCGCCGACAACGCGGGCATGTTCCAGCTCGCAGCAGGCGCGGCTCTCGTCATGGGGCTCTACTCGTTCACGCTGCCACACACGCCGCCGAAGGGAGCCAACACGCCCGTCTCCGTGGGCACGCTGCTCGGGTTCGATGCGATCAAACTGTTCCGTGATCGCTCCTTCGCGACCTTCATGATCTGCTCTTTCCTCATCTGTATCCCGCTGAGCTTCTACTTCACTTGGACGAACCAATTCATGACCGAGATGAACGTCTCTGATCCCACCGCCAAGATGACGCTCGGCCAGGTGTCCGATGTGGTCTTCCTGCTCATGCTTCCCTTCCTGCTGCCACGACTCAAAGCCAAAGGCATCCTCATCATCGGCATGGCCGCCTGGGCCGTGCGCTTCAGTTTGTTCGCGCTCTTCCATCAGCAGCCCACTGCGCTCTGGATGCTCTACACCGGCATCCTGCTGCACGGCATGTGCTATGACTTCATCTTCGTGATGGGCCGCATGTATGTGGACAAGCGCGCGGGCGAAGACATCCGCGCCGCCGCTCAGGGACTGCACGCCATCTTCACCCTCGGCGCTGGCATGTTTGTCGGCTCATGGCTCTCAGGCATCGTTGCGCAAAAGTACACGCATGGTGCCGCTCATGATTGGCAGGCCATCTGGCTCATCCCCGCCGCGATGGGCGCAGTACTAGTGGTCGTGTTTGCCCTGCTCTTCAAAGACAACACAGCGAAGGAACCCGCCACGACTTAGCTTCACTTCGCATCTTCCAAGATCCTCTTCATGGCTTCGGTGTGGGCTTTGACGATGCCATCGAAGGCGGTGTATTGATCCTGACGAAGCAGGGCGCGGACGCACGGGTAGTAGCGATGGAAGATATCGAATCGCTCGCGAGTCGCGGGCTCGGTATCGGCGATCTCGCGGACGAACTGCTGCGCCTCGGGCAGCAGGCGTTGCTTCTGCGCGGGCGTCAGAGTGAGCTTTTGATCAAAGAAGAGGATCAAGGCGCGCGGTGTGATGACGCGACCCGAGGTGCTTGAGAATTGCGCGGATGATCCAACTTGCGTTGGCGGCATGGAGTAGCGCCCGGTGGCGATGCCAGCGGCGAAGATGCAGGCGATCAAAAGCGCGATGCGGAGTGTGCGGAAGAGTTCCATCGTGAGTGAAGTAGGGTGTTAGAAAGGAAATCCATCATCTGGAGCGGGACGGGCGGTGAAGAGGGATAGCATCACATCCGAAGGTGGTGGCTCAGGACGCAGCCAGATCGTGAAGCCGCAAATGATCAGAGCCAGCACGAGTGCGCCTGATGCGGTGCGCTCCCAGACCACCGAGGAGCTAGGACGCGCGGCCCATCGGGCAGCGATGCGGGTGACGAGAGCAGGCGGAAAATCGCTGTCATCCGGCTCGGGTGCGGCAGATGCATCACGCTTGAGCGCCCAGAGTTGTTCCAAGGATTGCCGTGGGTTTTTCTTCATGACGTTGGTGGTTCAAGTTTCTCAAAAGCACATTTCAAACGATGCCTGGCGCGAAATAGACGGACGCTGGTAAGACCGAGATTCCATCCCGCTTCAGCAGCGACATCGGGCAAAGTGCGCTGAGCGAGTTCGATTTCGCGCAGCAGCCAGGCATCGAGGGGACGCAGCGTGGCGAGGAGTCGATCAAGCAGACCAGAAGCGGCGTCCACGGATGAGCGAGTCACCTCGCCGGGCATGTTTTCCAGCAACGTGCGTTGCTCTTCGCTGAGATCACCGAGTCGCTGAACGGGGCAGGCTTTCTTGCGCCGCAGTCGATCAATACAGGCATAGCGAGCGAGGCGCGATGCCCAGTGCTCCAGTGGCGCGTCACCGCGATAGCTGGAGAGCTTTTGGAAGATCTTGAAGAAGATGTCCTGCATCAGATCATCACGGTCTTCATGAAGTGTGGGATACGAGTTCACGATGCGCTGGAGTTCAGGACCGAGACGAGCCACGAGCACACGCGCGGCGGATTCATCACGCTGTGAAATGCGCGCGATAATTTCGCTGAAATCGTCACGAGTGTCGGACATGCAGTGCTGACGATGAGCCGTGACGCTGAAGATGGAAAGCCTGGATTCATGGAGAACCCCTCCCCAGTCGGAAAAAGGTGCTGGGCTCGTCAGGGGTGATGCTCTGCGTGCTGAGCGTGAGCGAGCTGCTGGGCAGACCACCAACGGGCTGCCACAGCGCGGCAGCGCCGAGTGTGGTGCTGGACTCCATGATCCAATCGTTGCCCGCCACCGGCCAGGCGAGCTGCATCAGCGGTGGGTTCGGCTGAGAGATGGCAAGTGTCGGCCACGCGCTCCAATCTCCGCGTGCAATCCAGGCGGTATCAGCGGCGGCGGCACCATTCGCGTCATAGCCACCGAAGTAAAAGACAGCGCCCTCATCCGCCGCGAAAGGTGAGGCAGCCATGCAGCGCGTGGCACGCAGATCGTAAGCGCCTTCAAACCCAGCCGTCTCATAAGTGCCATCGAGATGCCGGATCAAGAAGTGCGCGCCGGGATGCGATGGATGATTCAACCACAGGCCGACAAGATGCACGATCTCACCCGTCACCGGATCAGTCATCGGCGTGAAGTGCGTGTAAGCCAGCGTCGCCGTGGTCTGACGCACCGTCTCGTCATTCCAAAGCCGCGCAAAATAATCGCGCACATCCAGCTCCACGGTCACCGCATGATCGCGATCTGGATCAATGCGCTCAATGACTCCTGGCCATGAGTGGGCGAAGAGAATGGACTGATGCGCCGTGCCGCGCGGATCACGCACGGTCGTCATTCCCGTGATGAGTCGCTGCTGAACAGGTGCCGTGTGCAGCGGCAGCGGAACCGTGCCGCGATACACGAGCACCCACTGATCGGTGAGATTGATGCGACGATAGATGCCGCCCTTGATCTCACCGCCCACACCATCCTGCCGCAGACCACAGGCGGCATAAAGCACACCATCGGCTGGGGCAAAGCCCATGATCGGCCCCATTCCATCTAGCTCCGTGGTCGTCCAGTTCAGCTTTCCATCGGCTCCTGCCGAATAGATACCGCGATGAATCTCACCACTCGACAAACCCGCGAACGCATACGGCAGCGACAGCGATTCAGCATAAGAGCCTATGCTGGTGGGAACACCTGTGGCATCAGGGATTTCTGAGTGCTGCCAGTCACCATTCGGCATCCGAGTGCGCACGCCGACGAGAGCGTTTCCAGGCGCAAAAACATCGCTGAAACTGGCGACGAGGAGCTTGTCGGTCACATTGCCCGTGAGATTAAAAGTGAGTTCTTCCATCGCCTCGACACGCATGTGAACCGGCAGTGTCTCATCCACACGCCAGGGCGTCAGGGCACTGTCTTTGATCAGAATCTGCGCGCCGGTGAAGTCGCCCGACACTGTTGTCCCCAACTCGCCTTGGCCAGCATAGAGCTTCCCGTCATGCGGCACGAGATGCGTTGTCTCGGTGCCGTGCCTGGCATTGCCAAGAGCATCAGGCAGACCTGCTTTGAAGCTCGACGAGTATTGCAACCAGGTGAAGCCCGTCGCCGCATTCGCATGATCCGGCAGATGCAGCCCCGTGGCCGCTCGGCGGAGCTGCCCGCCGCTGCGGGTGTAGTAGAACACGAGATCATTTCCCTCGATGGCTGTATCAGGTTTGTGATGATCCGTGCCGCCCGCTTCATCGACACGCCGCGCGAGGCGATGATTCGCATCCGGCCCGAGTCCGAGCAGCCACATCTCGGTCGCGCCAGGGCTTAGCGGATCATCGTTCTGATAAGCCGCGCAGGAAAAGTAACTCACGCCATTGAAGCCGCGTCCGCCCTGCACTGGCTTCATCGAGTAGAGAAAGCGTGTCGGATAACCAGCAGGCAGCGTAAGTGTTGTGAAGAGCGCGACGGGTCCGCCTGGGACACCATCCGCATCACGATAGATGCCGATGGAGCCGTGATTGATCAGCGCCGCATAACAGGTCTCCCCATTGAGTTCAGGGCAGATGAATGCGATCGACGCCGCAGGCGGCACATACGGCGTGAGCACCGGGCCAGCGGCGATGTCCTCCAGCACAAACTTGGGCGTGGCGTAATTCAGATCATTCCAGGCCCAGCGTGGCCGCGCCATCTGTGCGCTCCACTCATCATACTCCGCCACCATCTGCTGTAAGTCGGCGAGATGCAGAGGATCGCTTGCGAGGTTGTTCTGCTCTCCAGGATCCGTGGCGAGATCGTAAAGCTCCCAGGTGCTGTCGATGCCAGGCTTCACGAGCTTCATATCACCCTGCCTCATCGCACGCAGTCCATCTTTCACATCGGCACCAACAACCGGAGGCACGCCGCTCGTCTCCATGCGCCAGAACAAAGGGCGCGATGGCGCAGGCGCGATGCCTTGCAACCACGGCAGAAGATTGATGCCATCAAGCTGCCACGCCGCTGGCACGATGTTGCCTGTGGCAGCGATGGCGGTGGGCAAAATGTCCAGCGCACTCACCGGCGTCGTTTTCAATCCAGCACTCAGGCCATTCGGCCAATGCATGATCATAGGCACGCGAATGCCGCCCTCATAGACCTCCGTCTTGCCGCCCTTCAAGCTGCCATTGTCCGCACCAAAGTTTTCATCACCGCCGTTGTCGCTCGTGAAGATGATGAGTGTGTCATTGAGCAGACCTTTCGCACTCAGTGTGTCGATGATCAGCCCCACGGCTTGATCCAATCCATAAAGCACGGCCGCAAAGTCATGACGTGTTCCTGGAGTGGGGTTCACCGCATTCACAGCCGTGTGATAAGCCGTTGGCGCGGGCAGATTATATTCATGATCGAAGTGAGCGGCACTGAAGGGCGCGAAAAGGAAGAAGGGCACGCCCGCGTGATTCACGGCGCGATCCTCAATGTAATCCGCGCACTCCGCGCCAAAGGCATCCGTCAGGTATCTCGTCTCCACGATGGTGTCGTGGTCGCGCATGATGGGGTCGTCCACGTTCTCCGGCACCAGTGGGTCGGTGGGATTCACATAGCTGTGATGACTGCCGAGAAAGCCGAAGAACTTGTCATAGCCACGCACGTTCGGATGATACGCTGCCGTGGCACCGAGATGTGATTTGCCGATCCAGCAGGTCGCGTAGCCTAGTCCTTTGAAGCGATTGCCCATCGTTGATTCCGTCACTGGCAAACCAAACGCTGTGTTGTGTTCGAGTGTGCCACCCGGATTTGTTTCCTGACCAAACCTCTGCTGATAGCGCCCCGTGAGCAAACCCGCGCGAGACGGACTGCACACTGGCGCTGTGGCATAAGCCTGCGTGAAACGCACGCCCGTCGTCGCCAGTGAATTGATGCGCGGCGTAAGCACATCCGTCGCCTCAATACAGCCGAGATCACGCCAGCCCAGGTCATCCGCGACGATGAGCACCACATTTGTCACGGCGTATGTCGGTGCGTGGCAAAGGAAGGCCAGGAGGAGTAACAGCGGGAATCTGAATCGTGAAGATGACGGGTGCATACCTCTGCCGACGCATGAGCTGGCTTCGGATTACACCTCTGAACAAAATTTTCTTCCCAAACCCCATGCGTCGCATCAAACAAGACCCGTCAGACTGGCGACGTTCTGTGTTCATGCGCCACCTCATTCTCGCTCTTCTCAGTCTCCAGGCACACGCCGCCGACTTCCGTGTCGGGGCCGCTCAGGTGGACATCACGCCGCCGCCGGGGACACCGATGGCAGGCTACTACTCCTTCCGTGCCGCGGGCGGCACACTGGACCCGATCTATGCGAAAGCCATCGTCGTGGAGCAGGACGGGACTCATGCGGCCATGGTGGTGATTGATCTCTCAGGCACGACGCGCCCCATCGTGGAGGCCGCACGCAAGTCGGTGCAGGAGCAGTGCGGTATCGAAGGCGATCATGTCATGGTCTCCGCCACACACACGCACACCGGGCCGCAGCTTGCGCGCGGATCGCTGATGGATGACATCACAAAGGCAAACTCGCCGCCCGGCCTTTCCTACATGCAGGCCCTGCCCGGCTACATCGCGCAGGCAGTGAAGGAAGCGAAAGCGAAACTCGCCCCTGCCCTGCCATCGGTGGCGATGGGCAAAGCTGAGGGCATCAGCTTCAATCGTCGCGTGCTGCGTGATGGCGTGGCGGAGGCCATCTGGCAGCCGAAGAAAATCGACCCCGCCACCGAGCGTCCCGCCGGGCCGATTGATCCCGAAGTCGGGGTGCTCGTGTTCCAAAGTGAAGGCAAGCCCATCGCCAGTTACCTGAACTTTGCCATGCATCCGACGAGCGTCGGCGGTGGTGTGAAGATCTCCGCCGACTATCCCGGCGTCTTCTCGCGCCTCGTCGCCGAGCGCCATGCGCCGGGCATGGTCTGCCTCTTTGCCAATGGCTGCTGCGGTAACATCAATCACGGCGACTACATCACCGGCAAACGCCGCACCACGCTTGAACTCGGCACCGCTCTCGCTGATGCCACCTCTGCCGTGTGGCCTAACTTAAAGCAACTCGGCACTTACAAGCCGCGCATCCGCAGCGAGCAAGTCACCCTCCAGCGCCGCAGCGTGAGCGAGGCCCAAATCGCCAAGGCCAAAGACATCACCAGTCGCATGATGACCGAGAAACTCGGCACCGTGCCGATGGCTGAGGCCGTGTGCGTTCTGGAAACAGAAGCGAAGAAAGACATTCCACTCCTCGCTGAAGTACAGGTCATCTCCTTCAGCGACGAACTCGCCATTGTCTCCCTGCCCGGTGAGATTTTTGTCGAGCTGGGACTGGCTTTGAAAAAGGCGTCCCCCTTCAAGCACACCCTCATCGCCGAACTAGCCAACGGCAGCGTCGGCTACGTCCCGAACCGCGAGGCCTACCCGCAAGGAAACTATGAAATCGTCAGCGCCCGTGGTGCACCTGGCAGCGGAGAAAAGCTCGTCGAAGTCGCACTCAAGCTACTCGGTGAAGTGAAAGAGACAAAGTGATCACAGCAACAAGGCTGCTTTTGGAGAGGCAATTATTCCTCGTGAAAAAGCAGCGCTGCGTGCGTTGTTCATTCGATGAAGAAAACTGACCCTCAACACTTCCAATCGCAGCTCGGTATGCCTGCGTTCAATGCGACAGACGTGGACCACAGCGTAGAAGTAATCAGCGGACATCGAGTGGAGCCACTGAACCGCCGTGGATTCCTCAATCGGCTCAGTCTTGCTTCACTCACCGCTGCCATCGGAGCGGAGATCGTTTTTGCCGATAAGATGCCCGCCGGACTGATCCCAGCGGCGTTCGCTCAAGGCAGTGAGCCACTGAGCATTCCCGGCAAGGATGGGCTCTCCATCTTTAACAATCGCCCCATGGTGGCCGAGACGCCTGCGCATCTGCTGGATGATGAGGTCACTCCCGCGAAGCATCTTTTTGTGCGCAACAACGGCCTGTCCCCTGCCCACGAGCTACTGGACCCGAGTAAGTGGACGCTGGAAATCGCCGGAGAAAGCTGTGCCAAGCCAGTGACTCTAACGTTGAAGGAACTGAAGGAAAAGTTTGAGCACCACACACTTCAAATGGTGCTGGAATGCGCTGGCAATGGACGCAGCGAATTCAATCCACCCGCGACCGGCAATCAATGGACCACAGGTGGTGTCGGCTGTCCGAAGTGGACCGGCGTTCGGCTGCGCGACGTGCTGCAATATGCGGGCATCAAATCGGATGCGGTATACATTGGCTACTACGGCGCTGATTTGCATCTGTCCGGCGACATCAAGAAGTCGTCCATCTCACGCGGCGTGCCAATCAAGAAGGCGCTGGAGGATGAATCACTGCTCGTCTTTGCCATGAACGGTGAGGACATCCCTGTGGAAAATGGGGCACCTCTGCGCCTGATGTTTGGCGGCTGGGCTGCCTCCACCTGCGGCAAGTGGGTGAAGAAGATCGTCATCCGAGATCGCGAGCATGACGGCGAAAAAATGACTGGTCACTCCTACCGCATGCCGCGCTATCCGGTGGCCCCAGGCACCAAAGTGCCAGCCGAAGACATGGTCATCATTGAGGCCATGCCGGTGAAGTCACTGATCACTTTCCCCAAGTCCGGCATCACCCATCCGATCGGAGATACTCTTGCCGTGCGCGGACATGCCTGGACCGGAAATGGCGATGTGAGCGAGCTACATGTCTCACTCGATTTTGGCATGACCTGGCAGAAAGCCGACCTGCGCCCGGCGAGCAATCGCTACGCTTGGCAGCACTGGAGCGCCAAGCTGACGTTGCCCAAAAAAGGCTACTATGAAATCTGGGCGCGCGCACAGGACAGCCAAGGTCATAGCCAGCCCATGGTGCTCCCAGGTTGGAACCCTGAAGGCTATCTGAACAACACCTGTCACCGCATCGCCCTCCAAGGAGTCTGAGCCATGCCTACCATTCGCTTACTCTGCCTCACAGTCATGCTCAGCCTTCCCGCGTTTGCTGCGGAGCAGGTCGTGCCGCTGGACCCGACCACTGGCATGAAGATCGCCACGGACTGGGAGCTGGTGCGCAATCACTGCATCATCTGCCATTCCTCACAGACCTTCCTGCGCCAGCGCGCCACCGAGGCTAATTGGACCTCGGTACTTGAGTGGATGCAGAAACACGGTGGTCTCTGGAAGCTTGATGCTGAGGTGGAAAAGAAGATCATCAAATACCTCGCCATCAACTACGGCCCAGGCTCCGCTGAAAACTATCGGCGTGCTCCGATCTCTGCCACTCTCATGCCACCCAATCCCTATGCCACGGAGGCCAGGCTAGAGGCTGAAGCAAAGAAGAAGCAGGGCATCATCCAACCACCTGCTAACAAATAACGGGCATTGGTTCACGCGAACTTTCTTTACCTCCACACCGCTGAGGCGCTCATGCTTCGCGATGCAGTTTGTAGGGATACACATTGCCGCTGTTCCATTGGCAGACATACAAATCGCCCTGCGTATCCACGCAGACATCGTGACAATTATTGAAGACGGGTTTGTCCTGAAGCATGACCTTTAAACGACCGTCCTCGTAGTTTGGTGGCAAGCCTCCTGGATTCGATATGACCTTACCAACTTCATCCAAGATCGTCACAAAGCCACGTCCTTGCCACATGCGGAAGTCATCCGGCTTGGCTCCGAAGCACACGCCGGAATACAGATGCTTCCCGTGAATGACCGGACGGCTCACATAAGCGCCCGGCAGATAGACTCCACGCACATGCTCACCATCGAGCGTGAACCAATTGAACTCATTGCGGATGCGTTCTG
Organism: uncultured Prosthecobacter sp.; assembly: GCA_964583255.1. GTDB lineage: Bacteria > Verrucomicrobiota > Verrucomicrobiia > Verrucomicrobiales > Verrucomicrobiaceae > Prosthecobacter. The sequence continues at coordinate 45,928 of CAZOVY010000019.1, forward strand.
TGACAAGGAGAAGAGGTGAGCCACCTCGGGTGTCGAGCGCGATGCCGTGGGCCTGCATGAAGCGACCTGGATTCACCGGCTGCGTGCTCTTGCCACCAAACTTGGAGATGAATTTTCCGTCCTTGTCGAAGCGCAGGATGAACTGCGAGCCATAACCATCGGCGACATAAATGTCGCCATTCGGAGCCACGGCTGTTTCTGTGGGATTGAAGCTCTCTGTCTCCTTGTAAGCACCGCACTTCGCTGGATGTGGCAGTTCCAGCACGACCTTACCTTCCAGCGTCGCCTTCACCACACGACCAGCACCCGGATCAGTGAGATAGAGAAACTCCTCCCCATCTGCCTCCCGATGCAATGTAAGCCCATGAGCCCCACCCAGACCTAGCGTCCAGGTTCCGAGCAGCACCCCTTTCAGATCGTAAATGAGCACGTTGTTCTGCTTGTGGTTAGTGAGCAGAAAGAGTCGGCCATCACTGACCTGAACCATCTCATGACAATCCTTCACCGGAGTCTTCGCAGCTTCAGCCCGGCTCCACAGCTTATCCACGCGGTAACGGAACTCGCCATGACCGACGATTTCACCATGGAACTCCGGCGCTGTTTTACTCTGCGCCCGAAGATAAGGCACAGCGAGAGTGGAAGCCGCCGCTAAAGCGAAACGGCGACGAGTTAAAGAGGATGCAGGAGTCATAGGGTGAGTGGGATTAAACCAGAATGTCTTTGATAAGCTTCGCGCCTTCCACTCCACTCAGGCGCGCGTCGAGCCCCTGAAACTTGAAGCTGAAGGCATCATGCTTGATGCCGAGTTGGTGGAGCATCGTGGCGTGGAGGTCATGCACGGTGGTGATCTTTTCCACGGCGGCGTAGCCCAGATCATCAGTCGCGCCATGCACGATGCCGCCTTGGATTCCCGCACCTGCGAGCCACACGGACATCGCTTTATTATGGTGATCGCGCCCACTTCCACCTTGCGACATTGGCGTGCGGCCAAACTCGCCCGCCCAGACGATGAGCGTCTCCTCCAACATGCCGCGCTGTTTGAGATCAGTGATGAGAGCCATGCACGCGCGATCGATTTCCTTCGCCTTCTGCTCCACGCCAAGCTTCACGCCGCCGTGGTGGTCCCAGTCCTTGTGGTAGAGCTGAATGAAGCGCGTGCCACGCTCGGCAAGACGACGTGCGAGCAGGCAATTCGACGCGAACGAGCCATCACCGGGCTGGCAGCCGTAGAGTTCGAGCGTTTTGGCTCCTTCAGCACTCACGTCCATCAAATCGGGCACGCTGGCCTGCATCTGGAAAGCCATTTCATACTGTGCGATACGCGTGGCGATTTCGGAATCATCGACAAGCGCGTCGTGCTGCTTGTTCAGCGCATTGATGGCTGCCACATCGGCTCCCTGTCGATCACGCGTGATGCCTTCTGGATTAGTGAGATACAAAACGGGATCACCCTTCGCACGAAGTTGCACGCCTTGATACTTCGACGGCAAAAAGCCGCTGCTCCACTGCCGCGCCGCGATGGGCTGGTTCTGCCCACCTTGACCCAGCGAGGTCAACACGACAAAGCCGGGCAAATCCGCCGCCTCCGTGCCGAGTCCATAGGTGATCCATGATCCCATGCTCGGCCTGCCCGCGATCTGCGAGCCCGTGTTCATGAACATGTGCGCCGGATCGTGATTGATCGCATCGGTGGTCATGCTGCGGATCAGGCAGATGTCATCAATGACACTGCCGATCTGCGGAAACAGCTCGCAGATTTCGATCTGGTTCTTCCCGAACTTCGCGAACTTGTGCTGCTGCCCGAAGCAGTTCAGCGGCTTCCCTTGGAGCTGCGCGAGCTGCTGGCCCTTCGTGAACGACTCCGGCATCGGCTTCCCGTCCATCTCCGCCAGCTTCGGCTTGTAATCAAACGTCTCCAGATGCGACGGCCCGCCCGCCATCGTCAGCCAGATCACCCGCTTCGCCTTCTGCGGCAGCGGCAGTTTCGTCAAAACGCCCGGCATTGGAGCTGCCGCGGCCGGTTTCAGCAACGAAGCCAGCGCCACGGCTCCGAGACCTTGCGAAGTTTTGCCGAGAAAGGCGCGGCGATGTAGAGGGGAGATCATGATGAACCAATACGACTGAAATTGTGCCGTTCTTCGGCCTCACGCCATCTCCAGTCCCTTCATCGTCGTTTTGCCGGTGGAAAACTCTCCGGCTTCGATGCCGAGGCGTTGCAGGATGGAGACGTAGAGATTGGTGAGCGGGTAGTTGTTCACTTTATCGGAAGCGAGGTGCTGGCCGTGCTTGAATCCGCCGCCAGCGAGCAGTGCGGGTAGATTGACATTGCTGTGGGAACTGGCGCTGCCCATGCAGGTGCCGTAGAGCACCATGGTGCTGTCGAGCAGCGAGCGGTCGCCCTCTTTGGCGGCGGTGAGTTGGGTGAGGAAGTCGTTCAAGGCACCAAACTGGGCGGATTCGTGCGCACTGAGCTCGGCGAGCGCCTCGGGGCGATTGCCGTGATGCGTGATGGCGTGGATGACAGTGGTGTCGATGAAGAAAGTGATCAGCCGCGAGCTGTCGGTCTCCAGCGCCAGTTTCACCACATCGAGCGTGAGGCGTGTGCGCTGCACGAACTCCTTTGCGTCGTCGATGTCCTGCGGTGGTTGCGCTTTCACGACGGGCTTCGGTTTGTATTCCCAGGCCTCGGCGCTGCTCATGCGCTGCTCCAGTTCGCGCACGCTGGTGAAGTATTGATCGAGCCGCTGCTGATCGCTCTTGGACAAGGTTTTGCTCAGGCGCTTCGATTGCTCGCCGACGAAGTCGAGCATGCTGCGACCCTGGCGCAGGGCTTCGACGTTGGCTTCGATCTCGCCGGGTTTGCCTTGGACAAAGAGCTTCTCGAAGAGCTTCCTCGGGCTCTTGTCGGGTGCCACGGGCGCACCGCTGCGCGTGTAGCTGAGTGTGGGGCCGCCTTCGTTGCTGCAGGCGAGGCTGAGCGATGGAAAACGCGTTTCATTGCCGATGTGCTCGGCTGCGAACTGGTCGAGCGACACCGTGTTGCGGAAGCCACCGCGATCTGGATGCGGCGTGCCGGTGAGGAAGCATTTCTCCGCCGCGTGGCCGCCAGTGACGCCGGGATGACTGCAACCGGAGAAGATCGTCATCTGCTTCCGATGCGCGGAGAGCTTCTCCAGATACGGCGTGAGCTTGTAGTCCGCGCCCGCCTGCTCGGGGAAGAAATACTGCGGAATGATGCCCATGTTTGTCTGGATGGCCACGAGACGACGCGGCAGCTTCCTCGCCTCTTCCGCGCGTGCAAAGGACGGCAGCATCGCTTCGAGAAATGGCAGGCCGATGGTGGCTCCGGCGGCACGCAGCAGCGTGCGGCGGGACAGATGCTTCTGGGTGCTGATGTTCATGATTTGTGTCCGGGTAGTTCCACTCGCGCCTTCTTCAACGCGGCTTCGATGGCTTCCTTGTTCGTCTTCGTGGCATCGATCCACGCGGTGAGCGTGCGGCTGTCGGAGTTCACGCTGGCACGTTCGACGCCCTGGATCTTGGCGATGGCGATATAGGCACCGTAGCGGCAGCCTTTGCAATCCAGCACGCCGACTTGGACCTCCACCTTCGTGAGTTTGTCATCAGTGATGCCGGTCGGCTTGACCACGCTAAAGGTGCGCACGCTCGCTTTGCCGATCAGGTTGTCGATACGCTCCAAAAGCTTCTCGGGCGTGAGTTCGTGGGGCTTGGGCTTCGGTTTGCCGATCAAGACCAGTGGGTCGTAGCTCAGCGTCGCACTCGCCTTGTCACCATCCAGGCTCACGAGCTTCAACTCCGGCAGCGTGGCCATCATTTTATGAAAATCAGCCGCACGCTCCGAGTGGCTGATGCCGATGACGCGCACGGTCATCTCCTCCGCATGCAGCGAGGTGAGCGCGAGGCAAAGTAGGGTAGCGCAAATTCTCATCGGGTTTGAAACAGGCTGCTGTGGGCGATCTCGATCATCAACGTGCGAATGCCGCCGCCTTTTTGCTCCGCACGCGTCACGATCTCCTCCAGCGCGGCGCGATCTCCGAACGCGATGTCGCGGCCCGTCGTGTAGATGAGCAACTGCCGCGCGAGATTGTGCAGCAGGCTGTGCTTGTCCTGGCTAACAAGGTCTTTGAAGTCGCGGATGTCTCGGAAAGCACGTCCATCAGCCATCGCGCCGGTTGCATCGACTTTAGGGCCGAGACGGAAGCTGATCGGGATCTTCGGATCAATGCTGCCACGCGGCGCGGGCTCGCCTTTGTCATTGAGCGAGCGGTAACGGTCACGGAAGCCGCCGATGACGTCAAAGGACTCCAGCGCAAAGCCGGGCGGATCGATCTTCGCGTGGCAACCGGCGCACGCGGCGTTGTTGCGGTGCTTGTCCAGCATCTCGCGGATCGTCGTGGCGCCCTGCACATCCGGCTCGACGGCGGGCACATTTGGCGGCGGCGGATCAGGTGGCTGACCGAGCAGGCGGGCCATCACAAAGGCCCCACGCGGCACGGGCGAGGTCGTGGTGCCATTCGCCGTCACCTTCAAAACCGCAGCCTGGGTGAGGAAGCCGCCGCGCTCGCAGCCGTCCGGCAGTTTCACACGCAGAATCTTCGGCCCGCTCACACCTTTGATGCCGTAGAGAACCGCGAGCTTCTCATTGAGCATGGCGAAGTCCGATTTCACGAGGTAACCGGCGTCGTAGTTCTGTTCGATCAGCTCGCGGAAATAGGCGCGAGTCTCCGCCACCATCGAGTCCTGCATGTAAGGATTGAATTCCGGGTAGAGCTTCTTGTCCGGATCATTCGCCGCGATGCTGCGAAGCTTCAGCCACTGGCCGAGGAAATCGTCGATGAACCGCTGCGCCTTCTTGTCCTTCAAAAGTCGCTCAAACTGCGCTGTGAGCGTTTTCGTATCACGCAGGCCGCCTTGGGCTGCCAGCGCATTCAGTTCATCATCCGGCTGCGATCTCCAAAGCCAATACGAAAGCCGCGAAGCCAACGCAAAGTCATCCAGCCGCCCCGCAGGCTCGATGTGATACAAAAAGTCCGGCGAGCACAACGCGGTGCGGTAGGCGAAGCGCATCGCCGTCTCAAAGCAATCGCCCGCTTTCAATCGAGCCTCAACAAGCCCGAGATAGCCTTGGCGCGTGGCTGCTTCGACTGAACGACGAAACGCCTTCGGAAGAAAACTCGCCAACAGCTTGTCCGCCTCCGTGAGCGCATCATCCGGCTGCACGGTCCAGATGCCTTTGATCGGCGTGGGCCGCTTATCCGCGCCGATGACTTCCTGCTTCAGCGGCTTTCGCACCGGCGCACGCATGTTCTTTTGCTCCGCTGGTTTGAACTCCGTGAGCTTACGTTCCCCAAAGAGCACCTGATGACTGCGCGGCGGCCACACGTCATGAAATGGACCTTCCACATCCAGCCAATCACTCACGATGCACGGCCCGGTGAAGCCCATCGTGCGATTCACCTGCCCCCAAGTGCCCACGCGATACAGCACCACCGGCGCGAGCGAGGCGGTATTGAAGCCAAAGGCCTCCTTCGGGTTCATCCACAGCTCCAGTTCGTGAATTTTCGACTCCAGTGACGGCGCATCATAATAACCGAGCACATAACTCGGATGCTGCCCGCCACGGCCATTTACGTTGAACTGCACCACCGAAAGTCTCGCAGCCTCGACACCGCGTGCGGGTAAAATTTGGCCCTTATCCCACCACAGGCTCCAAAACGAAGCCTTGGCGCGATACATGCCCGGATGCAGCACGACAAACTTCTGAAAGTAGGCGCTGAACGACTCATCCTCGTGCCGGAACACGCCCACGCTGCTCATGCGGTCAAAGAGGCCGATGCTCTCGTGCGCACCCTGGTTGATGTGCGCATACTCGCCCGCAGGCGGGAATTCGGGGTCGATCTTCTTGTCGCGAAACAGCATCGCATCACCACCCATCAGCATGATGTCCGGCATGTAGTTCCGCGCCAGTGAGAGCCGCACCGACTCCACCGGCGGGGCCTCCGGCTGCACCGCGATGGCCATGTCCAGCGTCTTGTCCGCCGCCTCGATGTATTTCGACAGATTGACGTGCGAGACATCCAACGCGTCCGCATTCGTATCAAAGCCCAGCGCGCTGCCATCCGTCGGCAGCATCATCTGCAAAGCGATCCCCGGCATGTGAAACAGATCCCGCAACGTGTGCTCATGCTCCACCCGCGTCATCCGCCGCACGCTGGTGCGGTTCGCCTGGTCAAGGCGCTCGCGCTCCGCCTGGATGAGCGTCTTCGCCAGTTCCCCGACCACCGCATTGACCGCACCCACATTAGGCCGCTTCTCCTTCTTCGGCGGCATCTCGCCCGACTGGATGCGATCATGAATCTTCACCCACCGCGCGAAGTTCTCCGCGTCGCCATAGTCTGCTTTAAGCGCGGTGAGATCTAGGTCGCCCTTCTGCACCTCTGCGTCATGGCACTTCACGCAATGCTGCTCCAAAAAAGCAGCGGGTTCTGCCTGCGCTGAAAGGCTGAGGAGGAGTGAAAAAAGGGCGAAGCGCATGGGCACAAGAATCGCCGTCACTTCTTGATCTTTTTCAGCTCTTCCTCAGTCCACATCATCATGCGGCCCTTGTTTTGATCGCGGATGGCTGTGACGGCTTTGGTTTCGATGGCGGAGCCGTTGTGTTCCCACTCGCGGCGGATGTAGGTGAGGACGCCGGCGATGTCTTCGTTGGTGAGTTGCGGCAACGGTGGCATGGCGAGGTTGTAAGTGCGACCGCTGACCTTCACGGGCCCGGCGAGGCCGTGCATGACGATGCGGGCGAGGATGTCTGGCTTGCCGAGCACCCATTCGCTATCGACGAGCGGCGGGGCGAGTCCGTCGAGACCGAAGCCGTGCGGCTGATGGCAGGCGGCGCAGAGCGTGGCGTAAACGGTTTTGCCTTTTTCAAAGAGCGCTGTCTGCGCCTCGGTGAGTGGCACAATCTTTGGCGGCGGTGGCGCTCCAGGCTTGCCGGGCCAGGCGAGACGGGCCTCGACGCTGGCGAATAGCTTCGCACTCGTCTTGTCGCTCATGGCGGACTTGAGTGTCTTTAGAGATGCGGGCGCGGCATCGAGCCAGAGCAGCTTCGGCGGAGTCTTGGATTTGGGATCGCCGCTAGTCGCGAGGCCTTTGATGGCGGCGATTTGCATCGCTCCGGCCTGTGGCTGCGCGGCGGCGAGATCAAGCAGCTCTTCAAACGGCCCGGCCTTGCCCGCCTGCGCGACGAGCGAGGCCAGTGACTCGATCACGGGCATGATTTGCGCGTTGTTGTCCTTCGTGAGCTGCGCGGCGAGCACTTTGGCAAACGCGGCCTCTTTGCCACGCAGTCCGGTGAGCGCACCTTCGCGGATGAGGGTGTTTTTACCGCTGCTGGCGAGCAACTTCGCCACGGCGGCATCAGCATCGGGTAGATTGAGTGCGGTGAGCTTGATGGCGAGATGCGCGAGCACGAGCGGCTGTTTCTCGGCCGTGATGGCGATCAAATCAGGTGCCATGTCACGCGGGGCTATGCGCACGGCAGCGGCGCGGACTTGTGCATCTGAATCCTTTAAAACGACACGCAAAATGTCAGGCGTGATCGCCGCGAGGCCGTCGAGCGTCCACAGCGCGTGCAGACGGGCGAGTGCGTGATCGTGTTTCAGCATCTCTTTAAGCGCAGGCACTGCGGAGGCATCGCCAGACTCGACGATGAGCCGCTGGGCGGTGTCTCGCACCCAGCCGTTCTCGTGGGTGAGCATTTTCACGTCTTTGCTGACCTTCATGATGGGCGGGCGCTCTTTCGTGTCTGGCACGATGCGCCAGATGCGACCTTGATTGAAGGGCGTCTCGAGCTTTCGGTCCTTGATGTTCGCGATGAGATAATGCGTGAGGAAGCTCTGGTGCTGGACGACGCCTCGATACAGGTCCACGACGTAAAGCGCTCCATCAGGGCCATTCGCGGCCTGCACGGGACGGAAGCGCTCGTCGGTGGAGGTGAGGAACTCGGTGTTTTTGGCCGTGTTCGTGGCTTTGATTATGCCGTCGGTCTCACTCATGGTGAAGCGCTTCACCAAATTGCCGCAAGGCTCGGGCACAAAGGCGTTGCCGCGATACGCGGCGGGGAAGGCGTCGCCTCGATAAATGAGTGCGCCACAGGTGCCGGTGGGTTTTGGCAGCGTGCCATCGGAGCGCAGTGTTTTGGGGTCATACCCACGATTCACACCCGGCGTGGGATGCGATGGGTAGAGCGTCTGGTCAGCCGCGAGCTTAGCATTGATGCTGTTGGCGTTTCGCAGCAGCGGATTCCGCGTAAAGGCCTCCGTGGGCAGTAGATCGGCACGCAGCATGTCGGAGTTGTAGTTGAAGTAGAGCCTGCCGTGATCGTCCTGACATAGACCCCACTGGCCACGGCCAAGTCCGGTGTCTTTTTGCCACACGCCACTGCGCAGTTTGAATCGCGCGCTGTAACCCGCGCTCCAGATCGCATTATCCATGGCCCAAACTGGCGTATTGGCCATGTGCTCCGGTTGTCCGCCGAGCGTGCCATAGTCAATTGCGACGACTTCCTTCACATCCGCCACCCCATCGCCATTCGTGTCTTTGCAGAAGAACAGATTCGGTGGCACAGCGATCAACGCGCCGCCATTCACCGCCATCACCGCGCGTGGCATGACGACCTTGTCGAGAAACGCCGTCGCTTTGTCCATGCGCCCGTCGCCATCCGTGTCTTCGAGCAACGAAACACGTCCAGTTGGCTCTTTTTCACCTCCGCCTTCCAGATCGTGCATGTAACCACGCATCTCGCAGACATAGAGCCTGCCCTGATCATCAAAGCTCATCGCCACCGGCGATTCGATCATCGGCTCACTCGCGACGAGTTCGATGTGGAAGCCCTTTTCGACCGCAAACGTCTTCACCGCCTCTTCAGGTGAAAGCGGCACCGGCGGCGGCAGTTTAAACTTCAATTCAACCTTCTCAGGTCCGGCATTCTTGTTGTGAACAGCGAAGGAGGGCAGTGACAGGCAGACAATAGCTATGCAGACGGTTTTCTGAGGGATCATTTGTGCGCCTGTAAACGCCTCAACGCCTTTGCTCCTCTCAACTCAATGATCATGAAGGGCGGCGCCAAGGCACCCCAGTGTGATCAGCAACACCAAACCATAAGTGACCAAACCCATTGCAATCAGGCGAGTGCGCCGAAGTTCAGGCCTTCCGTGTGTCAGCGTGAAAATCAGGATCAGTCCTGACACTCCACCTGGTGCTCCCGCGATCATGAAAAGGCGAAGAAAGTGCCTCGCTCCAAGTACGAAGGGTATGTAAAGCACGGTGACCACCAGCCAGATCAACAAACGCACTGGCAAACCTTTCGGACTCTGACCCCAATGCCGTGCGACATCTTCCGACACCTGCGGAGAAACAACCAATGCAAACATGATCGCGCCATAAATGCCTGCCGTGAGCAGCCAAGCACCGAACTTCAATCTTCCCTCCAGGGTTCTTAAATGGCCGCGAAAGAACCAGCGAAGAACGAATAGCAACGTCAATCCGCCACCGTAAAGCCACGCGGCGGGTTGCCAGGAAGGTTCGTGGTGAACGGGCATGTGGAGATATCCGGTTGTAAACGATGCCTTGATCAGAGAGCTGAGTTGGGAGAGTTCACTTTCCTGGTTTGGCCGCCTTCCGTTCGGAATCTTTGATCGTCAGCGGCGGCACGGGATCGCTTTTGCCAGCGAATGTATTCCACGCGTTTTGGAAGATGGTGCCGTCACGCACGTCGCCTTCATCGATGAGCCATTGGTAGCGGAGTTTGAAGGGAGCTTCGGCAGTGGCCTTGCCTTTCGGGAACATGCCAAAGCGGCCGTAATCGCGGTAGGCGGATGTGGCTGTGTCCTTCGGGTTATCGGGGTGATTGAGGATCACGACGGTGAAAGTTTTTCCTTCAACAGTGAAGACCTCGGCGGCCCAAGGCAGGTCTTTGGCTTTGTGGGCGTCGATTTTTTCGCCGGGGAAGATGTACGTCGTGCTCTGCGTGTCCACGAGCTCACTGGGGCGGAACTGGGCACCTGCGTGCTCGGGATCGCCGCTGATGTCAGCTTCACCACTGACCGTTTTGAGGGCGCTGTTCATCTCGATGCCGAGATAAAACGGTTTCGCTGGCGTGGTGAAGCTGAAGCGGCGCTCTTCGGTGAGGAAGGGCGCGGTGGTGTCGCCCTGCCAGTCGATGTTTGCGATGAAGGTGTTTTCGCCCGGCGCGACCTTCGTCACGACCTGGTCGCCGCCCTTCATGTGCCAGCGGTCATACGATTTGCCGCCATAGTTGATCTTGGCGAAGCCGAGGAAGATGCCGCGATGATGCGTGAAGCTGAAGCCTGCACCTTTGGTGAGCCGCGTGGCTCCATCGGCGCTGAAAACGTGCATGTAGGGCTTGTAGGTCTCGTGATGCTTTTCCGGCGTGCTGAGGTCATTCGCCATCATGAGCTTGGCGACGACTTTGCCGCCGTTGGCGACCGCGACGTGATCTTTTTCGGCGACGGTAATGTCGAAGGCTTGCGCGTGAATCGCTAGGGCGAGGAATAGGAGGGTGTTTTTCATGAGAGGATCTTTTTGATGACTTTGGCTCCTTCGACGCCGGTGAGCTTGGCATCAAGGCCCTGGAACTTGAAGCTGAAGGCGTCGTGCTGGATGCCGAGTTGATGCAGCATGGTGGCGTGGAGGTCGTGGACGGTGGTGATATTTTCCTGCGCGGCGTAGCCGAGGTCGTCGGTGGCGCCATAGGTGATGCCGCGCTGCACGCCGGCACCGGCGAGCCACATGGACATGGCTTTGTTGTGATGATCGCGGCCTATCGGGCCTTTGTTGCCCTGCGCCATCGGTGTGCGGCCGAATTCGCCGCTGAACACGATGAGCGTGTCGTCGAACATGCCGCGCTGTTTGAGATCGGTGATCAGGGCCATGCAGGCGCGGTCCACTTCTTTGGCGCGCAGCGGCAGTTCTTCCTTCAGCAGGCTGTGGTGGTCCCAATCGCGATGGTAGAGCTGGATGAAGCGTGTGCCGCGTTCGGCAAGTCGGCGGGCGAGCAGGCAATTTGAGGCGAAGGTGCCATCGCCGGGCGTGCAGCCGTAGAGTTCGAGTGTCTTCGGACCTTCGTCGCGGATGTCCATGAGTTCTGGCACACTAGCCTGCATCTGGAACGCCATTTCATATTGAGCGATGCGAGTGGCGATCTCGGGATCATCGCAAAGCGAAGCGTGTTGTTTGTTGAGTGCATTGATCGCGGTTACGTCAGCGCCTTGTCGATCACGGGTGACGCCATTCGGACTCGTGAGATACAAAACGGGATCGCCCTGCGAGCGGAGTTGCACGCCTTGGAACTTCGATGGCAAGAAGCCGCTGCTCCACTGTCGCGCGGAGATGGGCTGCGGGTTACGGCCTTTGCCGGTGGAGTTGAGCACGACGAATCCCGGCAGATCCTCGGCCTCGCTGCCGAGTCCATAGGTCACCCATGAGCCCATGCTGGGCCGTCCGGCGATCTGTGTGCCGGTGTTCATGAACATGTGAGCCGGATCATGATTGATCGCGTCCGTGGTCATCGAGCGCACGAGGCAGATGTCATCCGCGACGCTGCCGATGTTCGGCAACAACTCGGAAAGCTCCATCTGACACTTCCCATACTTCTGAAAGCGAAACATTGGCCCTTTGCACACCAGTTTCTGGCCTTGGAGCTGTGCGAGTTGCTGCCCTTTGGTAAATGACTCCGGCATCGGCTTGCCGTCCATCTCCGCGAGCTTTGGCTTGTGATCAAACAGCTCCAACTGCGACGGTCCGCCCGCCATCGTGAGCCAGATGACACGTTTGGCTTTCTGCGGGAACGGCAGCGTGCCGAGCACGCCGCGTGACGCCGCGCTTAGCAGCCCTGGACGCAACAATGAAGCCAAAGCGACGCAGCCGAGGCCTTGGGAACTGCGGCCAAGGAAGGCGCGGCGTGTGTGGAGCAAGTGAGGGGTCATGGGAGGAAATGAAGCTTGCCGGAAAAGCATATGTCAGTCATGGTGTCTGACATGAAAACTAAAGCCCCCGCCAAGAAAGTCGCCCGCCGCCCGGTAAAAAAGGTCGCGGCTCCCCGGCGCGTTTTCACGGTGCGTGACCTCAACCGCCAGCCACAGGCCGTGCTAAACGCCGCTCGCAAGGCCGGAGGTGTCCACGTGCATTCGCGCAGCGGTGAGAGATTCCTCGTGAAGCCAGATCCAGAGGCCAAATCCGCGATTTCAGATATCGAATATCGTCGTGCGTTCCACGAGCGGCTCAAGCATCTGCATGCGCGGATGCGGGAGGCTGGCAGCCAGGGTATCACTGCGGAAGGGTGGGACACGTTTAGCAAAATGATCGCTGGCGAGGCATGATTTACGCAGACACCAATTTTTTCACCACTCTCTACTGCCCAGGGCCGAGGGCGTCCGAGGCTGCGCAGTTGAATGAACAGGCTGCCGAAAGCGGAACTGGGGCTTATCCGGTGACTTTGCTCTGCCGATTGGAATTTGTGAATGCACTTCAGCAGGCTGTGTTTGCCACTCGTCACGGTGTGCCCGGCTTCCACATCACTACTGAACATGCGCTGGTTTTGGAGGCAGAATTCTACGAGCAGCTTGCCGACGGAAAGTTGTTGTATCATGCGACTCCATCTGAGCACGGGCTTGAACAACAATTTCATACTTTGGTTCACCGCCACACCGCCAAGGAGGGCTTCCGCACCTATGACATCCTGCATGTTGCTTCTGCCTTGGTGCTGGGCTGCGACACGTTTTGGAGCTTTGACGCGAAGGCGAAGAAGCTCGCGAAGCTGGAAGGCTTGGCGGTGAATTGACGGGCGCAAAATCATGACCGCGTGATGGTTTCATGGAGATTCAGCAGCACGCGGGCGACGTGCGTCCACGCGGCGAGTTCGCTTTTGTTCAGATTCGCAGGCGTGTAAGCCGCGCCGGTTTTGAGCAGAGCTTCGGCGGCGGCGGGGTCCTTGGTGTAATCGATGAGATGATTGATGAACAATGTCGAAAGTGTCTTCATCTCGGCGGCACTCGGTGCGCGCTGCAGAGCATGCTGGCAGGCCCAAGTGATGCCTAGCGTGGGATCACCCCTATAATCGGTGAGGATGCGGGCAGCGAAGGCGCGGGCGGCTTCGACATACGTTGGATCATTGAGCAGCACCAAGGCCTGCTGCGGGATATTCGAGCGGTTGCGCTCGGCGGTGCATTCTTCGCGGCTTGGGGCGTCGAAGGCGACCATCGACGGATGCAGGAAGCTGCGCTGCCACCAGGTGTACATGCCTCGGCGGTAGAGGCTTTCGCCGCTGTCGTTCTGCCATTCGCGGACGGGGAAGTTGAGGTTCTCCCAGTATTTGGCGGGCTGGTAGGGTTTAACGCTGGGGCCGCCGATTTTCGGCACGAGCAGGCCGGAGATGGTGAGTGCGTTGTCACGCACGATCTCGGCATCGAGACGGAAGGCGCTCTGGCGGGCGCATTCGCGGTTGTAGGGATCGGCGGCGGTGAGTTCCTTCGTGGAAGTGCTGACTTGTTTATAAGTGTCGCTGCTCACGATGACGCGCACCATGTGCTGGAAGTCCCAGCCGCTGTCCATGAACTCGCATGCGAGCCAGTCGAGCAGCGCGGGATTCACTGGTGGCTCGCCTTGAGCGCCGAGATCGTCGAGGACTTTGCTCAAACCGGTGCCAAAGAGCTGCTTCCACAGGCGGTTCATGACGGTGCGGGCGGTGAGCGGGTTGTCTTTGGAAACGAGCCACTGCGCGAGGTCGAGGCGCGTGAGGTCGCGGCCTTCGATTTTCAGTTTCGGCAAGTAACTCGGCAGTGAGGCCTTCACGACCTCGCCACTCTCATCCATCCAGTTACCACGAGGCAGGATGCGCACGGTGCGTTTGGCGGTGTCGCTGATGGAGACGATGCATTTCGGTGCGTTAACATCGAAGTCGGCCTTCTCCTTCTCGACAGTGGCGATCTGACTGCGCAAGCTGCTGAGTTCGGGAACGATCTGCTTAAAGGCGGCTTCGAGTTTTTGCTTCTGAGCAGGTGCACGTTTCTCCAGCGTGAGTTTGAGGATGTCGGCAATCTCTTTGGCCGGCAGCGAGATGCTGGGAGCGCGGAGTGGCTTCGGCGATGTGGTCGTGCTGAGGCGGAGATTGGCGATCTCGTGATTCTCGCCGTAGGCAAAGGTGAGCGCGAGGGTCACTGCCGTGTCTGCATCGGCGATTGGCTCCGCGAGTTCGAGGTAGAGCGACTGATCTGCGCCCGTGCCACCGAGCACACCCCATCCGTTGTCTTTCTTATCCGCGATGCCATCAATGACACTCGCAGCGGCCAAGTTCGGCTGCTGAAACGTGGCGCTGGCATGTGAGATGGCGAGCTTGGCCGACTTGTTCTTCTTGCCGGTGGAGAGGGTGACTTCGCTGAGCACGAAATTGCCATTCGCGGCGAGACCGATGCCGGAAGACTTGTCCTTTAGTGCATCAATGCGGAAGCCCGTGACGCCTTTCGGCACTTGAGCGGTGATCGTGTAGGTCTCGGTGCCATCGTTTTGTTTCCGCTCGTTGCGCTTCGCATCGACGGTGCCGCGCACGATGCCGTCCTTGTCGGCTTTGAGGGCGATGTTCTTCTTCGCCGATGTGGCGGTCGCTGGCTTCAAAGGCTGCCATGATCCGCTGGTGACGACGGCTGCCAGCGCCTGCTTTTCCCACACGAGCTGCGCTGGATCGAGTTCGGGGCGCGGCTTGGCAAAGTCAGCCTGCAAGGCAGCGAGGCGCTTGGCGATGTCCGTCTGTTTCTTCTCGCCCTCGGCATCGAGAACCATCATGCCTGTCTCGCGACGACCGATGAGCGGTTCTTTAATATCGGCAAAGAAGGCACCGAGTTGGTAAAAGTCGCGGGAGGTGATCGGGTCGAACTTGTGATCGTGGCACTGTGCGCAGCCGGTCGTTTGGCCCATCCAGGCATTGCCGACGGCGCGGACGCGGTCGGTGAGCATGCGCTGCTCGTAGTCCTTCGCTTGAGCACCGCCTTCTTCGGTGGTGAGGATGAGCCGATTGAAGGCTGAGCCGACTTTGGTTTCCTGATTCGCATCTGGCATGAGGTCGCCCGCGATCTGCTCGATGGTAAAACGGTCGAAGCGCTTGTTTGTGTTGAAGGATTTGATCACGTAATCGCGGTAAGGCCAGACATTGTGCGAATTGTCACTGTGGTAGCCGATGGTGTCCGCGAAGCGCACGACATCAAGCCAGCCGATGGCCATGCGCTCGCCGTAGTGGGGGCTTTTCAAAAGGCGGTCCACGAGAGAGGAATAGGTCTCATGGGACCTATTCGACTTATGGGACTCTTGCTCGAAGGCGGCTGCTTCATCGGGAGTGGGCGGCAGACCCAAGAGGTCAAAAGAGAGTCTGCGTATGAGCGTGCGGGAATCCGCCTGCGGTGACGGCTTGAGTCCAATCTCGGCGAGGCGTTTTTGCACCAGTACATCGACACCGTTTTTGCCAGCGGGGATCACCGCTTTGACCGGCTTTTCATAGGCCCAGTGCTGCTGATACTTCGCGCCCTGCTCGATCCACTTTTTCAAGATGTCCTTCTGCCGTTGCGTGAGTTTTTTGTGCGAATCTGGAGGCGGCATGAGGTCATCTTCATCAGCGGTGAGGATACGTGCCACCAGCTCGCTATCCTTTACTTTACCCGGCACAAAAGCCTTCGCCGTGATGGCTTCCTGGCGGATGTCGAGCCGCAGATCGGCCTCGCGATGCTTCGGGTCGTTGCCGTGGCAGTAGAAGCAGTTGTCCGACAAGATCGGCCGCACATCGCGGTTGAACTCGATCTTGGCCGGCACTGGCGGTTCGGCGGCTTTTAGACTGAGCGCAGAGAGGGCAATGATGAGAAAAACTTTGATCATGGAATTTGTGGCCATATATACGCGATTGAGGGCGGTGATATTCCCACTTTTGGCCAACTCAAAGCAAAGCCCAAGGACGCGCATGTGAGGCTTGTTCACTCCCATTCTCTAAGCATGGTCTGACCATGGCTGAAACCCCTTCCACTCGCATCCTCCCCATCGCTTCACATGCTCCTGAGTTTGAGCTGCCTGATGCGGCGAGTCAAATCCACACGCTTGATGACGTGCGCGGGCCGCGCGGTTTACTGGTGATGTTTGTGTGCAATCACTGCCCTTTCGTGGTGCATCTAGCTGCGGCTATCAGTACCTTTGCCAAAGAACTCGAAGGGCAGGAAATCGGCGTCGTGGCGATCAATTCAAACGACTTCGTTCGCTATCCAGCCGATGCGCTAGACAAGATGGCTGAGTTCTCGGCGCAGTATGACTGGCAGTTCCCCTATCTTCTCGATGCCGAACAAACTGTAGCTCACGCCTATGCAGCAGCCTGCACGCCTGACTTCTACCTTTTTGATGGCGAATTGAAGCTCACTTACTGCGGTCAGTTTGATTCATCACGCACACGAAACAATGAGCCAGTCACTGCGGCGGACATGCGGGTGGCTGTGCGTCGAATGCTGGCTGGTGAGCCACCACTGGAGACACAGCGGCCAAGCACAGGCTGCGGCATCAAGTGGAAGCCGGGCAACGAGCCAAAGATGTAAGCTAGGACTTCTCCAGTCCGAGATAGGCCTTGGCATTGGCATAGCAGATATTCTTCACCATGCTGCCAACGAGAGCGTCATCATTCGGCAGCAGACCCGCCTCCATGTCGTTACCGAGCAGGTTACAAAGTGTGCGGCGGAAGTATTCGTGACGTGGGAAGGACATGAAGCTGCGGCTGTCTGTGAGCATGCCGATGAAGCGACTGAGTAGGCCCAAATTACTGAGCGCGTTGATCTGCCACTCCATGCCTTCTTTC
This sequence comes from uncultured Prosthecobacter sp., assembly GCA_964583255.1. GTDB lineage: Bacteria > Verrucomicrobiota > Verrucomicrobiia > Verrucomicrobiales > Verrucomicrobiaceae > Prosthecobacter. Next base: position 62,840 of record CAZOVY010000019.1, read on the forward strand.
TGATCCACGAACCACCAGCCTGAGCCAAACTGTACTTTGCCCGGCGTGGTGCCGTCGGCAAAGTTTCCGGCCATGGTGCCGAAGACGTAGTTGTCACTCGGGTTCACATTGTAGAGCACAGTTTTCGGCAGCGCGTTTTCCGTATCCAGGGCATCCAGGAAGCGGGACAAATTTTCCGCTTGTGGCCAGTCACCGATGCTGTCGCAGCCGACATCAGCCCCGATCTCACGCGCGAGTCGGCTATTGTTATTTCTGACGGCTCCGAGATGGAGCTGCATGGTCCATCCCTTCGCGGCATTTAGGCGACCAACATGGAGCATGACATTTGCAGCCAATGTCGAGATGTCTTCTGGATAGACCTTCCACACTGCGGAACCGCGATAACGGTCAAAGATGCGCTCGGCTGATTTCTCTGTGCCTTTGAGTGCAAAAGCGTGACTGAGGCCGTGATCGCTCAAGCGACCACCGAGTTGGTGAAAGGCATCGTGACGCTTCTCCAGAGCCAGCAGGAGTGAATTCAAGCTACGCACTTCCACACCTGCTGCAGCGCCGAGGCGGTCGCACCAGGCATTCCAAGCCTCGGGATCTGCGAGGGCAAAAGCTTTGTCAGGACGGAAGGTCGGATACACACCGATCTCGAATCCATCAGCCGCGCATTTCTTGTGCCAGGGCAGGTCATCAGCAGGATCGTCGGTAGTGCATAACGCGCGGACTTTCTGAGTGCGCAGGATGTTACGCACACTCATCTCGGGCTTGGCCAGCGCGGCTTCCGTCTGCTCCCAGATCGCGGGAGCCGTCTGCTCATTGAGGAGGGTATCGATTCCGAAATAGCGTTTCAGTTCGATGTGGGTCCAGTGATAAAGCGGATTGCGCAGTGTCTGCGGCACCGTAGCGGCCCAGGCGAGAAATTTCTCACGCGGTGTGGCATCTCCCGTGATCAGGCGCTCTGGCACGCCGTTGCAACGCATGGCACGCCATTTGTAGTGGTCACCTTCCAGCCAGATCTCGTGGATATTCTTGAATTGCCGATCCTCAGCGATGTCCTTTGGCGGCAGGTGATTATGGTAATCGAGGAGCGGTTCATCCTTTGCAAAGGTATGATAAAGGCGGCGTGCAGAGGCCGTGGAAAGGAGGAAATCGTCGTGAATGAAGGACATGAATTTTGCGGTGGATTTGAGCAGGATGGACAGGATTCTTGGGATGGACAAGCCTTCTTGTCACAGTGAGGAAAAAACCATGAATTTACGCCACACCATCTATTGGGGATTCCTTTGTTTAGGCCTCTGCTCCTGCTCGACAGCGCGCTTCTACAGCCAAGCCCTCAGCGGTCAGGTGGAGATGCTGCGCAAAGCACGCCCTGTCACGCAAGTGCTCGCTGATCCAAAGACAAAGCCGAAGCTCAAAGACAAGCTAACCACCGTTGCCCACATTCTGGCCTTTGCCGAAAAGGAGTTGCATCTGCCTGCTGAGGGGCAATACAGACGCTACACGGATCTCGGGCGGAGCCATGCCGTGTGGGTCGTCTTTGCCGCGCCAGAGTTCAGTGTCGAGCCCAAGAAGTGGAGCTACCCACTCGTCGGTAAGCTAGCCTACCGTGGCTTTTTCAAAGAGGCGTCAGCACTGCATGAGGCCGATCAACTGAAGGCTGAAGGTTACGATGTCTATGTCGGCGGAGTCGATGCTTACTCCACGCTTGGCTTTCTGCGTGATCCGCTGCTCAGCACATTCATCGGGCGAGATGATGCTGCTCTCGCTGAGCTTATCTTCCATGAGCTGACTCATCAGCGTCTCTATCTGAGTGGCGACACTGATTTTAATGAAGCCTTTGCCACAGCCGTCGGTCAGGAGGGGGCACGGCGCTGGCTGCGCTCTCAGGGTCGGATGAAAGAGCTGGAGCAGTATGAGCGCGAGCTGCGGGTGGAGCGTGAATTTATCTCCCTCGCACTGAAAACGCGCAACGAACTGGAGCAGATTTATGCAGCGACTTATAAGTCACGCGAAGCCGAATTCCGACTTAAACAGGCAACCTTTACCCGACTCCGTCAGCGTGCAGAAACCCTTGATCAACGCAGTGGTGGCACTTTGAAAATCGAGCGTTGGTTTAAGAAGCCCGTAAACAATGCGCGGCTCGCCACACTCGCTACTTATTATGATTTACTGCCCGGCTTTGAGACGCTGATCGAGCAGCATGGCGGCGATCTGGAGCGCTTCATACAAGAGGTCGAGTCCATGCGCAAACAAAGCCACGACGAGCGCCGCAATAGATTGATGCGAGTCATACCAGCGTCATAAGATGCGCGATCTTATAAGTCCGCACACTTCCCAGATGACTGATGCCTGACTCTGCTGCTATGATGGCTTCCCTGGGCACTGTCGTTCATGCATTTCCTCTCCCCACATCTCCTGCATTTGGCTTGGCTCGCGCTGATACCGCTAGCTCTGTACTTGTTCAGGAAGCGGGCTCGGCGAGTGCCTGTTTCGACGCTGCTGTTCTTCCGCTCATTGTCGCGTGAGCATCAGGAGTCGGCGTGGCTACGGAAACTCAAGAAGTGGCTTTCGCTACTACTGACGCTGCTGGTGATCATCGCCGCAGTGCTGGCGCTGGCTCGTCCAGCGAGTGAAGTGGGAGCCGATGCGCCAGGCGCAGTGGTGATCGTCGTGGATCGCTCGGCATCCATGTCAGCCCATGATGCACTGGGGCAAACGCGGTTAGATGCGGCGAAGAAACTGCTGCAACAGCGGGTGAGATCATTGCCAGATCAGGTGGTGCTTTCATTGATTGCCTTTGATGCGAAACCACGCGTGCTGCTTTCCCGCAGCCGGAACCGGCGGGAATGCCTGCGCTTGCTGGCGGAGATCCAGCCCTTACCAATCGAGGCACGTCCTGACGCTGCTCTGACGGTGACACGCCGAATGGCCGAACTGGAAGCGCGTTCACAAATTTGGCATGTCGGGGATGCGGTATTCCAAGACACCGATGGGCTGGCGTATGCATTCACCGACGTGGCTTTGGCCAGCCCGCTGAATGTGGGCATTACAGGATTCCAGATCCGTCAGGCACCGCTGGCACGGGACCGCTATGAAGCCTTTGTCAAAGTCAGTGCGGCCAAGGCGAACTCGACGAAGATCACCTCGACACTTGAAGTCACGATAGCGGGTCGGCTGGCCCAACTACGCGAACTTGAGCTGGAGCCGGGTGCTTCGACCTCGCTGATCCTGCCTCTCGAAGGCGTACGAGGACAGCGTCTTGAGATGCGACTAAAAACAGACGGAGACTGCCTAGGCTGGGATGATGGAGTCGCCGCACCGCTACCACAGACCAGACCACTCGTTGTGGCCTGGGTGGCAGAAAAAGCAGATCCTTTCACGGAACTCGCGATGACCTCGATGATCGAGTCGGGGCGCATCGAGATGCTGAAAGGTGCTCCTGCCGCATGGCCGATGAAGGATAAGCCGGACGTGTATGTCTTTGAAGGCTGGCTGCCGGAAACATGGCCCACGGATCGTCCAGTGATCGCGCTGAACCCCGCGAAGAGCTCTGGACCCGTGAAGCTCCGCAAGCTGCAAGAACCCGGCTTGCCGCATGACAGCGTGCGCAGTGTCGCGCCGGATCATCCTCTGCTCTTCCGCGTGGCGACCAGTCGCCTTGCCATCACTCAAACCAGTGTCTTAGATCTCGGTGGGGCGCTGGAGCCACTCTGGATGGCAGGCACAGAACCCGTGCTAGTAGCGGGAGAAGTGAATGGCCAGCGACTCGTCATCAGTGCTTTTTCTCCGGCGCGATCTGAGCAACTCGCCCTGCTGCCCGCCTTTCCTCTGCTGCTGGGGAATGCCTTATATTGGTGCGCTGAAAACTCCGATGCGATGTCTGATCTGCGCACTCAGCGCCCCGGTGATTTACTCAGTGAGACCGGCCTGATTCAGTGGACTGAGTGGGATGGTAAGCAGTTTATCGAGACCACGGATGAGGCAGCGAACGGCCTTCTTTCCATCCAACGCATAGGCGCGTGGCAATCCTCTGCGCGCGCTGGTGCCAGTGTCCTAGCTTCCGCCGCTGAAACCGACGTACCAGCCGCGGGCACCATGACGGATCAACCGAAACTAGCCCCCATCGTTGCTTCCGCAGGCATCAGTGATTGGCCCTTCCTGCTACTCTGGCTCGTGCTCGGCGTGCTGCTGCTGGAAAGCTGGCTATTTCACCGGAAGGCGGTGTTTTAAAAAGATCCGTCCGATCAGACGGATCTGACCGATCTCAGGGCCTTGAATTCCCTGTGACGAAACCCCCGTTTGCCAAAAGAGGATAACCTGCTAGCCTCAGCGCTCCCTCCCCCCAAACGCCTGTCTCTCTCTGGAAGCACAGCCTGCGGCCTGTCTCCTTTTTAGAGCAGCCTAAAGCTCGCCCCATCTGTGGCAGCCACGTCTGGGAGAGATCACCCTACTCGCCCCCTAATGACCCCTCCTTCAAAGATTCGGAACATCGCCATCATCGCTCACGTTGACCATGGCAAAACCACACTTGTGGACTCCCTGCTACGCGCCAGCGGCAACTTCCGTGAGAACCAAGCCATCGCCGAGCGCGCTATGGACAGCATGGACCTGGAAAAGGAAAAGGGCATCACCATCAAGGCCAAGAACACTTCCGTGCATTGGGGTGAAAACATCATCAACATCGTGGACACCCCTGGACATGCCGACTTCGGCGGTGAGGTGGAGCGCGTGATGAAGATGGTCGATGGCGTCATGCTCGTGGTGGATGCCTATGAAGGCCCGCAGGCTCAGACACGCTTCGTTTTAAAGAAGGCCATGCAGCAGGGCATCAAGCCCATCGTCTTCATCAACAAGATGGACCGTCCGCACATCGAACCAGCCAAGGTTCATGACAAGGTGCTGGAACTCCTGATGGAACTCGAAGCCACCGAAGAGCAATTCAACGCTCCGTTCATCTATGGCAGTGCACGCGCCCTCTGGGTCAGTGACAAGGCTGATGGAGAACAGAAGGACATGACCTTCCTCCTCGAACAGATCGTTAAACACATTCCGGCTCCGAAAGCTGAACTTGAAGGCAGCTTCGAGATGCTCGTTTCCAACATTGATTGGGACAATTTCGTCGGACGTGTCGCCATCGGCAAAGTCACACGCGGCACAGTCAAACTCGGCGATCGCGTTTTCCTCCTGGGCAAGACTCCAGATGAAAAAGCGCAGCAGATCAAGGTCACCAAAGTCTTCCAATACACCACGCTTACCACCAGTGACTCCGTCGAAGGCGGCGCAGGTGACATCGTCGGCATCAGCGGCTTTGAAGATGTGGACATCGGTCAAACCGTTGCCGGTGCGCCTGACGCGCCAGCTCTACCATTCGTCGCCATCGACCCACCGACCATCGTCATGCAGTTCGCTGTGAATGACGGCCCGCTGGCTGGTCGCGAAGGCACACACGTCACCTCCCGCAAGATCCGCGACCGCTTGGATCGTGAGCAGAAGATGAACGTCACCCTCTCCTTCAAAGACACCGACACCGCTGGTATCTTTGACGTCAGCGCCCGTGGAGCCATGCAGATCGCCGTGCTCGTCGAGCAGATGCGCCGCGAAGGATTCGAGGTTCTCGTCTCGCGTCCGATGGTCATCACCAAGCGCATTAACGATGTCACCTGCGAACCCTTTGAGACCCTCTATCTCGACGTGCCAGATGATTACCTCGGCCCAGTCATGAAGTGCATCTCCGAGCGCAAAGGCCGCATCGAAGACATGAACGCGCATAACGGCCGCTCCACCGTCCAGTCCTACATCCCGACTCGTGGCCTCATCGGCTTCGAGTTTGAGTTGATGAACCTCACGAGCGGTCACGGCATTCACAGTCATCTCTTCCGCGAATACGCCCCGCACGCCGGGCACATGCAGACGCGCAACACTGGCACGCTCGTCAGCACCGAAGGTGGTGAAGCCACCTCTTACTCGCTCGATACCATCCAGGTCCGTGGCAAGCTCTTCGTCACCGCTGGTGATCTCGTCTATGATGGCATGATCATCGGCGAAAACCCCCGCACCGACGACCTGCCCGTGAACCCCACGCGCGCCAAGAACCTCACCAACTTCCGCGCCGCCGGTGGTGACAAGGGTATCCAGCTCACCCCGCCGATGAAGTTCAGCCTTGAGCGTGCCATCGAGTACATCGCCCCAGATGAACTCGTCGAGTGTACCCCAAAAAATCTCCGCCTCCGCAAGCGCACCCTCGACTCCGCTCAACGTCAGCGCGAGAAGAAGAAGTCGAATGCAGAGATTGAAGCCGCGTAAGCAGCCTCTACCAACACTCACATCAAACGCGGGCAGCAATGCCCGCGTTTTTTGTGCCCTAAAAGGACTTCACTTCGCCTTCGGCATCACCCGCACAACGAACGCGCTCGCCTTGCTCAGATAGGTCTTGGCCACACGACGGATGTCCTTGTCGGTGATCGCAGCGATCATCGCAGGCAAGCGCTCAAAGTGAGTGAAGCCATTGCCGTTCAGCTCATTCCAGCCATAGGAGTCTGCCAGACCTGCATTTCCCTGCTGCGCGCGCAACCAAGACGAGCGCCAGGAAGTCTTGGCACGTTGGAGTTCATCAGCCGTCAGGCCGTCCTTCGCCAGCTCTTCGATCAGCCTCAGCATCTCTTGTTGGGCCAAATCAATCTTCAGCGGGTCCGTGCCGACGTAGAAGTAAAAGGCCCCCGCACCGAGAGCTGAGAACTGTTGAGCGCCGACATAGTAAGCCAGTCCCAGCTCCTCTCGGATGCGATTGAAAAGGCGGCTACCCATGTCACTGCACGCCTCATCAATGAGCATCAACGCCTGGCTATCCGCATGATGCAGCCCGACACCTCGGAAGCCGATGACCAGCACAGCTTGCTCCTTCTCCATGTTCAGAGTCTGGATGCTTGGCTTGAGCTTCTTCGGCGCAGCAAGCGGCGCGATGTCACGCTTCTCACCACGCGGCAGCTTGCCAAAGCTGGCTTCCACCTGCTTGCGGATCTCTGCCGTCTTCACATCACCGACGATCGAGATCACGCCGTTGCTGCCTACCAGAGATTGTTTCAGCATTGCGCGACAGGTTTCCACCTTGAGCGACTTCACCGAAGCCTCCGTGCCCAGCGCCGTGCGGGCAAAAGACTCTCCCGCAAAGATCTGACTGCGGGCGTAGCGCATGGCCACAGTGAGCGGATCTTCCTTCTCCTCCTGAATATTGGCGATCTGATGCTTCTTTACCTCGATCAATTGCGCGGCAGGCAGTGTCGCGTTTTGGATGAGATCAGCGATCAAAGCCAGACCATCCATTTCATCACCGCGCACCACATCCGTGCCGAAGACAAAGCGGTGAGCATCTGAGGCGCAGTGCAGACTGCCACCACGATTCTCCATCTCCTCAGCGATCTGCGCCGCGCTCCGAGTCTTCGTGCCTTTGAGCAGCATCGAGGCAGAAACCTGAGTCACACCCGCGTTCGCTTCAGTCTCAGCAGGCACACCCGCCAGGAAACCAGCGCGGATAGAAACCAGCGGCAGTCGTGGGTTTTCCTGCACCAGCAGCGTCAGCCCGTTCTTCAGTTCAAAGCGCTGCACCGCATCCTTGCGGCTCACACCAGATGACTCGGCGGCCTTCGTCATCGGCACTGGTCCCACGCTGACCACATTGCAGGTCACATCCAGAAGATAGCGCTGCGCCACACTGCGAATCATCTCAGGCGTCAGCGTGCGGATGGCCCGCAGATAATGCTGCGCGTAATCCAGACTGCCGACATTCAACCAGCCGTGTCCGAGAGAAGCCGCCTGCCCTTTCGTCGTCGCGAGAGTGCGCAACTGACCGCTCAGTGTCGCACGCACAGCCTTGGCCAGTTCAGCCTTGGATGGACCTTTGAGATGCATCTGTTTCACCACGCTTTGCATGGCTTCACGACATACTTCAACGTCCTTCGGATCACACTCGACTTCCGTATTGAAGACCCCGCACTCCTGCGATCCCCAGGCCCCGGCCCAGACCGAATGAGCGATGCTTTTCTTCTCACGCAGCTCCTGATACAGCCGCGAACTGCGACCCGAGCCCAACAAAAAGGCCAGTACATCCAGCGCCGCCTTGTCCGCATGTCCCTCACCAGGGATCTGCCAACCGAGCGCCACATGCGTCAACTCTGTGGCGAAGTCCTTGTGCATCACTCGCGCACCGATTTGGCGTGGCTCTTGCGGCAGCATCACTGGCTCATAGGCCGTGCGTTTCCAGTCACCCAGCAGACGCTCCACGGCAGCAAAGGTGGCCTCAGAATCGACCGCACCCGCGATGACCACGAAGCAGTTGTTTGGTACATAATGCCGCGTCACAAAGCCCGCCACATCATCCCGCGACACTTGATCAAACACCTCACGATGCCCGATGATCGGATGCCGCAGCGGGTGCTGACGAAAGGACGTGGCCTGCACCAGATGCTGGAGTTCCGAGTTAGGATCGTCATTGCCCATCGCCATCTCACGGCGGATCACGTCCTGCTCCTTCGCCAGCTCCGCCGCGTCAATTCGTGAGTTCTTCACCATGTCCGCCAAGATCTCCAGATAGCCTTCCGCATGATCTGCCAGACCGTCAATCCAGTACACCGTGCGATTAAAAGTCGTGTAAGCATTCACATAGCCACCCAGGTTTTGGATACCCTGAGAAATCTCCACCGCCGTGCGCTTCCAGGTGCCTTTGAAAAGCATGTGCTCCACGCAGTGAGCCAGACCCGCGCCCGTCCACTTCTCCTCATGCAGACTGCCCGCCTTGATCCAGATCTGCACGCTCACCAGCGGGTGCTGCTGATCCTCCCGCACGATCACCTCCAGCCCATTGCTCAGTGTCCTAACTTGTGCCCGCATCGGCGGAGCCTCGATAGCGGAGCTAGCTGTGGATGAAACGGTTCGTTTAGTAGAAGGTCGGGCAGGCATGGGGGACGCGATGATTGGCGCTAGATACGCCTGCGGGCAAGCTCTGGTAGCCTCCACGGCAAGTCTAGTTAAGCGATTTTCAATCACCGAGTTGGATGTGGCTGTGCTTGCGCCACTTGCGTGCGTGTGGCTTTATTGAAATATGTTTCCCCGGCCCGCGAATGTCATCGAACTCTGTCAGGCACTGGTCCGCATCCCGTCGGTGAATCCGGATGGTGATGCGGGGACGGTGCATACGGGCGAACTGGCCTGCGCGGAGTATGTGGGGGCCTTTCTCACGGCCTGCGGGGCAGAGGTGGTGCTAGATGAGGTGGAGCCGGGCCGACCCAATGTGATCGGGCGCTTCCCCAGCTTGCCTTTGACCGATGGAGCCAGGAAGCCGCGCATCGTCTTTGGACCCCACACCGACACCGTGAGTGTGGGTGGCATGACCATTGAACCCTTTGGCGGTGAAGTGCGTGACGGCCGCGTCTGGGGTCGCGGTGCGAGTGATACCAAAGGGCCGATGGCGGCGATGCTCTGGGCGCTGTGGGAGATGCGGGAGGTGATCCCGACTCTGCCGGTGGAGATTC
>CAZOVY010000020.1:0-65769 GCA_964583255.1 uncultured Prosthecobacter sp.
GTTTTCATGCTGCTTATTCCCTTATCTCCTGGTCCAACATTCTAGCGCACCTCACGGCGGATTGTCACGGCCAGCGGGGACAAGACGGTCAAGGTGTGGATGGCGGCTTCACCCGAAGAAGTGGAGGCGTGGCGGAAGGAAGAGCAGCCCGCCGCGAAATGAGTTGAAGGTGGTCAGTGTGAATTTCCTGCCGCAATGCTGCGGCGGGAAGGTGGGTCCCTTTGATCACCAAGAGCCTTCCCGACCAGCTTGTCTGGCAGGCAGCGCAGTGATTTCCTGGGAAAGCTTTGGCCGCGTGCCCAACGGAATGATCTAAATAAAAACAATTTTGAAAACTTCTCTCTCATCCTCAATTCACCCGGCGAATCAGTGTCTGCATGACACCCTGGATGACGAGTTCCTGGGCGGGAATGAGATCGGGATAGGATGGATTTTCTGCGTGGAGAAAGGGGCGTCCGTTTTCGACGACGTAACGCTTGAGGGTCGTCTCGCCATCAATGAGGGCGGCGACGATGTCGCGGGGACGAGGCTCACGGGCTTCGAGGATGACGATGTCACCTGAGCAGATGTTGGCGCCGATCATGGACTCGCCACGGACTTTCAGGGCGAAGGCACGGGAGTTTCGACTCAGCCCGAGTGTAGCCGCATCGACTGTGATGGAGCTGTCAGCGTGCTGCTGCTGCATCTCGGCATAACCAGCAGCGATGCTACCATAGACGGGGATGTCCACGATCTCACCGCGCTCCAGATCCTCAGGAAAGACGACGGCACGGGCTTTGTGGGGGTGACGCTGGATGACGCCTTTTTTCTCAAGCGCACGCAGGTGGCTCATGGCAGCAGTCTGGCTGGAAAAGCCAAAGTGCCGCTGAATGTCACGTGTGCTTGGCATGACACCTTGTTCACGTTGGTGCTGACGCAGGTATTCCAGCAGTTCGCGCTGGCGGTCGGTGAGTTTGATGGGTGCTCCGGTCATGTGAACTCTGTTCGCTCGAACATGCGGCTTTGCAAACACTTTTCAGGGCCAATTTGGTTAGGCTCAAGAATTGATTACCGGACTTGGCGCAGCGCCTTCTTTGGCTGACAATCGGGGCTGTGATTCGCTTGCTCCTCCTCTTCTCTCTGGTTCTTCCATCGGCTCTCCTGGCCCAGGACTTTACGCCGCCATTGCAGCGTGTGCCCATTGGCCCTGGTGGCACACTGCCGCCTGACACGATGATCCTTTCCAAAAAAGCGGCGGAAGCCTTTGGCAAAAAAGACTGGGGCACGGCGCGCACGGCCTACCAGGAGATGCTGAAACTAGACCCGGAGAATGCACTGGCCTGGGCCAATCTGGGGGCGGTGGAGCAGCAATCAGGACATGTGAAGGAAGCGATCGAGAGCTTTGAGAAGTCGGTGCTTTACCATCCGGCCCTCGTGCAATCGTGGAATGCTCTCGGCCTGCTGCACTCGGCCAAAGGCGACACTTATTTAGCGATGTCGATGTTCACCCGTGCGATTCACGAAGACCCGACGGATGCCCATGCGCACAACTATCTAGCGATCACGGCACGCAATCTAGGCTGGAACAGTTCCGCTGAATCCGAACTGCAACGCGCCATCGAACTGAATCCAAAGTATGGCATCGCCCATTTCAATCTGGCCCTGCTTTATGTGGACCAGAAACCACCGAGCATCGAGCTGGCCAAACGCCACTACCAAAAGGCTTTGGCACTCGGCGTGGAGAAAGATGAGATCGTGGAACGGAGGCTGAAGGAATGAGCTGGGATCTCCCGTCTCAAACTAACCAATTGCGCGCTGATGGCCTCTGGCGTGAGCTGCGCACGCTCGACTCAAAGCAAGGGTCGCTGGTGCATGTCGATGGCCGTGAGCTGATCAATTTCTCTTCAAACGATTACCTCGGACTCGCGGACTCGGAGGTCTTGCGTGAAGCACTGCGGGAAGGCGTGCAGCTTTATGGCGCGGGTTCAGGTTCTTCCAGACTCGTGTGTGGCACGCTGAAGTCGCACGTTGAGCTTGAGGCCGCCCTGGCAGCCTTTAAGCAGACCGAGGCGGCTTTGACTTTCAGCAGCGGTTACGCTGTGGCACTCGGCACGATACCAGCGCTCGTCGGCAAAGGGGACACGATCATTTTAGATAAACTCAGCCACGCTTGCCTCGTCGATGCCGCACGTCTGAGCGGGGCGACGATTCGCGTCTTCCCTCACAATCATCTGGGCAAACTGAGCAAGTTGCTGGAGACAGCCCAGGGCCGCGTGCTGGTGGTCACGGAGGCGATTTTTAGCATGGACGGAGACGCCTGCCCGCTGGCTGAGATCGTGGAGTTAAAAGACCACCACGGTGCCTGGCTACTACTTGATGAAGCCCACGCTGTCGGAGTCGTCGGGCCGCAGGGACGCGGACTGTCCGCAGCGCTCGGGCTTTCAGGGCGGGTGGATCTTCAAATGGGCACGCTGAGTAAGGCCCTGGGCCTCAGCGGCGGCTACCTGGCTGCATCGCGGCAGGTGATCGACCTCCTCATCAACCGTGCCCGTAGCCTCATCTACTCCACCGCTCCCCTGCCCTGCATTGCCCATGCCGCACGGGTCGCCTTAGACATCGTCGCCAGCGCAGAGGGTGATCGCCGCAGGGAGGCTCTGCGAGAAAACGTGCGTCAGTTGAGGCCCGACGGCGGCTTCATCAGCGCCATCGTGCCGCGCATCATCGGCGATGAAAACCAAGCCATGGCAGCCAGTGCGCGTCTTCATGAATCAGGCTTTCTCATCCCAGCCATCCGCTACCCCACCGTGGCCCGTGGCAGCGCCCGACTGCGAATCACCGTCTCCGCCGCGCACGATTCAGATCAGATTCAGCGGCTGCGGCAAAGCCTATCCGAACTCGGTTTGTCTGAGTAAGGACATGGCTGCTTAGCCTTTCCCTTGTTTCGCACAGCTAGGCACCGAGTTTTTGACACTAATTCACAGGTTATTCACAGCGAAGAGAGCAATCCTAGAGATTAATTTTCCTCGTAGCGTCTTTTGGTGACTTGGCACCAAGCTTTCCCGCCATTCATCCTAGCGGCTGAGTCTGTGGAACGCGCCCCATACCGGTGAGGAACGAAACGAAAACGTCACTTTCACCAACAATCATAAGAACGGTCTAGAAACCAGAATAGATGCCCTTTAAGACCAAGCCTCTTCGATGCTTTCACTTGTATATCAACGTGTTGTGACACCACTTATTGCAGGCCGCCTTCAGCCACAGCAAGTCTCTTTTAACCGCAAATGATCTGCCTTATCGCCCGCGATCTGACTGCTGTGGAAACCGGCACTGTGAAGAACTCACAACCCCTCGCACTCAGCTTAAAACTACCCATTGATGATACCTTTGTGCGGTCTATCCGACAGGATTTGAGCGATGAAAACCTGCCTCTTCGGGTTTTGTCTAACTTCTTCTTCACAACGCCAAACCAACTGTGATTACCGCCTCATTCAGCGCGCTTTACAGCCACAAAAAGGGCAGCTCCGAATCTCTTCGAGAGCTGCCCAGTTTAGTGAATCGGCTATGTCAGATCACGCAAACACGCCTGTCAGCGGCTGGCCTTTGTCCGCGATGGTGAAGGGGCGCTTGCTGGGGCTGTAGATGACCTGATCAAGCGGCAAACCGAGGGCGAAGGCGATGGAGGCATTCATGTCCTGGATCTTGACCTTATCTTCGATGACCTCACGGCCTTCACTGTCGGTCTTGCCATAGGTGAAGCCACCTTTCACACCACCGCCAAACATGACGGCGGAGAAGGCTTTTGGATAATGGTCACGACCACCGTTTTGATTGATGTCTGGCGTGCGGCCAAACTCTGAGGTCAGGACGATGAGTGTGTCCTTCAGCAATCCACGATTGTGAAGATCGGCGACTAGCGTGGCTAGACCTTTGTCGAGCGTTTCACAGCGCTCAGGGACGGCGACGAAGTTAGCATTGTGGGTGTCCCAGCCGCCGAGTGAAACTTCGACAAAACGCACGCCGCGCTCCACCAGACGGCGAGCGAGCAAGCAGCCCTGACCAAAGGCCTCACGACCATAAGCACTGCGCAGATCGGCGGGCTCTTCAGTGAGGTCGAAGGCTTTAAGATCTTCCGATTTCATCATCGCGATCGCGTCGTCATACATCTCGGCATAGGCCTTCACATTGCGGTGTGCGAAAGTGGTGCGGAAGTCCGTATCGAGTTCGTCCGCCAGCTTCATGCGAGCTTGGAATTTGTCCTCTGGCACACTGGACTTGACGTTCTTCAGGCCGTTCTCAGGATTGTTGACGTAAAGCGGACTGTTCGCGGCGGGGAAGAAGCCAGCGCCGGGATGGCGGCTATCATTGCCGATGAAAACAAAGTTGGGCAGCGTGCTGTTGCCACCGCCTTGGAAGACATTCAGCCAAGCACCCATCGCAGGATGGCGAATGGTACCGCGCATCTCGTAACTGGTGTGCATCATGTAGTTGCCCTGCTCGTGCGCGCCTTGAGTTGAGGTCAGCGAATTGATCACGGTGCCGTGATGCATCTGCTTCGCGGTCAAAGGTAGATTTTCAGCGATGCGCACGCCGTCAGCACTGGTCTTGATCGCTTTGGTCGGGCCACCTGTCGCTGCACCTTCCTTTGGATCCCAAGTGTCCATGTGGGACTGACCGCCACTCATGTAGAGATAAATAACGTTCTTGGCCGTGGCCACCTGCTTGAGCTTCGAAGAGCCCTCAAAGGCCGCGAAGGATTTGCTGGTCATCGAGCTGCCTAGCATCCCGACGCCAAGGAGCGAGGAAGCGGTCTTGGCAGCAAAGTCGCGACGGCTGATTTCACCGGAGCGGAGGAGTTTGGAGGTAAGTTCTTGTTTCATGATCGTGGGCTGATGGTGTTGGTTTTACTATTGAATGAAAATGAACTGCTGGGTATTGAGCAAAGAGAAGACGAGGTCTTCCATGCTGGTCAGGTTGCTATCCTGAGCCTTGAGCCAAGTGGCCTTTTCTTTGCTGGTTGGCTTGCGGGAAAGAAGCGTCATGTAGGCAGCATCGACTTTATCATCGGGATAAGGTGCCTTACTGAGAGTCAGCATGAGCTGGCTGTATTTGCTCAGAATTTGCGGGAGGAGTTGGCCATTCATGAGGGCCAGAGCTTGTGGCACACTGGCTTCATTATTGGCGTTTTCGATGGTTTCACGATCACTTTGGCCAAACTCGCGGAGGTAGTGACCACGCGGAGCAGGACTCTCCACTTCAGCTGAGCGCAGCCAATTGCGTGACTGCTCGGCGCGTGCACGACTGTAGTCCTTCATCTGCTTTTCCGGGATGCCGAAGAACTGAGCTTCCTCCTTGTAGGCAGCTTCGCGCTTGTCGGCATCAGCCTTCTTTTCCTCAGGCGTCTGCTCTTTCCGATCATAGCCAGGAATGCTTACCTTCTCGGCTTTGACCCCATAAGCCATCATTGTCATGCCTTCTCCAGCCATCATGGATGGGGAAGCATCATTGCCAGCGCCCTTGGTGTTCATCGACACCGTTTGGAAAGGCTTGCCGGTGACTTTTTGATAGAGCTTCTTTTCACCCGGAACAATGATCTCAGCGGTGGAGACGCGGCGCCCCTCATTCTGGATGGTGTTCACTTCGCTGCGGATTTGATCCACCTTCTTCTTGAGCTCAGCCACCTTGGCATCGGCCACTTTGCGTTCTTCGCCTTTCATGGCTTCGGCATTTTCCTGCATCTCTTTTTGAGCCGTGCGCGCTTCGAGGTATTCCTTCTGCTTGGCATCGGTGCGCTCGCGATTCTTGTCATACACTGCCGCCGCCAACTTCACGCCACGGAGAGCTTCTTCTGGCGTCAGCGAGTCCACACCATCAGCGATCTTCCGAGCCTGCTGCACGCGCTGATCGATCTGCTCACGAGCTGCCGCATTGATCATGTCTGGGTTTGGATTGATCAGGGTCACAAAGGAATCCCACATCTGCTCCGCCGTCATGCGGCGCAGCAGCGGGCCGGTGAAATGATAAGCCACTCCAGGGGCCACATCTTCAAGGGTAACCTGACGTTGATAGGCGCTGGTATTCAAGATGACGCGGAGGAAACCCTTCATGTCATACTTCATGTCCACGATCAGCTTTTCCAGATGCTTCTGCATTTCAGGATTCATCGGCACGGTCGTATCCATCAGTTCATCCAACGGCTCGATCAGCGCTAGACCAAAAGCCCTCTTCCAAAGTCGATTCACGATGACCGTCGCAAATCTTGGATTGTCTTTGCTCGTCATCCAGCGTGCATAGGCTTGTAGCGGTGTTTCCCCCGGCTGCGTGATGCACTCATGACCCATCATGGCACCTGGCTCCACCACCGACTTGGGCTTCGCATCCGTGTACTGATAGTCATGCGGCAGCGTCACTTTGCGCTCACGGGCACTTACGCTGGTGTAGCGCATCGTGTCACTCACGTCTCTGATGGAGTCCTGGTAGTTACGCTGTTCTTTGCGTATTTCCTGCCGAGCTTCCTCACGCTTCTTCTGTACTTCTTTGGATTCAGCGCGGTACTTCTCTTCGAGCTTAGCAAACTCTGCTTTGTCCATGCCTTTGATGAATTTCGGGCGCTGCGGCTCTTTGAATGAGGCGCGGAGGATTTCTTCTTTCTCCTTCAAGAGATCACGCACACCACCCATCGTGCCGCCATTGTAGTCCTGAGTCTCGACCCCATAAGTAAAGGCTGCCATTTTATAGAACTGCATCTGTGACCACTTATCAAAAGGGTGATTGTGGCACTGGGCGCACTCCACTCGCGTACCCAAAAAGACGCGCACTGTGCTGGCCATATTATCCAGCGGCATCCCGCGATCTCGCATGTAATAGCCGATGGCACCATTGTCCCAGGCCTTCCCCTGAGCGGCCACCATCTCGCGCACAAACTGGTCGTAAGGTTTGTTATCCCGCAGACTCTGCTTGATGAAGTTTGTGTAAGCCGCGCCCGTGATCGCGCCAGTTTGGCCACCACTCGATTGAGCGCGCAGCACATCAGCCCAATAATTAAAGAAGTGCTGAGCATAACCCTCAGAAGCCAGCAACTTGTCGATCAGTTTCGCACGCTTGTTACTATCATTGGAAGCCAAATACTCCTCGACCTCACGCGTCGTCGGGATGCGTCCGATGACGTCCAAATAGATGCGGCGAACAAACGTGTTTTCATCCGCAGCAGGATTTCCCTTGAGGTTATTCTTCTTCCAATCCGCTTCCAGAATGGAGTCAATTTGACGAGACGCAGTCGGTGTATCGGTAGCTGCCTGAGCAGCACTGACAAGGCATAGAATGGCAAAGAGAGCTTTGGGGCGCATGGCGTTCATGCGGAACAAACGCCAATCTTGGCACACTTTTTCACAAATCGAAAAAAATAAATGTGCCGCAGGCATCCAGACGTCTCCGACTGCAAGACCATCCGCAATCGCGACTCCACCGCCAAACTCGGCGTCACCTGCGCCATGCCCGACCGCACCTACGATTGGATCATCGAATACCGAATCAGCTATGCGCGCGCATCGCGCAAACGCAGCTCGCTCCAGAGCCAACCGATTCCCACAACGCAAAGCACCGCGCCCGCACTGACTACATCCCAGGGCAGATGAGTCGCCTCTTTAATGGCCTCGGCATTGTGACCAAATAAAGCGCAGGCTGGCAGCATCAATTTAGTGTTGGTAAAATTAACCACAAAGTGCCCGATGATACCCGGAGCCAGCGAACCCGTGCGCAGCACCAACCAGCCAAAGAGCAAGCCCAGCGGCAGCGCCACCACGGCCTGCCAGGGATTCAGATGGAAGAGCGCAAACATCAACGCCGACAGCCAGATCGCTTTCTTGGCAGAGTAGTTTGCCATAAAACCGCGCAGCATCCAGCCGCGAAAAAACAGCTCTTCAGCGATTGGTGCGATCACAGAGATTACCACGAAAGTCAGGACCGGATCACCGTCTGCCAAGCCTTTGAACATAGTCTCAAAAGCCTTCGGCATCGGGATCGCCGAGGCTAGTCGATTGAGCACAAAACTCAGACCAAAGCAGCCAATGACAACTCCCGGCAGTAGCCTCAACGAAAAACCGCGAACCGCGTATGACTCACGCCACGGGCGCTTGCAGATCAGGCTTCCTGCCAGCATCGCCGCAGGCCAAGCCACTAGCTGCCCTGCAAGCACCAGCATGATCTGATCCAGCGGCTTCTTCATGACCATAAGCACGATCACGATCGGGATTGTCACGCCAAAGGTAACCGCATAAAAGATCACACTCACCAGCAGGGCACTGCCCAATCGAGGACCCGCCGGCTTCTCCGCAGGCAATGTAGGCGGTGACTCAATCAAAGCTTCAGGCGGCAGGTCGGGAATAAGTTCCATGAACTTTAATTCTGAGAGATCGCGGCTTCATTGGCAATCCTCGAACTGATCTTCTCCACAGAAACGAAGATCACACCTCATCCGGCACGACAAAGGGCGGCCGATACTTGTCTTTGAGCATCTCATTAGCCGCATCGTGATCGATGAAGCGCTCAGTCTTCGGGTCCATTTTGAGCACCGGGCCGAGCGTGAGTTTGTCCTTACTCACATCGACATCGTTCTTCGCTAGATGCTCTTTCATGCGCTCAAACGTATCCGCCGCAAAGGTGTCGCCTTTGATTTTTTCGAGGATGGCTTCGGGCTTTTCTTTCTGGCCGAGGCGATAAGAAATATTGCCGGTGTGACAGAGCGCGCTGGAGAGATGTCCTTCTAAAATGTCCGCGTTCAAATCATCCACGCGGCGGCTGCGGCAGGCATTGATGAAGTTTTTAAAGTGGTCGTCACTGCCTTCAAATTTCTTGATCTCCTTACCATCCTTATCATACGCGATGGCCCCTGAGTAATTCGGCACCACGACGTAGCCGCCCTCACACTCGACAATGACACCGACGCCCGCGCCTTTGAATTTGTCCATGTTCTTGCTGTCCTTATTTTCAGGCAAGCCACGCACTTCAAAGATCATCGGTGCCTTCTCATAGCCATGGTAAATCATCTGCGTGTTCGCTGTTTCACCATCGTCTTCATAACCCAGACGACCACCGACACTCCACACGCTGGGGGAAAGCTCCATCTCACCGAGAAACCAGCGGGCGATGTCCATCTGATGAATGCCCTGATTGCCGAGATCGC
Organism: uncultured Prosthecobacter sp.; assembly: GCA_964583255.1. Classification (GTDB taxonomy): domain Bacteria; phylum Verrucomicrobiota; class Verrucomicrobiia; order Verrucomicrobiales; family Verrucomicrobiaceae; genus Prosthecobacter. The sequence goes on from CAZOVY010000020.1 coordinate 9,158, forward strand.
CATTGCCGTAGTTCCAGGTCCAGTGCCAGTCGTAGTGCAGTTTCTTGCGCGTGAGCGGCACCTTGGGCGCAGGACCACACCACAGATCGAAATTCACAGAGTCCGGCACAGGCTGCTCCCCCTCTGACTTGCCGATGCTGGCTCGGCGTTTGTAGCACATGCCCCGTGAAAGCAGGATCTTACCGAGATTACCCTCATGCACCCATTTCACCGCTGAGGCGATGCCTTTACGGCTGGAGCGCGATTGCGTACCAGTCTGCACGATCTTGGAATACTTGCGCGCGGCTTTGACCATCTGCCGACCTTCCCAAACACAATGTGAGACAGGCTTCTCGACATACACATCCTTCCCTGCCTGCACGGCCCAGATCGTCGCCAGAGCATGCCAGTGATTTGGCGTGGCGATGCTTACCGCGTCGATGTCTTTATTATCCAGCAGCTTCCGCAGATCCGTGTAGCCAGTGACCTTGAGTTTGTCTTGATCAAAAGCATCCACCCCTTTGCCGAGCACCTTCGTATCGACATCACACAAGGCCGCGATGCGCACGCCTTCGTCTTTGAGTTTCCGATAACCGCTGATGTGGGAGCCGCCACGCCCACCAAAGCCGATGACAGCCACGTTCACCGTATCGCTCGGACTGTTCTGCGCCCAAGATGTTTTAGCGATGTAGAAAACGCCGGTAGATGCGGCGACTGATTGGGTGAGGAAGTTGCGGCGGGTGTTCATGGCGTGGAACAAACGCGGCAACCCCAGCAGCCTTTCCTCTTTGACAAAGTCACTTCAGCGAATCTTCACGTCAGGCAAGCCGCTCTTCACCCCATCATCGAGTGGCATCTTATCGGTGTTGGCGTCGAGACCGGTCGCGAGCATCAGCTTGGCGAGTTCGGCTTGAAGCGCCGTCACCTGACCTGCGAGTTCCGTCTTGCCTATTAGATTCTTCGTTTCACCAGGATCACTTTTCAGATCGTAAAGCTCGGCCATGTGGCGGTCCGGGCCACCATCACCATGCGGGTAATGAATGTACTTCCAGCGGTCCGTGCGGATCGCGCGGACGTTCGGCGTGTAGGGGAACTGCGTTTCGTAGTTGTAGTGGTAGAACCAGGATGTGCGCCATTCAGCATCACCTTCCTGCGCCAGCTTGACCCAGGACTTGCCATGGATCTTGGACAAAGCAGGTGCCGCGCAGAGATCGAGCACGCTGGGTGCCATATCCACGGTCAGCACTTGCTGGTCGATCACTTTGCCTTGTCCCAGCGCGGGAAAACGCACCACGAGTGGGATGCGCAGACTTGCCTCATGCGCCGTGCGTTTGTCCACCATGCCGTGCTCACCTTCGAGCAGACCATTATCCCCCATGAAGACGATGATCGTGTTTTCGAGCTGCTTGGTTTCTTCGAGAAACGCACGTAGCCGAGCCACACTGTCGTCCACACTCAGCACCGTGCCCCAGTAACCGTGGACCATGTTTTCAAAGTCCTTCACCGCCTCAGGCCGATCATCCGGGAACTTCTTTCGCCATTCAAAAAGTGGCCCATAAATGCCATGCCAAGTGTGTAGTCGTTGCTTGATCCACGCTGGCTTGTCATCGAGCTGAAAAGCCGTGGAAGGATAAGGCACACGCACTTCGTCAAAGCTGTGCTCATACTTCGGCTCAGGCGTGTAGAAGCTGTGCGGCGCTTTGTGACCCAGGAACATGCACCAGGGCTTCTCCGCCTTTTGTTGCTTCAGCCAATCCAGCGTCATGTCCGTCACCACGCTCGTGTAGTAGCCCTTCACCACCTCACGCTTCTTGCCGTTCATGTTCCATTCCGTATCGAAGTATTTGCCCTGACCTTTGTGCGTCACGAACCAATCAAAGCCGGGGCGCGGCTCATCATTCTCCTCCCCCATGTGATACTTGCCGATGTAGGCCGTCGCGTAGCCCGCCTCATGCAGCGTCTGTGGAAACGAGGCCATCTGCGCCGGATACTCCGTGAAATTATTCGTCACCCCGTGCGTGTGGGCATACACCCCACTCAGGATGGAGGCCCGGCTCGGCGAGCACAGTGAAGTCGTGCAAAAAGTATTCTTGAAGCGCACCCCCTCCGCCGCCAGCCGGTCGATGTTCGGCGTCTTCACATGCTTTGAACCAAAGCAACCCAGCGCATCAGGCCGCAAGTCATCGCAGAGGATGAACAGCACATTAGGCCGATCAGCCGCTTGCGCGACCAGTCCGAAACAAAGAAAGAAACTGAGAGTGATGAAACGCTGCATTTGAAGAGGTGAAACGAGGTTGGAAAAATGATCCATTTGAAGATTTGTCACTGCTTGATGCCCGCACGCTCGGTGAGCCACTCGCCACCATGGCCTGATTCGGCGGCTGCGGCGAAGTCTTCGATCTCGGGGAGCTTGATCTGTGGGTTTTTGACGGCGAGTTGACGGTAGATGAGGGCGAACTGTTTGGCTCCGGCCTTCAAGCAGGTGGCGGCATCGCCATCAGCAAAGGCGGCTTTGGCAGAGGCGAGCATGAAAGCGCTGAGCAGGTGACCTTCGGTGCCGGGGGCGACTTTTTTACAGTGCTCCAGCCAGTCGCTGATGGGATACTCGGGGATGCTGATCGGGTAGAAGGGTGTCTGCTTCAGATAGGCAAGCACGGCACCTGTGGCCTGGACGCTGTCATCAGAAAATGGGTCTGCCAAATACAGATCGATCATGCGTGAGATGTCCGCGCGCAGAGCGGGGTCTTTGATGATTTGAAAGATCATGCCACCGAAATTCTTGAAGCCTTCTTCTCCGGCATCTCCGGTGCTTTCAGGGCGCATCTGGCGGATGGTGATGAGGTGATTTTCAAAGTAGGTGATGCCGACCCATTGCTTCAGCACAGCCTCGACCACGCCATCGTCATTCTGGCCGATTCGGGTCGCCGTGATGACTCGGGCCGCGAGTGGCGCGTCATCTTTCATCCACAGATCAATCGAGCCACCGCCGAGCGGGCCGATGCTGAGGTTCTTGTAGCGGCCCTGCTTCACCATCGCATCAAAGTCCGTCGTCACGCTGTCCATCTCCTGAAGAATAAGACGCTGCTGCTCTTCGACTGTGGTAGCTTTCGCGGCCACGGGGAAAAAGAAGATGTCGGCGCGCACTCGCTCTTCCAGGTTTTCATAGCGGATGAAGGAGCCGCCTTTCTCATACTGAAACTCGCCCGCTAGTCGGTAGCCACCGAGCATCGTGGGGAAGCTCAGGCCGGTCCCCGCATGTTTCCAGGGTCGCCCGTCCTTGGCAGGTGCTTTCCAACGGCCTGGGGGTTCACCTGCAAAGACATTGAGGGCGAGCGTAAGGTAGAGAAGGGCGAGGACAGATTTCATGGTTGGGACTTTGACCATCTTTGGCGCATCCTGCTCGGACGGGCAAGTCCGAGCGGTATCGGCAAAGACCTTCAGATTTCTTGCCTTTCCAGGGTTGCATCCATAACGAAAGGGCGCATTCTGCGCGCCCCCTATCATCATGAGTGCCACGCTGCCGTTTCGCGCAAACCAAGACCTGCTCGACTCCAAATACACCGAATGGAAACAAGACCCTCAATCGGTCGAGACAACATGGGCCTCTTTCTTTGAAGGGTTTGAACTCGGAATGGCCGAACTGGCCAAACGCGGCAGTCGGTCCGCTGCACCAGCTTCAGCAGGTGCCACACTTTCTGAGTCCACGCTGAACTTCCGCATGCGCGTCACCAATGCGCTGCTCGCTTTTCGCTCACTCGGCCACCGTGCAGCTCATCTCGATCCGCTAAGCGCGACTGGACCTGAAGCTAGCGCTTTGACCCTGGAAGGTCTGGGCTTCACAGAAGCCGATCTCGATAGGGAAGTGCAGACGCAGATGTTCCGCAGTGGTCAGGCCATGAAACTGCGTGAGATGCTGGAAGAACTGCGCCGCGTTTATTCGAGCAAAGTGGGCTTTGAGTTCATGCACATCCAGACGCCTGAAGTGCGGAACTGGTTACTGGAGCGAATCGAAAACCGCCTCTCCGATCCCACCCCCACAGATGAATCACAGATCGATGCCCTGCGCTGGCTGATGGAAGCCGAAACATTTGAGCGCTTCCTGCATCGTCGCTTCGTCGGTCAGAAGCGTTTCTCGGTCGAAGGTGGCGAGTCCGTTCTCGTCGCGCTCGAGACCATTTTGGAAAGTCTCGCCGCCCAGGACGGCCAGGAAATCATCATGGGCATGTCCCACCGTGGACGCCTCAGCGTGCTGGCCAATTTCCTCCGCAAGCCGCTGGAAACACTCTTCTATGAGTTCAGTGAAAACTATGTGCCCAACATGGTCGCGGGTGATGGCGATGTGAAATACCACCTCGGCTTTGAAACCGTGCGTGAGACGCGCAGTGGCAATAAAGTGGCCGTCATGCTTGCCCCGAATCCGAGCCATTTGGAGGCGGTCGATCCCGTCGTCGAAGGCATGGCACGCGCACGCCAGCGCTTCCTCAATGACAACACGGATCGCAAAAAGGTCATCCCGATATTGCTTCATGGTGACGCTGCCTTTGCTGGTCAAGGCATGGTGGCTGAGGTGCTGAATCTCTCCCAGCTTCCTGGCTACCGCACCGGCGGCACGATCCATATCGTGGTGAACAATCAGATCGGTTTCACCACCTCCCCCGCTGACGCGCGCTCCTCGACCTACTGCACCGACGTCGCCAAGATGATCGATGCTCCCGTCATCCATGTGAATGGTGATTGCCCGCTGGAAGTGGCCGCTGCCGCTCGGCTCGCACTCGACTTCCGTCAGAAGTTCAGCCGTGATGTCGTGATCGACATCGTTTGTTACCGACGCTACGGCCACAATGAAACGGACGAGCCCGCTTTCACTCAGCCAAACATGGCGCGCTCTATCGCCGCGCATCCCTCCACGGCCACACTCTACCGCCAGCAGCTCGCCCAAACCGGAGTGCTGGATGAAGCCGGTTCCGCTGCTTTGCAAAAGGAACTCGAAGACGAACTCGAAGACGGTGTCAAAGCTCTCGCAGACCGTGAAGGCAAGTCCGGTGGGAATCCCTACGAAGGCTCCACCGCCGAACCACAGGCCGCTTACGATTACAACATCGTGCCCACTGGCATCGCCCGTGATCAGCTCGACTTCATCGGCCGCAAGCTGCTCGAATCACCTGAGGGATTCCATCTTCACCCGACCATCGCTAAGCGCTTCCTCGCGGCTCGCGCCAAAGCCATCGAAGCTGGTGAAGGCATCGACTGGGCCTATGCCGAGTCACTCGCCTTTGGTTCCTTGCTCAGTGAAAAACATGGCGTGCGCCTTTCCGGTCAGGATGTCCGCCGCGGCACTTTCAGTCAGCGTCACTCCGTCTTCTACGACACCGAAACGCGTGAGCGCCACATCCCGCTAAACAACCTCGCCACAGAGCAGGGTCGCTTCTGCGTTTATAACAGTCTCTTGTCAGAAGTCGCCGTGCTCGGCTTCGACTACGGCTACTCGCTGCTCGCCAGCAACATGCTGCTCTGCTGGGAAGCGCAGTTTGGCGACTTCGTGAATGGCGCGCAGGTCATCCTCGATCAATTCATCGCCTCCGCTGAAAGCAAGTGGCAGCGGCCAAGTCACATCACACTTTTGCTTCCACACGGATTCGAAGGCCAGGGCCCCGAGCACTCCAGCGCTCGCCTTGAGCGCTTCCTGCAAAGCAGCGCCGGTGGTAACTGGCAGGTCTGTAACTTCACCACACCCGCGCAATACTTCCACGCCCTCCGCCGTCAGGTGAAGCGCAGCACGCGCAAGCCGCTCATCGTCATGACGCCGAAGAGCCTGCTGCGCCATCCGCGCTGCGTTTCAAAAGTCGCCGACATGGCAGAAGGCACGAGCTTCCGTGAAGTCCTGGACGATGAGCATCTGCTCGCCGCGCCAGAGCGCATCACGCGTCTCATTCTTTGCAGTGGCAAAGTGTACTACGACCTTCTCGAATTCCGCGAAGAGCACAAAATCAAAAACGCCGCCATCATCCGCATCGAGCAGCTTTACCCGCTGCACTACGAGATGCTCAAAGAGATCGTCGCCAAATATCCACGCGCTCAGAAGAAGTGGATCTGGTGCCAGGAAGAGCCGCGCAACATGGGAGCCTTCTACTACATCCGCCCGCGTCTCGAAGAGCTCTCCAATCACAAGCTCCGCTACGCCGGTCGCGAACGCAGCTCCAGCCCCGCCGCAGGCTCCAAAGCCATCCACGTCCTCGAACAAGAGAAGCTAGTCGAAGCCGCCTTCAGCGCGTAACGGCATACATGATTCACGAATTATGACTGTTGAATTCAAGCCACCAGCGAATGCAAAGCATGATTCCTGGATTGCTAAAACTCCATGCGGCAGTCAGTCGTTGGGTTTTGTCTTCTGGCGCAGCGGTAAATGGTTCCTTGGTTTTCTTGATGCTTATCCTGAACGCTGGACTCAAGGCCGAACACTTGCCGATCTTCGTGTCCATCTATTCGATCTCTTCACTATCTGCTCCGCCGACCTTAGCGGCTCTGAATCCTGTTAATCCTGTTAATCCTTCAATCCTGTTAATCCTGTAAAAAGACATCCTTAAAGATCATGGCTGACATCAAAATCCCCGCACTCGGCGAATCCGTCGCCGGAGGTCAAATTTCCAAGTGGCACTTCAAAGTCGGCGACGCCGTTAAAGTCGGCGATGTCCTGCTCACTCTGGAGACTGATAAAGTCGCTGCCGAAGTTACCGCCGATGTGTCAGGCGTGCTGGCCAGCATCAACAACAAAGAAGGAGACGATGTCCTGGTCGCAGGAGTCGTCGGCACCATCACCGAAGGCGCAGCCGCACCAACCGCCGCCGCTGCTCCAACCCCAGCTCCGACTCCCGTGGTCGCTGCTGTCGAAGCTCCAAAAACAGCTCCTGCTCCTGCCCCAGCACCCAAAGCCGCTCCTGCCCCCAGCGTCGCTGCCCCTGCTGCCAAGCCTGAAGGCCGCATCACGCGCAAGAAGATGACGCCCTTGCGCCGGAAGATCGCCGAGCAACTCGTCAGCGCGCAGCAGAACGCCGCCATCCTCACCACTTTCAACGAGTGTGACATGAGCAACGTCATGGCCATGCGCTCCAAGCTGCAAGACAGCTTCGTCAAATCCCACGGTGTGAAGCTCGGCTTCATGTCCTTCTTCGTGAAGGCCGTGGTCGAGGCACTGAAAGCCGTGCCTCAGATCAACGTCCGCGTTGAGGGCGACGAAATCGTCCAGCAGCACTACTACGACATCGGCGTCGCCGTCGGCACCGAGAAAGGCCTCATCGTTCCTGTCCTGCGCGACACCGATCAGAAGAGCTTTGCCGAGATCGAAAAAGACATTCTTGGTTATGCTGCCAAGGCCAAGGAAGGCAAGGTTTCCCTCCCCGATCTCACCGGCGGCGTCTTCACCATCTCGAATGGCGGCGTCTATGGCAGTCTGCTCAGCACGCCCATCATCAATCCCCCGCAGAGCGCCATCCTAGGCATGCACAGCATCCAGCAGCGCCCCATCGCTGTCGATGGTCAGGTCGTGATCCGCCCCATGATGTACCTCGCCCTCAGCTACGACCACCGCGTCGTCGATGGCAAAGAAGCCGTCACCTTCCTCATCCGCATCAAAGACTGCATCGAGAACCCCGCCCGCATGTTGGTGGGTGCTTGATGCGACCTTGCTCAGTGACGGCGGCCAAGAGACGCTCTGAATTCTAAACGCGACGAGCCCGCAGCCGTCGCTGGATCGCACGCCTGGTCTCTTCCTATTCACAAACAAACAAATCATTGGGGCCGTGATACTCCCATGAGTCGTGAGGGAATCCGTGCTGTCCGTCCGGACCACCAACTACTCGAAAGCTCGCGCCGCACTCAAACCGCAGAACCAGTTCACCTCTAGGAGCATTGGTAACCGAAGCCACACTCTTCCCTATCAATCCCACGACTGCATCGCAAAAACCAAATTGCCCTTGGCGCAAGACTGCACCCTCCTGCACCACCTCGGCTAAGCTGTAAATGTTGAAAGTGTCGTCCTGAAATAGCAACTGGAAGTAATCGTGGACAAACACCACTTGGGAAAGTGGGCTGGCTGGAATCAAGTTGGGCTGCATAAGCGAAATCCAATGTTTAAGTTATGCCAACCGCCGGGGCGGGGTGAGCGTGGAAACGGGATGGCATCTTGGAATTACTGAAAGCAGGATCGTCAGTGCAGTCCCGGCAGTTGGCACCATTCTTAATCTGTGCGGTCATTGGTGTTCGCCTGGAAATAACGAGACAAAACTACAGCAATCGCGTCCTGAAACTTGCCGGTCACGAACTGTCCCCAAGAGCGCCCTGTTTGGTAGGTGTGACCTGTCGTGTCCGCGAGAAAAAGGCTCTGAACAATCGCCCACTGGTTATCAACGCGGGCAACGTGCCGAGCAGGATCAATGCCGCTCTGAGAGAGGCCTGAGGCAACGATCACGACCTGAATGCCGACACCCCAAAAGAACGGGAAGAAACCGCACCTAAAGGCAACGCACTTCCGAAGTCGGCGTAAATAATCGGGGAGGTCATTAGGAGCTTGAGACGGACAAACGACAATGATAGCCCGATTAGTGTTCCACGTCTGGCGCTTGAGTAGGAGCATCGCATCTGGAATCGCCACAGTGTCGGCGACTTTACCGAATCCATGCTCGGCCATCGTTTGTGTCAGGTCTGAAAGCAAATCGTCGGTCATGGGAGTGCTCAAGCAAAGTTTGAAGTTTGGCACGATGGATTTAGACGTCTAGAGCAAACAAGCGCATGACGTGGCTGACGTAGAAACCCGATGCGTGCAATCGAAGTCCGAGGACAGCTACACCGCCATCAGATCGCCCAGCCTTCGCGGTAGGGTTTGGTCAGAAGCTTGTCGGCGGCGGGATTGTCTTTGAAGGCGAAGGCCTTCGTGTCCCATTCCAGCGTCTTCGGATTCAAAGGCCTGCCAGTGCGTTGATCGATCTCGCCGATAGCGAGGCGCGTGGCCACATTGCCGAGCTGAACGGTTTCTGCCAGTGGGCCGGCATAATCAAATCCGTCGCTGGTTTTTTCACCGCCGAGGCAGGCGTCCACCCAGCGGTGCCAGTGGCTCAGGCCCTGCTCCTTGGGATATTTGAAACCGGTGAATTTCTCCAGCGGGTAGAGTCGTGGTCCGGCGACGTGTGCGAGCACCATATTGCCTTCTTCACCGATGAAGATAGAGCCGCTGTTCGGCAGATCCAGATTGTCCGGCATCTTGGCGATCTTGCGGCTAGGCCGCAGGCCGCCATCCGTCCAGGTGACTTTCAGGGTCTTGCCGGAGATGAGTTCATTGCCGGGGAAGACGTATTCGATCTGCTGCGTGGTGGGCCAGATGTATTCATTGATGCCGCTGTTCTCCGCCGTGATCTGGATCGGCGCATTCAGGCCGAGCGCGGTGAAAACAGGATCAAGAATGTGGCAGCCGAAGTCACCGAGCGCGCCGCCGCCGAAGTCCTGCCAGTCACGCCAGATGAAGGGATGGTAGCAGGGTGCGTAGTCGCGCATCGCGGCCACACCGAGCCAGAGATCCCAGTTCACATGCTTCGGCACGGCCATTCCGGGAGCTGGAGCCAGGCGCTTGTTGCGCTCATTGCCTGTCACGGCCACCCAGGAGTGAACCTCTTTAATTTTGCCGATGGCACCTTCTTTGATAAGTCGCGTGCCGAGGCGGTATTCCAGGTTCGAGTGGATCTGATTGCCCATCTGCGTGACGACCTTGGCCTTCTCAGCTTCCAGCCGCATCTGGCGGGCTTCCCAGACGGTGTGGGCCAGCGGCTTCTGACAATAAACATGCTTGCCACGACGCAGTGCATCGATAGCCACGCGCGCATGCATGTGGTCGGGGATGCCCACATTCACCGCATCAAACTTGTCGCCAAGCTGCGCAAACATCTCGCGGTAGTCGGTGAAGTGCGCCACGCCGGGAAAGTCGGCGTCCACCTTGTCAAAGCGCGTGCTGTCGATGTCGCAGAAGCCCACATACTTCACCTTCTCATGTCCGCCGATATTCTTGATGTCGCTAAAAGCCATCCCATTCGCGCCGACGGACACGACTTGGAGTTTCGAGTTTGGGTTGGCCGATTTCACGACGGCGGGAAATGCGACGGTGCTGGCAGCGAGCGAGGCATTCTTTAAAAAGGAGCGGCGATTGGTAGGCATAGGTTCAAACCTACGCACCCCAGTGGTCCAGTCTGTCTTGGCAGGTGTAGAAGCTCACACGAATGCCGACAAACTCGGCCCAGTTGCTGCTCTAATCTCGAGTTCAACCATGTATCCATCTTCTGTTCCTTGGAATGTTCTGTCTGCGAATGTCGGCGTCGGCCTCTTGACTGAAGGCTGGAATCTCGCGGAAGCGGGGGCGTTTGATCCTGGCGATGTTCGCACCTTCACGGTCGAGGTGACATTTGCCTCTTTCTTCACTTCGCCGCCAGTGGTGCATCTTGGGCTGACGGGCTTTGACATTGATCAGCGTGACAGCGGGCGGATCACGCTAAAGGCCACGGCCATCACCGAGTTCGGCTTTCAAGCGGTGATCTCCACCTGGGCATCGACTCGTGTTTATGCCGTGGAGTTTAGCTGGGTCGCCATCGGCGGCTGATGTGAACGGTGCTACGCGGAGGCTGCTAGTGGGCCGCTTGCACGTCCAGAGCGATCTGGCGCTTGAGTTCATCGACGCTGGCAAATTTCATTTCAGGGCGAATGAAGCGGTCGAGGCGCACTTCGAGACTTTGGCCATAAAGATCACCGCTCCAGTCGAAGACATGCACTTCGAGCGATGGTGCGGCATCACTCAACTCCACCGTTGGTCGAACACCGAGATTGGCGATACCAGCGCGCCATGTGCCCGCGATTTCCACCTGCACGGCATACACGCCATAGGGTGGTAGCAGCTCGGCTTCAGGGCGGACATTGGCCGTGGGAAAACCGAGTTGGCGTGCGAGTTCGCGGCCCTTTTGCACTTCACCAAAAAGCGCGTAATCGCGACCCAGCAGACGGCTAGCTTTCACGAGATCGCCAGAAGCCACGGCATCACGTATCAGCGTGCTGCTCACCACCTCTGCATCGACACGGATCGGCGGAACACCATAGACGGCAAAGTCATGACGCTGGCCCTGATCCATGAGTGAGTGAATGTTCCCACCGCGATCCTTTCCAAAGGACCAAGTGTAGCCCACTGACACGCAGCCGAGCGGGTGACACTGAGCCACGAGCCGATCCATGAAAAACTCCGCCGAGGTCGCTGCTGTCTCCTTTGTGAAAGGGCAAAGCAGCGCCGTGGTAATGCCCATACGTTTCATCAGTCGCTTTTGATAACCCAGGCCGCAGAGCATCTTCGGAGCCTGTGCGGGGCGCAGCACGCGCAGTGGATGCGGATCAAAACTCATCACTACCGCCGTGCCTTGATGCTGTGCCGCATGTTCCTGCGCCGCACGGATCACTTCCTGATGGCCGAGATGCAGTCCATCAAACACCCCAATCGCCAGCGCCACCGGGCCAGGGACGGAGGCGAGTTCTTCGAGGGAGTGCATTACAATCATGTTTATCAGCCTTTAGGCCGTGATTTCATGCTAGCAAGGTCGGCGCGAGGCTATCTCTAAATTTGCCTGTCGCAAAATGTACGACATGCGCCAGAATGCGCGCCCTTTCCTATGTCCACCGAACGCAAGACCCTCGAAGAACGCGCCCAGATGTCAGACATCGAGCGCCTGCGCCACTCCTGTGCCCATGTCATGGCCACCGCCATTCTACGCATTTGGCCAGATGCCCAATTCGCTTACGGGCCACCAATCGAGAACGGTTTCTACTACGACTTCCAGATGAAGCACCGCGTCACGCCGGACGACTTTGAAAAGATCGAGGCTGAGATGAAGAAGATCTCGAAGGAGAACCAGAAGTTCGAGTGGCAAGGCATTAGCCGTGAAGATGCAAAGGCGATGGCCGAAAGCGGTCGCCTCGGCGGTCTCAGCGAGCGCCCAGGCAATCCGAGCATCTTCAAGCTCGACCTCATCGACAAAATTCCTGAAGGCGAGCAGATCTCCTGCTTTAAAAATGGCGACTTCATCGACCTCTGCGCTGGGCCTCATGTGGGCTACAGCGGCAAGTGCAAGAACGTCAAACTCACCTCAGTGTCCTCGTCCTTCTACATGGGCGATGACACCAAGCCGCAACTCCAGCGCCTCTACGGCACCGCTTTTGAATCCAAGGAAGATCTTGAGGCCCATTTTGTTCGTCTCGAAGAAGCCAAGAAGCGTGATCACCGCCGCCTCGGCAAAGAACTCAAGCTTTTCCACATCGACGAAGATGTGGGCCAGGGCCTGATTCTGTGGACGCCGAATGGTGCTGTACTGCGCCAGGAGCTTCAAAATTTCATCAGCGAAGAACTGCGCAAGCAGGGCTACAGCCAAGTCTTCACGCCGCACATCGGCAAGCTGGCGCTGTACAAAACCAGCGGTCACTTCCCTTATTATAAAGAGTCGCAGTTCCCAGCCATCATCGAGCCAGATGCGCTCCAGCAGATCGCCAGCGAAGGCTGCGGCTGTGCTGAAATGACCGGGCGTCTCGATGCCGTATCTGCTCAGTTTGCCAATCAGCTCAATGAACGCACGGGTCGTGAAGTCATCGGCCAAGACCGCCTCATGGACCCTGAAAAGCTGCTCGACGGTTTCTTGCTGAAGCCGATGAACTGCCCGCATCACATCAAGATTTTCGCCAGCCAGCCGCGTAGCTATCGCGACCTGCCGGTGCGCCTCGCCGAGTTCGGCACAGTGTACCGCTGGGAGCAGAGTGGTGAGTTGAATGGCCTCACTCGCGTGCGCGGGTTCACTCAAGATGACGCCCATCTCTTCTGCACGGAAGATCAAGTCGCCGCTGAAGTGCTCGGCTGCCTCTCACTCGTGAAGATCGTGCTGACCACGCTCGGCATGACTGACTACCGCGTCCGCGTCGGCCTGCGTGATGCTGATAGCAGCAAGTTCACCGGCAATCCCGAGCAGTGGGACAAAGCCGAAGCCGCCTGCCGTGAAGCCGCCGCCACACTCGGCGTGCCCTTCACCGAAGAACCCGGCGAAGCCGCCTTCTACGGACCCAAGATCGACTTCGTGATCAAAGACGTCATCGGTCGCGAATGGCAACTCGGCACCGTCCAGGTCGATTACGTCCTGCCCGTACGCTTTGATCTCAGCTACGTCGGCGCAGATAACAAATCGCATCGCCCCGTGATGATCCACCGCGCGCCTTTCGGCAGCATGGAGCGTTTCTGCGGCGTGCTGATCGAGCACTTCGCCGGGCACTTCCCGACTTGGCTCGCGCCTGAGCAGATCCGCATCCTCACCATCAGTGAAAAGGTGGATGCCTTTGCCGATGAAATCTTTGCTCAACTCAAAGCCGCAGGCATGCGCGTGACGCTGAACAATGATGCCGATAAAATCGGTGCCAAGATCCGTAACGCCCAGCTCGACAAAGTGCCGTACATGCTCGTGCTCGGTGAGAAAGAAGCCGCCGCTGGCGGAGTCTCCGTCCGTCATGCGAAGCGTGGTGATCTCGGCGTGCGACCTATCGCCGACTTCCTAGCCGATGTCACCGCCGAGGTGAAGGATCGACAGCTCTGATGGAGTTTCAGAAGAGCCTAAGTTCATTCCAACGCTGGGTCACCGCTGACACCAGCGTCGGCTTCTATCTTTGTGAGCGCAAGACGGAGGATTGAGACGAATTATTTGCCTTTCGACTTCTCGTAATCTTCGAGAGTCTTCACTCGGTTTCCTGTGAGCGGGTGTGAGGATATGGCTTCTTCGGCATCGCCAAAGTGCTGTTCGGGGTCAATGCGCTGTAGGATATTCGACAGTGGTTTCGTGCCCCATCCGACTTGGATCATGTAATCAGCAGCGCCGAAGTCTGCTTCTTGCTCAAAGCCGCGCGAGTAGCCGCTTTGCGCGAGCATGGCAGGCAGGGCTGAACCCATGCCAGCCACGGTGGAGATGTCACCGGTCATCAGTGTCCAGATCAGGAAGACGGCCGAGTTTTGCAGCACACTGCGGAGCCCATGCTGCTCGCGCACATGCACGATCTCGTGAGCCAGCACGCCATAGACTTCCCGGTTGTTCTTGGCTTTTTCAATGAGTTCGTCCGTGATGCAAACAAGACCGTCTGGCAGAGCAAAGGCATTGGGGATCGGCGCGGCGAAGAACTCCAGTCGGTAGTTGTGCTTGTTCCCTGGGTCCATGGCTGCGGCCATTTCCTGAAACTTGGCGGAGATCTTTTGGCGTCGCTTGGCTGGCAGTTTGCTGTCCTTCAGGTGCAGCATTTTGGTGAAGAGATACCGCGCCTGTTCGGTGGTCACTTCCGCGACTTTCGGTGGCAAGCGCATGGCGATGCGTTTTGCCGCAATGGGCAGACCCCAGATGTAACCGACGGCCATGAAGCCAAGCAGAAACACCACCGCAGCAGCCACCCAGCGCCAGCGTGTCTCCATGAGATGCACAAGATGCATTCTCGAACTGCGCCCTTGCCCATGCTCCCAAGTGGCGAGTGAATCCACATCCGTGATCTCCAGTCGCGCATTATCTGGCAGCGTGAAATGACGTGCCATTCGACCGAGTGGATCAGACAAAGTACAGTCACTCACTTGCTCCGTTCGATTGATCTCTGGCGACTCAACACGCAGAGTGCCATCCGTCTCCAGATGCAGGAGCACATCAAAAGCACGCGAGGATGTAGCTTCGTAATAAGTGCCGGAAAGTGTCACAAGTGCAGAGCGATCAGAAACCGATGTCGAAATCAAAGATGTCTGCACCGGCATCACCCATCGCTGATTCATTGGCACTGAGAGACTGAGCAACCGTGTCCAGACTGCCTGTGACGATGAGTGTCGTCTTTGAAGCCACATAGCGAGCCATGCGGATCTTCACCCAAGGGATCAACAACCCGAGAGAGAAGAGCACTGCGAGACCATTGGTGATGAACAGCCAGAGAAGATCGCGCACGCGCACCTTGGAATCCAGACGTCCGAGCTGGCCCCATTGGGTGGTGTTGATGCAGTAGTTGTTGGTGCGGACGTAGTAGTAAATGGCGAGGAGGAAGATGAACAAATAGAAGGGCAAGATGAACCAGACCATCATCTGGGTCATCTCAGCCACCTGCGCTTTGGACTTCTTTAATTCCTCCCGCTGCTTCTCGGTGAGGTTGGGATTGGAGTCGAGCTGTGCATCGAATGCCTTGTTAAACTCCTTCTCAAACGCATTCGGTACTGGAGCTTGGGCCGTGGTGGGTGTCTGCGATGAATCACCAGGAACTGCTGGGGCCGACGCACTAGCCGCTTTCGCTTCCTTTGCCTTGTTCTGGATCACCATGAAAGCAGGGACGGCGATGCTGGCCAGGATTGCCAAAATGAAGACGAGTCCAAACGACTTGAAGAAGGTCTTGTAAAAGAAGCCTGGACCACCACGCATGTCTGCTTCAACACCACCCCAGCCTAAGTTGCCGAAGAGGTATTTCTTTTGGCGAAACTGCATGTAGGGCACGATGAAGCCAAGCGTGAATGGGATGAGAAAAGCTAAGCCAAGAAAGATGCCATACGCATCACTTACCGCTCCTCGGAAGTTGAAGCGAACGTTGCGATGCACCGTGTTGTGAGCACGGAAACGCATCGCCTTCTGAACCAACCAAGGCATGAGGGCCATGATCAGCAGGATGATGAGAATGGCCAGTGGCGGAAACAGAGCGCCAGAAAGGACGTAGAGCACAAACAACCCACCAAAGATCAGGTTGCCTTTGAGAATGGCGATAGGATTGCCGGTGAAGTCGAAGGGCTTTCCATCCAGGAGCGTGTTGCCATAGAAATAGCGGCGGGTGCGCACCTTCGCCCATGCTAAATAGATGCCGAGTGTGAGTACGGTAAGCACGACATTGACGATCCAGATGCGGAAGTACTCACCCGCCTTGCCATGAAACTCGAAGCGATGCTCACGCTCTGGCTCTGCAAATGGCGATGCAGTCAGCATGGCCGAATCACTGAGAGGTAGCATCTCTGTCGAGACAGATCCCAGCGCCGTCCACTCAGTTAGTTCGGCGCACCAAACAAGACTCAGTGCGTTGAGAATGCCTGCGGCCTGGAGTTGGCGGATCTCTTCAGAAGATACCGGTCCCTGCTGCTGCCCGTTGAGTGCGTAGTGCCATTGTTGCATAAGAAAGGCTGCTTCATATCAAGCAGCATCTCCTGTGGCAATACGCATCTTCGTTAAGTCGAAAATCAGATCAGGCCGAGCTTCACCAGCGTCGCTTTCAATTCCTCGTTTTTCGCCTCTTCCATGGGCACGAGAGGCAGGCGTAGTTCATCGCTGCAGTGACCTGCCATCGACATCGCCGTTTTGATCGGGATGGGATTGGTGGAGAGCTTCAAGAAGGCAGCGAAGAGAGGATAGTACTGCGTGTGGATTTTCAGTGCCCCTGCGTAGTCGCCTTTGAGAGCGAGATTCACCATGTCGCTGATCTGCTTTGGGATCAGGTTCGAGGCCACGCTAACTATGCCAACACCACCGACGGACATGAACGGCAGAGTCAGGCCGTCATCGCCGGACAGAATTTCAAAGCTGGCGGGCAGAATCTGTTTCATCTGGCTGACACGCTCAGGATTGCCACCCGCTTCTTTGATCGCGCGAATGTTCGGGCAGGACTCGGCAAGACGCACGAGCACATCAAGTCCAATGTCGATGCCACAGCGGCCAGGGATGCTGTAGAGCATGATCGGCAGCTTTGTGTTGTCGGCGACAGCTTTGAAATGCTGGAACAAACCTTCAGGCGTCGGCTTGTTATAATACGGAGCGACTTGCAGAGAGGCCGTGGCACCGGCTGCTTCTGCTTCTTGCGTGAGTTCGATGGCTTCACGCGTGCTGTTTGAACCCGTGCCTGCCATGACGATACCGCGCCCTTTGGCAAACTGGGCCGTGAGCTGCACCACATGCTTGTGCTCATCATGATCGAGAGTGGGCGACTCGCCTGTCGTGCCGCATGGCACCACACCAGTCACGCCATTGGCGAACTGGAAATCGACGAGTTTTTTGAGAGCCTCTTCATCAAGCTTGCCGTTGAGAAAAGGGGTGACGATGGCGGTGTGGGTTCCTGCGAACATGAGGTCGAGTGGTGGAGGCGGAGTCTTTGGGACTGAAAATTGAGAATTGAAAACTGAGAATTGAAAATTGCGTCAGCGGGTGCTGCGCTTGGCCGATGCGTTGGCTTTGGCAGTGACGATGGATTTAGCGGTGATGTTCATGAGTTCTGTGCATTCGAAATCCTTAGTTTTCAGTTCTCAACTTTCAGTCGTTTGGAGTGGCCCCTTCAAATGGAAACCTCTCCCTGAAACACGAAATCCGCCGGACCAAACAAAGTCACGTCGGTGTATTCATGTGGTGCCGTTTCAGTGAAGCCGACGCGCAGAGTGTCGCCACCTTTGACGAGGACAGAGACGGGACTGGGGACACTGGAGAGTTCGTGATGGATCAGTGCGCAGGCGACCATGCCGGTGCCGCAGGCGAGAGTTTCATCCTCGACGCCGCGCTCATAGGTGCGGATGGAGATGCTGCCAGGAGCAAGCACTTTGGCGAAGTTGGCGTTGGTGCCTTTGGCTTGAAGGCCTCATGATAACGCAAGCCAGCACCCCATTCGCGGACGGGGACACTTTCCAGATCATCGACAAAAACGACGGCATGAGGTACGCCGGTGTTCACGCTATGCACGATCAACGTTTCGCCAGCGACGGGCAGGCTTTGAGCGAGATTCAGGCTGTGTGGGGCGCTCATGTTGATGCGCACTTGACCGCTTTCGAACTCGGCAGAAATCATTCCTGCCAGGGTTTCAAAGCGAATCATCGTGAGCTTGTCACCATGCAGATGATTGACGAAGCGGCCAAAGCATCGTGCGCCATTGCCACACATCTCGGCTTCGCCACCATCAGCGTTGTAGTAGCGCATCTTGAAGTCGCCGCCATCGGTTGCAGGTTCGACACAGAGCAGGCCGTCTGCACCGATTCCACGGTGTCGGTCGCAGAGTTTTTCGATCTGCGCAGTGGTCAGAGCCAGGGATAGATCGCGATTGTCCAGCATGACGAAGTCATTGCCGGCGCCGTTCATTTTCGTGAATGAGAGGGTCATGGGGAAAGGAGGATTTAGAGTGCTTTCACTGCTGCGACGAGCGGCGTGACAAAGGCTTCGACTTGCGCGGCGAGATCTTCGGATGAGCCGTGCTTCTCAATGAGTTTTACGATGGCACTGCCGACAACGACGCCATCCGCTTTGCTAGCGACGGTGGCGGCTTGCTCAGGATTCGAGACGCCGAATCCAACGCACACTGGCACGTTTGTCGCGGCTTTGATCACTGCCACCTGCTCGGCGATGCCGCTAGCCACCTCCACCTGTGCGCCGGTCACGCCGAGGCGAGAGACGTAATAAACAAAACCCTCAGCGCACTTTGCGATACTGGCGATCCGCTCCGGCGGCGATGTCGGCGCGATGAGCTGGATGTGGCGTAGCTCAGGAGTCGGTTTCAGCTCCGGGTTCTGCGTCACTTCATCAGGCGGCAAGTCGAGCACGAGCACGCCATCCACTCCTGCCGCAGCGGCGTCGATATGAAAGCGCTCGTAGCCGTAAGTATAGACGGGGTTCAGATAAGTGAAGAATACCAGTGGGATCTGAGACTTTGTGCGGAGTTGGCGGACCATCTCCAACACCTTTGGCATGGAAGCTCCAGCCTTGAGTGCGCGGTCAGCAGCCAATTGATTCACCACGCCATCGGCCAGTGGATCAGAGAATGGCACACCTAACTCGACGATGTCCACTCCGGCGCGCTCAAGAGCGAGGACGATGTCGATGGTAGCATCCAGCGTCGGATCGCCCGCGCAGACATAGGCCACAAAGGCGCGCTTTCCGTCAGAACGGAGTTGGGCAAAATGGGCGTCGATTCGGTTGGCAGTGGCAGGCATGGAGGGCTGGTTATTTAGCGCGTCCTCCAGCGAGTGCAACCAATGCGCACATCCTTGCAGAGCTGCTTTTGCGGGCCGAAGGCTTTTGAGTCCATGACATTCACCCTCCAAGACACCCATTTTCACGTCCTGCCGATGCAGACTCGCTTCCCGTTTCAATACGGGATCGCCAGCATGACAGCGCTGCCCCACCTGTTTGTCAGCGTGGATCTGGTGGTGGATGGTCGGCCCATTCGTGGACTCGCCAGTGAGGGGCTGCCGCCGAAATGGTTCACGAAAAACGCGGACACACTCTTTGAGCAAGACCTGGCCGAAATGCTGGCCGTGATCCAAAACGCCTCACGCATTGCCGAAAATGCCGCACAGCTACCGACGACTTATTTTGCCTGGTGGCAGGCACTCTATGATGAGCAATCGCGCTGGGCCACGCTCCGCTCGCAGCCGCCTCTGCTAGCGAATCTTGGTATCAGCCTCATGGAGCGCGCGGTGCTGGATGGCCTCTGCAAGGCGCGGCAAACGACGCTGCACTCACTACTCATTTCCGGGGAGCTTGAGATCGACCTGAGCCAAATTCATCCTGAGCTCATGGGTGTCACTCTGGATCGTGTTCTCCCGCCGAAGCCGCTTTCCAGAATCGCCGTACGGCACACCATTGGACTCGGTGATCCACTCCGCGCAGCCGATGTCGAGCCTCTCAATGACGGACTGCCCTACGCGCTAGACGAATCCATTCGTGCCTACGGTCTGCGTTACTTCAAAATAAAAATCTGCGGTAAGGCCGAGATCGATCTGCCGCGTCTGCGTGAGATCACTGCCGTGATCACGGCAGGCTGTCCGCAGGGCTTTCACGCGACTTTGGATGGCAACGAGCAGTTCACCGATCTCGCCGCCTTTCGTGATTTCTATGAGAGACTGAGCGCCGATCCATCACTCACGCCTTTGTTTCAAAACCTCCTCATGATCGAGCAGCCTCTGCACCGCCATCACGCATTGAAGGACGACGTGGCCGCAGTCATCGCAGGCTGGCAGGGCGGCCCTGGGCTGATCATTGATGAGGCGGACGGATCAATCGGTGATCTGCTACGCGCCCTTGATCTAGGCTACTGCGGC
The DNA here is from genome assembly GCA_964583255.1 of uncultured Prosthecobacter sp. GTDB lineage: Bacteria > Verrucomicrobiota > Verrucomicrobiia > Verrucomicrobiales > Verrucomicrobiaceae > Prosthecobacter. The sequence goes on from CAZOVY010000020.1 coordinate 29,253, forward strand.
ACCAGTCACAAGAACTGCAAAGGCATCGTCAAAAGCCTAGCCAACGCTGCCCTGCTCCAAGTGCGTGCGCCTTCCATGAAACGTCCGCCGATTCTCAGTGGGGAAGATCTCGTAAATATCGGCCCCGTCGCGCTGCTGCAAGATCTGGCCATGATGGCAGCACTCGGAGTCACTCACGTGGAGCGAAACGGCCACCACTACTTTCGTGGACTCGCCATGCATTCTGAAACCGTCCAGCAGCAGGTGCTCGCAGCTCATGATGGCTTGTATCGCCGCCACGAATCTGGTTTCCCGACCTTGGACATTCGCGAAGGCCAACTGGAATTGAGCAGCGTGAATACCGCCCCATTCGGCAGCGGCATCGACCTTGATGTTACCCAGTTTCAGACTCTCAAGTCATGGATCATGAGCGGCGGTATGGGGCTGCCTTGAAGACTTAACTTTTGCGTTTCTTTGCGCTCCATTGCGGCTATTCAACTCATTACCATGACCCACGCTGAAGCTGCTGCCCGCGCCGAATTTCTCCGCACTGAACTGCACCGCCACAATCGCCTCTACTATGTGGAGGCGACGCCGGTCATCTCGGACAAGGAATTCGACATGCTCTTGCGCGAGCTTCAGGACATCGAGGCGCAGTTTCCCGATCTGCTGACGGACGATTCACCGACTCAGCGTGTCGGCGGCGCACCGATCGAAGGCTTCACTCAGATCAAGCACAGCGTGCCGATGATGAGCCTCGACAACACCTACTCGGAGGAAGAGCTGACCGCCTTCTTTACCCGACTGCAAAAGGGCCTGGGACGCGAGAAGATCGACTGTGTGATCGAGCCGAAGGTGGATGGCGTGGCGATCACGATCCGTTATGAAAACGGCGTGCTCAAACACGGTGCCACTCGCGGCGATGGCCAGACGGGCGATGACGTGACGAACAATCTCAAAACGATCCAGCGGCTACCTCTGCGCCTGCCTAAAGATGCGCCGCAGAGTTTTGAGGTGAGGGGCGAGGTCTTCATGCCCAAGTCGGTCTTTGCCAAACTCAACAAGGAGCGCGAAGAAGCCGGTGAGCAGCTCTTTGCCAATCCGCGCAACACCACCACGGGTGCACTGAAGCAGCTCGACTCCAAAATCACCGCCAAGCGCCAGCTCGACATCGTCTTCTATGGCCTCGCCGACGCCACAGACATCGACGTGCAATCGCAGGCCGACATGTATGCACTGCTCGACCACACTGGCTTGCGCAAAGCTGATTTCATCTGGCGTGCCGACAGCGCGGAAGGCCTACTCACGGCGATCCGTGAACTCGATGCGAAACGCAGATCGTTGCCGTATGAAACCGACGGCGCGGTGATCAAAGTAAACGCCTTTGCCGATCAGCGCGCACTTGGCGTCACCAGCAAGGCACCACGCTGGGCCATCGCTTACAAGTATCAGCCTGAGCAGGCGGAGACAAAGCTGATCGCCGTGGACATTCAGGTCGGTCGCACGGGCGCGCTCACACCTGTGGCACGACTTGAGCCAGTGCTTGTGAGTGGCAGTACGGTCAGCAATGCCACGTTGCACAACTACGAAGAGATCGAGCGCAAAGACATCCGCGTCGGCGACATCGTGATCATCGAAAAAGCCGGCGAGATCATCCCTGCCGTCGTCAGTGTGAAGAAGGAACTGCGCAGTGGCGATGAAGTCCCTTTGTCACCACCGACGCATTGTCCCATCTGCGGCACGGGCGTGCATCGTGATGAAGAACAGGTCGTCATTCGTTGCCCGAATCCGCATTGCCCTGAGGTCGTGAAGCGCCGCATCGAGCACTTCGTCTCGCGTGGTGCCATGGACATCAGCGGGCTCGGTGAATCAGTCGTGGCTCAGCTTGTCGAGATCAAGCTGGTCAGAGATGTCGCCGATCTTTATGCGCTCAATGAACTGCTGCTGGCAAGGCTGGAACGTGTTGGCACCAAGAGCATCGACAACTACCTCAAAGCCGTCGAAGCGAGCAAGCAGCAAGATCCTTGGCGGCTCGTCTTTGGTCTCGGCATCTTGCATGTCGGTGCCGGTGGCGCGCGCAAGCTGCTGGAGCACTTCGGCAGCATTGATGCAATCGCAGCGGCAAGTATCGAAGACCTGACGCAATGTCCCGACATCGGAGCCATCGTCGCCCCGAGCATTCATGCCTGGTTTCATGATGAGGAGAATATTGCTCTACTCAATCGCCTGCGCGCGGTCGGTCTGAACTTCACGCAAAACGTCATTGAAGCCGCCAGCGACAAGCTTGCGGGAACCACCTGGGTCATCACCGGCACTCTCAGTGAAGATCGTGAAACCATCGCCGACACGATCCGCGCGAACGGTGGTAAAGTCAGCAGTGGTGTCAGTGGCAAGACCACCTACCTGCTCGCGGGTGAGGATGCTGGCAGCAAGCTGGACAAAGCCACCAAGCTCGGCGTGAAGATCCTCAGTGAACCCGAGTTCCGCTCGATGCTGGCGTGAGCCGTTCGGAGCACCGGCTTCAGACGGTTCTGGGATGGTGCCGGCGCGCCCAGATTCCGCCTAAAGGCGGTGCTCCGAACGTGGAGCCGATGCTAGGGTTCTGAGTTCGTTGTTCACGCTGTAGCGTGCGATTGGGATTCAAAGAAACACGCTGAAGCGTGAACAACCTACCCAGAATGTTGCGTTCTGTCCGGCCTCACTATGCGCTCGTTTCTCCTGACACTCTTTCTTGCCGCCACCACGCTTCATGCTGCCCCGCAGTGGATCTGGCTTTCTAAAGACGGCAACAAGGACAAGGCAGTGACGTTTCGGCATCGCTTTGAAGTGCCTGCCAATGCTCACTTTGCCACGCTCGAAGTGACCTGCGACAATGGCGCTGATGCGCTCCTCAATGGCAAAAAGGTGCTCACCAATCCTGACTGGCAGGAGCCGACGAAGGTGGACATCAGCAAGGATATCAAGCGCGGTGAAGCTAATGAACTGATCGTGAATGCCCGCAATCAAGGCGGGGTCGCAGCGCTCATCGCTCGACTCACGATCAAGGTGGCGAATGGTGCCGAGAAGGTGCTCGTGGAAACCAGCGGCAAATGGGAGGCCACGACCACGGGCAAAGAAGAATGGAAGCCCGTCATCATCGTGGAGCAGTATGGCAAAGGGCCGTGGGGCATGGCACTCGATGGCAAGGCTAACAAAGGCAAAGCAAGTGCTCCAGCCGACAGCATCGCAGCAGCAGAGATCACCGTGCCGAAAGGTTTTAAAGTCGAGAAACTCTACAACGTGCCGAAGGATCAGGAAGGTTCCTGGGTGGCGCTGACGGTGGATGCCAAAGGCCGCCTGATCGCCTGCGATCAATACGGCAGTATCTACCGCATGAGCGTGCCAGCCATTGGCAAGACAGAGAATCTGAAGCCCGAGAAGCTCGCCGTCGAAATGGGCAAGGCGCACGGTTTGCTTTACGCCTTCAACGCCCTGTATGTGATGGTGAATGAGAATGGTAAAGACAACGGCCTCTACCGTCTGACGGACACGAATGGCGACGATCAATACGACAAGACCCAAAAGCTGCACACGATGGCTGGCGGCGGTGAGCACGGCCTGCACAGCATGATCGTCAGCCCTGACGGCAAGCGCATCTTCTTTAACTGCGGCAATCACACGAAGCTGCCTGAAGGCATCGAGAAAAGCCGAGCTGCGAAGATTTGGGATGAAGACCACATCCTGCCACGCATGTGGGATGCCAATGGCCACGCTCGCGGCATCATGGCTCCTGGTGGTTATGTGTGCAGCATGGACCCGGATGGCAAGAACTTGGAACTCTTCTGCTACGGCTTCCGCAACGAGTTCGACATCACTTTTGATCTCAGTGGCGAACTCTTCACTTACGATGCCGACATGGAGTGGGACATCGGCTTGCCCTGGTATCGCCCGACTCGCGTGAATCATTGCGTCAGCGGCGCCGATTACGGCTGGCGCAGCGGCAGTGGCAAGTGGCCGCAATATTATCCCGACAGCCTGCCCACCACGATCGACATCGGCCCTGGCAGCCCGACGGGCGTGGTCAGTGGCAACGGCGCGAAGTTCCCCGCCAAGTATCAGCGCGCGGTCTTCATCAACGACTGGACCTACGGCACCATGTGGGCCATCAACTTGCAGCCGAAGGGCGGCAGCTTCCTCGCTGAGAAAGAAGAGTTCGTTTTTGGCAAACCACTGCCGCTGACGGATGTCGTCATTCATCCGCAGGATGGTGCGATGTATTTCGCGGTCGGTGGTCGTAAATCACAGTCGGGAGTCTATCGCGTGACTTATGTCGGTGAAGAATCCACCGCTGCTGTCAAAGCGCTGCCACTCGATGAAGAGACACGGATGCGCCAGACGCTGGAAGCCATGCATTCGGAAGGTGGCGACCCGCAGAAGATTCTCGCCGCCGCGTGGCCTTATCTCAGCCACAGCGACCGCCATGTGCGCTATGCCGCGCGCGTCGCCATCGAGCGTCTGCCAGTCGGGCTTTGGAAAGACAAGGCGCTGGCTGAAACCCATCCGCAGGCATTGATCGAGTCCATCATCGCTCTCGCTCGCGTCAGTGGTGGCGGCGCTGGAAATGAAGGTGGTAAACCTGCGGCGAAGCCCACGGGCACGTCCTCTGGTCCCATCGGCAACGTGACGCCTGAGAATGCCATGCTTCAAGGAGAGATGCTCATGGCTCTGGGCCGTCTCGGAAAGTCCGAGCTCAATATCAATCAACAACTCGGCGTGCTGCGTGCTCTGCAACTCGTGCTCATCCGTCTCGGCAAACCCGATGCTGAAGTCTGCAAGGAGATCGCTGAGAAGCTGGACATGATTTACCCTGCTGAAAATGACATGATCAATCGCGAACTGTGCCAGCTTCTGGTCGTCGTCGATTCGAAGAAGGCTCCAGTTAAGACACTCGCGCTCATGGCCACTGCCAAAGATGACTTCCAGGAAGTCGCCACCGACACCGTGCTCAGTCGCAATGATGGTTATGCCAATGCCGCCCGAGCTGCTGCTGGCAGCCGCCCGAACGGTCAGCAGATCAGCTACATGATTGCGCTGCGCAATGCCACCGCTGGCTGGACGCCGGAGTTGCGGAAGACCTTCTTCTCCTGGTTCCCACGCGCCCGCACTTGGCAGGGAGGCAACAGTTTTAAAGGCTTCATCGAAAACATCCGCAAAGACGCCATGGCAACCTTTGTGCCAGCCGAAGAAATGGCCGCTCTCGAAGAACTCGGCAGCAAGAGCGAGGCTATCACCATCCCCAACTACATCGCGCCGAAAGGCCCCGGCAAAGCCTGGAGTGTCGATGAAGTCGTGAAGCTCACCGCGAGCGGACTCAAGGGTCGCGACTTCGCCAATGGCGAGGCCATGTATCGCAGTACCATGTGTGCCACCTGCCATCGCTTCAATGGCGGCGTCGGCAGCATCGGCCCTGATCTCACCGGCGTCGGCAATCGCTACACCATGCGCGACCTCATGGAAAACATCGTCGATCCGAGCAAGGTCATCTCCGATCAATACGACAGCCACGAGATCACCAAGAAAGACGGCAGCACCATCCTTGGTCGTATCGTCGTCGAAGAGAACGGCAAGGTCTTCATCATGACCAACCCCTTCGCCCCGAATGACCAGCTCGCCCTCAACGAGAGCGAGATCGCCAAAAAGGAAACCCGCAAAGTCTCCATGATGCCGCCAAGCATGATCAATGCCCTCAACCAAGACGAACTCCTCGACCTCCTCGCTTACCTCGTCAGCGGCGGGAACGCCAAGGACAAGGCGTTTGCGAAGTGAGGTGGTCTGAGCCGCCCCCGTAGCGGAATCGCGTGAGCGTTCCGTGGTTCGGGGGGTATCGCGAGTGATCAACCTTCAAAGAGCGGAAGGCTGACGCCATCCGCTACAGTCAGCGCTGAAAGACTTCCTCTTCTTTTCTGAACCCATCGGCGACAACGGTTTCGCGGATGTTGTCTTTGGTGACGGCAATGATGTCTAACAAGACGCTTGGCACGGCGATCTTGCCGTTGTCGGTTTCGGCTTTGGCGATGATGGTTTTCCGTTGTGCGAGCTTCACGGCGAGTTCGGCGGCGCGTTTGGCGAGCTGAGTGAGCGGCTTATAGACGGTCATGGTCTGAGTGCCGGCGACGATGCGCTGGCAGGCGGCGAGGTCGGCGTCCTGGCCGGTGACGATGACTTTACCAGCGAGGCCTTCTTCAATCAGGGCCTGGATGGCGCCACCGGCAGTGCCGTCGTTGCTGGCGAGGATGGCGTCGATGTTCTGCCCGGCCTTTGTGATGGCGGCGTTGGTGATCTTCTTGGCGTTTTCGGGCTTCCAGTCTTCGGCCCAGTCTTCAAAGACGACTTCGACTTTGCCTGCGGCGATGAGGGGTTGCAGGATGTTGTCCTGGCCTTGCTTGAAGAGCTTGGCGTTGTTGTCGGTCTTGGCTCCGTAGATGCGGATGAGGCGGAGCTTGCCACCGGCGGGGATTTTATCAGCGAGGAATTTGGCCTGGAGTTCACCGACTTTGATGTTGTCGAAGGTGATGTAGAGATCGGTTTCGGCATCGGTGATGAGGCGATCGTAGGACAGCACGGGGATGCCTTCTGCATGGGCCATTTCAACGGCGCGGGCCATGGCTGCACCGTTGTGCGGGATGATCACCAAGGCATCGACTCCGGCCGTGATAAGGCTTTCCACATCGCGGAGCTGGCGGGTGTCATCGCTGTTCGCGGAGCGGATCTCCACATCAACGCCCAGCGCCTTGGCCTGCGCGGTGAAGAGATCGCGGTCAGAAATCCAGCGCTCTTCTTTGAGCGTGTCCATGCTGAGGCCGATGACGAGCTTACCGCTGCGACGGCTACTCTCCGGCGTGCCTTTGCCACGCGAAATCACAAGCCCGGTGACGAGGCTAAGGACAAAGGAGATCAAAACGAGAACGATGCGCGCATTCATGATGCTGCACGGTCTAGCGATGCCGCGGGCGATAGTGAAGAGAAATTTTGCAGACAGCCGCCTTTTAACGCCTGATCACGGATCGACGCACCAAGACGGGCGGGCAATACGGTAGTGGCGGCGGAGTGCATAGACCCCAACCAAGGCCATAGGGACTGAATCCTGCATGAGGATAGTAGCCGCCTGTGCTGTAGGGCAGACCGATGAATAGGTCGCCGCGCTGGCGATAGCTGCGGCTGTCATAGACTGCTCCGAGTGCGGGTAGGATGGGATAGGCTGGCACCACAATCGAGTTGGCAACGGCTTGCCGTGCTGCATCTGCCTGAGCCGCCAGAGCGAGCAGGCGTATGCGCGAAAGGCGCTCGGCTTCTGCCAGCGCTTGGCTGAGTTCGGCATCCTGTCTGGCGCGCGCTGCTGCGATCTGTTTCCGTCGCGCGTTGATCTCGATCTGATAAGCGGCGGCCTTGGCTGGATCATAGCCGAGGCGGCTGCGCCATGAGGCGGACAAGTCGGTGAAGAGGATCTTGGCCGCGCCTTTGGCGTGGGTGAAGGAAACGCCGTCTGGATAGATGCGTACAATTTCACAGCGGCGGAAAGTTTGACCCCGAAGTGTGGTGATCTCAGTGATGGGGGCGGCTTGAGCGAGAGTCGCGACAGCAGTCCAGAGGAGGAGGAAAGTCAGCAGGCGTTTCATAGGAGTTCCAGGCGGCAGGGAACGATGGACGAGAATGACACGAAGGATGTTCGATTGTCGAGTTAGGAAATCACGAGCTTTGGGGGCTGCGCAGATTTATGAGTGTCATGGTCGCGGTTCGGCATCGAATGGATTTTAATCTTGTGCATGGAGAGTTAGGTCGGTACGATCTCCAGCAGTAACCCACTGCTGACTATGAAAACCACCTCTTCCTTCGTGCTAATGGTTTTGGCTCTCGTGACCTCACTTCACGCTGAGGTGCGCCTTTGGAAAAGCTCCGATGGACGTGAGGTGCCCGCTGAAATGAAAGGCATCCAGGGCGACAAGGTGATGCTAAAAATGAAAGATGGCCGTGTTATTCCCTACCCGCTGGCGCAGCTAAGCGCGGCGGATCAGGAGTATGCCCGCAGCAATGCCGGAAGCAGCGCGGCGGCTGGAAATGCTCTCAAGGGAATGAGCAAAGGCAAGCTGGCGCTAGAAAGTGCGAGCCAACTCGCCTTTGGCCCCGCTGGCGTACTTTTCATCGGTGATTCACGTGCGGCGGCAATCATCGCTCTCGCGACTGGAGACACGGCGGCGAGCCCGGCTCGTGAGGTGAAGGTGGAGGGTATTGATCAAAAAATCGCGGCACTGCTGGGCACGAGCGTGGATCAGATCGCGATCCAGGACATCGCGGTGAATCCTTTGTCGAAGAATGTCTATCTCGCCATCTCACGCGGCAAGGGGCCGGACGCGGTGGCTGTGCTGGCCAAGCTGGATGCGAAGGGAGCCATCCAACCCGTGTCACTGGAGGGAGTGATGTTCTCCAAAGCGGAACTGACCGATGCTCCCACGGAAGCTAAGCAGCGCATTGAGAGCATCACAGACATTGCTTATTTCCAAGAGCAATTACTCGTGGCCGGACTCTCGAATGAGGAATTTGCGTCCTCCTTCCGCTCCATCCCGTTCCCATTTCAAAAAGTGGAGAAAGGCACAGGCGTGGAGATCTTCCACGGTGCGCATGGCAAGTTTGAGACACGCTCCCCGGTGCGTACTTTCCTGCCTTTTAGCATCGGTGGTCAGCCATCCCTCCTAGCGGCTTACACCTGCACGCCACTGGTGCAGATTCCCATGAAAGACCTGAGTCCGGGAGCTAAGATCCGTGGCAAAACAATCGCCGAACTGGGAAACGGCAATCGTCCTCTGGACATGATCCTTTATGAAAAGGGCGGCAAGCAGTTCGTACTGATGGCGAACAGTCGCCATGGGATCTTGAAGTTAAGCACCGAGAATATGGAGAGCGTGGAAGGCATCACAAAAAAGACCGGTGTGGCAGGCCAGCCCTTCGAGTCGATCAAGGACTGGGTCGGTGTGGATCAATTGGATGTCTTTGATGCTAAGCAGGCGCTCACTCTGCGTCATGAAGGCGCGTCACTAAACCTGCAAACCCAGGACCTGCCCTGATGAAGACCCTATGGATAGCATGGGGCGTATCCGTGCTGGCCATGTCCGCGGCTGCCGACGACAAGTCTGCGGGACTGACTCTGCGCTGGGTCACAGATGATCCTGCGCGGCCAGCGCTCGCCAGGGTGGAATACACACTACCGGAGAGATCTGAAACTATTCCGGCGGACTGGACGCAGGAACAATGGCATGCACTGCTGTCTGTCCACGCCGATCAGTCTGAAATGGCAGTGGATGTGAATTTGCCGCCGATGGCAGGGACGTACAAGCTGATAGAAAGGGCACTTGTTTTCACCCCACTGTTCCCACTGCAAGCGGGTGTGCGCTATCGGGCTGTCGTGCGCCCATCAGCTCTTCCCATGGGCCTGCCAGAAGCAAAGGTTTTGACGGCGGTCCATCTTTTGGAGAAACCGGTCCCCAGCCCAAAAACATTCGTCCGGGGCATCTCACCAGAGATTGAAACGCTGCCAGAGAATACGCTGAAGTTTTATGTGCATTTCTCGGCCCCCATGAGTGGTGGCGGGATTTATCAGCACATTCGTCTGCAAAAAGCAGATGGCCAAATCGTGCCGGAGCCCTTTTTGGAGATCGACCAGGAGATGTGGAACTACAGCATGACGCGGCTCACGCTTTTCATCGACCCAGGCCGCATCAAGCGCGGCCTAGCACCACGCGCTGACTTGGGCACCGTGCTGGAGCAAGGGCAGAAGTTCACTCTGGAGATCAATGCCACCTGGGAAGATGCCCAAGAGCAGCCATTAGAGGCAGCCCATGTGAAGACTTTTTTGGTGGGGCCTCCTGATAGCCAATGCCCGACGCCATCCCATTGGGTGCTGACTGTGCCTGGCTCAGGCAGTCGAGATCCACTCAAGGTGCGCTTTGATGAGCCACTGGATGACGCACTGGCCCTTCGACTGATCCAAATCATCTCGGATGGGAAGACGCGGGTCGCAGGGAAGTCATCCGTGAGTGATCAGGGTCGCCAGTGGAGTTTTGACCCTCAAGACGCTTGGAAAGCTGGAAAACATCATCTTGAGACACCCGATATCCTGGAAGACTTGGCCGGAAACAGTCTGGGAAGACCCTTTGAAGTGGATATCTTCACGAGTGTCGATCCGCCAGCGCAGACAAAGTCCGTGCGGCTGCCATTCCAGATCCAATAGCTTGCGGGGGAACAGTCATCACCAGATTGACGGTTGTGCCTGGGCTGAATCCTGCTATCTCAGCGCGGCCTGTGACTTCCTTTGGAAGCGCACTTGCCAAAAACCCATTATTTAAGTACACTGAACTAAATCAAGACATGGACGACCTCACCATTGTAGAAGTTATCGCACGCGAAGTCCTGGACTCGCGTGGCAACCCAACCGTCGAAGTGGACGTCCTCCTGGACGGTGGCGCTATCGGACGTGCAGCCGTCCCGAGCGGAGCCAGCACTGGCGAACACGAAGCCCTAGAACTACGCGATGGCGACAAGAAGCGTTACCTCGGCAAAGGCGTGCTCAAAGCCGTCGATGCCGTGAACAATGAAATCGCAGACGCTCTCATCGGCAGCAGCGCCGCTGATCAGGTTTCCATCGACAAAGCCATGCTCGAACTCGACGGCACGCCGACGAAGTCCAAGCTCGGCGCGAATGCCATTCTCGGCGCTTCATTGGCTGTCGCCAAAGCAGCAGCAGCAGCCATGGGTCAGCCGCTTTATAAATACATCGGCGGACCAAACGCCAAAGTGCTCCCCGTGCCGATGATGAACATCATCAACGGCGGCGCTCATAGCGATGCTCCGATCGACTTCCAAGAGTTCATGATCATGCCAAAGGGCGCTCCGACTTTCTCCGAAGCTCTTCGTTATGGTGCTGAAGTCTTCCACGCGCTGAAGAAGATCCTGCATGATCTCGGTCTCAACACCGCCGTCGGTGACGAAGGTGGTTTTGCTCCGACGCTGAAGAGCGCTCATCACGCGCTGGAAGTCATCGCCCAGGCCATCGAAAAAGCTGGCTACAAGATGGGTGAAGACATCTTCATCGCTCTCGATGTCGCCTCCTCCGAGTTCTACGACAAAAAGAAGAACAAGTATGTCTTCAAGAAGAGCGACAAGTCTGAGCGCACCGCCGCTGAGCTCGTGGCATACTACGCTGAGCTGAAAAAGGACTTCCCGATCATCTCCATCGAAGACGGCTGTGCCGAAAACGACTGGGACGGATGGGCAATCATCTCGAAAGAACTCGGAGCCACGACACAGCTCGTCGGTGACGATCTCTTCGTGACCAATACCAAGTTCCTCCAAAAGGGCATCGACTTGAACATTGCCAACTCCATCCTCGTGAAGGTGAACCAGATTGGTTCTCTGACCGAGACTCTGGATGCCGTCGATCTCGCCCATCGCCATGGTTACACCGCCGTCATGAGCCATCGCTCAGGTGAAACTGAGGACTACACCATCGCCGACCTCGCCGTCGCCACGAATTGCGGCCAGATAAAGACCGGCTCTCTTTCCCGCAGTGACCGTATCGCCAAGTACAACCAGCTTCTGCGCATCGAGCAGGAACTGGGAGACAACGCGATCTTCGGTGGCCGCATGAAAGTCTAAACCCACACCGCCGCTCGATGCGGCACCACCATGAAGTATCAAGAAATACAGATCGAGCACGAACAGCCTCAGCACGTCGAACGTTGTCTGCGGGGCCTCGTGCGACTCGGGAAATTCTGTCTCTTACTTTTGGTGGTGCCCGTCGTGGTGGCCGTTTATCGGCATCCGCTGGCGGAGCAGAACTCCCAGCGCGCCAAGCTCGAAGCCATGAAGATTGAGCGAGATGGACTCGTCGCTCAGCGCGATCAACTGCTGCGTCAGGTCGATTGGATCAAGACTGACGCTAGCTACCTCGAAATCCGCGCCCGTGATCATGAGAACATGCACAAGAAGGGCGAATATGTGATCCGATTTGAAGAGTAATTTCTTCCCCACTCACGCGGCCTCACAAGGGCCGCTTTTTCTATCTACTGGTCCCACCTCTCCACTTTACAAAATTCTCTATTCCCATGCGCTGCCTCGCTCTCTTCATTCCCTTGCTGCTGACTCAATGTGTCGATCAATACGGCAATCAAATCAGCCCCTTTGGTCCACAGTCACCACCGCCCTACACGGATCAGCGCGAGCAGTATCGCAATCAAACACGTGACTATTCGCAGGAGCAGAATCAGTCAGCCTACGAGCGTGGTATCAACGATGCACGCGATGACGCCTCTTCGGGCCAGCCCAAAAGTTACATACGGCACTATCAGAGCTACACCCCCGCCACCCAGGCTGCTTACCAGTCGGGATACGATCAGGGATACGTCCCACAGCTAGCACCACTCCCCGGTGCTCCGCCATGGCAGCAGCAGCCGCAACAGCCCACCTTTCCAGGCTCAGGAGCCTACACACCGCCACCTGCAAATGACCCCTCCTACAATCAAGGCTACGATTATGGCATCCGTGACCGAGTCGCTGGCCGCGCCAATGACCCAGGCTCACACGTGGGCCACTATGATCCGCGCTACCGCCGCAACTTCGAGCGTGGCTATAGTGATGCCTACTCGAGGCGCTAGCGATCAGCATTTGGCTGTGGATTAAAGCCAATAAGCGGTCCGCCGCTTTGACATCAAACCACTTCAAAATGAAGTGGTGCTCGGGAAGGGACTCGAACCCTTAAGCCTTTCGGCACAGGATCCTTAATTCTACGCTTGCGGGTTTCGTCTTGTTCGCTCATGTTTCACCATGAACACAGCAAACCCTTATAGAATAAGGCTTCCAGCCACTTCTGATGTGAACACTGACGAACATGAAGTAGCGTTAGAGAACCAAAAAAGTGCACACGAAATGCACACCAAACCAACCAAGCTAACAAAAGCACTCCCAAAGACTGCCGCCGCTTACTGGCTCGCAAAGGTTCACAAGCCCGGTTCCAGTCCGCACTACAACGTGCAGATCGCCCACCGGAAGCAACGCCACCGCTTCCCTCTGGAGACCGCCGATAAAGCGATTGCAGCGGAGAGGGCACGTGACCGTTATCTTCACATCGTTGCTCACGGATGGGATGCGACTTTGGAGAAGTTCAAACCTGAGGCGGTGAAGGCGATGAAGATCGCAACCATTGGTTCATGGCTGGAATCCGTGAAAGCTACCGCCGAAATCAGACCCGCCACCTTCACAAACTACGCCAATTCAATCCGCCAGATTGCCAGCGAGATCGAAGGAATCGGAGATCAACCCGCGACGGATGAGCATGGCGAACCTAAGCGCGACCGCCGCAGGCGCATCGTTTACCTCTCCCGATTCAATGCACAGGGCGGAGGCAACGCCCTATGGCTTGCAAAGGTGGACGCGCTGCCACTTTCAATCCTCACAGCCGCCGCCGCTCAGAAATGGAAGCTGGCATACATCGACAGGGCTGGCGCATCGCCTGATGCACGCCGCCGCGCTGAGAACACAGCAACGAGCAGACTGCGCTCTGCCCGCGCTCTCTTCTCAGCGGAGGCACGCGAGTTTGCCAGCGCCGAATTGATCCTGCCAGATCCCCTGCCTTTTGTTAGCGCGTTCGATTTTCAGGGCGGGAGGAAGAAGAAAAAGAAGAAGGCGAATACCGCCTATCAGAGCAAGATCGACGCCGCCGAATTGATCGACAAGGCCAAGCAGGAACTCACTGGCGAACCCTTCAAGATTTTTGCTCTCGGCCTGCTTTGCGGATTGAGGAAGCGGGAGATTGACCTTCTGACATGGAGCCAAGTTGATTTCACCAAATGCGTCGTTCGTATCGAGCGCACCGAATACTTCACACCCAAGTCAGAGGACAGCACAGGCGAGGTTGATCTTGATGCCGAGTTGCTCGCCATGCTGAGAGGATGGAAGGCGAAAGCTAGCGGCCCTTTCGTGATAGAGTCCGCCCGAGCACCTCGGCATGAGTCCAGCCGTGTTTACTACCGCTGCGAATCTGATTTTGCCAGCCTTTACGCATGGCTGAGAAAGCATGGAGTGAAGGCGCAGAAGCCTCTGCATGAATTGCGGAAAGAGTTGGGCGCAATCTTAGCAAGCGCACACGGCATTTTCGCTGCTCAGTCAGTTCTGAGGCACGCACAAATCAGCACGACCGCCGCCTATTACACCGATAAAAAGCGCCGAATCACCGCAGGCCTTGGCGCACTTTTCTCCTCCCCAACTGCCAATGTGGTTGAAGCCGATTTCAAGCCTACTGAATCTGGTCCAATAACGAAACGAGGGGCACACAGGGATGGAAAAGTAATCTAAAGATCCGTCTCTTGATGTCGATTTTTGACCACTAAAGGAGGGGCCACTTTTCGCGCCATCAACTCTGACCTGTGGCGATTCGATCAGAAACTTGACGTCAGCTGTTCTGAGTTCCGTAGCAATTTATGTTTCCAACAGGCGACAACATGTTTCCAATCCATTTTAGCGTGATTCGAAGCGCTGACCGCCTTTTAGCCCTGCAATCCTCTGCCCAGTTGCGTTATAAAGATTTGAACGACCGAGGTTTATCCCCGGCTGCTTCATCCACCCATTCATGACACGGCGAACTCATTATTCGCCCTGCATCGACCGGGTCATCATCTGCGCGTTGTATCATGAAGGCCGGCGCTTGCGCCGTCCCATGACACGGTTGGTCAACGATCTCCTTACCGCCTGTCTGCGTGACACGGAAGGTTGGAGCATCGCGGCCAGTCAGATGAACGTCCCGCCGCAGGGCCAAACGCAGAAGGCTGGCCGCTAACGCCAGCCACACCACACTGTCACTCCTTTCCCTTCGTTTCACACCCGGTCTCTCTCCACGAGAGGCCGGGTGTTTTGCGTTCGGGCATCGTGACGGCTTCTTCACGTCAATCCAATACCACATCCAACAAACACGTCATCCCAAGGAGACACATCATCATGGCTATCAAACTTAGCGCCAACTACAGCAAAAAACTCGGTCTGCCCCAATACAGCAGTCACAGCTTCAGTGCCTCGGTCGAAGTCGAGCTCATCGACATCGCCCAGGTCGAAGCCGAATGTCAGAAGCTCTACACGCTTCTCCAGCATTCGGTGGATCAGGAAATCCAGCAGGTCGGTTTCATTCCTAACTCCACCAGTTACGGCAATGGTAACGGTCGTGCGCACCCGCAGCACAACGGCAATGGTCACACGGCTAATGGCAATCGCAACGGTCGTTCAAACACTGGTTCCATGGGTCATCCACAGCCTCATGCTATGGGTGATGTCTGGAACTGCACCGATGGTCAGCGCGGGTTCATCCTGCGCATCGTCAGTGACAACAAATTGGACAAGCAGGAAACCGAAGATCTGTCCCAGCAGCTCTTCGGCATCGGCGTGAAGCAGCTCAACAAGATGCAGGCTTCCCAACTCATCGAAGACCTGCTCATCAAAGCAGGTAAACCCGCACGCCAGAACCGCTGGCAGGCAGAACCCACCAACGCCCAAGCCGCATGAACACGCCCGCTGAAGCTCCACCCAAACCCGAGCTCAGCGAGAAGCAGATCATCAGCGCATTGCAGGAAACTGTTTCAGCTTCACGGCTGTCACTGTTCCTGCAATGCCGGCTGAAGTTTTACTTCCGCTACGTGCTCAAACTGCGAAAGCCAAAGACGGCCTCGCTTCATCTCGGCAGTGCGGTTCATTCCGTGTTGAAGGATTGGAACAAGGCACGCTGGTTGCAGCAACCGCTTACGCTCAAGGTCGTCCATGAGGCTTACCTGAAGGCATGGGCGGACACCTCCGAGGGTCCCGTCAATTGGGAGCCCGGCGAAGAAGAGGCCGAGAAGACCACCGGCTGGCGATTGTGTGACACCTATCTCCGAGAAAGCCACGTCCCTGCCGACGTGAAACCCGATGCCGTGGAAGTCCCTGTCGAAGCCAGCCTGGCGGCTCATGGCCTTCCACGACTGATCGGCATTCTTGATCTGGTGCAGCAGCGCCAGATCATCGACTACAAGACCGCCGCCTCCACACCTAACCCGGAGAAGGTCGCTCACACCACAGAGATCCAGACCAGCAGTTACGCCCTGCTCTACCGTCACAACACCGGCAACACCGAAGCTGGCCTGCAACTGCATCATCTGGTCAAACTCAAGAACCCCAAGGTGGTCATCACCCCACTGCCTCCCATGAGTTCACCGCAGCAAACGCGGCTGTTCAGACAAATGGAGGCTTATCTCGAAGGCCTGCAACGCCCAGACTTCATCCCTTCACCAGGGGTGCATTGCTCAAGCTGCGAGTTCTTCAACGAGTGCCGACTATGGAGTTAACTCCATAGTCGGCACTGACGCCAACAACCCGAAGCAGGGTCGTGTCTCAAACCGAGCGCGACCCTGCTTCACCTTCCCCACTCACCCACATGAAACACATTCTTATTTATCTCTGCCTGCTGCTGACGATTCAGCCGTTGCTGGCAGGCTGGTTTTTCGCCGATCCGCCCGCGCCACCCGATCATTCTCCGGAATACCGCGCGCGTATCGCTACCTTGGAAAGCCAAATGTCGGAACAACACCAAGCCACGGACCGCTGGGAGATTGCCTCCGGCATTCTGGCGTTCGCTTGTGTGTTGTTATTTGTCATCGGAACGGCCCTCGGGGCCCAAACACGTCAAAGCTATGATGCTACAAGAAGATTGGAACGAACCACCCCAACTACAACGGCAACTCCCAACGGTGCCCAACACCACTTGGGCAAAGCAGATGCGCGAAATCGTCATCCAACGATGGCAGCCTGTGCCGTTGCTGGTGCCGATGGTTGACATCGACCTGCCGTACCTCAGCGCCATTGAGCGTTCCGCCGAGGTGCTGCGCTACACCTGCAGCCGCCTGGAATACTGGCTCTCACCACAGGGCCAGTTGCGCGAATGGCTGCGGTTCAATCTCCGCATCGCCTGCGTGCTGGTCGTGCCAGCCCTTGTGGTAGCACCACTGGTCACTCTGGCGCTCGGCCAGTTCAAGGCCTGGGTGGATCTCATTGTCTCAACCACCTCCAACTTGGTCCTGTTCCCGCTCTCCGCCCTCCTGGTCATCGGACTCATCAGTGGACTGATTTCCATCGGTCGCTCAATCATGGTCATGCGCATTCGCCAGCAGCAACGCCGGGACCCCTACGGCTAAAAGTACACCCATCACATCAACCCCAAGAGAGCCGGATGATCAGCAGATTGTCCGGCTCTTTTCATTTCACGAAAGGACATTTACCCCATGGAACACATCACTCTCTACTTTCGCGAGGGAGCCTCCGACAAAGTGTATCAGGCCAGCATCCACCCAAAGGATCAAGGCTACATGGTTCACTTCGCCTATGGTCGTCGCGGCTCCGCGCTCAGCACCGGCAGCAAAACGCAAACGCCGGTCGCGTATCCGATTGCCAAAGGCATCTACGATAAGCTCATCAAGGAAAAGACCGCTAAGGGCTACA
Organism: uncultured Prosthecobacter sp.; assembly: GCA_964583255.1. Lineage (GTDB taxonomy): Bacteria > Verrucomicrobiota > Verrucomicrobiia > Verrucomicrobiales > Verrucomicrobiaceae > Prosthecobacter. The sequence goes on from CAZOVY010000020.1 coordinate 46,773, forward strand.
CGCCAGGAACAGGCAGCACGCCATACCAGCAGACCAACAAAGCAGCACAGGCCACAGGCATTCAATGCCAACTCCTCAATCCCATCGAAGAACAGCAGGCAAAAACCCTTGTTTCCAATCCGGACTACTGGATGCAGGAGAAGATGGATGGACGCCGGTTGCTCATCCAAAAGCAAGGTGACGTCATCACTGGCATCAATCGCCTGGGTTTGATCACCTCGGTTCCTACACCCATCGTTGAAAGCGCTGCCAAATACCGTAGCAGCTTCATCATCGACGGTGAAGCTGTCGGCGACACTCTTCATGCCTTCGATCTACTGACCATTTGCGGTGAGGACATGACGAAGCTGCGTTTTGCCGTTCGCTATTTGCGACTTCGAGACCTGCTCAACGCCTTCGATCACCCGCACATCAAAATCGTGGAAACCTACAGCTCTCCAGAAATGGCTGGCTGGTATTCCCAGTTCAAACGTGAAGGTAAAGAGGGTGTCGTGTTCAAGTACATCGATGCACCTTACATCCCCGGACGGCCCAACTCCGGCGGCAGCCAGTTCAAACACAAGTTCTATGAGACCGCTTCGTTCATCGTCGCGAAAGCGAACAACAAGCGCAGCGTGTCATTGATCCTGTTCGAGAACGAAAAGGTCCGTCCTGCTGGCAACGTCACCATTCCAGCCAACCACGACATCCCTTCACCGGGGACCGTCGTGGAATGCCGCTACCTCTACGCGTTCAAGGAATCAGGCTCCATTTACCAGCCTGCTTATCTCGGAGCTCGTGATGACATTCGCGCCGCTGAATGCACCACCTCGCAGCTCAAATACAAAGCTGAAGTGATGCAAGCAGCAGCCTAGCCAACCCAACCCCGCAGCCAGCCCATGCGCCTTCACCGGCGCATGGGCTTTTCGCGTTCATCCCAGAAAGGTCATCACTTCATGAAAGTCATTCCCCATCATTCCTTGATGGCAGCCAGTGCGTTGCTCGCCGTCACGGCCTGCCACAAACCCACTCCGACGCCTGTCATCAGAAACCTCCAACAGGAGTTCATCATTGTCGTGCCGCAAACCACAACCACGACAGAGCGCATCCCCGCTGCGAGGCAGCCATGATGCGTCCACGAGTCACGAAAAACACCACCCATTAAATAACCCAATGAAAACCATCTCACTACCCATCGCCGAACTAAAACCCGCCCTCACGGGACTCAGCAAAGTCATCAATCTCAAATCCACTCTGCCGGTCCTGCAACACATCAAAGTTGAACGAACAGCCGATGGTTGGATCGCCCTCACGGGCACCGACCTGGATCGCTTCGTCACCATGCGATTCGAACATCCCACCGAAGGTCCTGCCATGGCCATGCTCATTCCCTATGACCAGCTCGTACAGCTCACCAAAAACTGCAGTCGAAACGAAAGCATTCACATCGAATCAACCCCTCAAGGCCCGGTCATCAAATTCGCCCTGGCTGACAGTCTGGGTGAACAAAAAGTGATCAATACTCCGGTCGATGAGTTTCCAATCACACCGCACATCAAAGCCGATGCGTTCCCCCTGCCGCCCGAACTTCGTCGCTCCATCCATGAAGCCATGGACTGCGCCAGCGTGGACAGCACACGCTATGTTTTGAATGGCACCTTCATCGACACCAGCAATCCCAAAGCCAACTACATCGTCGGCACGGATGGCCGGCATCTCTACAGCGCTAATTCATTCACACTGCCGCTCAAGAATTCTGTCATCATTCCGAACCACAAGTTCCTCGAATGGAAGGAGTTCAACGCCGACGGCGAATGGCAGATGAAGGTCGATGACAAAACCGTGCAACTCAGCAGCCGGCGCTGGCAGTTCGTCAGCAAACAGATCGAGGGCAACTACCCCGACTGGCGCGCGCCGATCCCCAATCCCAACGATGCTAAAACCAACATCATCATTGCACCGGCCAAACTGGAAACGCTCATCAAGCTCATCCAGCGCATGCCCTGTCATGATGATGAAAAGTTCCGCACCATTGGTTTGGAATGGAGCCAGAGCCAGTTCCGGCTCCTTGGCAAAGACACGCCGGAAGAACCCTGGCTGCGCGTTCCCGTGCCCGATGTCACAGGCAAAGGTCCAGAAGTCACCATCTTCTTGGACCGTCGTTATCTCATCAAGGCCCTCGAATTCGAGCTCAATAGCATCAGCCTCACCGACCCCATCGCGCCCCTTCGCTTTCATAGCCAAGGCAAGCAGATGATCGTGATGCCCCTGCGTCAAGAGGCAGACCAAAACCAGCCATACACCGCCCAACAACCCGCTCCAGTGATCGCAACCATCACCGCACCACCAGCAGCCGCACAACCCCAACCTACACCACCCATGCAAACCCAGACACCCATCCAAGAATCCACACCACCAGCCGGGACCAACGGCTCCTTCAACACGACGAACAAACTGGAAACCAAGCCCGCGCTTGAAGCTGCCCTGGTGCAGGTCGAGAGTATCAAGGCTGGCTTCCGCGAAGCCATCAACAACCTCACCAAACTTGGTGACTCCATCCGTCACGCCATGCGTGAACAAAAGACCAGCGAAAAGGAAGTCCACAACGTGCGCCAGACACTGCGCTCGCTGCAAAGCGTCCGCCTCTAACCGCCGCTCATCAACATCAACCCAAGGCCGGATGCGCACACTGCGTGTCCGGCCTTTTTCATTCCAGAAAGGAACCACCGCCATGATTGCCAATCTCGATCCCCAACCTCAGCTCATCCAACGCCGCAGCCCGAATCTCATTCTGCACTGCGGAGCCTCTCATGTGGACCTTGATGAAGTCCGCGAAGTCCACACGCCACGCTCCACCGATAGCTGGTGCCCCATCCCGCACCATCAACTCATCAGCACGGTGCAGCGCACACTCGCTACCACCAACCTGCGCATCGGCACTCAGGCCCATTCATTGTCCCATGAAGGTCAGCGCTACTTCGGTCTGATGGAAGTTCACGCCCAGACATCCAGCGACGACTACTGCTGGGTGCTCGGACTGCGTAACAGCCATGACAAAACGTTCCCCGCCGGCATCGTCGCCGGGGCCAGCGTGTTCGTCTGCGACAATTTGTCGTTCTCCGGCGAGATCAAATTCGCGCGCAAACACACCCGGTTCATTGTGCGTGATCTGCCGCAACTGGTTAGTCGCTCCATCGGACTCCTGCTTGCCAAATGGCACGACCAGGACAAACGCATCGCCGCCTACAAAGAAGCGAACATCACCGACATCGAAGCCCACGACCTCGTCATCCGCGCCACTGATGTTGGCGTGTGCAGCAATCGTCTCATCCCACCCGTGCTCCACGAATGGCGCGAGCCACGGCATGATGCCTTTGAATCACGCAACGTGTGGAGTCTGTTCAACGCGTTCACCGAATCGCTGAAGGAAGGTAATCTCGCCGAACCCCCCAAGCGCACCGAAGCCCTACACGGCCTGCTCGACACTCATGTGGGTCTCCTGTCATGAGCAAGCCCACCCGCATCGAACGCGAGCACTACCAAAAGCTCGTCGGACGGCAGATCCTCGCGATCTACTGGGATGATCTGGAAGGGCAGGCCCTTCCGGTGTTGGTGCTCAGTGGTCGCGATCTAAATGGTCATGCAGCCACGGCCACCGTGCTCGCCGACCCTGAAGGCAACGGCCCCGGCCATCTGGATCACAATCTGTGATCATGCTTGGAAGATCGGTGATCCAACTCCGCACACTTCATCCCGGCATTGATGGCAATGCCGGGATGAAGAGCGTGGTTTTTTTAGCTATGACTTCAATGACTTAAGATCAGGGCCTCAGCGGCAGGGACATCCTGAATGTTTGTGTGAATGCGATTCATGCGGGGAGCACGGACCCGAACCCGGAGCTTTGGATGGGTGACGCAGGAGATGTTGGAACGGGAGATTGCGAAGGCGAAGAAGGCCAAGGCGGAGCACTCAGTGGAGAAGGGGAAGAAGCGGAGGATGATTGGGTTTCAACCGAGTTGATCGGCGGAGAAATTGCTTTTGAGGGTGCAGGGTCGGGTTGGCCCTGGACATGGCGCGGAAACGTGGTGTGAGGGGGGGGCTGATCCACATCTTGTCCGCAAACGCGATGTTCATCGGCAGATCGCTGTGCAGCCACGGAGCGTTCTTCTCGATCATTTTCCATTCTTTGCCATCTCCCGAGGCCCACACATCGCGCGGCGGTTCCGCAAAAGATTGAAACCACCCGCCGCCGATCCAGAGCTGGTCTTTGAAAACCCACTCCGCCTGCGAATCGCGCGCCTGCCATGGTGCCGTGCTTTCGAGCACCCAGTCTGGCATGGCGATCTGAGCATGAGCAGCAACCCATCCAGCGCTGAGAATAATGAATGTGAGGCACTTCATCCTGCCAATACGCCGCAGAGCCGTGCTGTCTCACGCGCCGGCCCATGAATCCAAAGAGTGCGGATCTGATCGCCGCGATCAAAGCTCCTCGTCAGCAACGTAGTGCTCGCACACCATCCGCCCATGAAAACTCGCCTCCTGCTGTTTCTCTCCGTTGTCAGCATTTCATTGTTCGCACAAAAGCCGCCGCCATCCGATGTCGAGGCGCTGCTGCAGCACGCCATCCTCCCCGCCGATCTCCCGGCCCGCGAGTCGTTGCTCTTTTGCGATCCCAAAGTGCCGCGCATACCGAAGGTGAAGTCGCTGACCGAGTGGCAGACCTTTGCCGATCAAACTCGCCGCGATGTACTCGACAAGATCGTCTTCCGTGGAGCGCTCGCCAAACAGTGGCGTGATGCGAAAACGAAAGTCGAATGGCTCGACACCATTGAGGGCGGACCCGCCTATCACATCAAGAAGCTGCGCTATGAGGCCCTGCCAGGCCTGTGGATTCCAGCGCTGCTCTATCAGCCAGACAAGCCCGCCGACAAGATGCCCGTGCATCTTGCCGTGAACGGCCATGACCCTGTCGGCAAAGCCGCGCCCTATAAACAGATCCGCTGCATCAATCTCGCCAAACGCGGCATCGCCAGTCTGAATGTCGAATGGCTCGGCATGGGCCAGCTTCGTACGGATGGATTTGTCCATGCGCGGATGAACCAACTCGATCTCTGTGGCGTCAGCGGACTCGCGCCGTTCTATTTGTCGATGTCACGCGGGCTCGACATCCTGCTCGCGCTGCCAAAGGCTGATCCCGCGCGCGTCGCCGTCAGCGGCCTCTCTGGCGGCGGCTGGCAGACCATCACCATCAGCTCGCTCGACACACGCGTCACGCTTTGCAATCCCGTCGCTGGTTACTCCGCCTTCTCCACGCGCGCCGAGTTCGGCTCCGATCTCGGCGATTCCGAACAGACGCCGAATGATCTCGCCACCGTCGCCGATTACACTCATCTCACCGCCATGATGGGCGGACGCGCCGCGCTGCTGACTTACAATGCCAAAGACAACTGCTGCTTCGCCGCTGATCACGCCCTGCCGTCGCTGCTCGATGCCGCCGAGCCGATCTTCAAACTCTACAACCAGCCCGAGCGCCTGCGCTCGCACATCAACACCGATCCCGGCACGCACAATTTTGAGATCGACAACCGCCAGGCCTTCTACGGCATGGTGGGCGACATCTTCTTCGCGGGTGACTCCACGTTCACCGCCACGGAGATCCCCTGTGAAAACGAAGTGAAGAAACAGGCAGAACTTGATGTGCCGCTGCCCGCCGACAATCTCGACTTCCACCAGCTCGCCGTGGCCGCGAGCCAAAACCTGCCGCATGATCCGACTCAAGCCACGCGGGCAAAACTGCGTGAGATCGTGAACTACCAGCCATGCACCGCTGCCGCCACGAAGACTGGCGGAGAAACACGAGGTGGCTTCCAGGCCACTTTTTGGAAGCTGCGCATGGGCGGCGATTGGACCGTGCCCGCCACCGAACTCACACGCGGCGCTGCGAGCGCCACCACCATCCTCATCGCAGATACTGGCCGCAAAACCGCAGCCCAGGACATCGAGGCCCTGCTCGCCGCCGGCCATCGCGTCATCGCCGTCGATCCCACGTTCGTCGGCGAGGCCGGCATGGGCGGCCGCACCTATCTCCACGCCCTGCTCGTCGCCACGCTCGGTCAGCGCGCACTCGGTATCGAGGCCGCACAAGTCACCGCGCTATCGCGATGGGCTTCGGAGCAGTTCAAATCATCGCCCACTGTGCAGACCATCGGCCCGCGCAGCAGCCTCGTCGCCCTTGTCGCGAAAGCCATGGAGCCCAGTCACGTCGGCGAATTAAAACCCAGCCAGCACATCGAAGACCTTCACGGCATCCTGCGCAACAACTGGACCATCAGCGACAGGCCCGAGATGTTGTGCTTCGGCCTGCTTGAGTTCTTCAACGTCCCGCAGTTGCAGGCGCTGACGGAGAAGGCGGAGTGAAGTCCAGGCTGAACGGCTACGCAAAATCCAGCCCCAGATCCAGCGCGCGCGCTGAGTGAGTTAGGGCGCCGACAGAGATCGCATTCACACCGGTCGCCGCCACATCGCGGATCGTGTCGAGCGTGATACCGCCGCTGGCTTCCAGCCACAGACGACCCGCATTCATCCGCACGGCCTCGCGCAGTTTCTCGCAGCCCATGTTGTCCAGCAGCAGCATGTCCACGCCACGCAGTTTTTCTGCTAGGAAATTGCTTTTTGGGGGCCGGGTCGAGTTGGCCCTGGACGTGGAGCGGGGACCGGGTGTGAGGGGGTCTGGCGTGGTTAGTTTCAAAGTTCGGCCGAGATGGCAGCGAACCGCTTTCCGGCGTCGCTGGTCAATTCACGGGCCGCACCTTTTGTCTGGTTGCAAATCAACGCCAGCCCGTCAGGAAGGCGCCGTAGCTGATGTCGCCGGTCAGGTTGGTGATCTTTGCGCCGCTTCCGCCTGCGGAGGGCGCGGTGAAGATGTCATACGCGTAGGTGTAAACGGACGCCTTTTGCGTGATGGTCTCTCGGCGGAACGCGAGGCTCGCCCCGTCCGGCGACCAGGAGGGATGATAGCTCGCCGTCGTCTGGCTGTCCTTCACGATGATCCGCAGCCCCGAGCCGTCGGGACGGATGGCATAGACGCCCGGGGTGATCCGATAGCCGGCGCGTCGAAACGCGATCTCGGTGCCGTTGGGAGCATAGACGGGCTCAACGCTGTTATCGATGACCAAGGAGCTGACGCCCGTGGTGACGTTCACGCGACGAATCAGAAAGACCGAGTAACCCGCGTTGTAGCCCGGCCGATCGTCGAACACGAGTTCGGCCCCGCCCGGTGCCCAATCGTGGGTAAAGATGTCGGACTGGAGGTAGGGGCCGCTCAGCACCGTGACGCCGGCGGTGGCCACGACCGTCGCCACGCCCGTCGATGCCAGCACGCCTCCGACATCGGAGAGGACGAGGCGCACGATGTGCGAATCGCCGTCGAGCGGGTCGCTGCTGTGGAAGTGGACGCCGGAGTAGGAGATGGCCCCGTCGTCCTTGAGCCACCGGAAGTTGTTGGGGGCGAAGTTCGGGTCGTCGGTGAGCTGCACGACGCTCGTCCCATCCTGGCTCACGGCAAAGACCTCATAGCGGCTGCGGCCATCGGGGCGGGTTCCTGCGACCTTTTTATACTGAAGGAACCACCTTTGTCCGCCGTGCAGGTAGTAGCTCGGCTCTCCGCTGACATCGACGCGCTTGTCCGTGCCATTCACCGCCATGCTCGCGCCGGGATGATAGTCATCCGTGTAGTAGATCCGGCTTTGCGCCCGTGCGGCACTGGTGAAGGCGAGCACGAGGCTGGCGAGAGACAGGATGAAACGGAGTGATTTGGCGGTTTGTGTTTTAATGGTGAAGCGGAGGTTCATTTCTTCATGCGAGATGCCGGGCCAAAAGGTGCCAAACGCGGCGAAGTATTTTCAGCGGCGTTCTTTGATCTCCGCTGATTGTCTCCGCACCCCTCAACGCCATCCCGGCAGACTCATGGTGGGTTTCATGTCCGTTGCGAGATTAACGCCAGTTGATGGCGGTGGCGCTGTCCGAGAGATCGGAGGTCAGGTTGACCTGCGAACCGCCATTGGCGCCGACACGATAGACATCGTAGATGAAGTTCCATCCGCCGCTGGTATCTTTCGAATAGAGCAGGGAAGCCGAGTCGGGTGACCAGTCAGGACCAGAGACGCTGGTTCCGGCGAGCGCCTTGACATTCGTCTTATAGCCGCCGCCGTCTGGGAAGATCGTCCCGATGGCTCCGTAAACCAGAGCCGAAGAGGACAGCCAGAAGGCGATTTTAGACCCATCCGGGGACCAAGTGGGGAGTGCCGAGTTGCCGCTATAAAGGGTCCGCGAGATCCCGGAGGCGACGGTGATGATCCGAATCTCCAGGTTGACGTGGCGGTCTGTGACGACCTGCGAGAGATCCGGCGAGAAGTCCCATCCCCCGTAGATGTCCGTCCATGGGGTTCCCGACTCGTAGAACACGCCAGCCGAGACCAGAAAGAACGGCGATTCTGCCGGCATCATGGGATTGCCAGAGCCATCAAACAGGAGTTCGGCCGCATAAAGGCCCACGCTTTCCTCCTGGAATCCCACGCTGCCATCCGCATTCCAGCGACGTGCAAACCCGCTGATCACCGCGCTCCCGGCTGCCTCTCCCGGCAACCACTTCCAGCCATAGTGCAGCATCTGGAGGCCCAGATCGTTGGTGAGTTGGACTGCGGTGCTTCCGTCATCGGGAATTGCAAAAAGTTCGCGGCGCTGCGTGCCGTCCGGGTAGGTCTCCGTCCCAGTATTGGCAGCTTGCAGGAACCAGCGCTTTCCCCCATGAAGCAACCGGCTCGGATAGCCTCTCACTCCCGCGGGTAAGGCGGTCTTGGCGGTCCCGTTCACGTTCATCGTGTTGGTCCGTCCCTGATAATTGAAGTAGATCGTTCCGGTGCTGCTTCCTCCCCCGCCGCCAGGCTTGCCGGCAGAGATTGGCTGGCTCATCAAGCCCAGCGCGAGGCCGGTCAGTGAAAGGATGAAACGGAGTGATTTTGCAGTTTGTGTTTTCATGGTGGAATGGTGGTTCATCTCTTCATGCGAGATGCCGGGCCAAAAGGGGCCAAGTCGGGCAAAATACTTTTCGGCGGGCGTTTCCCGCGACCCGCCCGCATCGCTACGCGAAGCGTTTCTGGCGGGTCCTGTCAGCGCGTCTGCGGTGCTGTGGGCGCTGTGCCCTCGATGAGCCCGCGCGCCTCGCGGAGCACGATCTTACCGATGACCCAGTCTTGCCAGTATTCGCCGAGATCCTCGCGTGTGTCGTTAAGCGCGATGTTGCTCAGGTCCTCCACGGCTGCCTGCAAGGCAATGCGGGCGGCCTCGGCGCGACCCGCGCGGAAATGCGCCATCGCGAGCGCCGATCTGGCCAGCGGACGGCACTTCGAGTTGCAACGTGGGTCTGCGAGACACTCCGATGCGACTGTGACCGCGCTTTCAAATCGGCCATGCCGGTATTCGCTCAGCGCCTGGGTTGCCTGATACCAGAACAGGATTTTCGAGCCTGCGGACTCTGCCACCGCCAACTCCGCCAGTCTGCTGCACTCTTCGAGTGCGAGTCCAGTTTCCGGCAAAAGCAGGCCGGCTCGCGCCAAGCAGGTGGCCGGGAAGGCCTCACTGGCAGTGGCAACAGCATCGGAGAGCGATGCGCATAATCTTCGATAACCAGCGATGTCGCCTGCCTCGATGAGCGCAGAGGCTGCCTTCATTGTATTCACGTGATTTCCGAGGACCTGAATGTCCGCAGCGGCCGCCAGCGTCAGCGCCTTGGCCGCTTCCACCCAGTCGCCTTTTCGTCCGGCGCGATCTCCGGCGTTCCACAGTTCCAGCGCCTTGGCATCAACGGGTAGCGATGGAGTTTTGGAGGGAGTTTTCCGAATGGCCCCGGCCTTCGCGATTTCTTCTTCCGCCTCGTTGGTCTTGCCAGCGCTGCGCAGCAGTTCAGCCAGGCTCATGAGGGCATCTGCCACTTTTGCATGATCCGGGCCGTATTGCTGGCGCATCCACTCGACCATCTTTCGTGCAAAGGGTTCGGCACCCGCGTAGTCGCCGCGCTTCCGGAGAATTCCAACAAGTTTCTGGAGAGCTCCATACTGGCTTGGATGACCCGGCTCCTGCTTCGCCTGGCGAATGGCTACCGTCTCCCGGGCGAGCTTCTCCGCTTCCTCCAGCTTGCCTTGGGCCGTCAAAGATGGAGTCAATGCAAAAAGGATATCCGCCACCCGAAAGCTCTCCCGTCCTACCAGTGCGGTCATCATCGCCACAGCTTCGCGGAGCGTGGTCTCGGCCTCGGGAGCCTTGCCGCGCTCCAATTGGATTTTGCCCAGCAACGTAAGAGTCTGAGCCATGTTGTTAGAGTCGCCCTTGCCAACTTCCCGAAAAAGATCGCAGGCCTTTGCCGTCTCCACTTCGGCGCCCGGCAAGTCACCCCCCAACCGCAGGGCTGATCCCAAGGCGCCCAGCGAGACGGCCACCCGATTGTCCTTTTCGCCAAAGAGACGGTTGCGGATTTCCAATGCCTCCCGCGCCATCTTCACGGCGTCGGCGTGGTGACCATTGCTTTGCAGCGGCCACACCATTTGTGCGAGGATCGACGCGGTCTGTTCATCCGGCGTGGGGAACAGCTTGCGCCGCATGGCCAGGGCCTCCCGCATCGAAGCCTCCGCCTCCGCAAACTTGCCTCGATTCGCGTAAGCGAACCCCAGTCGGTGCAGAGACAAACTCACATCCAAGTGCTCTGGACCGTGCAGCATCTGTCGCAGGCGCAAGGCCTCGCGGTGCATTTGCTCGCCCTTCTCAGGTTCGCCGATTGAAACATAAGCGTCGCCAATCGTGGTTCTCAAATCCGCCTCCACATCGGGCTGACCCTTCAGTTCCGCTCCCACCCGTTTTCCCGCTGAATCGAGGATGAGGCGCAGCAGGGTGGTATCGCGCCCGGCGGCGGTATTCGGATCCACGGCAGCGAGCGTGCTTTGCAGGAACAGGGAAACCGCTTTGCTCCGCGCCACCTCCGTCTCGGCACTCCTGAGCAGGCGGGCTTGCTCACTCTCCGCGCGTGTTGCCCGCACGGCCTGCCAGGTTGTCAGTGCGATACCGATGAGCAGTGCGGCAACGATGCTGGAACCGGCGGCGAAGGCGAGCTTGTTGCGCTTTGCCCAGCGTCGCATCCGGTAACCGGCGCTCGGTGGTCGTGCCAGCACAGGCTCGCTGTGCAGATGCCGCTGAATGTCCATCGCCAGGCCATTCGCGCTTTCGTAGCGGCGCGTGCGATCCTTCTCGATGGCCTTCATCACGATCCAGTCCAGATCGCCACGCATGACGCTGGTGAGCTTGCGTGGTTCGCTGGCGTGAAGGCGCGCGGTGCTGCGCAATTCCTCGTCCGCCAATGTGATCAGGCGTGCGGATGGACGCGGCGGCTCCACCTCGCGGATGATGCGGCGCATTTCATCAAAGCCCGCCGCCATGAGTGTCCGCCCATCAAAGGGCGGCTTGCCTGTGAGCATCTCGTAAAGCAAAACACCCAGGGAGTAGATGTCGCTGCGCGTGTCGATGTCACTGCCACCGAGCGAGGCCTGCTCCGGGCTCATGTAAAGTGGCGTGCCCACCATCTGATCGGCCATCGTGCGCAGGCTCACCTCCGCCAGCCGCTCCGCGCCGGTGGCCTTTGCCACACCGAAGTCGATCACCTTGGGCACCGGCTGATCGTCCTGCGTGGTGACGAGAATGTTCGACGGCTTCAAGTCGCGATGGATGATGCCCTTCTGATGCGCGTGCTGCACCGCGTGACACACTTGCACGAAAAGCTCCAGCCGCTGCTCCGTCGAAAGCCCGTGCTCATCGCAGAACTCCGTGATCTTCACGCCGCGCACCAGCTCCATCACGAAGTAAGGACGGCCCGTGGGAGTGGCGCCCGCATCGAACACTTTCGCGATGTTTGGATGGTCCATCACCGCGAGCGCCTGCCGCTCCTGGCCAAAGCGCGCGATGACTTCCTCCGTGTCCATGCCCAGCCGGATGATCTTGAGCGCCACCTGCCGCTTCACCGGTCGATCCTGCTCCGCGAGCCACACGACACCAAAGCCGCCCTCGCCGATCTGCGTGATCAATCGGTAAGGGCCGATGCTTTCCTCAGCGGCCTCGGTTTTCACTCCGCCGAAATCCGCGCGACTCTCCGGCGAGAGCACCGCAGTCGCCATGAAATTGGCCGAAGCATCGTGCGCGGCAAGCAGCCGCAGCACGCGCGCATGGATCGTCGCATCGCCGCCACATTGCTCCGTGACATACGCCTCACGTTCTTCCACCGGCAGTTCAACAGCAGAATGAAACACGGCCTCCGCCTGCAACGGGCTGTTTGCCGGAGCAGTCGCGCTCATTTTTTCGCCTCACCTCCCGCAAGTTGTCGTGCCAGGGCCAGGCTCTCAGGCGAGAGACGCGCCACGGGAATCACAAAGCCCTGTCCCTCACGAATCAACGTGATCTGACCATTCTGAACTCCGGCGAACTGTGCCTCAATCACGCGACCGTCCGTGCTCTTCCACGAGTGCGCGGCTGCGGCAAGCGGTGGAGCTGCAATCGACGTGGCAGGCGCGCGGCCTGCCAGGCGCTTTTGCAACATCGCCAGATGCAGGTCCGGCGGAGCGATCTTGCCAGGACTGATCGTCTCGATCCATCGGCCATCGGGTTTCTTCATGTCCCGACCACGCATCTTCAGGGCCACGAAGTTCATCGCATCCAATTGAAATGCCTCCGGCCACACCGCCTCTTGTTTGCTGCGGATGTTCCAGAAAGTCGCGCCCGCGGCGGTGTGATTGCCATTGCCCGGCGCGCCGCCTGAACCAAAGAGCCGTGTGCCCTCACCCGCATCGATGTCGGTGAACAGATTCTCATACGGCACGCTTTTGTGGTGATCCATGTTGAAGTCCGGCGCGCTGCCCCTGGAGAAGACATTCCCGGTGGCGCCGCTATCGAGCGTTACGTCATGGAAAAATCTCGTCTCGATGCGGAAGCCCGCGCAGAGGCCGTCGTTGCCCCCGAGTGAGACACCATGATGGCCCGAGGTGCCATCCGCCATGCAGCGCCTGCGGTCGGCGCCAAAAGTGATGCCCTCCAGCGTGCAGAACCAGCCGGAGAGGAAGGGGCCGTTGTCCGCGTTCCATACCCGGATGTTGCGTATCCAACAATGGGCCACATTGCGCGACAGTTGCACCGGATTGAAGCCGACCTCCTCCCAATGTCCGGCATAGGTCTTCGCGGGAAACTCAAAGCTCATTTCTTCCACCCCCACGTCGGTGACCTGCGGAGCGAAAAGCTTGATGTTGGGTGCCCATTCGTCCTTCACGTCAAAACGCAACCCTCGGTCCAGGGTCAGCTCGCCACTGGCCACGGCAGTGACCCGAAACACCTGCTGGATGCTCTTCTTCCAGGTGTCCCTGAAGTCACGCGCCTGACCGCGATGGAGATGAGAGAGCAGAGAGTGCGCCGACGTGTCGGTGAGGGTCAGGAGTACCTCGTCGCCCACCTTGTATGAGTGCGCGGCCAGCGTCAGTTTTGTATCGCCACGCTTTGCCGCCGCAGTCACCGGCACCGGCACGCCTTTGTTCGCAGGGTCGGCGAAGACACTGATCAGCCCCCCGCTCCATGAATAAGCTGTGGTGACCTTCCCTTGTCCGGTCTCCGCCGTGGTCGGCTTGATCTCCTGCAAAGAGCGGGTGAAAAGCAGCACCGTCTCCTTGGCTCCGGCACCACGCAGCACGATGCGCGGCTGCGTGATCTCCAGCATGTCAGTGAGCACATAGCGTCCCTTCGGAATGAGCACCAGCTTGTCCGGCCCGGACGCAATCGCCTTCTTGAATGCCTCCGTATCGTCCGTCTTGCCATCGCCTTTTGCGCCCAGTCCCTTGACGGAAACCGTCGCCGCCGGGATGCGATACGGCTCCTCGCCCCTGCGATAGCCCGCCTGGGAGAAATCCGGCAGACGACTGTCAGGCGTCCACTTTTCACCCGCCGCACCCCAGAGGTCCGAGGTCTGGTCAGCGCCTTTTGCCGCAATTGAGAGAGCGATGGCCAGCAGTGCGGCCAAGGAACGAGTCGATGAGTTTAGAAAAGTGTTCATACCATTCTCTCATGCGAAATCCAGCGGCAAAATGGGCCAAAAAATCAATCGCCGCAACGAATCAGATCATAGAGCCACGCCTTTGCATAGGCCCAGTGCCGCTTCGCCGTGCGCTCGGAAATGCCCATCACCGCTCCCGCTTCTTCCAGAGTGAGTCCGACAAAAAACCGCAGCTTCACCAGCTCCGCCTTCTCCGGATCTTCCACCGCAAGCTGATCGAGCGCCTCGTGAACGGCCAGGAGTTCACCCTCATTGCCGGTCGGCGCAGCGATCTCGATCTCATCCACATCCACGCGCTCCTGCCCGCCACCGTGTCGCGCCGCCAGCTTCCGCCGCGCGCCGTCGATCAGGATGCGCCGCATCGCCTCCGCCGCCGCGCCAAAAAAATGCGCGCGGTTTTCAAAGCGCGCGTCATTGCCCAGTCGCAGCCACGCCTCATGCACCAGCGCCGTCGGCTGCAGCGTCTGACCCGGCCGCTCGCACGCCATCTTCGCCCGCGCGATCTGGCGCAACTCCGCATACACCAGCGGCAGCAACTCATCGGCTGCGCACGAGTCACCGTGCTGCATCGCATCGAGAAGGCGTGTGACATCGCTCATGGGTGACCAGAGTAGGACCAACTGCGAACGCGGGGAAGCAAATTCGAGATCAAGTCTCGGACAAAGCCTGCATCGAAGCGCAAACGCTCCATGAGACGGCTGGAACGTGGCCCAAAGGCGCGCACTATTTTACTCAGGCCTGGCCCTTTTGCCGCGCCGATCTCGCATTGAGGGATGAGATGTTCACCACCACACACCCCGTCCCGACGCATTCCATGAGATTGCACGCTGCTGCCTCCAGGATCACGCGCACGTTTTACCGCGCACACCTCTGCGCCCTGCTGCTCGGAGTTCATGCGGCCTCCGGCGGCGTGGTGGTCGATGATCCGTTCACCGACGGGAGTCGCACGAACACCAGCGGCGGCGATCTGCTCGGGCTGTCTGATAGGAAATTGCTTTTGAAGGGGCCGGGTCGAGTTGGCCCTGGACGTGGCGCGGGGACGGGGTGTGAGAGGGGGTGGCACGCGCACAACACCCTCGCGTTCATAGTCCTGGAGCAGTTTGGTTGGATCAATCGTGTACATGGTTTGCGTGAGGTAAATCTTGATGTCTATCAGCGGGCTGCGCCCTGATCCTGCGGCTGACTGGTGAACTGAAATGAAAACACATCACCATCACTGAGCACAATACGCAGCCGCACTTCCCGACCCGCAAGACTGCTGACATCGGTGCGGTCTTTCCACGTCGCAGTCTCGTCGGTGCAGTCGCCATAAAGCTCATCGGCATCGGCGAGGGCAAAGCCGGGTAGCGGCATGCCATCGCCGTCCTGGATTTCAATGCGAACACTGCCAGCAGCCGAGGTGGCGTAGTTCAGCGACAGGCGGCGCCCCATGAACTTCAATGGTTTGGTGTGCAGTTCGCCGCCAGCGACCGGTGCGTTCAGCGACACAAAGCCGTCCAACCGGACGGTGTGGCGGCGCAAGTGGTGTCCTTCTTTGCGCCACGCGCCTTCAGCATACAGCATGGAGATTTCGTTCGGCAGACCGGGCGTGGCCGACTTGGTCTCAAAGAGACCGTAGCTCTGGTAGTTGTCGCCGTAGATCCAGCGGCCTTCTTCTTGAGGCCCAGGACGCAGGAACGCCTCATCCCAGCGTTGGAATGTGAGGCCATCACGGCTGGACATGAACACACCGTCGGTCAGGTCCGTGCCCAAGCGTCGATCCGCCGCTATCAGCTTTTCACGCAAGTCCACAGGCGGCAGCTTTTTTGCATGGCTGGTCAAAGGCCGCGCGACATACCGCGTGGGAAAGCCAAACAGCACATGTGGCGCACGCGCATAGGGCGCGATGTGGTTCACATACATCTGCTGCGGCGGCGAATCAGGATACGTCAGCCCGACCGGCTCAGTCCACGACTTGAAATCGGTCGAATGGGCCATACCGATCGAGCGCAACCCCTTGAACGCAGCCTCGCTGAAATAGCGGACATACATCGAGTAACGCTGGCGTTCGGCATCCCAAAAGACCGTGTTGTGGGAGTCGAACGCGCCTTTCGTCACAACCGGCCCGTCGCTGAGCCTGGACCAATGCACGCCGTCCGCTGACTTGAAGGTTAGCAAGCCCTTGCTCGTGACGGTGCCGCCGACGGCTTTGTAGCGGGCATCCGCCGCGCAGGCTGGATTGCTGTCCTTGAACGGCGCAAAGTTGTGCGCCTCGGGGCCGCCACGCCAGATGATGTTGTTGTCCTTCTTGCCGGAGTTGTTCTTCGTCGCCGGGTAGTCGAACAGCCCGAGCTTCGGCTTCACCCAATGAATGCCGTCGCGACTTTCGGCATAGCACACCACCTCCGATTGCGCCTGTCGCAGCGGCGGCGAATCGATGATGTAACCGTGACCGCGATAATACAGACGGTAGATCTCGCCGTCCTGAAACACGGTCGGGTAGCCGCTGGAGTTGCCCTCCCAAGGCTCATCATAAGTGATGGCAACCTCACGCGAAGTCGGATGATGCAGTTCCAGTGCTGCCCGACCATTCAGGTGATCGATCAGTGCATGATCGACAAACAGTTCACGTCGCGAGCCGATGTCGATCGCGCAGGCTGAGGAAACACTGACAGCGAGAAGAGTATGGATGAAACGATGCATGGGTTGGTGTTGGTATGTTGGATTCAGGGAAGCAATCGCAGCAGATAAGCTGCGGCGGCAGGATAGGCGTCGTCAGGCGCACGATGACCGAGCGAGGTGCTGACAGTGAGATGCACGGGCACCAGTGTCAGCTCGGGATGCAGCTTTCGTGTGGTGGCAACGAGCCGACGTGTGAAGCTTATGCACTCATCGGTGCTGACCCGATCATCCGTGTTGCCAATGCTGATCCACACCGGCCGGCCGGCCAACTTATCGAGATGTTGATCCAGGCTGATGGGTGCGGCCTGCCCTGGAGTCACGCCCGCGAACTCCTCCAAGGCGAGCGGATTCGTCACCGGCGCGATGCCGATCACCGCCTTGATGCGCGGCTCTGCGGCTGCGAAATGCAGCGCGCAAAATCCGCCACGCGAAATGCCCTGCACAGCGACGCGCTCCGGATCGGTGAAGCCCTCGGCGATCAGATGATCCAGCACATCGCGGCAGCGCTCGACATACGGTTTCACAAAGTCAGTTCCACGTTTGCAATGCGCGGCCCATCCGCCAAGGCTGGAGGGATCACCCGGCTTGATCGCAAACCCTTCGCAGGCCGGATCGAGCACCACATAGATCCATCCTTGCTTGCTCAGCGTATCGCCTGCCACGGTGTAGAAGCGTGATTTGTTCGTCACGATTGAGTTGATCGCTCCGCCGATAATGAACAGCGTCGGCGCAGGTTTGGCCGGCTTCTCCAAATGGATGCCGTAGTGCGTTCCTGCTTTGGTTTGCACGACCCGCAATGGCAGCGGCTCATCGGCACTGAGCGCGACGCTCGCGAGTGACAACAGAGCGATCCATAAAGTGGCAAGTGTCTTGGCGGTCATGATTGAATGTTGGCGATCGGTGCATCGAGTTCTGCAAACAGGTCCGCATCATCAAAAGCCTGCGCCGCAAACGCTTGCTGATAGGAAATAGCTTTTGAAGGGGATGGGTTGAGTTGGCCCTGGACGTGGCGCGGCGAAAGACGAATCGCAAAATCCGAATGACGAAAGGAGAATGGCGCACGTTAGGAATCGATTCATGATAATATCAGGCGGGTGACGATCAAGGCTGGGCGGCTTCCTTCAGCAGCTTCAGCGCTGTCTCGACGAGCAACTCGCCGGAGCCTTCCTCGCAGCGGGCGCTGACGACTTCGTAATTGCCCTGCGGATAGGCAGCGCGGTCGGGGACGTAGCCGATGCTGCCATTGGCGAGTTCGGCGATGATGGTGTGCTTGAAGGGCGAGGCCTTTTTCAAAGCGAGACCGAGTTCGACGAAGATTTCGCCGGGCAGAGCGACGATGGCCGCCTCGTCACTGAACGCGATGACCTGCACCTCGACGGTGAGCGGTTCGCTTTGCCTGGCGACAGTTTCGAGAATGCACACGGTTTCCGCCAGCGGGACCGTGCCAAAATTCTTTTTGGCCATCCGCGCGATCATGTCCTTTGCCTTGGCGATCTCCACCTCGCTGAAGGTTCGGCGCGGCAGTGTGACCCGTGTGGAACGGACGCGGGGCGCCTGCGTCTTCAGCGGCTTGAGATTCGCCCATGCGGCATCCACGGCGTCGGCAAGCAATGCGCCGATCTGGAGGTGACTGCGCCGCGTGCCTGTGAAGTAGTCGTTGGGATTGGTGTTGCCGCAGCAGCCATTTGCAAAGACTGCCATCATGCCCGGCCCATGCCGTTCACTCACTAGCCTCGTGAACACGCCGGGATAATCGGCCGAAACCTTGTCACCACTTCCGACTGAGGTGGGATGCATTGCGAAGTTGAGCAGGCTCGCGACTGGTTTTGGTTCGGCAGCGATCGAGTTGAAGACTAACACACCGACATCGGGATCGACCGGACCGGCGGGACGCATCGTGGCGGGATCGAAGTCCTTCGGCTGCCAGAGCGCTTTGTCGGAGCCCTGCTGGAGCACGCGCCGATTGAAGCTGATGCCTTTGCCATCACCGGTGGTGAATGCGCACTGCACGGGGGTGAGCCTGGCTTTTGCGTCGCTCACCGACCTGGCAATCAGCCCCGGCAACGATTCGACAAACGCCAGGCCGGGTGGTGAGTCGGCCTTGGTAATGCCATCCATTAGGTTATTTCTCGGCAGTGTCGGGCCGGTATGAGTGTGGGTGGCCGATATCATGACGTGACCGCCCTCGATGCCCTGTCGCGGCGTAAACCGCGCGCGTTGTTCGAA
>CAZOVY010000021.1:0-65667 GCA_964583255.1 uncultured Prosthecobacter sp.
AGCCAAAGCACCAGACACCAAAGCCGCTGCTGCGGCCATTGATGGCATCTTGGCCAAAGATTGGGCCAAGCATGACCTTAAAGGCAATCCGATGAGTGACGACGCCACATTCGTGAGACGCATTCATCTCGACATCATCGGCCGCATCCCCACCACACGGGAGGCGGAAATGTTTTTGGCTGACAAAGCGCCAGATCGTCGGACACAGCTTATCAAGCGGCTCATCAACTCCGAAGCTCATGTGCTCCACAGCTACAATTTCTGGGCGGATGTGCTGCGCATGAACCAGAACAACACAGCAGGTGTTGGTTATTCGAACTTCATCAAAGACAGCCTCCGCGCCAACAAGCCCTACGACAAAATGGTTGCCGAGATGATCTCCGCGCAGGGGCGCCCGTGGGAAAATGGAGCCATTGGCTATTACTACCGGGATCAGGGCATGCCACTCGACAACATGGCCAACACGGTGCGCGTCTTCCTCGGCACACGCATCGAGTGCGCTCAGTGTCACAACCATCCCTTCGACAAATGGACGCAGATGCAGTTCTACCAGATGGCCAGCTTCACTTACGGCGTGCAGGGCCAGAACTACGGCGGCGTGCTCGCTGAGACACAGCGCATCCACAACGATGATCAGAACGCCCTCCGCGCCGAGCAGCGCAAAGCCAACCCTGATCCCACTCGCCCGAAGCGAATCAAGGACATGACAGCGGAGCAGTACGCGGTTCTGGAAAAGGACTACCAGGAGAAGACCAAGGCCGCCTCCGAGGGGCGTCAGGCGATGGAAAAGAAAATGCGCTCTGAGGACTTCTACTTTCGCGAAGCCATGCTTGAAGCTCGCAACAACGTCCGCGACACCGCACTCACGTACAATGATAAGAGCAAGCCAGCGCTGCCCAAAGACTACCAATACGCCGATGCCAAGCCACGCAGCGCCGTCGCTCCAGCCGCCATGTTTGGCCATGAATGCAATGCGCAGGCCGGCGAGACCCAACTGCAGGCCTACGCACGCTGGATGACCAGTAAGGACAACCCGCGCTTCACCACCGTCATCACGAATCGACTATGGAAGCGCGCTTTCGGCCTCGCACTCATTGAACCACTCGACGAGCTCTTTGACGCCACCACGCCGATGATCCCGGAACTCCAGACACATCTGGAAAAGCTCATGCGCGATCTCGATTACGACATGCGCGCCTTTCTCACCGTGCTTTACAATACGCAGACCTATCAGCGTCAGGTCACACGGCAGGAGCATGCGCCGGGCAATGTGTATCACTTCACCGGCCCCTTGCTGCGCCGCATGAGCGCCGAGCAGATGTGGGACAGCTTCATCACCCTCATTAATCCCGATCCCGACATGCCAAACACCGCCGCTCGTGAAAATGCGCTGCAGCAGGTGCTTCAGGCAAAAAAATCCGTCGATGCCATCAACACGATGAAGCCCGAGGAAGTACTCGCTGGTGTGAAAAAAGCCGCGGACATCTACAAAGGCCAAAAAGATGCCATCACCAAGCTACAGACCAAAATTGGCGAGGCCACGAAGAAATCCCAGCAGGCTGAAGCCGTGGCCAAAAAGGCAGTCGGCGCCGAAATCGAGCCCGCCAAGGCCGCCGCAGTCGCTGCGCGTGAGGAACTCCAGAAAATCCGTCAGGAATACCGCACCGTCACGCGTGATGCCCGTGCCGTCGTCGCACGTGATGTGATGATCCCTTCGCAACAACGCCTCTATGCCAAAGTCACTGGCAAACCGCTTGCCACGGCCTCTTTAACAACCACCTCCGCTGGCGGTGAAAGCATGATGATGATGTCTGGCAACGCCGAGACCATCCGCATTCCAGGCTACGATCCCATCTTGCTCACTCCCGAGGAGAAAAAGGCCGCCGAGGCCAAACGCCACGCCGCTTACGCCATCGAAGCCGACTACTTCGGCATCCCTGAAAAAGAGCGCTCGTACTACTACCGCAGCCGCGACGAGATCCAGCGCAACTGGCTCCGCGCCGCCGAACTGCCAAGCCCGGCTCCGCGCGGCCACTACTTGCGCGAGTTTGGTCAAAGCGATCGCGAAGCGATCGAGAACGCCAACAACGAAGCCAGCGTGCCACAAGCACTCGCCATGATGAACGGTAGCCTCCTGCCGCAGATCACCGGCAAGTACAGCCAGCTCATGCTCTCCGTGAACAAGGCGCCGTATCCCGATGAGAAGGTCGAGGCCCTCTACATGGCGCTCCTCAGCCGCAAACCCACCGCCACGGAGCGCGAAACCTGGCTGCAAGCCCAAACCAACGGCCTCACCGGCATCGAAGACCTCGTCTTCAGCCTCCTGAACACACAGCAGTTTATCTTTGTGCAGTAGCACACTTTCTCATGCCTCCACGGTGCTTCCTTCTCCTGCTCTCGCTTGCGCCTTTCACCCAGGCCGCTGACATAGCCACTTTCATCGACCAACACTGCACCGAATGCCACGACGCTGAAACGCACAAGGCCGGTCTGCGCCTCGACACGCTGAAGCAGACTTTTGATGATCCAAAAGCCGCTGCCACATGGACCAAGGTCTTCGACAAGCTCGTCGCAGGTGAAATGCCGCCCAAAAAACAGGAGCGCCCACCGCAGGCCGATTTGGATACCACGACAAAGTTCCTGCGCGAGCACCTGCACGCCGCATCATTGGAAATACAGCGCACTCAGGGCCGCGTGCCGATTCGCCGCCTGAACGGCACCGAATACGAAAACACCGTGCGCGAACTCGTCGGCACGCGGGTGAAGCTCAAGGAACTGCTGCCGACGGACAATAGCGCGGGCGGCTTCGACAATGTCAGCGCCGTGCTCGACCTCTCTTCGACACATCTGCTGCTATATCAAGAGGCCGCCGAAAAGGCCGTGAACTCCGTGATTCCGATCCACCCGCATCTTCCGACCAAAGAGCGGCGCACGGGCCGCGAAATCTCGCAAAAGGGCTCCAACTTCCAGCAGACGCTGACGCGCGGTTGTTTCCTCAAGGACGATGCGCTCGTCGTTTATACCAAGTTGCCGCGTTATGGGCTTGTCTGCACGCCAAGCGTGCAGGGCGCTGGCCGTTACAAGATTCGCATGTCCGCGTGCGCGGTCGGTGCGGAGCGCGTGCCGGTGCCAGTGGCGCTTTGCACCGTGGATCGCGGCCGCGAGCCACCCGTGGTGCGTGACACTGTCGATTTCCCACCCGGCGAGCCGCGTTTGATCGAAACCGAGATCGATCTCGAAGCGGGCGAGGCATTTGTCCTGCAACTGCAGCTCAACTGGGACATTCGCGCGACGAAAAAATCCATCGAGGAGCACACCGGGCCCGGATTTCGGATCGAGTGGCTCGAAATCGAAGGCCCCGTCGATCCTTTTCCCTCACCGGCATTTCGCACGCTGTTTGGTGACGCGGAGCTGATGCCGAAATCGATCGCCAAAGCGAAGGCCGAGGGCCGCAAGCCGCAGGACTGGAGCCAGCGCACCAACATCTACACGTGGCTCAATGATCCCCTAGAGCCCGTGAGCGCCACGCCCAAAGAGGACGCCGACAAACTGCTGCGCGCCTTCATCCCGCGCGCGTTTCGCCGTCTGGTGGATGAGGCCACGCTGAAGCACTACATCGGCAAAGTGCACGCCAAGCTCGATGCGGGCGAGAGCTTCGTGAACGCGATGACCTACGGCTACAAAAGCGTGCTCACCTCGCCACAGTTTCTCTTCTTTGTCGAAGCACCCGGCCAGCTCGACCGACTTGCGCTCGCGAATCGCCTCGCGTTTTTCCTCACCTCGCTGCCGCCGGATGCCGAATTGTTCGTCGCCGATGTCACACAGCCCGACGAGTTGCGCAAACAAACCGAGCGCCTGCTGAACTCGCCACGCTCACGCGGCTTCACGGAAAATTTCACCGGCCAGTGGCTCGAACTCCGCAAAATCGACGCCACCATCCCCGATCCGAATCTCTACGGCGACTTCGACGGCACGCTGCTCTGGTCCATGCCGGAGGAGACGCGCCGCTTCTTCGACGACGTGCTGAAAAACGACCGCAGCGTGCTCGAGTTCGTCGATTCCACCTGGAGCATTATGAATCGGAGGCTCGCGGAGCATTACGGCGTCACGGAGGCCTTCGATGCCGCCAAGCCGCTGCGCTCCACCTCGCCATTACTCCCGTCCTCAGTCCCCCAGTCCGAGTTCCGCCGCGTGAGTCTGCCTACCGGCTCGCATCGCGGCGGTGTGATGACGCAGGGCAGCGTTTTGAAGGTCACCGCCGATGGAACGACCACCTCGCCCGTGCTACGTGGCAAGTGGGTGCTTGAACGCATTCTTGGCAATGCGCCACCGCCTCCGCCTCCGGACATTCCGGCCATCGAGCCCGATATTCGCGGTGCGACGACGATCCGCCAGCAACTCAACAAGCACCGCAGCATCGCCAGCTGCAATTCCTGCCACCAGCACATCGACCCGCCCGGCTTTGCGCTGGAGTCTTTTGACCCCATCGGCAGCTACCGCGATTTCTACCGCGCCTCAGCGCGCACCACGGCCGGCATCGTGCAACTCCCCGGCTACACCGGCCGCGCGTTTTATCGCGGACCCGATGTCGAAAAGGGCGGCGTCACACACGACGGTAAAGCTTTCACCACCATCGAGGACTACAAGCGCCTCCTGCTCGAAAGCCCCGATCAAATCACCCGCAACCTCGCCGAGAAACTCCTCACTTACGCCACCGGTGCCGAGCCGCAGTTCGCAGACCGTGAGGTCGTCGAGGAGATCGTCACCAAAGTCCGCGCCAAAAAATACGGCTTCCGCACACTCGTGCATGAGGTCGTGCAGAGCCGGATATTTCTGAACAAATGATCTGAGGAATGCAAAATGAGCAATGAAAGGTGCAAAATGAAAAATGATTCTGAAAGCAAGCGCGCTGACTGGGATGCATTGGAGGAGCGGCTGCTCGATTTTGCGGCACGCGCTGGCCTCGTCGTCGATGCGTTACCTGATACTCGCATGGGAAGACACGTTGCTGGTCAACTCGTGCGCTGCGGCACCTCTCCCGCGCCGAACTATGCCGAGGCTTGTGCAGCCGAGAGCCGCGCCGACTTCGTTCACAAGCTCGGTATCGTTCTCAAAGAATTACGCGAGTCCCGTGTCTGGCTGCGCCTCTGTGTGAATTCGAAACTGCTTCCGAGCAAAAAACTCAACGCACTCATCGATGAAAACACCCAGCTCATGAACATCATCGGCAAGTCCATCGTCACCGCCAAAACTAACGTCAAGGACAAGCGCCTTCGCTAACCCCAACATTTTGCACTTTTCATTCTCCACTTTTCACTTTGCATTCCCATGAGATCACCGCTCGACCGCCGCACCTTTCTCCGCTCATCCGGCATTGCCATCGGGCTGCCGTTTCTTGATGCGATGATGCCTCTAAGCGCTGCAGAGGCCAAAAAGGCTGCCGCAACGCCGAAACGGCTGCTGATGGTCGGCCGACCGCTTGGTGTGCATGCGCCGAATTTTTTTCCAACGGACACGGGCAAGAATTACACGCCCAGCCGCTACCTGAAGTTTCTGCAAAGCCGCCGCGATGACTTCACAGTGTTCTCCGGCCTCTCGCATCGCTACGGCGCGGGTCATTATGCTGAGGTGGGGCTCTTCACTGGCGTACATCCCGACTTTATCCGGCCAAACGACATCAAGAACAGCATCTCGCTCGATCAGGAGATCGCATCGCATCTCGCTGGACAGACGCGCTTCAACTCGCTCGTCATCGGTGGTGGCAGCGCTGCGTGGAACCGGCGCGGTGTGCGTCTGCCTGCGGAACAGCGAGTGAGCAGTGTCTTCAAGCAGCTCTTTATCCAGGGCACACCTGATGAGACCAATCGCGAAATGCGCCGCATCAAGGACGGGCAGAGCATTCTCGATGATGTGCGCGACCAACTTGGCAGCCTGAACGCAAAACTCGGCAGCGATGACCGCGAACGCCTCGACTTGTATGTCTCGTCGATCCGCGAGGCCGAGCAGAAGCTGCAACAAGATGAAACCTGGCAGCTCACACCCAAACCGAAGATCGAGGTGAAGCCGCCGCAGGAGCTGAGCAGCGCGCAGCTCGTCGAGCGCAGCCGCCAGTGGTATGATCTCGTGCATCTCGCCTTTCAAACCGACAGCACGCGCTCGATTTCACTCTGGCTCGGCTCGCAGGACAAGCCGGAGATTCAGGGCGTGAACATCGGGCATCACGATGCCTCACATCACGGTCAGGACCCGGGAAAACTGGAACAGCTCGCGCTCATCGAAGACGCGGAGATGCGGGTCTTTGGCGAGTTATTGGACAAGCTGAAGGCCAGCACGGAGGGCGACAGCACGCTGCTCGACCGCTCATCGATCTTCTTTGCCAGCAACCTCGGCAACGCATCCAACCACGACAACACCAACCTGCCCGTCATCCTCGCTGGTGGCGGCTACAAGCATCAAGGCCACCTCGCCCGCGACAAGCAGAACAACACCTTCCTTTCCAACCTCTTCGTCCGCATGCTCCAGCAGACCGGTGTCGAATTGGACAAGTTTGGTGCGAGCACAGGAGTGCTCAGCGAGGTCTAGCTACGCCAGAATGGCCTTCACCACTTCGCCCTTCACATCCGTGAGCCGGTAATCGCGACCACCATAGCGGTAGGTGAGTTGTTCGTGATCGAGGCCGAGGAGGTGGAGCGTGGAGCGTGGAGGTCGTGGATGTGGACTTTGCCATCGGCGGCTTCGACGCCGAGATCGTCGGTCGCGCCGTGAATGTGGCCACCTTTGACGCCGCCTCCGGCCATCCACATGCTGTAGCCTTTGTTGTTGTGCCCGCGGCCATCCTGCGTGGTCATGGGGCGCTTGCTTTAACTTCCGCCGCCATCTCTAGCAGCGCGTCCATCATCTTCACGGAGGCCTGAGATTCGAGATTGCACGTGCCAGGCCAGGTTTCGTAGCCGCCGAGCTCAAAATGACGCGGGGTTGGCATGTAGCCGTAGTAGCCGTTCGCCAATTCAACCATGAACGACTTGGCGAACGGGTTGCGCTTGCGGAATTCGACACCGGTTTCCGCAAAAGTCTCGCATGGTGACGAACCGATGCAGATGTCACCGATGCGCAGGATCTGAGCGGGGAACTTCGTCTGCGGGCTGGCTTTGGCGAGCCGCTGCACGCGTCCGGCATAGGCCAGAGGCAGGTCAGCTTTGCCGCCTTGAATGCGCGGGGCCTTCGCTTCGGTTTCTTTGGCCCAGGCGATGAGTTCTTCGGGAATCGCACGCCATTTCACGTCGAGTTCGCGATACTTCGCCGCGAGCGGCGCTTCCTTTTGCCACGTCAGCTTTTGCAAAGCCACGTTCACCTTCGCGGCGACATCTTCGGCGACGTGGCGCATCTGTTCATAGGGCTGCTTGCGCGGCTGTGGCGTGCGGAAGTTGATGTTGTTCGCGTCGCCGCTGGTGCCGTTCGCCATCATTGCGACAAAGGGAGGATAGTCGCCGTCGCTGGCTTGTAGCTTCTTTAAAGCCTCACAATACACGCCGTAGTAGTCAGCGGAGATGTCCGCGCCGGTCACACCGCCGACGTAATGGAGCGAGTAGGCCGAATAGACCGAGATCAGTCGTCCACCGGGCTCACGCAGCGCGATGAAGCTCACCGTCGGATCAGGTTCGCCCGCTGGCTTGACGAGCGCTGGATTGCCCGCGCCGGGGTTCATCTTCACCTTGTCGATCTTGCCAAAGGGATTCGGCGGCATCTCACCCTCCTTTAAAAACCAGCGGCGGATATGCACATGCTCCGGCACATCCACCGTGCCAAACGCGATCTCCGCCGGGCGCAGCAAATTCACCGCTCGGCGCACCCCATCGGCGATACGACGCGCAACAAACTTTTGGTAATCCGTCAGCTCCAAGTCAGAGAAGTAGCCGCGCACCGGCCCGCCGAGTGCATTCACCGCCGAGTGCGTGTGCGTGCCGCTGATGAGCACATTCGCCGCTGGGATGCCGGTTTCCTTTTCGATCAACTCTCGAGCCTTCTCTGACACGCTGCGGTGCAGTCCGAGCAAATCACACACCACGAGTGCCAGCTTCGTTTTGCCATCATCGAGCACGAGACAGCGCGCATGCAGCTCGTCATGGATGTGTGTGCATGGATACGGCGAAAAGCCGCCCACGACTTCGCCTCCGAGTTCTGGGGTGATGTTGGATGTGGCTGCACCCGCCATCAGCGGAGCCTTGGGAGCATCAGCGGAGAAAACGGAAGCGGTGACGAATAGAGCGAGCAGGATAGTGCGCATGGAAGCAATACAGCTCCTCGTAGCATAGCCTTTCTAGGCTGTGTCATTCAAAGAGAGGCAGGCTAGAAAGCCTACCCTACCCAAACAACGCCATCACCGGCTTCCCCCCGTCCACGATCGGGATCGGACGATTCTCGCGGTTCATGAGCATGAGATCGGGGTCGATGCCGAGGGACCAGTAGATCGTCTTGGCGAGGTCTTCGGGCGAGACGGGTTTGTCGTCGGGATAGGCGGCCTCCTTGTCGGATTTGCCGTAAACGATGCCGCCGCGCACGCCCGCGCCGGCGATGAGCGCGGGGAAGCAGGTGCTCCAATGCCCGCGGCCCCAGGTGGCGTTTGGGATCGGCGTGCGGCCCATTTCGCCGATGGCGATGACGAGTGTCTCATCGAGCAATCCGCGCTCGTCGAGATCGGTGAGCAGTGCGGAGCAGCCTTGATCAAAGGTGGGTAACAAATGATCACGAACATCATCGCTCGTGCGGTGAGAGTCCCAACCGTAGCCGTCGGGGGAATCGTAATGTACGGTGACGAAGCGCGTGCCTGCCTCGACGAGGCGACGCGCCATGAGGCAGCTTTGACCAAAGAGATGGCGTCCGTAGCGATCACGCATCGATTCAGCCTCAGCGCGGATGTTCAGCGCACTGCTCGTTTTGTCAGAGGAGATGAGCGCCATCGCGCGCTTGCGGTGCAGATCCATCGCGTCGCCATCCCCCATGTCGAGCCGCGTGCGCACGGCCTCGAATTGATCGAGCAAACCGACGCGTTCCTGGATGCGGCTCACGGGGATCACGGGCTTCAGGCCTTCGATCTCGTAACTCAGTTCGCCATCCACGCAGGCACGCCAGTAGGGGTTGTCCTTCACGTCCTTCTTGTCGATGACGGTGGTCATCGGGTTGTAGGCCTGACCGAGCCAGCCCGCATACTCGCCGGGGCGGATGTATTGGCCGCGATCCTGCAATTTGCCAAGCCGGTTTGGCAGCACGGCATACGAGGCGAGATCGCGCTCCATGCCGCCGGGTAGTTTTTGGCTCAAATGCTCCACCACCGAGCCCATCGACGGCCAATCCTGCGGCGTGGCCGAAAAGCCACCGCCTACCGGCAGATGCCAGCGATGCCCCGTTTGCAAATAATGCCCCGCGCCACTGTGGTCGTTATAATTGTGCGTCATCGAGCGGATGACCGCGTATTTGTCCGAAATCTTCGCCAATCGCCCGAGATGCTCGCTAATGAGCAGGTCTGGCGTACGACTACGGATCGGCTTGAACGGGCCACGCACCTCGCGCTTCGCATCCGGCTTCATGTCAAAGGTCTCTAGCTGGCTCGGACCACCAAACAGGAACAAAAAGATCACTGACTTCGCCTTACCGCCCGCAAAAGCCTGCTGCGCCTCTTCCGCGGCGAGAATACCCGGCAGCGTCATCCCAAACAGCCCCGCGCCACCAATCTGCAACAACTCACGACGCGTAACGCCGGAGCAGTTGGTTCGTGATGTGCCGTTGATGGTGAGCATGAGGTTAGAACTTACGTGCGGAGGGAGGCGAGCTTTTCATTTGGCCCGTGGGAGCTTCCACGATGCGCCGTAGAGATCACTGGCGCTGGATTTTGCGACTTCGTGCGTTCCGAAAGTCGCTGGTGCGGTGAAGGCTCCGGCGATGATAAGTTGGTCAGGCGCGCGAAAGGTGATGGGGTAGGCGCTGTCGTTGAGTTTGCCGCCAGCCTGCTCCACCCAGGTGAGACCGCCTTGGTCATCGAAAGCCGCGATGAAGATGTCGCCGCTGCCGCGAGTAGCGAGCACATGACCGGCGAGTGCGGTGTCTTGATTGAAGTCGCCGCAGACAAACGCGGTGCCGTGATCGTCCGTGGCCACGCCGAGACAATAATCAGTGCCTGGACCGTGCAAATGACGCGCCCACTGCGCTTTGCCTGCGGCATCGAAATGCACGATGAGGCCGTCATTGTCCTTGTCACCGCTGCTTTGGAAAGTCTGGCCTGCGACACTCACACAGCCTTTGAACATGCCGACAGCCCACACGTGGCCTGATGAATCGCAGGTAATCTCATGGTATAGGGCGCTCGGTGTGCCGGGGATGACGCTGGCCCATACGGCATCGCCTGCGGAGGTCAGCTTGACGACGAGCGCGGCGGTGGTTTTCGACTCGATGCTGACCTTGCCAAAGGCACCGCTGCCCGAGGCATTGCCACCGAGGTAGATATGGCCCGCTGCATCCACAGCGATGCCGTGACCGCTACCCGAGCCTGTGCCGGAACTAGCGCGATGCCACAGTTCGTGCCCCTCGGGATTATACTTTGTGCAAAAAACCTGCCGCTCGATGACGCCGGTAACGATGATGTCACCCTGGCCATCCACAGCAATGCCGTGCCCGTAGTCCGAGCCTGCACCGCCAGCCGTGCGCACCCAGAGAATGCGACCATCTGGGGCAAACTTGGCCGTGAACACATCGTAGTTGCCTGCATTCGGCAGGGGTTTTCCGTTCACGATTGCATCAGTGCTCTCGAAGTGGCCGGTGACATACGCATTGCCCGCAGCATCCGTCGCCACACCGTAAGCGCGGTCCGTTTTGCTTCCGCCAATGCTGCTGACCCACTGTGTCTTGCCGTTGGCATGGAGTTTCACCAAGCACATGTCGATGCCACCTGCGCTGCGATGGTGCTGATCACCAAAGGTGGCATCGCCCTCGGATTCGGAAGCCAGGAAGACATTCCCTGCACGATCTGTGGTCACGCCGCGTGTCTTGTCATGTCCGGCACCACCACCCGGGAAGACCCACTCGCACACGGGAGGCTCCGCAGCGTGCAAGTGGAGCGAGATCAGAGCGAGGACGGAGAGGCAGAGTTTCATGGCATGAACAAACGCTGCGGGCGGAGCTGTTTTCACGCGCATGCATTTTTGGTAGCATAGGCTTTCTAGCCTGTGCCGCATGTCTCCTGACAAGAATCCACTAGGAGACGCTCAACACAGGCTAGAAAGCCTATGCTACAGTCCGCATCTGCATTCATTCGTAGTGACATTTACCGCGCTTATAACAGCATCCGGTCATCACGCCAGCACCTCACGGATCACATTGCCATGATCGATCTCCAAGCGCTTGCGCCCCGGCACCTCCAGCGTGCGCAGATCGATGCCGAGTAAATGACACGTCGTCGCGTGCAGGTCGGTGATGTAATGACCTTCGCCCTGCGCGTGGTAGCCGAGTTCGTCAGTCTCGCCATGCACGGTGCCGCCTTTCGTGCCGCCGCCCGCGAACCAGATGGTGAAGCCATGAGGATGATGATCGCGCCCGTCCTTGTGCCCGCTGCGCGTCTCCATGCCGGGCGTGCGGCCAAACTCGGTGCAGAAGACCACGAGCGTCTCCTCCAACATGCCGCGCTGCTTTAGATCGCGCAGCAGTCCGGCGACCGGTTGATCCACGCCCGCGCAAAGGCTCGTGTGATTTTCCTTCAGCTTCGCGTGCGAGTCCCAGGTGCCGGTGTTCGACGGATAAACCTGCACGAAACGTACTCCGCGCTCCACCAGCCGACGCGCGGCAAGAAAGCGCTCGCCTGCACCTTTGGTCGCCGGTTTGTCGATGCCGTAGAGCTTCCGCGTGGCTTCACTCTCCGTCTTCAAATCCAGCGTCTCAGGCACAGCTATCTGCATGCGAAAGGCCAGCTCATACGCATGGATGCGGGCGCGCAGCGAGGTGTCATCGGGATACTCGATGGCGGTGAGTCCATTGAGTTTTGCTATCAAATCATACTCACGTCGTTGCTCCTGGGCTGTCTGTCGGGAGTCGCGTCTGCCAAAGGGCAGCGGATTGTTTGGATCGAGCGTCAGCGGCACGGCAGCGTGATCGGGGCCGAGGTAGAGCGAGTCAATCGAGAGCCGTTTTGTCGAGTCCGTGGGCCCACCGAGCACGACAAACTTCGGCAGGTTTTCATTGAGTGTGCCGAGGCCGTAATGCACCCACGAGCCGATGCACGGCTGCTGTTCATCAAGCCGATGACGCCCGGTATGCAGTTGGTTCTCGGCGAAGTGGTCGTTGTCCGTCGTCCACATGTTGCGCACGAAGGCGATGTCATCGACGACCTTCGACAAATGCGGCCACCAGTCGGTGATCTCCACGCCGCACTGGCCGTGTTTGCCGAAGCCGACCTGCATCGGGTAGATGGTGGGATAGACATCGCGCTTATTCACCTCCTGCGCCGTCACGGAGCGGAAGCGCTTGTGATGCTTGTCGGAGTCCAGCGGATTCGCCAGCGGCGTCTTGTCGAAGGTCATGCCCGCATACTTCGTGAGCGCCGGCTTCGGATCAAAAGTCTCCACATGGCTGTAGCCGCCCGAGAGGAAGATCCAGATCACCGACTTCGCTTTGGGCACGATGGGCGTCAGCACGGGCGCGGCCCTCACGATGCCATCACTCATCAGTATGCCACCCAGCGCCAGCCCCGTGAACCCCATGCCCGCATCTGCGAGGAAGCGCCTGCGACTGATCTGGCCGCATGGGAAGTTGGATCTGTGAGATGCATTATTCATGGCTGGAGCCAATCACCGCACGGTGACGAAGTCGTTATGGTTCAATAGCACGCGCACCAGGCTTTCCTTGCTGCCGTCCTTCAAAAAGGCACGGCACGAGGCCAGTTCGTTTGCGCTCGGTGCGCGGCTCAAAACATGCTCGAAAGCAGCCGTAACGAAATCTGGAGCCTCCAATCCTATCTGCCGCACCAAAGCCGCGCTGTGATCATGCACCAGCTTGCTGTTGGTGAGCACGAGCGCCTGCTGCGGCAGCACGCTGCTGGTGCGGCGGTAGCAGTCCGTCGGCTCCGGTGCGTCAAACATCGCCGCCATCGCGCTGCGGCCACCGGTCTCGGGATGACAACTGAAGTAAAGGCTGCGACGCACGCTGGTTTCAGACTCGGTGTTCTCAAGCTCTTGTCCGCCGAACCTCGCATCCAGAGCCCCCGAGAGATGTAGCACGCTGTCGCGCACGACCTCGGCCTCCATGCGCGAAGGATTCATCCGCCAGAGCAGATGATTGTCGGGATCAATGGATTGCTGATTTCGGATTTCGGATTTCGGATTTGAAGAGGCGCGCCGATACGCGTCGCTGGTGACGATCAACTGATGCAGATGCCGCATGCTCCAGCCATTCTCCATCAATTCCGCCGCCAGCCAGTCCAGCAGTGCTGGATGCGTCGGCAGCTTGCCATTGCGGCCAAAATCAAACACCGACGGCACCAACGGCTCCTGGAAATGCCGCATCCACAAATGATTCACTGCCACACGCGCCGTCAGCGGATGATCCCGACGCGTGAGCCACTCCGCGAGTGCTTTGCGCCGTCCGGTGCTCTGATTTGGAAACGTCATCGTCATCGGCGTGTAGCTCTCTGGAGACTTCGGCTTATCGCGCTCCGCTTCGGCTTTGGTCACAGCCGACTTCGCGGCAGCCACAGCCTTCGTGGCAGCTTCGCGGCCTTTTTCATCCGCAAGAGCGGCCAAATGCTCGGCATTCATGAGCGCGGATTGCGCAGCAGCCACAGCGGCGTCTCGTTGTGCCGCTGCTGCTTTGAGTGCCAGCCTAGAAGCATCCGGTGTGCTGCCGACCTTGGCCTGATCTGCGGCGATTCGCGCGATGGAGCTGGCAAGCTCAGCACGAGCAGCCATCAGGGCCGCACGCGCCTTGGGAGTGGTCAGCGCCAGCAACTCGTCCTCCGCACGTGTCACCGCATTCAGCCGTTGTGTGAGTTCCGTCTCCTGAATCGCTGGGCGAAGGCCGGGATGCACGGAGTCCCGTGGCAGACTCACGGGTTGAATCAAAAGCGATCCAAGAAACGCAGGCACACCCGCAGTGAGCGGGGCCTTGCTCTCCACGCGATTGCGCTCATCGCCGCCAGTGTAGAACCACGTCTTGGCGTCGAGTTGCTTGTCAAAAACGCGCACGGCACCGACGCGGTTCGGCTTGCGCTGCGTCACATACTGGTACTCCTGAAACGGCCCCGGATCAGCCTCACCCGGCCAGCGATCCTGGCGGATGCCGAGCGGCTCAAAGAACGCACGGAAGCGGAAGTAGTCCTCGTGCGAGATGGGATCATACTTGTGATCATGGCAGTGCGCGCAGTTGAAGGTCAGGCCCAGGAATGCCTTCCCTGTGTGCTCGATGGTGTCGCGCATCCACTGGTTCGGATTGAGCGCATACCAGTTTCGAATCAAGAAGCCAGTTGCCACAGCCGCCTCGTCATCCAATGGAGCGATCTCATCTGCCGCCAGCATTTCCGACAGCATCCGGTCGTAGCCTTTGTCCGCGTTGAGCGAGTTCACGATCCAGTCGCGCCAGCGCCAGATTTGCGGCGCGCTGTTCCAGACATCGTTCGCGCTGCGGCGGCCATACCAGTCGCTGTAGCGCCACACATCCATCCAGTGCCGCGCCCAGCGCTCGCCATGACGCGGGTCATTCAGCAGACGATCCACCACGCGCTCATAAGCGTCGGGAGATGTGTCGGCGAGAAAAGCGCGAAGCTCCTCGCGCGTTGGCGGCAGGCCGATGAGATCGATGTAAACCCGCCGCAGCAGCGTGGAGCGTGACGCTTCGGGCAATGGCGTGAGTTGATTCGCCAACAGCACTTCACTCACGAACGCATCAATCGCATTCCTCCCTGCCGTCTTGGGCAAAACCGGACGTCGCACACTTTGAAACGCCCAATGCTGCCTCGGATCGGCCTCGGGTGTTTCATTGGCGATGCCCTGCGCGCCGGCGGCGATCCACTCGCGCAACATCGCCACCTGCTCCGCCGAAAGTGCCGCAGCCTCCTGTGGCATGCGCTTGTGTTCATCCTTCGCGGTCACGCGCTCGATGATGAACTTCGTCGCTGAACCTGATTTGCCGCCCTTCAACAAGAGCTGCACCGTGTCCAATCGCAGCCCCGCCTTCTGCTTCAGACCGCCATGACATGCGTAGCACTTTTGTTTCAGCAGCGGCTTGATCTGCGCCGCATAATCCACCGCCGCCGCCAGCGCTGTGAACGCGAGCAATACGAAGAGGATGACACGATGCGAGTTCATGACGTCCTAAACCTACGGACGTGAGCAGGATGAACTCGCAACCCAAGCCAAAGAGGCCGCATCAATGCTTGGCACGGTATTCTTGCGCCTTCGCTCTCGCGATGGCGATCTCAGCTTCATTCAGACTGAATCCCGTCGTGCCGGACTGCATGAGGTTGGTCGTGTCCTGCCGATGTTTTAAACCGAGCGCGTGACCAATCTCATGTGAAGTGACTCGCGGCAGTGGCTCGTCCAATCCACCGGGCACCTCGCGCAGCTTGGCCGTGTCCTTCACGACGATAGGCTCGCCGTAGTAGAAGCCATTGGGCTGCACTTCCTTCACATAGCAAACGTCGATGGCATCAGCGCTGAGTCGATCTTTCGGGATCATCGAATGCACTCGATCAAACTCTGGCTTCAGCCGCATTTCAGGCGGCATCGGGATCGCTGTTGTCGGTGCGATTGATTCGATCTCAAACTGGATGCCTGCTTGTGCCCAGACCGAGTTTACTTTGCCAAAGATGCGTCGGATGTCTGACTCGACGAGTGTTGTGTGCATGGCCGGCATCGTGTCAGATTGTACAAGGTGGACACGCACCGGGAGAGTGATCGTCGGCAGCGGTGCAATCAAAGATTCCTGACTCGGCGCCACTCCACCTAGAGCAACGGCGACTAGAGCGATGAGTGCAGTTTTCATGATGAGGCCAAGCGAGCGGCTACTTTTTCAGCACCTTCGCAACGAACTCTGTCAGCGCCTTCGTCGCCGGATCATCGGGCAGACCGAGATCATCGTTGAGCTTCACATGGCCACTGTCCTTCGCGCCGAAGATGGTCACGGTAATGCCCGCCTCCTGCAGCACATTGCCCAGTCGTTTTGCCTGGGCGCTGGTGTCTGGACTGGAGGCAATATGCAGAATCAGGAACGGCGGGATGCTTTTGCCCTTCTCGATGTGATACACCGCCGAGAAGTCTTTGTGCTTCTCCGGCGTGGTGCCGAACTTCTCGCGATGTCCGTTCACGCGAGGTGGAAACTGATGCGCGCGCAGACGTGTCTCCGCCGTCTCAATGATGGCGGGAATGTCATACGTGTCGCCATCCACCGGCACGCAGCCGATGACCGTGTCCAGTGCATTGCCGTTCTCCTTCAGGTAGCGTTCGTCGGTACAAATGATCGCCGCCAGTTGTGCCCCGGCGGAGTGTCCGCCAACGAGCACGCGCTTTGGATCACCGCCATATTCGGCGATGTGCTGCTGAGTCCATGCGAAGGCTTTCGCGACATCACGAATCAATGTGCCCATGTCCACAGTCGGCAGCAGGCGGTAGTTCGTGGACACAAAGACAAAGCCCTTGTCCATGAACCACTGCGGCTTGGTCTTCACCTGCGTTTTGTCGCCCTGCTCCCAGCCGCCGCCGTGAATCCAGAACACGACTGGCAGGTTCTTGGCATTGGCTGGCGAGTAGATGTCGAGCACCTGGCGCTCGTGACCGTTTGTGATGTAGGGGATGTTTGATTTCACATTCTGCGCAAAGGCATTGAGGGTGACGGCAAGGCTGACAAGGAGGATGGACTTCATGGCTGAAGCAATACGTGCTGAGTCGGAATTACTTTTTCATAGCCACATACTTCGCCAGATCCCGCATCGCGATCACCGTGCAGCCTTCGTCTTTGAGATGCTGCAGGTAGGCCTCGAACTTCGCCGGATCGGTATTCACCCACGGGTGCTTGATGTCTGGCACGCCGTGAAAAGTCATCACCGCGATCTTCCCGTCCTTCGCCTGTGCCACTGCCGATTTGAATTGCTCCAGCGTGCTCTCCGGCTTGCCGTCAAAGGCCTGCGGCATCAGCAAAGGTTCATCTGTGGCGGGATCGAAGGCCTTGGCACCACCAGCGCGGGCAAACTGATAACCACGCTCCCGCAGCAGCTTCACTACGGCCTCGCTCGTCGCGTAGCCGGGATAGCAGAAGCTCACCGGCTTCGGGATGCCGTATTTCACGCACTGTTGCTCGATGAACTCCACATCGGCGGCGAGCTGCTCCGGCTTCTGCTTCGTCACTCCCGCGTGCTTCCTCGTGTGATTGCCGATCTCGAAACCCTGCTCGTGCAGCGCCTTGATCTGCTCCCAGGTCATGTAGTGCGTCTTATCCACGAGGAACTCAAAGCCCTCCGTGATGAAGAACGTGGCCCCAAAGCCATGCTTTTTCAGCAGCGGTGCCACATAGTTCGCCTGACTCGCCACCGAGTCATCAAACGTCAGCACCACGAGCTTGTTGGGCACGGGTTCGGCGGCAGGAAGTGACAGGACAACACCAAAGGTCAGGAGAGAGAGCAGTGTTTTCATGAATCAATGAGACGTGTTGGATGTTGCCGCAAACACTGTCAGGCACATCTCGAATCTTCACCAGCGTATCGAGGCAGGAATGCCACGGTTACTCAAACACGATCTCGCCCATTAACGCCGTGTCGTCCATGCTCGTGCTGGTGAGCGAGGACGACCAAATCGCGCGGTCGATGACTTCGCGAGGCAGAGAGTGGTTGCGGCCGAAGTTGGCTTTCCAGGTGATGCCTTTGGTGGGTGGTTCGATGCCGAGAGTTTTGAAAGGAATCACGAGATGGACATGCCAGCGTTTGGTTTTCGCATCGACGCAGGTTTCGCTGGTCCAGTCGCCGTTCCAGGTGGGGTCGTCTTTGCCGTGGCGGGGGTCCATCACGTCGGTGATGCGGCCGTTGAGGGCGTCGTATCGGCTGGCGGCGTTCGCGCCTTGGGTTAAGCGATAGAAGAGCGGTTGGGCGGGGTTTGGGGCGAGGTAGAGGTCGATGGCTTCTTGATTGCTGAGGACGCGGTCGCGGTTGTAGGCGGTGAAGGTGGCTTCATCTCCGAGCGTGGCTTCGGCGCGGAGGTGGAGGGCTTTGTCGTCGTAGAGGATGCGAATCGTCGTCGGGTGCGGTAGCGTGTGCAGCGGCGGGAGGAGCGTTAGCTCGTGGGCGGTGGCGTTTTGCCACTCGGGGCTGTCGAGCGTGAGTTTGGCGGTCGCTTTGGTGATGGTGAGTTTCTTGAGGCCGATGGGCGGGGCGCTGCGCATGGCTTTGGTGTCCCAGTTGAAGCAGGTGTTCGCGTAAGGCTCCTGGTAGCCGTCGTGGGCGAGTTGGAGGTGTTTCGCGTCGTGGCCGGGGAAGGGGAAGAGGACGTGGTTCCACTCCTGCTTTGTCCAATTCCTCGCGGGCGAGAAGGTCGTCCAGTTCGGTTCTTGGCGCTGAAACTGCCTTTCCCGTCCAGTTGGAGATTTCGGCAGTTCGGAGGCTCTTTGCATCCCCACGAGGGAGGAAGAG
The DNA here is from genome assembly GCA_964583255.1 of uncultured Prosthecobacter sp. Taxonomy (GTDB): domain Bacteria; phylum Verrucomicrobiota; class Verrucomicrobiia; order Verrucomicrobiales; family Verrucomicrobiaceae; genus Prosthecobacter. The sequence continues at coordinate 18,650 of CAZOVY010000021.1, forward strand.
TTTGATTGTTGCGGAGGTCATGGATGGAAATGTGTGCCTGTTGCTTTGAGACACATCTAAACCTGTAGAGCATTTGATTCACTCATATGTTTTGTGGTTTTGCTACGAGCGCATGGTCTCGCGATTCGTTGATCAAAACCGATGACTCTCAATCATCCCCCTTGTCTTTCCAACCGCTCGGCGAGCCCCTGCGGCCCATTCGCGGGCGGGGATGAGGAGCACCGCCAGAGATGAAGAAGGCGCGAGAGTTCAGGTTTCAGCGCTCTTGCGCCTTCTTGATCTCTCGCGGTGCGCTTCCCTCAAGGAGGGGCGGTTTTCAACCGCCCGGAGGCGCTTGAAAAGCGCCTTTCCTTAGGCTTGAGCGACTAACGCAGCCGGTTGGGTTGCGGTGAGCGTTTCTAACTCAGAAGCCCTTTCCCAAGCTCTCCAGCCACTCGACGAGCACCTTCGGCCACTGGGCACCGGGGAAGTCGTGTTTCACTCGCGTGGGGATGAGGTTGCCGACGCCGTGGCCGCCTTCTTCGTGGAGATCGAGACGGGCGGGCACGCCGAGCTTCTTCAAGTCGGCGATGATGTTGGTGGCGATCTCGACGGGCTTGTCGGTGGTGGCGTGGACGAGAAAAACGGGCGGTGAGTTCGGCTTGAAGACAAACGGGTTCTCCGGCTTGCGCCAATGCCAGGTGCCGAGGCCCACGGCGAAGTCAGGACGGCTGCTGAGGCGCTCGATGGGATCGGTGGCCTGCGGATCGCCGAGATCGAAGTTCGCGGCGAGGTTCATGGCGAGATTGGCACCGGCTGAATAGCCTGCGACACCGACTTTCACCGGATCGATGCCCCATTCGGCCGCGCGATACCGCACGAGGCGCATGGCGCGTTTCGCATCGAGCAACGTGAGCGCCTGGATGCCTTCGTGGGGCAGAATGTGCGGCGGCCGTGTGCGGTATTTGAGGCCGATGACGGCCACGCCCATCGGATTGAAGACCTCAGCGGCATACACGACATGAGTCTTCCATGCGTGACCGCCATAGCCGCCACCGGCACAGACGACGAGGGCCATGCCGTTGCGCTTGTCCGCCGGTGGCAGATACGGCGTGATCGTCGGCAAGGAGACGCTTTGGATGGTCTGGTTGTCCTTGATGACCTCAGGCGCGGCATTTTCCATGAACTGCGGCGGCTTGTCCGGCCAAAGCGTGATAGGCCTCGGCGTGTCCGGGCCGAGTTGCTTCATCAGTTCACTCTCGCTGGTTGTGAGCTCGGCGAAGGCGGTGGTGGCGAGCGAGAGGAATAGGAGCAGGGGTTTCATGGGATCACACGGTCAACGCACTGAGTTTGCGTGTAGAGCAGCCTGCCGGGGCTGATCTCGCGGATGCTGGTGTAGTTGAAGCCGACCTTGTCGGAGATGACGTGATGGCTCGGCCAAGTTTTGCCGCCGTCGTGGGAGAACATCTGCTTCATGCGGCTGTTACGATCCCCGCGAATAAAGGCGGTTTGCTCCGTGGCGCTGAGGCGGCAGACAGTAGGACGTTTTATTCATGCGAGGGTGGCCTCTGAGGGGGAATTCAGGATTCCAGAGCTAACCTGATCTAGCGTGCCGTGGCAAACCTTATCCAAAACCCACCCGCACAAGACAGGCGTCGATTTTCATGATTGCCGCCGCCTGCCTTAAACGTGTACTCTAGTCCCAGCCATGTCCATCACCCTACCTCCGCTCACTCGTCGTTCCTGGATCAAAGGCAGCCTGGCTGCCGCACTCGCACCGTCTTGGGCGAAGGCGGTGGAGGCTCCAAATGCAGAGACTTGGGTGCTCTTCTCTGACACTCACATCGCAGCGGATGCGAAACTCGAAGCGCGCGGCGCGGTGATGGGCGACAATCTCACGCGCTGTGTGAATCAGGTGCTCAAGATTGGGCAGAAGCCTTTCGGTGTGATCCTCAATGGCGACGTCGCCTACCTCGATGGCCAGCAAGAGGACTACTCCACCTTTTTGAATCTCATCGCCCCGCTGCGTGAGAGTGCGATTCAGGTCCACTGCACGCTCGGCAATCACGATGATCGGAAGCATTTTATTGGAGCCATGACCAGCCCGCAGGATCTGCGTCCGGTGGAGGGCAAGCATGTCGAACTGCTCAGCAGCGCCACCATGAACTGGGTGCTGCTCGACTCACTGCTTGAGATCAACAAAACACCTGGCGAACTCGGCGCTCTCCAGCTCGGCTGGCTCGACCGCACCCTTGCCACCTCAGCGGACAAGCCCACGGTCGTGATGACGCATCACAATCCTCAAGGCCCTGTGCCTGAAGGCAAAAAGTTCACCGGGCTCTATGATAGTGCGGCGCTCTTTGCCGTGCTGGCGAAGCACAAGAAGGTGAAGGCTCTCATCTACGGCCACACCCACACCTGGGAGCACAAGAAGCATGAGGCCACAGGCATCCATCTCATCAACCTGCCGCCCGTGGCCTATGTGTTTAACCAAGAGCGACCCAATGGCTGGGTCATCGCCCGTGCCACCTCAGAGAAGCTCGAACTCGAACTCCGCGCCCTGAATCCCGCGCACGAACAGCACGGTGAAAAAGTGGAGATCGTCTGGGGCGCGTGATCACTTCGGCAGCTTCGCATCCAGCTCACTGAGCTTGAAGCGCACGCTGACGACATACGCCAGTTCACCTTCCGTCCAGTGGCCGTAGGTCGTGGTAACGATGGTTCCGTCAGGTAGCAACTCCACACCGGGATAGGTGCAGTCGGCGCCTTTCGTGTTGTCCATGATGCGCACGCGATACTGCCCCTCGGTGCCTTTGACGATGTCATCATAACTGCCCACCCAGCCAACCCAGTCACCCTTTGTCGGGCTAACATGCGTCGTGTCTCGGAAGCTGATGAAGAGCCGACCATCCTGAGTGTACTTCGCCACATGCCGATCACCCGTCAGTGCCGCAGGCAGCTCCTTTGGCTCGGTCCAGGTCAGGCCTTCGTCATTGGAAAAGATGACGAACGAATTGTATTTTCTTGAGTTCTCCCGCAGCAGCACGGCGATCTGTTTGCCATCTGGCGAACGCAGCGCCCCCGGCTCGCAGAGATTCGCATCCGGCAGCATGGCAATAGGTGCAGGCACGCTCCATGTCAGCCCGCCATCTTTAGAGAGCGTCGTGTAAACCCAGAAGCGCCAGGGCTTGGCCGTGGCTGAGGTGTAGTCACTGTGTGGCGTGTGGACACGATACTTCTCCACATCACCACCACGGATGAAGCGCCCGTCATCATGGAAGAAGGCCAGATAATGTCCCGGTGTCTTCAGCTCCATCACCGTCGCCATCGTCACCACACCGCCGAAGTCACCGATGGGTTTCAGCTCACTCCATGACGCGCCGTCGTCTTCCGTTACCGCCATGCGGATCGGATAAAGCCCGCTAAACATGATGATCCGCTTCTTGCCACTCGCATCTACGACGCGATGCAGTGTCGGCACTTCAAGCGAAGTCTCCCACGACTTCGGCGTCGGCAGTCTCTCGCTCCATGTCTTGCCCGCATCCGTGCTGCGTTTGTAAACAATCGCCCCACGCCCATGCCCCTTCGGATACACGGTGAGCATCGTCGTATTGTCCTCCAGCAGCAGCGTCGTCGGATGCCCGATGTACTGTCCCGCTTCACGATCCACGATCACCTGCCGCTCCTTTTCACCGCTGATATCGACGATGGGAATCGTGTAACCCGGAGCCAGCTTCGTTTTAAGATTTTTCGGCGCTGCCAAAGCAGTGTCTTTCTCTTGTAGCGCCGTCTGCTGAGCATGTACGTTACAAGCGAGAATGAAGAGGATCAGGATCGTTGCTTTCATGATGTGTCGTGGGTTCCTTGTTCAAAACGAACTTACTTGCTAGTTCATGGCAAATTCCTTTTAGATCTCGTCGCGCTAATACTGCTCATGTTAGAAACCACTGATTATGCGTCTGCTCCTTCTCGTCTTCGTCGTTCAAACATCATCCATCCGCGCAACTGACTTTGATCTTGTGATCAGAAACGGCCGTATCGTGGATGGCAGCGGCGGGCCATCGATCCAAGGTGATGTCGGCATCAAAGACTCACGCATCAGCGCGGTCGGTGAGGTAAAGGGAACCACCAGCGCGGAGATCAACGCAGACGGGCAAGTCATCGCTCCAGGCTTTATCGACGTGCATACGCACTCAGAGAAAATCTGTGAACTTCCAGTGGCTGAGAATTTTTTGCGCATGGGCGTGACGACCATTGTCACAGGCAATTGCGGCATGTCGCGAACAGATGTCGCGGCATTCTTTGGTGAAATCGAGAAGGCACAAACGACGCTAAATGTCGCGACCCTGATCGGTCATGGCACTGTGCGGGAGCAGGGCATGGGTGGGAAATTCATTCGTGCACCCAATGAAGCTCAATTGGCGACGATGAAGGGTCTTGTGGATCAGGCGATGAAAGATGGCGCAGTCGGCATGAGCACCGGGCTGATCTATGTACCTGGGTCGTTTGCAAAGACGGATGAGATCACCGCGCTAGCGAAGATCGTGGCTGAATACGACGGCGTGTATGCTAGCCACATGCGCTACGAAACGAGCCGTATTTTCACCGCGCTCGATGAGCTGATAACCATCGCCCGTGAAGCTGGCGTGCGCACTGAGCTGAGTCACATCAAGCTCTCTGGCCCCACGGCCTGGGGAAAGGCGGCGGAGGTGCTGACCTATCTGGACAAAGCACGCGCTGAAGGCCTGAAGATCACGCATGATCAGTATGGCTACACCGCCTCCAGCACGGGATTGCGGCAAGCCATTCCCGATGAAGCTCTGGAAGGCACGCGAGCGGACTTTATCAAGCGTCTGGCTGATCCGAAGACCAAGCAGGAGATCATCACGGGCATGAAGCAGATCCTGGAGCGCAGTGGTCGCAAAGACTACAGCTATGCCGTGATCGCACGCTTTGCAGATGATCCGAGTTTGAATGGTCTCTCGATTCCCGCCGCGACGAAACGCAGCCGTGGAAGCGACACTGTGGATGAGCAGATCGAGATGCTGCTCGACATTGAAAAGCGTGGCGGCGGCAGCGGCATCTTCCATGGCATGAATGAGGCAGACTTGACCGTCTTTCTGCAACATCCTCTCACGATGATCGCCAGCGATGGTGGGCCGCGCCGGATGGGTGAGGATGTGCCGCACCCGCGCAGTTATGGGAACAACGCGCGCATTCTTGCCCGCTATGTGCGCGAACAAAAAGTGCTGACTTTGGAAGATGCCATTCGTCGGATGACCTCACTGCCCGCCGCGACTTTTCATCTCAACGATCGTGGTGTGATTCGTGCAGGTGCCTGGGCGGACATGGTGATCTTTGACCCTGAGAAGGTGAACGACCCGTCCACCTTCGACGATCCACATCATTACTCAGAAGGCTTTAGCAACGTGCTGGTGAGGGGAGTGCTCGTGATCCGTGATTGGAAGGTGACAGAAGCGAGACCTGGCGGGCCTTTGCGGCGCTCGTAGTGACATCTGTACTTGTCAGCTATGGGGAATCTCTGGCAGTTTGCAGGTATGTTACCCCTTCGACTTTTTGGTTTCCTGCTTCTGACTCTGACCGCCTCGGCTGAAACGCCGCGCCCAAACATTCTCTGGCTCATCGCTGAGGATTTTGGACCGCATCTGGGCTGCTACGGAACGAAGGAAGTCACCACGCCAGTGCTCGATGCGATGGCTGCCAAGGGAATGCGTTTCACACGCTACTACACGACCGCACCCGTGTGCTCAGCGAGCCGATCTGCTTTCAATACGGGCATGTATCAGACAACCATCGGAGCGCATAATCACCGGAGTCATCGTGACGATGGCTACACGCTGCCGAAAGATGTGAAACTGATCAGCGAGCGGATGAAGGACGCTGGCTACTTCACGGCGAACGTTCGGCAATTACCCGCCGAACTTGGCTTCAAAGGCGCGGGTAAAACGGACTGGAATTTTTCATCTCCCGCGAAGCCTTTTGATTCCGATCAATGGGATGATCTGAAGGCGCACCAGCCTTTCTATGCGCAGCTTAATTTCCAAGAGACACACCGCACTTTTCATGCGCCATCCCATGCTGATCCGGCGAAGGTGGAGATCCCGCCCTATTACCCAGATCATGAAATCACGCGCAAAGACTGGGCCGCATATCTGGATGCTGCCACGGAGCTGGACCAGAAGATCGGCAAGGTGTTAGACCTACTGAAGCGTGACGGCTTGCTGGAAAACACGGTGATCTGTTTTGTCGGCGACAATGGGCAGGCGCATGTTCGGGGGAAACAATTTTGCTATGAGGAGGGACTCAATGTGCCCTTCATTTTGCAATGGCCTGCGAGTCTTGCTGCACCCAAAGGATTCACCGCAGGCGTGGTCAGTGACCGACTGCTCATGTCGATTGATCTCACCGCGACTTCACTCAACCTCGCTGGTGTGCCGAAGCCTAGTGGGATGCAGGGACAGGTCTTTCTCGGATCGGCTGCGGAGCCTGCACGTCAGTATGTTTTCGGCGCGCGCGACCGCTGCGATGAGACGGTCTTCCGCCTGCGCACCGTGCGTGATGAGCGCTACCGCTACATTCGGAATTTCACGCCGAATCAGCCCTTCCTCCAAGCCAACGAGTACAAAGAAAAGCAGTATCCCGTCTGGAACCTCATCAAAGAGCTGGCCGCTCAGGATAAACTTACACCAGTCCAAGCAGTGCTCGCTGCGCCAACAATGCCAGAGGAGGAGCTCTATGACATGCAGACTGATCCTTATCAGATCAAGAATTTAGTCGGCTCGCCCAATCCGGAGTCGCTGGAGGCGCTAGAGCGGTTGCGTGGCGTCTTGACTCAATGGATCGAGGAAACCAGCGATCAAGGCCGTGTGCCAGAAGCTGAAGACGTAGTCAAAAATGAAGGCCGCACCAGACCCGAGCCAGAGAAGAGTCAGGGTAAGAAACGAAAGAAGAATTAAGCACCTTGGGGTGGACTTTGCTTTGCCTTGGCTCGCTCGCTGACAGCTTTCAAACTGGCCTCACGGATTCGTTTTAAGCGGCGCAAAAAGCTGGCACTTAAAGCACGGGTCTTTAGGCGCGTATCGAGATTGGAGTAGTTCATGGGCTTGCGGCTGAGACACGCATAGCCTGTGAGATGTTCAGCCGCGCGCACAGACCCAAGACACTTCTTGCACTCGCTGTGGATCGTGTATGTTCGCACCCCACCGCAACTACCCCTTAGTGTAATGGTAACATCACAGATTCTGACTCTGTTGTTCAAGGTTCGAGTCCTTGAGGGGTAGCCACTCTATTTCAACACCGGCACTGCGACGACGATACCTAGATCGACAGTTGGTTCCGTAGGATCAAGCAATGGCGGCTGAGTGACCTTACCGCCCTCCTTCAGCAGATTGGTGCCGACGGAAAACAGCAGGCCCTTGAGTGGGTCATACTGCATGGGTTCTCCCGAAAAGGGGTCCATCGGCATATCTAATAAATAGCCGGGAGACAAATCAGCAAGGCCTGTGGGGAGCTTTTGATGGTCCGCGACATAACGGCGAATGGCAAAAAGGCTAAGCACCAAAGTATGACGTGCTTTTGACAGGCTGTGTCGCTCCGGCAGGAGCATGTAGGCATCGATGTGCTCTGAGAAATAAGCCTCCCCCGAACCATTCGGCTGGAAGAAAAGAGAACGGGGGCGGCGCACGCGACGAACAGATTGGGATGACTGGCCGAGGGCCGCGTAGGGAGCCACGATGGCTTCGTCACGCAATTGACGGAAGGCATCTGCAAAGAGGCCGAGTGTCTCGTGTTTTTTAAAGAACAACCGCGCAGGTCGCTCCTGAGTCACGCCGCCAGGGAGTGTGTCTAGGGGTACACCGCTGCTTTCACCAAAGATCAGCTTTTTTTCATGCAGGTAGAAGGCGCTCAGTCCATTTTGAAGCAGCGTGTCAGATGGCTCACAGCGAATGAACTCATCCTGAAAATGCTTGAGCCGCTGACCGCTCAGGTGCGTTTGTTTGAGGATCTCTGCCGTCGTCTGCACAGCGGCCATGTGCAGTTCCTGCGCGCGCTGCATGAAGGAGGGCCAAGCCCATAACTCCTGCAAGCGCCGACTCATCTCAGCGATGTCGATAGCGGTAGTGAATGCAGCTTCTTCATTGCTAAGCCGGATCAGATAAGCGGCCTGTGCCTGAAGCAAGATGCGGACATGCGGCCAGGCTGGGTGCTCGCCCAAATCTTCTGCGTGCCAAGCGGCATGATGCTGATGCCAATCAAAGTCTTCTAGAAGGTCCCTCAAATTGTCAAAAGCCACCCCATTCGACTGAACATAAGTGGAGAGAGACGGCGTGTCCCAACTCCAGGCAGGCTTCATGGCCAGCTCCATGTTTTCGATCTTTTGAATGGCATTTAAGAAGACTTTCAGCCGCTCAGGCGCATTGATTTTAACCGCCTGATCCACGGGCACCTGGATGCGCAGATCTTCATCCGACTCGGGCTTCGTATCCGTCAGATAAATCCATGCCAGCATGACAAAACCAAGCAGCCCAAGACAGAGCATGATGGGAGTCGTCCAGGATAGACTCACGGCTCTGTTAGGCCCCAAGCTCGTAGGCACGGCTGCGGGTCGGCGCAGTGGGATCACCGGCTCAGGCCCAAAGGCTGAGGTCACAGGCGCTTTAAACTTTGCACGCGGCACATCCATGACAGCAACAGCTTTGGCCGGAGATTCTCTTTTTATCTCCGAATTCGGCTGTGTCGGCGGCGGTTGAAAGCGGGCCGAGTCTGCCACCGCTGCTAGCTTGTTCGCAGGCTCCTGATCCATCATGGATGACGACTCTTGCGTCACCGTTAAGTCCCCAAAATCATGAAATGATTTCACGAGTGACGTGGGCATCGGCAGAGCAGACTTTTCCTCATCGATCACCCGCGCCGTCACTTCACCCGCTGACTTGGTAGTGACCCTCAATAGCGGAGTCTGCACTATCCTCGCTTTGGGCACAGACCGAGATTCAGGAGCGGGCGCAGCGGCACTCAGATTCGATTCCGGCGCAGCAGAATCAGGCCACACATGACCGATCTCATCATCATCAAAGCTCCAAGGCGATACCCAACGCGCCGGTTTTTTCGGCGGAGTTTCGCGTTCATCACGGTGGGGAGTCATTTAGTCCAGCTTAAACAGGAGCTGCGGCCTCAGTCACGCGGCATCTCTAGTTCCACCTGAAAAAAATCCATCAAGACCTGACGATAGGTGGCTCGTTTGAATTTCGGCACCCAGCTCATCTGAAACTCATGCGGCAGAATCCACCTCCAACTCGCGAACTCTTGATGTGTCGCCGCGAGATCGATGTCTGCATCCGTGCCTAGAAAGCGGCATAAAAAATACGTCTGCTCCTGGCCACCATAGATGCCGTACTTGAGTCGGTTCTTGCTAAAAGCGTAGCGGTAGCCAGCTCGCTGTTGGATGATCTCTAGCTTGTCACGCTTCACACCGATCTCCTCCGCCAGCTCACGAAACAGCGCCGTCTCCGCATCTTCTCCCTCATCGATTCCACCTTGAGGAAATTGCCAGGCACCTTTGATATTGATTCGTTCAGCCACAAAGATCTGATCCTTCGCATCAAGCAGAATGGCAGCGACATTGGGTCGATAAACGATGGGCGTAGCGGGGAGTTCTTCCATGAAGGCCCGAGCTTACCCGCAGGCGCTGATTTGTCACACGGTTCATCGGCTTGTTCGCCAATTCAAACCCACGTCGGCGGACTCGACTCATAGGTCACACGTTGCTTCGTCAGCGGATGAGTGAAGGAAATGCGCTGGGCGTGCAGGCACATCGGCGCATCCTGTTTATCCAAAGTCTGCGTGTCACCTTTCGCACCGCCGGTTAGATAAACAGGGTCACCGACGACAGGGAAACCGAGCTGCCACAGGTGAATGCGGATCTGATTCGTGCGACCCGTCAGCGGGCGTGCCTCTAGTAAAGCGGTGCCATCCGCATCACGTCGCAGCACGCGGAATTCGGTGCGCGAGGCATCCCCGCTCTCTTCATCCACTTCACGACTGCCTAAAGTGCTCGCCTCTGAACTAATCGGCGCATCACAGGCAAACTCGTCATCGACCGGATGGCCCTGCACACGCACCTGATAGAGCTTCTCGACCTCACCCCGAGCGAACTGTGGCTGCACTTGGCCGGCGAAGTGTCGCGAGCGTGCCACCACCACGAGCCCCGTGGTGTTCGCATCTAGTCGATGGCAGGCACGCAGCTTCTGGGGGTGATAAACTTCGTCGAGGATGTATTGCAGCGTGTTGCGGTTAAAACGTCCGCCAGGATGCATCGGCAGCGGTGCCGGTTTTTCCAGAACCAAGATGGCCTGATCTTCATGCAGCAAGCGAATGTCGGCATTCACATCGGGTTCCACATTCGCCGCTACGAGTTGCACAAAGCGCTCGCCTGCTCTGACGATTTGATCGGCTGAAGCAGGGACGTGCGTCTCCATTTCCAGCAGCCGTTGCTTGTCAAAACGCATCAGCCATTCCGTGCGCGGCACGACTGGGAGGATGGTCACCAGCGTGTCCAGCAGCGTCATGCCATCACACATTTTCGGCACGGAAAGCGGGCGGTAATTATCATACGGCGTGCTTCCTGGCAGCGGCGTGGTCAGACGGCGAATCGCCTCATGCCGTTTAACGATGCTTTCCTGCATCTGCTGTTCAGTGGACTTGAAGCAATAGGGACAAGACACGTTTTCCACAAAGCGCGCGTCAGCTTGATCAGCATCCGACAGCGGCGACTGGCACATGTAGCATTGCGTGGACTGCGTCTCCTCCAGACCAGGGTCAACACCCACACGCTGATCGAAGACAAAGCACTCACCATCGTAGTGATCACCGCCCACTTCCTCGAAGTACTTTAAGATGCCGCCTTCGAGCTGCCATATCTGCTCAAAGCCCTCGCGCTCCATGAACGGAGCTGCCTTTTCACAGCGGATGCCACCTGTGCAAAAAGTCACGATCGGCTGCTTTTTTAATTCAGGTGGGAGCGCCTGCACGGCTGCCGGGAAATCACGAAACGTGTTCACCCCGATCACATGCGCGTTTTTAAACGTGCCCAGCTTCACCTCATAATCATTGCGCGTGTCCAGCAGCGTCACCGGACGCCCCTCATCCAACCATTGCTTCAAAGTCCGCGCCTCAATCCGTGGTGATGTGTATTCCCCCGGCTCGATGCCTTCGACTCCAAACGCGATGATCTCCTTTTTAATGCGCACCAACATGCGGTTAAACGGCTGATGCTCACTGTCGCTGAACTTGGGTGCCAGTCCTTCCAGTCCTGGAATGCTGCGAATCTCCCCCACCAGCATATCCACCTGCCCCTTGGGACCCGCGATGAAGAGATTGATCCCCTCCGTGCTCAGCAGGATCGTCCCCTTCAATCCCCAACCTTTGCAGAGCATGATCAGCCGCTCCCGCAAAGATTTGAGGTCAGAGAGCGTGGCAAACTTGTAGCAGGAGATGTTCGTGATGGGCAGGTCAGCAGTCATGGGCACCGACTCTGTTGAGTCCAGACCGCCCCAGATGCAAGCCCAACAAACATCCCCACCCTTGCAAAAACCCGCCCTCCCTTGCGGCACCCCGCGTTCATGCCCACCGATCATCGACTTGGTCAAACGGTGGCGTCATTGATCAAACCAATCACGCGGCAAATTCTATCAATTCGATCATTCGCTTGAAGTGCGAAAAGTAGGCGGCGTATGAAAACTATCACCCGCTCCCCTTCCGAGTCCGCCACACGACTCATCCCGCTCTGGCTCAAAGTTACTTACACGGCCTTCATGGCCGTTTTGATTCCGGTTTACTGGATCAACTATGGCCCGACCAACTTCCTCTATTTCTGCGATGTGGCGCTACTCATCACGCTCTATGCCGTCTGGGCGGAGAGTAGGCAGGCGGCATCCATCGCTGCGGTGGGCATACTCGTGCCACAGGCGTTTTGGTGCCTTGACTTTGGGATACAGCTCGTACGCCTGATGACCGGCGCAGAGCACTCGGGCATGACGGCCTACATGTTTGATGAAAGCAAGCCGCCCTTCCTGCGAGGGCTCTCGCTCTTTCATGGCTGGCTGCCGTTCCTGCTGATCTTTCTGGTGGCCCGTCTGGGTTACGAAGCACGCGCTTTGAAGCAATGGACCGGCATCGCGTGGAGCCTCTGCCTGTTCGCCTTCTTTGCCCTACCGCCTGCTGGTGCAAAACTGGCTGATCCAAACACGCCGGTGAATGTGAACTACGTCTTTGGTCTCGATGACACGCAGGCCCAACAATGGATGCCAGCGGGTATTTATCTTGTGGTCTGGATGCTCGCTCTTTTCGCGCTCGCCTTTCTGCCGACGCATCTGGTATTAAAGAAGCTCGCCACTCAACGCAACGCTCGCTGATCTGAATTATGGACACGACCTTTCCCAAGCCTGCTCCAGCCTCTCAACGTGGATTCTGGGCGCTCATCATCACGCAATTTCAGGGGGCCTTCAGTGACAATGCCCTCAAGTGGCTGGCGCTCTTCCTCATCGCCGAGATGAACCTCCCCAACGAGCAGCGAGACAAGCTGATCGGCATTGTCGGCGCGCTCTTTGCCCTGCCATTCATTCTGTTCTCGATGAGCGGTGGCTATCTGGCCGACCGCCTCAGCAAACGCACGGTGACCATCGGGGTGAAGGCATTCGAAATCCTCGTGATGATCATCGCGCTCTACGGTCTGGCGACGAATCACCTCTATGTCACCATCGGTTGCGTCTTCCTGATGGGCGTTCACAGCGCCTTCTTCGGCCCTTCGAAGTATGGTCTGCTCCCGGAGTTGCTGGAGGCCAAAAAACTGTCCTGGGGCAATGGTGTGATCGAGTTGACCACCTTTCTCGCCATCGTCATGGGAACCGTCGCCGGTGGCTGGCTGTGCAAGACCTTCACAGGGAATCAGGCTAGCTCGGGCATAGTCCTCATCGCGTTTGCCGTGCTCGGACTAATCACCAGCTTTGGTATCACCAAAGTCCCCGCAGCAAATCCGACGAGACAGTTCCGCGCCAATTTCGTGGCCGACCTTTGGTCACAGGTGAAGTCTATCCGTCAGGATCGCGTCCTGTGGTTGGCCGTGCTGGGGAACACCTTCTTCTTCGGCATCGCCGCGCTGATCCAGCTCTTGATTGTCACCTATGCGGCCGATGTGCTGCACCTGACGGATGAGACGAAAAGCAGCTACCTCCAGGCCGCCACGGCCATTGGCATCGGCCTTGGGAGTTTCGTCGCAGGCTATCTGTCAGGCGGTAAGATCGAGTATGGCCTTGTCCCGCTTGGTGCGCTTGGCCTGACGCTCTTTTCGGCCTTACTGGGACGCGAAGGCATGACTTTTCAGGGCGCTGCGATTGACCTGAGCCTGCTCGGCTTCTCCGGCGGTCTCTTCATCGTGCCCATCGCTGCTCTTTTGCAGCATCGTCCAGCACGCGAGCAAATGGGCGGAGTCCTGGCCGCAGCGAATCTGATCTCGTTCATCGGCATCTTTGCCGCCTCAGCTTTGTATTTTGTGTTCACCGGCATCCTCAAGCTCTCGCCACCGACCATCTTCCTGGTGATCGCCGCGATGACATTCGGCAGCACGATCTACGCGGTGATGCTCGTGCCCGACTCGCTGATGCGCTTCCTTTTGTGGATGCTCACCCACACATTGTATCGCGTCCGCGTCGTCGGTCGCGACCACATCCCGGAGAAGGGGGGCGCGCTCTTTGTGTGCAATCACCTTTCGTTCATGGATGCCTGTTTCCTCATCGCCTCAAGCGACCGGCACATCCGTTTCATCATGTACAAAGGTATCTATGACATGTGGTGGGTGAAGCCCTTTGCCAAGATGCTGAACACCATTCCGATCACCGCCGAGGCACGTCCGCGCGAGATGATCAAATCACTACAAACCGCGACGCAATGGATCAAAGATGGACACATCGTCTGCATCTTTGCCGAAGGCCAGATCACACGCATCGGTCAGATACTGCCCTTCCGTCGTGGCATGAGCCGCATTATGAAAGGCGTGGAAGCACCCATCGTGCCCGTGCATCTCGACAACGTCTGGGGCAGCATCTTCAGCTTCGAAAAAGGGCGCTTCTACTCTAAGCTGCCACGCCGCCTGCCCTATCCCGTGACCGTGAGCTTTGGTGAGCCCATGCCACCGACAACGACACCTGAAGCTGTGAGACGCGTCGTGATGGAACTCGGTGCCAACGCCTGGCCCCTGCGTGGCAAAGAAATCCAGCCGCTGGGACATGCCCTGGTGCGCACCGCACGCCGTCATCCCTTCCGCTTGGCGATGGCTGATGCCGCTACGCCGGGCATCAGCTTCTTCACCGCACTGACCAAAAGTGTGTTCCTAGCGAGGCGGCTGCGCCAAGTCTGGCAGGGAGATGAGAAAGTGGGGCTGCTGCTGCCACCCTCGGTAGGTGGAGCGCTGGTGAATCATGCAGCACTCTTGCTGAACAAAGTGCCGGTGAACTTGAACTACACACTCTCGCCAGAAGCCATAGCCTCCTGCATGAGTCAGTGTGGCATCCGCAAAGTCGTGACCACCGCCAAGTTTCTGGAGAAGCTGAACCTCGATCTGCCGGTGGAGAAGGTCTTCCTCGAAGAGGTGGCTGCAAAACCGACGGCGATGGAAAAGTTTCAGTCCCTCATGCTTTCCGTGCTTTGCCCGGCAGCATGGTTCAGCCAGTGCCTCGGTGGCGACAAGGCTCCGCGCCCGGATGATCTGGCGACCATCATTTTCTCCAGCGGCAGCACCGGCGATCCAAAGGGCGTGATGCTCACACACGCCAACATCATTTCCAATGTGGAGCAGATCAATCAGGCGGTCACCTTCCGGCCTGACGACCGGCTGCTGGGCATCCTGCCATTCTTCCATTCCTTCGGTTTCACCGGCACCCTCGCCGCGCCGTCATTGCTGGGATTGGGCGTCGCCTTCCACTTCAACCCGACCGACTCCAAAGTCGTGGGTGAACTGGTAAGCCATCAAGCCGTGTCCTTTTTACTGGCCACACCCACCTTCCTCCAGATCTACATGCGTGGCTGTCGGCCCGAGCAGTTCGGCAGCGTGCGCTTTGCCATGGTGGGCGCGGAGAAGTTGCAGGAACGTCTGGCCACGGCATTCGAGCAGCAGTTCGGCATCCGCCCTATGGAGGCTTATGGCTGCACCGAATGCTCACCGGCTGTGGCGCTCAACACGATGGACTTTCGTGCCGCAGGTTTCCATCAGGTGGGTTCCAAGCGCGGCTCCATCGGGCATCCTTTGCCAGGGATGGCCGTGCGAATCGTCGATCCTGAAACCGGCGCACTTAGGCAGACGGGTGAATCCGGCCTGATGCTTCTCAAAGGCCCTAACATTATGAAGGGCTATCTCGGGCAGCCTGAGAAGACGGCGGAAGTCCTGCGCGATGGCTGGTACAGCACGGGCGACATCGCCGCCATGGATGAAGACGGCTTCATCTTCATCACCGACCGCTTGAGCCGCTTCAGCAAAATCGGCGGCGAGATGGTGCCGCATATTAAAGTGGAAGAACGGTTGCATGAACTCGCCGGAGTCAGCATCCAGACCTTTGCTGTCACCAGCTTGCCCGATGAAAAGAAGGGCGAGCGACTCACCGTCATCCACACCCTCACGGAGGAGGCGCTCATGCAGGTCATCGAAAAGCTGAGCACCACGGATTTACCGAAC
Source organism: uncultured Prosthecobacter sp. (assembly GCA_964583255.1). Lineage (GTDB taxonomy): Bacteria > Verrucomicrobiota > Verrucomicrobiia > Verrucomicrobiales > Verrucomicrobiaceae > Prosthecobacter. Next base: position 34,371 of record CAZOVY010000021.1, read on the forward strand.
CTTTGGAAACCTAAGCGGGATCAATTCCTGCGGGTGAATACCATTCCCGTTCTGGGTACCGGCAAGACCGACCTGCGTCAGGTGAAGACACTGGCTTCGAGCCTGGCGGGGAACACCTGATTCATCCTAGGTTCCGCGCCAGCAACTGCGCTTCATCCAAAAAGGCTTCGAGGAGAGGTGACATCCTACCCGTCCACAAAGCACCGAAGCTCAACGGCGTGAAGTCGGGCAGATCGAGCACCCTCACCGTGGCCGGATACTCCACACGCGGATGGCTCAGGGCCAGTCCTGCGCCGAAACCTTCGGCAACATAACGAACGACAAGATCGAGGCTGCCGACCTCAAGACTTGGCAGCCACTCCAGCCCACGCTGGCGCAGGGTGGTCTGGAACAGGCGATACAAAACATCATTGGAATCAATCGAAACGAGAGGCAGGTCGATACGGTCTTTTTCGAAAATCTGCGACGCCTTCGTAATCGTGCTTTTGACGGGAACAATCAGCACCTGCGGCAGACGATGCAACTCACATGACTCGATGTTCACCAGAGTCTGATCCATCAAAGTACTGAGACCAACATCGATCTTCTGAGCGACGAGCATCGCCTCGATCTCATTCTGACGACCATGAGTCAGGGTGAAATGAAAACCGTTAACGCGCCGCTTCATCCGCAAGAGCAAATCTGGCAGGTAATCACGCTGCACTACTTCAGCAGAGGCAATACGCAGGCGGTTTTCACCCCCACCACGCAGGCGGTTGGAAATCTCCGAAAGGCTGCCAAAAAAGGGCGATATGCTCTCATAGAGCACCTGTCCCTCGCGGGTCAGTTGAAAAGGACGCCGCTGATACAGCGCGACTCCGAGGACATCCTCAAGCTGGAGGATCTGGGAGCTGATGGCTGGCTGCTGGATGCCATAGGGCATGGCCCGTGCAGCCGAGCTAACACCGCCGTACCTGGCCACATAATAGAAGAGTTCTAGGTGATGGACGTTCATGAGCGTGATCAAAGACTATTGGTTTTTTCAATGAGGCAACTGGCAATATCAATTTCCAAATCATGCCGATCCTGAGACAATTCGCAGCATTATGGAAGGTCTCATTCTCATTCTTATCATCGTCTGCGGTGCCGTGCTGATCATGCCCATCATCGCCATCGTCTCCGCCAACAAGGCCCGAAGCCGGGCGGACGAACTCAGCAACGAAGTCGGCCGCCTGCGTGAGCATGTGGCGAAAGGTATCGAAAGCGATGCGAAGCTGCTCAGACGCATCGAGCAGTTGGAAGCGGAGCGGTCTCAGATACCCATTGTCATGGAAGCTCCAGCGACGACGAGCATCCCCGTCATCAGCCCACCCGAAGCAGCCATCCTTCACGCGGCACAACCCCCGATACCTCTCATTCCAAAGGCTGAAGCGCCCGATGCTCCAGACGTGGCGGCACCCAGGCACACACCTCCTGCCAGGCCCGCCATTACAATGGAACCAGTCAAACGTCCTGCGCCCACACCCGCCATCAATCTCGAGCAGTTCATGGGCGCGAAGCTGTTCGCCTGGGTCGGTGGTCTGGCCTTGTTTCTGGGCATTCTCTTCTTTGTGAAAATGAGCATCGAGCGCGGCTGGATCTCACCCGAACTGCGCACAGCCATCGGGTTTGTCATCGGCACAGGACTCGTCGCAGGTGGCACCGTGATGCATCGACGCGAACGCTACGCCACACTGGCTCACACCCTCTGCGCCACGGGTATCGTCATCTTGTATGGCGTCACCTTTGCCGCTCATGCGCTGTGGCGGATCTCGCCGCTGAACCAGCCACTCGTCGCCTTTGGCATGATGACCTTCATCACGGGTGCTGCTTTCCTTCTGGCAGTGCGGTTGAATGCTCAGGTCATCGCCGTACTCGGCATGTTGGGCGGTTTTCTCACGCCGGTCATCTGCTCGACAGGCCACGACAATCCCTTCGGTCTCTTCAGCTACATCGCCCTGCTCGACATCGGCGTGCTGGCCGTGGCCAAAAACAAACGCTGGCTGCATCTCACCGCTTTGGCGGCTGGAGGAACGGTCATCATGCAGGCGGGTTGGATGATCAAATTCTTCCACACTTCGAGCTACGTCATGGGTTCAGCCACCTGGGTGCCCGTCTCGGTGTTCTTGGGTTTTGCCACGCTCTTCATGCTCGCTGCGTTGTGGTCAGGTCAGCGCGACAATGAAGACATCTTCCCCGCAGGTTCGACGCTCGCCTTGTGCGGCAGCGCCCTGTTCACTGCGTTTATCTTCCTTGGCTATGGAGCCATCACCGAGCGTCCGCTGCTGCTCTACACCTTCGTGCTCGGCATCAACGCCGTCACCATGCTCGTCGTCTGGTCACAGCCACGCGTCATCATGGCCCACAGTATCGTGGCGATGATCACCTTTGCCCATCTTTCGATCTGGACGAGCAACAAGCTCACCACGGAGATGCTGCCATCGGCACTCGGCATCTTTCTCGTCTTCGGTCTGCTGCACACCGGCTTTGCCATCTTGATGGAGCGCCGATCTCCCATGCGCAGTTCGCTGACTGGCTGGGTGCCCGTGGCCACACTCGTTCTGCTGCTCCTGCCCGTGCTGAGTCTCGATGCCATGAGCCTCGCGATCTGGCCGGTGATCCTCATCGTCGATCTGCTCATCATCGCCGTAGCTGTGATGACAAGAATGCTCCTGCCCGTGCTGGCGGCTCTGGTGCTTACTTTGGTGACAGCCGGAGCCTGGCTCTTGCGCTGGCCTCAGGAGGTCGGCGGTTCGCTCTCCTCGTTCCTCTTCGTCCTCGGCGGTTTTGCCGTGCTTTTTGGCATCGCCAGCAGCTTCCTCTCACGCAAACTTCCCAAGGCTGGCTTTGCCTCACTGCTGCCCGTGAGTTCAGCCGTGCTGCCCTTCCTGCTGCTCATTCTCACCACACTGCGGCTACAGATCGCTAATCCATCGCCCGTGTTTGGACTCGCACTGCTGCTCGTGTTGTTCCTGCTCGGTCTTGTGCGCATCAGTGGCATCACGGTGCTCGCACCTACCGCGCTCGGCTGTGTGCTGGCACTGGAATGGGCCTGGCATCAGCAAAGTTTCAAGGTGGAGCACGCCGTGCTTCCCCTGCTTTGGTATCTCGGCTTCTACGCCATCTTCACCGCATTCCCCTTCGCTTTTCAAAAGCAGCTCACCGCGCGCAAGCTACCCTGGATCACCACCGCCGCATCTGGCATCGGCACCTTCAGTCTGGTGTATCGTCTCGTCATTCAAAGCTGGCCCAATGGTATCATGGGACTGCTGCCCGTGGCCTTCGCCTTTGCTCCCCTGCTCTGCCTGATCTTCGTTTTGAAACATCATGCGACTAACAATCCCGCACGTCTCACACAGCTCGCATGGTTCGGGGGCGTGGCCTTGTTCTTCATCACACTCGTCTTCCCTATCCAGTTCGAGAAGCAGTGGATCACCATCGGCTGGGCGCTGGAAGGCGCGGCTCTGTGCTGGCTCTTCCGTCGTGTGCCACATCCGGGACTGCGCGGCACGGGTGCAGCACTGCTGGTCATTGCCTTTGCCCGACTCGCGCTGAATCCTGCCGTGCTGTCCTACCACATACGTGGCGAGATACCGATCCTCAACTGGCAGCTCTACGCCTATGGTGTCTCCGCGATGGCGATGTTCTTCGCCGCCCACCGGCTCACACCACCGGATCATTGCTGGAACAAGATCAACCTGCGTGCGCTATTCTGTTCGCTGGGTGGCATCCTGCTCTTCCTGCTGCTGAACATCGAAATCGCCGATGCCTTCTCGCCAGCAGGCGGGCGCTCGATCACCTTCGATTTTGGCGGCAATCTGGCGCGCAACATGACCTATACCATCGCCTGGGCCTTGTTTGCCCTCACCCTGCTCGTGCTCGGCATCTGGAAACGCAACCCACCCACGCGCTATGCCAGCATCGGCCTGTTTGGGGTCACACTGCTGAAGCTCTTCTTCCACGATCTCTCCAACACCGACAGCGGCTACCGCATCGGCGCCCTCATCGCCGTCGCCCTCATCGCCCTCGCTTCCTCTTTCCTCTATCAACGCTTCCTCTCCGACGAAAACCCCTCATGAACACGCAACGCCTTCTCATCGCCTTATGCCTGACCTCCGTCGCCAGTGCTGCCGACTTCGCCGCTTGGACGCATCATCAAACCGTCAGCGTCACCCAGACGGGCCTAACTCGTCTGGATCTCGCCCCCGCTCTGCTCGATGCCTCACGCACCACGAACGGCGCGCCGTTTCACGATCTTCGCATCATTAATCCCGAAGGTGTTGAGACCCCCTACATCATTGCTCTGCCACGCACCCTGAGGCCAAGCCGTGTCGATACGAAAGCTTTCAAAGCCTCCCTAAATGCGACCGCCACCGTGCTCGAGTTCCAGTCGCCCACAGGTGACACGATCACCGAGGTCATGCTGAAAACAAACGCGCAAGACTTTATCAAGGCTGCCACCCTAGAAGCCAGTCATGATCGCATCACTTGGCAGTCGCTTGGCAGTGGTGAAATCATCTGCCGCCAAAGCAGCACGGAGCGCCTACGCCTGCCCATCACGCCCACGGCCTGGAAGCATTTCCGAGTCACCCTTGATGACGCTCGTAGCCCACCCGTTGTCTTTACCGGTGCTCAAGTCCTCCGCGAGCTACCGGAACTGCTCACCGTCCCGCAGACGGTGTCGATCCGCGCACGCAATGAATTGAAGAACGAAACACGTCTCATTCTCGACCTTGGCACGGCCAACGTCATGCTCGGCAGCGTTCGACTTCACACGCCTGAGCCCGTGTTTCAGCGCAAGGCATCGCTGCTGGGTGCTCGCACCACGCTCTTCCGCATCAAGCACGACGGCTTCACCGGCGAAGAACTCGACATCCCCGTGCATCAGCTCGCCACCACGCGCGAAGTCGAGCTGGTGATCCACCATGGAGACAGCCCGCCACTACTCATCGAGCGAATCGAAGGCACACGCCATGCCGTGCCGATTGTCTTTCAAGCCAACACTCCGGGCGAATGGCAGATGTACATCGGAAACGCCCAGGCTGCTGAGCCGCAATATGACATCACCGCCCTGAGCGACAAGCTGCGCGACGCAAGAGCAAACAGTGCCGCTGTGGGCGACGTTCAACCAAACTCCGCCTTCCGCAAAACTGCCACAGCTCCTGAGATCGGCGATTCCGCCGCAGTTCTCGATGTCTCCGCATGGTCCTATCGCAGGCCGATTACCTTTCAGGAAGCAGGTGTCATCGAACTTGAACTCGACCCGGCCGTTCTCGCTCATTCTGAAAACGACCTGCACGACTTGCGCGTGATCCGCAATGGCCGCCAGATTCCCTACCTCATCCTCAAGCTCGGCAAGCAGCGCGAAGTGGATGTTACCTTCTCCGAAGTGCCAGATGTCAAAGCTCCCACCTACTCCCACTGGAACGTCACCCTGCCATTCGCAGCTTTCCCTGCCTCAGAGCTCATCATCGAATCCTCCTCACCGTTGTTTGAGCGCCACCTCACCGTCATGGAGTATCACGACACTAACCAAGGTCGCATGGGTCGCTCCAGCGGCTCGGCGATGTGGCGACGCAAGCCTGGCCAGTCAACCGAAACCCTGCGCATTCAACTCCACAATCCACCTCAGACGGACACCCTCAAGCTCTCCACCGACAACGGCGATAACGCAGCGCTCCAGCTCACCTCTATCCGCGTCAGTCATCCTGTCGTGCGTCTACTGTTTCGCGCCGCCGACACCACTCCCGTACATCTTTGCTACGGTCACAGCAGCGCCACATATCCGCGCTACGATCTCGACCTTGTCCGTCGCGAATTCGAGACCGCCACCAAGGTCTCTGCCACACTTGGCGAGGAAAAAACGCTCTCCGGATATAAGTCCATGCCCACTCAAAGCTCCGGCAGCGGCAGCCCATGGCTCTGGGCTGCACTGACGCTTGTGGTCGGTGGGTTGTTGTGGATTGTAGCCAAGATGCTGCCGAATCAGATCTGATGCTACTACTTGCCGGGAAAGGGTGCGTACGCGCGCAGCCATTCGAGAGCTTCTTCGCGAGTCGTGATCACGCCTTCGAGCTGGGCGTTTTGCACCTCGGTCAGGATGACGCCGAGCTCCTTACCAGCCTGCCAGCCGAGTGCCATGAGATCGCGACCATTCAGTAGTGGCTGAGGAATCAGCGGCTCGGTGGAGAACTCTTCGGCTTTGGCCTGCATAAATTCGTAGTTGTCCAGAAGCCCATTGGAACCCAGGCAATCGATACGATGCAGCGCCAGTTCATCCGACCAAGTCGGGCGGGCCATCATGCGCTTGAGCGTGCTTTTCTTCATCTTCTTCACGTCCTTGAAGACCATGTGATGCTCCACCGCCACCTGCGTAGGTTCGATGACATCGTTCGGAAACTTCAGGCGGCGGAGGATGTCTCCCGTCATCTCGGCACCGAGCTTGTCGTGACCGTTGAAGCGGATGCGGCCCGTTTCATCGACGGTGAAAGTCGCCGGCTTGGCGATGTCATGCAGCAGCACGCTAAGCACGAGAGGCAGCGAGACTTGCTCCGGCAGCAGGCTGAGCATGAGTCGTGTATGGATGAAGACATCCCCCTCCGGGTGCCACTGCGGCGGCTGCTCCACGCCTTTGAGCACCAGAATCTCTGGCAGCACCTGCGCCATGAGGCCGCTGTCCATCAGCAGATCAAAGCCACGCACGCGATTGGAATGCAGGATGATCTTGATCAGCTCATCGCGGATGCGCTCGGCGCTCACGGACTGAATCGCCGGGGCGTGCTCACACACTGCACTCCAGGTTTCATCTTCGATCTCAAACCCGAGCGTCGTGGCAAAACGCACCGCGCGCAGCAGGCGCAGCTTGTCTTCATCGAATCGCTTCGAGGGATCACCGATTGCCCGCAACACGCGCTTTTCTAAATCAGCCTGACCACCGACATAATCAATGATGCTTCCTGCGATGGGATCGCGAAACAGCCCGTTCACGGTGAAGTCACGACGCTGCGCATCTTCCTCCGCCGTGGAAAAAGTCACGCTCTCAGGATGACGGCCATCTTTGTAGCTGCCATCCGTGCGAAAGGTCGCTACCTCGACGTGCTCATCACCCTGGCGGACGATCACCACTCCAAAGTGGGCACCCACCGTCAGCGCACCCGGGAACAAAGCGATCACCTGCTGCGGTGTCGCGCTCGTGGCCACATCAAAGTCCTTCGGCTCACGGCCCAACAAATGATCACGCACACAGCCGCCCGCGAGCAGGGCCTCATGGCCTGACTGGCGGAGCTTTTGGATGATCTGAATAGCGGCGGCGAGCATGCGTAGGATGACGATATACCCGAGTCCGCTTTCCGAAAGGCTGCAACTGAGAAACGAAAAGAGACGAGGACCTTAGGCTTCTCGCAGATTCAGCTAACCTGTCTCCATCATTCTACCCCACATCATTTTACCAATCCGACTCCGCTGAGGAGAGTAACAGTAGAATGATGAAGGGTAAAATGATGGGAGCATGCTAAAGATCTGAATCGGAAGGACGCACTGGACCATGAAAGGAATGCGCGGGGCAACGTGATCTTGTTTTCATGAAGTTGTTTCTTTCCCTCCTGATCCTCATCACTGGCATCACTCAGGCGCAGATGGCGAACCAGCCACCGATGCCACAGTGGATCGGGGTTTCGACGGAAGCTGAGGTGGGAATCGAGACGCGCTTTGAATCCCAAGGGCGGCTGCTGAAGGCGATCCTGCTACTGGCCTGCGGGACGAACACGGAGGTCAGCTTAAATGGCAAAGCGGTTACGCAGGTGATGGCGACGAAGGATCAGCCTGCGGTGAGTTTGGATCTCACGGCACAGATCACTCCGGGAACGAATGTGCTGCGACTGAAAGCGGTGAAGCCTCGCATTGCAGCACTGCTGGAACTCAATGGTGATCTGGCGCAATTGCGGTGGATTGCGAGTGATGAGACGTGGACTTCACCTGATGGCAAAGTGGTCACGCTCGGTGCGGTGGATGTTGATCAAGCCGCGAATCCCTTTGATCTGAAGAAGACATTCGATGCCTACAACTCATGGCAGCTTGCGAAGCCTGGCGCGCAGAGTCAGGCGACTGATCCAGCGAGCTTCACGCTGCTGCCTGGATTCAAGGCGGAGCTGATCCGCTCGGCACAGCCGAACGAGGACTCGTGGGTGGCGCTGGCCTTTGATCCTCAGGGACGTGTCACACTGGCGAAGGAGAAGAAGGGCCTGCTAAGACTTGACCCAAAGGACGGCTCAATGCTCGAGATCGAAAGCACGCTACTGGAGTGTCGCGGGCTGCTGTATGCGCACGGCGTTCTTTATGCGAACGCGAACAACAGCAAGGGGCTCTACCGGCTGCGTGATGCAGATGGTGACGGAGTCTTTGAAGACAAGCACGAACTCATGCACACGGAAGGCGGTGTGGGACATGGGCGCAATCACATCAAGCTCGGACCGGATGGGCGGATCTGGGTGGCGCATGGGAACAATGTGCTGCTGCCGAGTCCACTCGCTGAGAATTCGCCACTGCGGAACTATGCGAACGATCAGGCCGTGATGAACCCATGGGATGGCAGCATGTTTGACGGCAACGTCGAACTGCCCGCAGGTCATGTCGTCGCGGTTGATCCACAGGATAGTAGGATCGAACTCATCACGGGTGGTCTGCGCAACCCGCTGGACATCGCCTTCAATCGCGAAGGCGAGCTGTTCACTTTCGATGCGGACATGGAGCGCGATGTGGGCACGTCGTGGTACATGCCGACGCGCGTGCTGCATGTGGTGCCGGGCGCGGACTTCGGCTGGCGTCGCGGCACGGGGCGTTATCCGTCGTGGTATGTGGATACGCTACCAAGCGTGGTGGACATCGGCCTGTCATCGCCCACCGGCATCTGTTTTGGCTATGGCGCGAAGTTTCCGAAAAAGTATGAAGAGGCGCTGTTCATCCTCGACTGGAGTTATGGGCGAATCATCGCGGTGCATCTGAATGCAAAAGGCGCGAGCTACACGGGCACGCAGGAGACTTTTGTTTCGGGTCGTCCACTGAATGTCACGGATGCGTGCGTGGGGCCGGATGGAGCGCTGTGGTTCACGACGGGCGGTCGCGGTACGCAGAGTGGATTATATCGGGTGGTGTGGGAGGGGGAGAGCGGTCAAATGAGTCAAGACGAGGGTCAAGAGGTCAAGAAGCTGAGGGCGCTGCGGCATAAACTGGAGGCGCTGCATGGCGGTATCGCAGTCGAAAAGCGTGACGCAGCGTGGAAGCTGATTTTCGTGAATCTTGATCATACTGACAGGCACATTCGATATGCAGCACGCGTGGCTTTGGAACAGTTGCCGATGGCGTTTTGGCAAGGGCGTATCACGAAGGCTGACTCTGTCTGGCAGCGGATTCTCGGGCAGTTGGCGGGCGTGCGTAGCGGTCAAAAATGGGACCCATGGGACCTATACGGCTTATGGGACCTATCTGCCTGGAAGGCGATGGATGATGAGCAGCGTTCGGCGAACCTTCGCACACTGAGTGTGACGCTTGCACGCTTAAGTGATTCGGCGGATATGCAGCGACTTCTCGCCTGGCTGGAGCCGCTTTATCCGGCGAAGACTCGTGAGATGAATCAGGAGTTGTGCCGTCTGCTGATCCGTCTGGGTTCATCACAGGTGCTGGCAAAGACCCTGCCTATGCTGCGTGACGCGACGGCGAGTGAGGACCTCGTTTTTTATCCTCTACATCTGCGCTATCTCAAAGAGGGCTGGTCGCTGGAAGCAAAGCGCATCGTCTTCGAGGCACTGAACCGAGCTGAGAAGCTGAATGGAGCCAGCACTTATTTCAAAAGCATCTCGGATACGCGCAGTGAACTGGCAGCGGCGCTTTCGACTGAGGAGATGTCAAAACTTGCCGAGGTGATTCATCCGCCGAAGCCCGCTGCACTTTCACCTCATGCAATGCCTGGGCACACCTTCCGCGTCTGGAAGTTGGAGGACCTCGAATCACGACTGTCCGAGGTGAGCAAGGGGCGCTCGTTTGAAAAAGGCAAGGCAGCAGCGATCAGCACACAATGTGTGTTTTGTCACACCATGAGCACTGATCGCTCACTGCCAGCAGGCTTATTTGGCCCGGAACTGGCGCAGGTATCCGCACGTTTTGGGCGGCGAGACTTGCTGGATCACATCCTCAATCCATCGAAGATCGTGGATGAAAAGTTTCGCTTCGTGACGATCAAGCGCACGGATGGCACAACCGTCATGGGCAGTCTGGAGAACGAGGACGATGAGCGTGTGATCTTGAAGCCAAACCCGCTTTCACCCGAAACAGTGGAGATCGGCAAGAGCTTGATTCGTGAGCGCTCAGTTTCGGCGATTTCCCCCATGCCCGCAGGTTTGCTTAACGCCCTGAAGGCTGAGCAAATTCTGGATCTGCTGGCCTTCATCGAGGCGGGTGGTGACGCGAAGAAGGCGAACTTCAAGCCTTGAGTTGAGACTTGATGAGAACGAGTTGATCCCGTGGAAAAAACGGAAGCCATCATCATCGGACGCACGCGTTACTCGGAGACGACGCTGATCGTCCACTGGTGCTGCCCGGAGATGGGATTGTTTCGGACGATTGCTAAAGGTGCGCTGCGACCGAAGTCGGCTTTTGCGGGGACGCTTGATCTTTTTGTGACTGCTGAGATCCGCTTTGCACGGGCCAAGAGTGGCGATCTGCACACGCTGGCGGAGGCGCGCTGGACGAACCCGCGCCTCGGACTCCGTCAAAGTTATGGGCGGGTGTTGGCGGCGACTTATTTGGTCAAAATCATCGCGCTGGTGGTGGAGCCTCATGCGCCGATTCAGGCCATCTACGAGTTGCTGACCAAAGCACTGAACTATCTCAACGACCACGATCCGAGTGGGGCATTCGTCGAGCGTTTTGAGCTGAGGCTGGCAGAGGATCTGGGGCTGGTGGGTGAGGGTATTTCAGCCGTGGGCGAGTCTGCGCGCGCCATCGAAGAGAGCTTTCACCGTCGCCTGCCTGTGCAGCGGCGGCAGTTGCTTGAGTGGATCAGTCAGCACAGTGCGGCAGCGCCGAATTGATCGAATGTTTTGCTTGATGCCCAGCGGGGTGAGCCGCGAAGGTGGGCACCAACTTAACCCGCTCATTTTTCTCCGTGTCCGACAGCCAACCGAATAGCCTTTCCATGCCGGAAAACCCCGCCGCCTCACTACTGGCAGAGGGCAAGCTTGATGAAGCCCTTGATGCTGCGAAAGCTGACCTCAACGCATGGCGCCAGAAAGTCGAGGATGACGAAAGTCTGTGGCCACAGACTTTCGCCGCCCTGCAAGTGCTCGGTGATGTGCAGCGTGAGATGAGTGATGTCGGCGGTGCAGAGGCCAGCTACAATGAGGCGCTGGATATCGCCGGTAAGCACCCGATCAGCCAAATATTGACAGCTCGGATGCGCACGCAGCTCGCAACGCTGCTGGACTTCAGTCAGCGTGAGGCTTTGGCGGCTCCGCTCTATGAGCAGGCGATCACGGACTATGAATCCCTGACGCCGCCAGATGACCTCTCCGCTGCGCAGATCCGCAATAACTTGGCGATGATCTACAAAGGTCTGGGCAAGTACGCCCTGGCCGAGCAGCACTACCTGCGCTCACTCGAGGTCTTGGAAATCAATATGGGGTGCGACTCTGAAGAGATGGCCTCCGTGTACAACAATCTCGGCAGTCTCTACTACACCGCTGGTTTTCCAGATCAGGCCAAGGAGATGTTTGCGGAAGGGTTGAGCATTCGCCTGAAAATCCTGGATCTGGATCACCCTGATATTGCGCAGTCGCTGTGCAACATCGCCACGGCCAAGCATGAGCTCGGTGAGAACACTGACGCGCTACTCGACTTTGAGCAAAGTCTGCGAATCCTGGAGTTGCACATCAAAGATGAGGCCAACAGCTACGAAGCCGTGGGTCGCGACTACATCTCACTCCTGGAAAATCTGGGGGATGAACGCAAAGCCGCCGCCTTCAAGAAGCGGATGGAGAAAGTGCTGGCCAGCCTGTGATGGTGCTTTCTTTTAACGGTCAGCTTTTCTAAAGGTGCGGCATGTCCACTGCCCGCCTGCTTTGTCTCGTCACACTTTTATTCATCGGCTGCGCTAAACGTGATGTGCTCATCATCGGCACCGACGCGACGTATCCGCCGTTTGAATTTGTCGATGAACAAGGCCGCATCTCTGGCGTCAGTGTGGCCATTGCTGAAGAGATCGGTAAAGAGCTGGGCAAGCCGGTGGAGTTCCGCAATCTAAACTTCGATGGACTGATCCCCGCGCTGCAAAGTGGGCAGATCGACCTCATCATTTCTTCACTCACCGCGAACGAGCAGCGGCGGCAGTCGATTGATTTCTCAGAGCCCTATGTGAAGACCGGGCTGTCGATACTCGCTGCCAAAGACTCGACGGTGATGTCGGCAAAAGATTTGAGCACTCCTGGGAGAAAGCTGGCGGTGCGACTCGCCACCACGGGTGAGCAGTGGTGCCGTAAAGAGCTGCCACAGGCGAAGCTCGTTGCCTTGGACACCGATGCAGCCTGCGTGCTGGAGGTTATCAACGGCACCGTGGACGCCTGGGTCTATGATCAAGTCAGTGTCATGAATTACCATGCCAAACACCCGGATCGCACGCGCGCGCTGCTGACTCCATTGCGAGAAGAGGTCTGGGCCGTCGGACTCAAGAAAGGACGTGACGATTTGAAATCCAAAGTGAATGCCGCCATCGCTCGAATGAAGCAGGAAGGTGCTTTTGCCAAACTCGCGAATCAGTTTCTATCCAAGGAGCGGGACATGATGAAGTCGCAAGGCCTGCCCTTTGTTTTTGAGTGATCCCATTCCAACTATGTCTGCCATCGCCGCCCATCTTGAGAGCATTCGTGAACGCATCCACGCCGCTGCCATTCGTTCAGGGCGTGATGCTGCTTCGGTGGAGTTGCTGGCTGTTTCCAAGACACATCCCATCGAATCGATTCAAGAAGCAATCGATGCGGGGCAGCTCGTGTTTGGTGAGAATCGCGTGCAAGAAATCCTGATCAAGCAGCCGCAACTGCCGAGCCATGTGCGCTGGCATCTCATCGGCCCGCTGCAATCCAACAAGGTGCGCAAGGTGCTGCCGCTGGTGGAGATGATTCATGCGGTGGATAGCTTCGACATCGCAAAAGACATCAATCGAATCGGCGGCGAACTCGGGTTGCGGCCACGGGTGCTGATCGAGATCAATCTAGGCACTGAGACCTCGAAACATGGATTCAATCCAACGACGATCCGCGAGCAATGGGCGCCACTCTGCGCGCTAGATCGTCTGCATATTCAGGGGGTGATGTGCATCCCGCCGTTTGATCCATTGCCAGAAAGGACACGGCCTTACTTTGTCATGCTGCGCGAGCTGCGTGATGAACTTGAAAAGCGCGGTGGTGCGGCATTGCCACAGCTTTCCATGGGCATGAGTCACGACTATGAAGTGGCTATCGAAGAAGGTGCCACGATCGTGCGTGTCGGCAGTGCCATCTTTGGCGCGCGTGAGGTCAAGGAGTGATGCCATCTTGGCCTCATCCTAACTTCATCTTGCGTTTATGAGGGCTAGAAGCCCTCACACCTTGATCGCTTCTGTCATGCGCATGGCTTGGACGTTTGGCTTCACGTCATGCACGCGCACCAGCCGTGCGCCAAGTGCGCGCGCGTGGGCCGTGAGTGCCACGGTGGGCCAGTCGCGATCATTGATTTCATCTGAGCCGACGAGCTTTGCGATCATGCTCTTCCGTGAAACCCCGACGAGCACTGGGCGACCTGCGGTGGCTAACTTTGGCAGCGCACGCATGAGTGCCACGTTGTGATCGAGTGTCTTGCCGAAACCAAAACCTGGATCCAGCACCACGCGCGCGGGATTGATCCCTTCACGCTCCAAGGCGCGCAGACGATCTTCAAAGTAATGCTGCACCTCCTGCACGACATCCGCATACTGAGCCTGCTGCTGCATGGTGCGCGGCGTGCCGATCATGTGCATGATCACGAGTCCAGCGTCACAGGCAGCGGCGACTCGTGACATGGCGGGATCACCGCGCAGCCCAGTCACGTCATTGATGATGTCGGCTCCAGCATCCAAAGCGGCGCGGGCGACAGAGGCTTTCATCGTGTCGATGGAGATGAGTGTCTTCGTCGCGGAGCGCACCGCGCGAATGACGGGCAGCACGCGGCGCAGCTCCTCTGCCTCCTCCACAGGTTCCGCACCCGGACGCGTGGATTCACCGCCGATGTCCAAGATGTCTGCGCCTTCAGCCACGAGAGTCAAAGCGTGCTCCACCGCTCGGCCAGTATCGAGAAAACGGCCACCATCAGAAAAGGAGTCGGGCGTCACATTGACGATGCCCATGACCCTGCCACGCGTGGTGAGATCGTGATCGGTATCATGGATGCGCCAGAGGAAATTCATGGCGGCATTTCAAAGCAGTCCGTCCAGGAAGTAAAGCCCGCCCTCAAGGCACCAGGAAGAAGCCGTGGAAAGGATCGAGCAGGGGCTCTTGCGAAAGATCGACCTGCGTCGCGGCCTCTTCACGAACCCAGATGGCAGCGGTGTCGGTCTGCATCAGGAAGAGACTGTCATAGCCACTGGCGCTGGCATCGCTGTCAGCTTTCCAGAGACGCAGGCGGCTGGCGGCGCTGGTGCTTGAAGCTGCGCGGTAGCCTTTCGCGACGGTGAAACCTGCGGCTTCAGGCGACTGCGAGATGCTGAGACCGGTGCTGATGAATCGAGTGCTGGTGCTGGCTTGCAGGGCGGCGGCATTCGCCAACTGACCGGTGAGCAAAACACTGACTTCAACATTGCGGGCATGAACCAGCACGGCGCTCTGTGGTGGCAGGAGTTCAGAGCCGACGTTTACGCTATCGCGCGTCCAGCCTGTGCTGCTGAGCCAGGTGACTTGGAAGGCGTTGCTCGCTGGATCAAAGGTCATGATGCGGTCGGCCTCGGCTTCGGTCGTGCCGCTAGTGAAGAGGTCGGCTGGCAGCAGCTCTGCAAGCGTGTGGTGGGCACGCAGGACGATCTGAGAGAGTGGGGGAATCGACTCTGCGATGAGTGCGATTCTTGTGCTGGTGCTGGCCAGTTCATCCACTTCATAGTTCGCACCAGTGGAGAGATCTTGAATGTAAAGCGGGGCTGCTGGCAGGGTGACGGACACTGGCAACACGAGAGTGCTGCCTTCCATTGCGGTGATGTTTCCAGCGAAGAGTTCCGCTTTGACCAGCGGCATGGAGAAGCTGCGCTGACCGATCGAGAAGTTCTCACGGCTGAATGCCTGCACAGGTGAGACGGCCGTGTCTTCGGGGGTTCCATTGAGGTCAGCATCGAGCGCGACTTTCAGGCGGACAAAGCCACGCGACTGACCTGCAAAGACAGTGGAGTCTTCGAGGCTGGCGAAACGAACGATCTGACTGCCATCAGCCGAAATGCTGGTCTGCGGAAGGATGGCGAGACGTGTCCAAGTTTTCAGATCGGCGCTGACTTCGACCGTGTAAATGATGTCCTCGTGACCTGCGGCGGGTCGGCTCAAAAGCACGTCGGCTGAGCCCGTGGTGGCGTTGACTATGACACGGAATTTACCTGCGCCGCTGCTGCCATTGGCGGGGTCGCTGTCGAGTGCGTATTCGAGCAGCGCTGGGTAGAGATCGTGGTCTTCGGCGTTGGCGTGCGTGGTTTGCCAAGCGGTGAAGGTATTGGCAGCAGAGCTCTCCGTGATGGTGACACGCTCACGCATCGCCAGCGGGAAGCCGCCGCCACTGGCGCTGCGCAGGCCGAGATCACGGGTGAAGTCGTTGTTTGCGTCGATGAAGCTGTCGTCAGCGACGCCTTCGAATCCTGACTCAGACGCACCTGTTGGCAGCAGTCCGACGTTGAGCGTGAATACAGCCGTCGAAGACCCCGTGGTCGCGGGTGTGGCAGCCGGGAGGAGGTCCTGACCCGTGTCATCATCACCCGCCACGACGCTGCTCATCGGCACCATGCCAGAGAGCGCTGCACCTGTAGCGAACTGGCTTGCGGGCAGGTGCAGGAAGTAGCTGCCGGGATTGAGTCCGTCGATGTAGTAGCGGCCTTTGTGATCGGTGAGAGCCACGTTAGCAGGACTGTCTGTGGCCACGTTGGCACCCTGAGCAAAGATTTGCACATACACGCCTTCGATACCTTCGGAGTCGTCGTAGTTGCCGTTTCCGTTGTAGTCGAGGAAGACGAGATTGCCCACGCCAAGCGGCGACCAGAGGCCGAAGTCGATGGTGAGGTTGGTTTCGGTATCGGCATCGCCATCGGTGATGGATTCGGCTCCACCAGTGAGATTGAAGATTGGGCTGAAGAGCGGTGTGCCTGCACCACCAGGCTGAGCACCGTCGTTGTTATCATTGACGTTGTTGTCGGTTGTCGCTGGAGTGCCACCGGTGAGGGCGTAGTCAGCGGGAGGCGTGACTTTGATGTAGTAGTTGCCCGCAGGTAGGGTGCTGAAGAGATAAGCGCCGCTTGAGAAGGTGGTGATGTTGCTACCGATCTGCGTGTCTGCCGCCGTGCTGGTGCCGCCGATGGCGTTGTCGCTGCCGGGATTGAAGAGCTGCACGAGCGCTCCTGCGACGCCGGGCTCGCTGCCGTCTTTGAGGCCGTTGTTGTTGCTGTCTTCATAGACGAGGTTGCCGACGGAGAAGGTGCGCACGGGTATGGTGTAAGCGAGTGTGGCGGTGCATCCGTTGGCATCGGTGGCCAGCACGGTGGCGGTGAAGGAACCGCTGGCAGTCGGTGTGCCGGTGATGGCACCGCTGCTGGCAAGGGAGAGGCCGGTGGGCAGTGCGCCGCTTTGCAGGGTGTAGGTGTAGGGTGATCGACCGCCGCTGGCGGTGATGGTTTGAGAATAGGGAGCGCTCAAATAGGCCGTCGGCAATGTTGGCGTGAGCGTGATGGTGGGGCAAACAATGCTGACGACATAGTCCTCGATTTCGCCATTGGCTCCGCTGCTGATCGCCGTGGTGGCGGCGCTGTCGGTGAAGCGGAAGCGTGCGCCGCGCTGGGTGCCGATGCTGACGGGCATCGGGGCGGTGAAGTTGATGTTCACAGTCTGTTGTGCGGCGTTGGCGGGCACGGCGGCGTTGTAGATGCGCTCGCCGCCGGCGGTGGCGATATCGACGTTGTTAAAGGTGCCGTTGTTGTCGAAGTCGATCCAGGCTTGGAGTTGGCGGCCAGCGGTGTTGTTGTTGAAGACGCTCACTGGAATGCTGACGCTGGCACCTGGGGTGATGCTGGCTGGCATGGTGACTCCGTCTTCGTCATCGGCGCTGCCGGTGTTGGTGGTGTCATCACCAGTAGCGGTGGCGTTGGTTGTGGCGGTGTTCTCGGCATCGACGGTGGCACCGAGGCGGATGTTAGTGGTGAAGAGGCTGCTAGCCGTCGTGGTCTGGGCACCGGCTACGTTCCAGTCACCGAAGTCCGTATTCGGCAGCGGAGTCAGCGTGTAAGCCTGTGAACCAAAGCAGCCATTGATGTCCGTAGCGCGGATGGTGAAGGTCTGGCTGGTGGTGTTGGTCGGTGTGCCGGAGATGATGCCGGTGGCACCCGCGATGGACAAGCCAGCGGGCAGTGTGCCGGGATTAACCGAGTACACCAGTGCGCCACTGCCGCCGATGGCTGCGATGGTCTGCGAATAGCTGGCACCGACAGTCGGCACGGCGAGTGAGGCCGTCGTCACTGTGATCGTGGGGCAATTCAGAGTCACCATGAAATCCTCGACTTCACCCATGCCGGCCGCGCCGACCGAGGTCGGATTTGGCACGTTGGTGAAACGGAAACGCGCACCGCGCTGGCCTGGGATAGCGGTGGCTGGGACGGTGAAGTTGACGGGCAAACTGGAGCCGTTGGTACCATTAGCGACGAGGGTGTTCGTGGCGATCTGTTCGCCTGCATCAGCAAAGGAGCCGTTGTTGTTGTAGTCGATCCAGGCATTCAAGTAGGCGCTGGAACCACTGAGATTGGTGGTGACGATGGTGGCAGATGAAGCGGTGTTCAGATTGTAGCTGGCGGCGAGAGTGACGCCGTCTTCATCATCGCTAGCGGTGATGTCATCGCCAGTGGCCGTGGCATTGAGTGTGGAAAGGAACTCGGTGTCGGCGAGTGATCCCATGCGCAGGTTCGAACTGGCGATGCTGCTGGCATCAGCCGCACCATTCCAGTCACCGAAGTCCGTGATCGGCACGGCGATGGTGGTGACATGATCTTCGACTTCTCCCGTGCCGGAGGTTCCGGTGATGCCGGGTGTACTCGTGCTCGTCAGGCGGAAGCGCAGACTGACATTGGCACCGGTGACCGCGGTGGCGGGGACGGTGAAGTTGAGCGGAATGCTGCCGTTGGTGATGCCGATGGCGACGTTGGTGTTGGTCGCGAGTTGTTCGCCGGCATCGAGCACGTCGCCGTCGTTGTTAAAATCAATCCACGCATTGAGGAACGCTGCCGCACCCGTGGTGTTGGTCGCGGTGACGGTGATCGTGCCGGGTGCGCCTGCGGTGAGGGTGGTGATGCTGACGCCGTCTTCATCGTCGGCTCCGCTGTTATCGTCACCACTGGCCGTGGCATTGAGTGTGGGTGCAAATTCAGCATCCACCAGCGCACCGATGCGGAGATTGACATCAGCGGTGGATGAGGCGCTGGCCAGCGCACTGGTGTCACCATAGTCCAGCGGTGGCGTGGCGATGGTCACGATGTAGTCTTCGACTTCACCATTGCCACTGGCACCCGTAGCGCCGGGTGATGCCGTGGAGGTCAGGCGGAAGCGCGCGCCGAGATTCGTCACGGTCAGCGCGGTGGCTGGCACGGTGATGTTGATGTCCTGCGTGATGTTGCTGCTGCCGGTAGCGATGCTGACATTCGTGGCGATCTGTTCACCCGCCTCAAGAGTGCCGTTGTTGTTGTAGTCGATCCAGGCGTTGAGATTGACGGCTACACCGCTGGTGTTGGTGACGAGCACGGGGATCGTGGCAGGTGCTCCGGCCATCAGCGATGGGAAGGTGACAGCGTCTTCGTCATCACTGCCAGTGATGTCATCACCGGTGGCCGTGGCATTCGTGGTGGCGGCAAATTCGGCATCAGTGAGGGGTCCGAGTTTGACCGTGGCCAGCACCGTGCTGCTGGCGCTGCCGAAGTCACTATCATCGCCAAAGTCCGTCGTGGCCGGGGCGATGTTGACGACGTAGTCTTCGATCTCGCCATTGCTGTTGAGAACGCCCGTGGCTCCTGGTGAGCTGATGGTCGTGAGGCGGAAGCGCACGCCGAGATTGGTGCCAGTGATGGCGGTGGCAGACACGGTGAAGCTTGGATTGAGTGTGGTGTTGCTGCTGCCATTCGCGACGGGGAGATCGGTGATCACTTGCTCGCCCACTTCAAGAGCGCCGTTGTTGTTGTAGTCGATCCAGGCATTGAGGAAAGCTCCTGCGCCAGTCGAGTTCGTCACGACCACAGGGATCGTCAGTGTCTGCGTACGTGTCATGCTCGGCAGCGTGACGCCGTCTTCGTCAGCGCTGGCCGTGATGTCATCACCCGTGGCAGCAGCATTGGTGGTGGCGGCGAATTCGGCATCTACGAGTGCTCCGAGACGCAGCGTGACATTCGCCGCATTGCTGGCGCTGCCAAAGCTGGCGAAGTCACCGAAGTCGGTCGTCGGATTGGCGATGTTGACGATGTAGTCTTCGACTTCACCATTGCCGCTGGCTCCGGTCGGGCCTGGCGTCAGTGTCGAGGTCAAGCGCACACGCACCGGCAGGTTCACACCCGTGGTGGCCGTGGCTGGCACGGTGATGACGATGTTTTGCGTGATGTTGTTGCTGCCCGTGGCGATGCTGATGTTGCTGGCGATTTGTTCACCCGCATCTGCCAGCGAGCCATCGTTGTTGTAGTCGATCCAGGCATTGAGATTGACCGCCACGCCACTCGTGTTGGTCACCAGCACGGGGATCGTCGCAGACGCACCAGCCGTCATGGCTGGGATCGTCACGGCGTCTTCGTCATCACTGCCAGTGATGTCATCGCCAGTCGCCGCAGCATTGCGCGTGGAGAGGAACTCGACATCCGTGAGCGCACCGAGTTTGATCGTGGCGGTTTGCGTGCTTCTGGCATTGGCGAGGCTGAGATGGTCGCCGAAATCTGTCGTCGGTGCGGCGATGGTCACGGCATAATCTTCGATTTCACCAGCGAGTCCGTTGGTGCCCGTCGGACCGAGGCCGCTCGGTGCGGAAAGACGGAAGCGCAGTCCGAGGTTCACGCCTGTCGTCGCGGTGGGCGGCACGGTGACGTTGAGATTGGTCACGGCATTGACCGCACCCGTGGCGATCACGATGTTGGTCGCCACTTGTTCGCCAGAGTCGGTGAGCACGCCGTTGTTGTTGTAGTCGATCCAGGCATTGAGGAAGCCACTCACTCCGGTGGCATTGCTGATCGTCACTGGGATGGTCACGGTTTGACCGGCGATCATCGCTGGCACCACCACGCCGTCTTCATCATCATCGCTGCCGGTGATGTCATCACCCGTGGCGGTGGCGTTGCGCGTGGACACAAATTCGGCGTCGATGAGCGCACCCATGCGCAGGAACGGGTTCACGCCCTGTGAAGCATCCGCAAAGTCGAGATCGTCACCAAAGTCCGTCGTCGGAGCCGCGATGGTCACGATGTAATCTTCGACTTCACCATTGCCGCCCGTGTTTACTTGAGTGTAAGCGATGACGAGCACCGGACGCAGGCTGGCTGTTGCGTGTTCCTGCGTGGCGAAATCTTTGGTGACCGTACCTGTGTCGATGTCACCCAGTAAGAGTCCGAAGTTGTTGGCTGGGGTGCTAAACCAGTCCTGCACCTCGGCAGTTAGCTGCGGACTGGACCAACTGTATTCGCCTGTCGTCGATACGGCAGTGCTGGCGAGTTCTGTGCCATAAGAACCCCCAGCAGTGGTCCAATTCGTGCCACTGAATCTCTGAAGCCATGTGACCTGATTCTCAACAAACGATTGCGTCAGTGGGTAGAGTCGCACGTTACGGCTAGTGGTGTCACTCGCGGCGACGGCATTCAAACGCAGAGTCGCTGAGGTGATCGTGGCATCCGCAGGAACGCTGGAAAGATCAAAGCGGAATACAGGGCGACCATTCCCAACGCCACCACCGCCGCTATCGAGCCTCATCGTCGTATCGCCGCTATAATTGGTGCCTGTAGCACTGCCATTGAGCCAGGAATCATCTGAGGTGGCGGCGTTGAATGTGCTACTCGTCGTGCCGCCAGCCAAGCCGGTGGCTCCCGGATTGCTGGTGCTGCTGAGACGGAAGCGTGTGCCGAGATTCACACCGGTCAGCGCACCTGCGGGCACCGTGATGTTGAGGTTTTGCGTGAGATTGTTGCTGCCGTTGGCAATGCTCACATTCGTGGCGATCTGCTCACCAGCTTCGAGCATGGCATTGTTGTTGTAGTCAATCCAGGCATTGAGGAACACGGCAGCGCCGCTGGTGTTGGTGACGAGCACAGGGATCGTCGCAGGCCCGCCAGCGATCATGGGTGGGAACGTTATGCCGTCTTCGTCATCGCTGCCCTTGACGTCATCACCCGTTGCGGTGGCATTGACGGTCTGGACAAATTCAGTGTCGAGCAGCGCTCCCATCCTCACCGTGGCCAGCGCTGTGCTGCTGGCACTGCCGAAGCCGGTGAAGTCACCAAAGTCCGTCGTCGGAGCGGCGATGGTGACGACATAATCTTCCACCTCACCCAAACCACCCGCTCCCGTGGCTCCAGGGCTGCTTAGCGCCGTGATGCGCACCCGCACGCCGAGCGCTGTCCCGGTGGTGGCCGTGGCTGGCACGGTGATGTTGAGATTGGTCACCACATTGGTGCTCAAGTTGGCAATGGAGCTGTTGGTGGCGATTTGTTCGCCCGCATCACCAAAGACGCCGTTGTCGTTGTAGTCGATCCAGGCACTGAGGAAGGCTGACGCACCGGTGTTGTTGGTTACCGTGACTGGAACAGTCGCCGGGGCGCCCGCAGTCATCGCTGGGATCGTGACACCGTCTTCATCGTCATTGCCGGTGACGTCATCGCCGGTCGCTGTGACGTTGCGTGTCGAGGCATACTCCGTATCGACCAGCAGACCGAGGCGCAGGTTGGTGCTGGCCGTGTTGGAGACGTCGGCATAGTCGCTGTGGTCACCGAAGTCGGTGAGCGGTGCGAGGATGACGATCGGATGATCTTCGACTTCACCGATGCCGACAAAGCCCGTCGGCGTCGGACTGGCAGTGTCGGTGATGCGGAAGCGTGTGCCCAGGCTCACCGCCGCCGTCACCGAGTTGGTCGGGATGTTAAAGTTGATATTGATGACGCTGTTGGTCAGGCCATCCGCCACGCTGACGTTACTGGCGATTTGTTCACCGGCATCGAGAAGCGAGCCGTTGTTGTTGAAGTCGATCCACGCATTGAGGAAGCCTGCTGCACCGCTCGTATTGGTCACCGTGACCGGCAGCGTCACTGGCTGACCTGCCGTGACCGATGGGAAGCTCAAACCGTCTTCGTCATCACTGCCCGTCAGGTCATCACCATCCGCGTTCGCGGTCCGCGTGGACGATCCTTCCATATCCACCAGCGCACCAAGACGCAGCGTGCCGTTCGCTGTGCTCATGGCATCCGCAAAGTCGAGTTCATCACCAAAGTCCGTCGTCGGCAGGGCGATGGTGGTCGTGTAGTCTTCCACTTCACCATTGCCCATGAGTCCAACCGATGTCGGCGTGATGACACTGGTCAAACGCACGCGCACACCGGCCGTGCCGAGGGTGGCAGCCACCGGAGCGGTGAAGTTGATCGTCTGATTGGCATTCGAAGTGCCCGTGGCAATGCTGGTGTTCACTGCGATCTGTTCACCCGCATCCGTGAGCACCCCGTTGCGATTGAAATCGATCCACGCATTCAAATACGCCACCGCACCACTCGTGTTGGTCACATTGACCACCATGCTGCCCGCCGCTCCCTGTGCGATGCTCACCGGCACCGTCGCACCGTTTTCATCGTCCGTGCCATCCAAATCATCCGCTGTCGCCGTGGCATTGGTGACCGCCGAACCTTCTGAATCGACCGATGCACCGAGACGCAACGTGCCATTGGATTTGCTGCTGGCGCTGGGGAAGCTGCTAAAGTCACCAAAGTCCGTGTTGGCGATGATGTTGGTGGTCACATCTTCGACTTCACCGTTACCATCTGATCCATCTG
Source organism: uncultured Prosthecobacter sp. (assembly GCA_964583255.1). Lineage (GTDB taxonomy): Bacteria > Verrucomicrobiota > Verrucomicrobiia > Verrucomicrobiales > Verrucomicrobiaceae > Prosthecobacter. The sequence goes on from CAZOVY010000021.1 coordinate 57,670, forward strand.
GCCCTGGGGTCGCTGTGCTTGTTAGGCGAGTGCGCACACCGACAGTGCCAACCTTGACGATAGCCGGTGTGGTAAAGGCCACGACTTTGTTAGAGTTCGAAGTCGCCGTGGCGATGACGGTATTGATCGCCACTTGCTCACCTGGATCGGTAAGGTCGCCGTCGCCGTTGAAATCGATCCACACATTGAGATAAGCACTGGCACCGGAGGTGTTGGTGACATTCACGGTCATCGAGCCCGCTGTTCCTTGGGTGATGTTGGCCGGCATGGTCACGCCATCCTCATCGTCGGAACCTATGGTGTCATCACTGGTGGCTGTGGCGTTGGTTGCCGCTCCGCCTTCCACATCGGTCAGCGCTCCAATCTGCAGTGTCGCGAGCAAGGTGCTGCTGGCGGGAGTAAATAAGCTGTAGTCGCCGAAATCCATCGTTGGAGCGGCAATGGCCACGAGGTAATCTTCGATTTCACCCATTCCACCCGTGCCGGAGAATCCTGGCGTGGTGACCCTCGTCAGTCGAAAGCGCACACCGCGATTTACTCCTACCGAGGCTCCCACAGGCACGGTGAATGTGAGATTGATCGTGGCCCCGCTCGTTCCTGCGGCGACGAGCACATCAGAGGCGATTTGTTCTCCCGCATCAGCGGGACTGGCGTTGTTGTTGAAGTCAATCCACGCATTCAGATAAGCCGGAGCGCCACTGGTATTCGAAACAACGGCAGGGATCGTCACCGAAGCACCTGCTGTGATCGAGGCAGGCACTGTGGCGCCGTCTTCATCGTCGCTGCCAGTGATGTCATCGCCCGTGGCTGTGGCATTGGTGGTCGCGGTGATTTCCGCATCTGTCAGCAGGCCGAGTTTCAAAGTGCCGTTGGTGGTATTGCTGACGCTGGGAAAGGTGCTCAAATCACCAAAGTCGGTGTTAGGCGCTGGTGTCACCGTGAATGCACTTGATCCGGCACAGCCATTTGCATCGGTGGCAGTGATGGTGAAGTTCGCGGCTGATGGGCTGGAAGGCGTGCCGCTGATCACGCCTGTTGAACCATTTAGCGTCAATCCCGCAGGCAAAGAACCACTGCTAATTGCATACACATACGGCGTGGCTCCGCCGCTGGCGGTGACAGCCTGGCTGTAAACGGAACCCACCGTGCCATTCGGCAGTGTTGCGGGATTGAGGCTGATCACCGGGCAAACTTGGATGGCGTAGCTCAAGGTGTTCTGACAGCCATTGGCATCCGTCGAACGGATGGTGATGTTGACTCCAGCGCCATTCGAGGTCGTGGGAGTGCCGTTGAGCAAGCCTGCAGCGCTCAAGGTCAGACCGGCTGGAAGCGTGCCTGAACTCACCGCATACGAGTAGGGTGCAATGCCACCCGAAGTGCTGATGCTCTGACTGTAAGCACTGCCGACCAAACCATCAGGCAAAGTGGCTGGTGTGAGAGTGAGCGCGGGACAAATCGGCGTGACAGTATAAGCGCGTGTGCCCAAGCAGCCATTGGCATCCGTAGCACGGATCGTAAACGCTGCGGATGCGGTGCTGGTGGGTGTGCCGGAAATGACCCCCGTGCTCGCATTCAACGTCAACCCAGCAGGGAGCGAACCGCTGGCGACTGCATACACATAGGGAGTGGCCCCACCGGAGGCCGTGATCGTCTGGCTGTAGGCGATGGCTGCGGTGCCGTTGGGCAATGATGAAGGGCTGAGGCTGATCACGGGACAGATCTGGATGAGGTAGCTCAGTGAGCCTTGGCACCCGTAAGTGTCCGTGATTTGAATGGTGACATTGACGCCAGCGCCGTTGCTCGTGGTAGGTGTGCCGTTCAGCACACCTGTGCTGCTCAGCGATAAGCCAGCAGGCAGGGTTCCGCTGGTAACGGCATAAGTGAAGGGAGCCGTGCCGCCGGAAGCGGTGATGGTCTGGTTGTAAGCCGTGCCGACAGTGCCATCAGCCAGGCTGGCAGGGTTCGGCGTGATAACTGGGCAAACGGGTGTGACGCTGTAGGCACGGGTGGCAGCGCAGCCATTGGCATCCGTCGCACGAATGATGAAGCTGGCGTTGGTCGTGGAGTCAGGAGTGCCGCTAATGTCGCCGGTGCCAGCATTCAAGCTTGCCCAAGTTGGCAATGAGCCACTGCTGACGGTGAAGGTATAGGGCACGGCGCCACCGCTGGCAGTCACCGTCTGACTGTAAGCCGTGCCCACCGTGCCATTCGTGAGAGATGCCGGGGTGATGGTAATGACAGGGCAGATCTGCAAGGTAATGACCTGGGTGCCTTGGCAGCCATACGTGTCATTCACCCGCACCGTGATGCTCGTGGAGGGACTGGCTGCTGCTGTCGGAGTGCCACTGATGACGCCAGTGCCTGCATTCAAAGTCAGGCCCGTTGGAAGCGTGCCAGAAGTGACGGTCCACGTGCCATAAGGTGCCGTGCCGCCAGAAGCTGCGAGTGTTTGCGAGTAAACGCTGCCCACGGTGCCTTGTGCCAGCGAGGTGGGTGTGATGCTAATGGCCGGACAGACAGGTGTGACAGTGTAAAGCAATGTGCCCGGGCAGCCGTTGGCGTCCGTGGCACGCACGGTGAAAGTGGCAGCCGTGGTGCTGTTGGGCGTTCCGCTCAGGACACCTCCAGCGCTTAACGTCGCCCAGGTGGGGAGTGTGCCGCTCGCGAGAGCATAAGTGTATGGCGCTGCGCCACCTGAAGCCGTGATCGTTTGTGAGTAAGCGGTACCAACAGTCGGTGTGGCAAGGGTGGCAGGACTGACGGTGACGACAGGGCAGACCTGCAGCGTGTAAGTTCGAGTTCCAGGGCAGTTAAAGCTGTCCGTGGTAGTGATGGTGATGCTTGTTCCAGCAGCGTTGCTGGTGGTAGGCGTGCCGCTGATGACACCAGTGGTCGGATTCAGTGTCAAACCTGCAGGCAGGGTCCCTGAGGTGACTGACCACGTGTAGGAAGCGGTGCCACCCGAAGCGGTGAGTGTTTGCGAATATAGACTGCCCACTGTGGCCTGCGGCAACGTCGCGGGCGTGATGGTGATGGGCGGACAACTCATCGCAAAAGTCATTGCGAGGGTGCCCTGGCAGCTATTGGCATCGGTTGCCCGCAGCGTGACATTGCTACTGATCTGCATGGTGGGCGTCCCGCTGACAACGCCAGTTGCTGCATTCAAATTTAACCCAGCAGGCAGCGTACCACTCACTAGCGCAAAAGTATAAGGTGCCGTGCCCCCAGCGGCGCTGACGGTTTGCGAGTAGGCCGTGCCAACGGTGCCAGCAGCAGGCGTGGCAGGTGCGAGTGTCACCACCGGACAGATCTGCATCGTGATGGAACGTGTGCCCTGGCAACCGTAGGTGTCATTCACACGGAAGGTGACTGTTGTCGAAGGACTGGCGGAGGCCGTTGGTGTGCCACTGATGACGCCGGTGCTGGCATTAAGCGTGAGGCCTGCAGGCAGGGCACCGCTTGTAATCGTCCACGTGCCATAAGGCGCATTGCCGCCGGAAGCGGAGAGTGTTTGCGAATAAAATGTGCCGACGGTTCCTTGTGCAAGCGAAGCAGGCGTGATCGTGATCGTCGGACAGACGGGGGTGATGTTATAGGCCTGTGTCGCCGAGCAGCCATTCGTCTCAGTCGCACGCACCGTGAAGCTGGCAGGTGTGGTGTTGGTCGGAGTGCCGCTCAACAGACCGTCGGTGCCAAATGTGGCCCAAGTGGGCAGCGTTCCACTGGCGAGCGTGAACGTGTAAGGACCTGCACCACCGGAGGCGCTGATGTTTTGTGAGTAGGCCGTGCCCACTGTGGGTGTCGGCAATGAAGCCGGCGTGATGGTCGTCACGGGACATATTTGCAGCGTGATGGAGCGTGAACCCTGACATCCATAGGTGTCATTGACGCGCACCGTGATCGAGGTTGCTGGTGAAGCTGCTGCTGTCGGTGTGCCACTGATCACACCGGTGCTGGCATTTAGGGTGAGACCCGTTGGTAATGTGCCGGAAGTGACCGTCCACGTGCCATAGGGTGCCGTGCCACCGGATGCGGAGAGTGTTTGAGAGTAAGCGGTGCCGACAGTTCCCTGTGTGGCTGATGCTGGATTGATAGTGATCACCGGACAGACGGGTGTGATCGTATAAGCGAACGTCGCCGAGCAGCCGTTGGCATCCGTGGAGCGCACGGTGAAATTAGCCGTCGTCGTGCTGTTGGGCGTGCCGCTCAAAACACCTGCCAAACTCAGTGTGGCCCATGAAGGCAGGGCGCCACTGGCCAGCGTGTAGGTGTAAGGTGCGGCACCGCCAGAGGAGGTAATGGTTTGAGAGTTAGCGGTGCCGACCGTCGGCGTGCTGAGTGTAGCCGGAGAGAGGCTGATGATGGGGCAGACTTTGAGCGTGACCGTGCGTGTGCCGAAGCAACCGTTGGCATCGGTGGCGCGGAAGGTGAGGCTGGCACCTGCGGCATTGCTGGTTGTTGTTGTTCCAGTGATGGCACCGGTGGAGGCGTCGAGTGTGAGACCTGCGGGCAGGGTGCCAGAGGACAGCGTAAAGGTATGTGGGGCCGTGCCTCCCGATGCGGAGAGTGTTTGAGAATAACTCGATCCGACAAGCCCATCGATCAGAGTTGCAGGATTGACGGTGATCGTTGGGCACACCGGGGTGATCGTGTAGGCCTGTGAACCGACACATGTATTGGCACCAGTGGCAGTGACCGTGAAAGTAGCCGCTGCACTGCTGGTCGGCGTGCCAGAAAGAACTCCCGAATTGGCATCCAAGCTCAAACCCACGGGCAGTGTGCCTGAACTCACTGCATAAGTGAACGTGGTGGTGGAACCAGAAGCCGTCAGCGTTTGCGAATAAGCCGTTCCCACCGTCGGCACGGTGGGAGTCGTGGGAGTGATCGTGACGGTTGGGCAGGCCAGAGTCATGATCGCGTCTTCGATTTCACCATTGCCGCTGGCTCCCGTGGCACCAGGCGTGCTGGTGGAGGTGAGGCGAACGCGCATGCCTGCAATGCCGACACTTGCCGTGGCAGGTACCGTGAAGTTGACGGTCCGGATTGAATTCGAAGTGCCGGTGGCCACGGCCGTATTGACTGCCACCTGTTCGCCGCTGTCGGTGAGCACGCCATTGCGATTGAAGTCGATCCAGACATTGAGGAAGGCACTGGCACCACTGGTATTGGTGACATTGACTGTCAGGCTACTAGCGACGCCCAGATTCACGCTGGCTGGCACCGTGAGCCCGTCTTCATCATCAAGATCAGTCACGTCATCGCCCGTTGCGGTGGCATCGGTAGTGGCGGTGATTTCAGCATCCGTTAGCGTGCCGATCTTGATCGTGGAGTTGGCAATGCTGCTGACGCTGCCAAAGCTGGCAAAGTCGCCCATATCCGTTGGAGTGGCTGGGGTGACGGTGTAGGCCCGTGCACCAGCACAGCCGTTGGCATCCGTGGCCGAAATGGTGAAACTGGCCGCTGTGGTGGCCGTGGGTCTGCCGGAGATGACGCCCGAGCTGGTGTTCAAGCTTAATCCTGCTGGCAAGCTGCCGCTGGCGACGGCAAAGACATAAGGTGTGGCACCTCCCGAGGCGGTGATGGGTTGACTGTAGGCCGAGTTCACCATGCCATTGGGCAGCGAACTAGGGCTGAGTGTGATCACCGGACAGATCTTGAAATTGTAGGTCGTGGAGGCGGTGCAGCCCACGGCATCGGTAGCAGTCACCGTGATGCTGGTGCCTGCGCCATTGCTAGCGGTCGGTGTGCCATTGAGAACACCGGCTGAGCTCAGTGTGAGACCCGCAGGCAGTGTGCCGGAGGTCACCGCATAGGTGTAGGGCGATACACCACTGGCGGTGGTGAATGTCTGACTGTAGGCAGTGCCGACGGTTCCAGCAGTCAGCGTGGCAGGTGAGAGGGTGAGCACCGGACAGACCTGATTGAGCGTCCAGTCCTCGACTTCACCGTTGCCACTGGCTCCCGTGGCTCCCGGCGTCGCAGTGGAGGTTAGACGCACACGAATACCCGCCGCGCCCGGGGACGCACTGGCTGGCACGGTGAAGTTGACGGTTCGATTTGAATTCGAGGTGCCCGTCGCAATGCTGGTGTTCACAGCGACCTGCTCGCCGGCATCCGTGAGCACACCATTGCGGTTGAAGTCGATCCACACGTTGAGATTGGCGGCCGCACCGCTGGTGTTGGTCACATTGACCGTCAAACTGCTCGCTGCACCCAGCACCACACTGGCCGGCACCGTGACACCATCTTCATCATCGAGGTCGGTCAAGTCATCGCCCGTGGCCGTGGCATTGGTGGTGGCGGTGATTTCAGCATCGGTCAGCGCGCCGATTTTAAGAGTCGCGAGTACGATACTGCTGGCACTGCCAAAGCTGGCGAAGTCACCCAAGTCCGTGGGAGTGGCCGGAGTGACAGTGTAGGCCTGTGTGCCAGCGCAGCCGTTGGCATCGGTGGCCGAGATGGTGAAACTGGCCGCTGTGGTGGCGGTGGGTCTGCCGGAGATGACGCCGGTGCTGGCGTTCAGGGTCAGTCCCGCTGGAAGAGTGCCACTGGCAACGGCGAACACATAAGGTGTAGCACCACCCGCGCCGGAAATTGTCTGGCTGTAGGCCGAGTTCACCATGCCATTGGGCAATGATGTGGGACTCAGGGTGACTACGGGGCAGATCTTGAGGTTATAAGTGGTTGCGCCGGTGCAACCATTTTGATCTGTCGCGGTGATGGTGATGCTGGTGCCCACACCATTGCTGGCGGTGGGTGTTCCAGAGAAATTGCCATTGCTGGAGTTCAGCGAGATGCCCGCAGGCAGCGTGCCGGCCGTCACGGCAAAGTTATAGGGAGCATTGCCGCCGCTGGCGCTGATGATGTTGGTGTTGAAGTTCGTGCCGACCGTGCCGGGAGTCAGCGTGGCCGGACTGACCGTGATCGCTGGGCAGACCGGGGTCAGTGTGTAGGCCTGTGAACCGACACACGTATTGGCGCCTGTCGCTGTGATCGTGAAATTTGCGGTCGCGTTGCTGGTGGCCGTGCCTGAAAGGGCACCGGTGCCAGAGTTCAAGCTCAACCCTGCAGGCAGAGTTCCCGCGGACACCGTGTAGGTGAAGGTCGTGGTGGAACCAGCAGCCGTGATCGTCTGCGAGTAGCTGGTGCCAACCGTTGGAACCGTGAGCGTCGTCGGCGTCAAGGTGACAGCCGGGCAAGTCAGCGTCATCACCGCGTCTTCGACTTCACCATTGCCGATGGAGGTAGTGGCACCAGGGCTGATGCTCGACGTCAAACGCACACGGACACCTGCCACGCCGACGGATGCTGTCGCGGGTACCGTGAAGTTGACAACTTTGTTCGAATTAGAGGTCAGGTTGGCGATCGTTGTATTGATCGCCACCTGCTCGCCCGTGTCTGTGAGCACGCCGTTGCGGTTGAAGTCGATCCAGACGTTGAGGTAGGTCGTAGAACCGGTGGAATTGGTCACATTGACCGTCAGGCTGCTCGCGACCCCCAGTGCCACGCTGGCCGGAACGGTGACGCCGTCTTCATCATCGCTGCCGGTGATGTCATCTCCCGTAGCCGTGGCATTGGTCGTAGCTGTGGATTCGACATCCGTCGTGGCACCGATTTTCAGCGTGGTGACCACGGTGCTGCTGGCACTGCCAAAACTGGTGTAGTCACCGAAGTCGAGTGTTTGAGCCTGCGCCGCCGCTGAGGTCATCAAAATGGCGACCAAACCGACCCACAATGAAACGACGAAGCGTGCCGCTGGTAGGCGGCACGCTGAAGCGTCAGATCGTGTTGTGCGAAGCCTCATGAGCGCTGTTTAGAGCACGGTGGTGCGAGTCAGGCGGCGGGTGCGGCGGAACAGGTGCGCCGCAGCCGCGGCGAATAACAGCAAGGCGGAGCCTGGCTCAGGCACGGGCAAGAGAACCTGTGCTGTTTGCAGCGCTAGAATCGAAGAGGGATTGACGGAGCCGATGATGGCTGTGTTTGCCGTGGCCAGACTCC